>NZ_OBMR01000016.1 GCF_900218035.1 Pseudobutyrivibrio ruminis DSM 9787
ACATTACAAGCACATATGCCAAGTCGGCGGAATAGTATTCTATGGTCAGTTTTCTTTATCACATCATTCATGATTGCTTCAATTACAAGCTTAGAAGTGTTTGTCGCATTACGAAGGTTTACTGTGCCATTAGAATGTGCTGGATGGAGTCTACCATACCAATCTATAGCTAGTGGCCCATCGTAGTGAGGGCAGTATTCAAGACTTTTGTAGTCGTAGCTTACCCACCAGGTAAACTTTGACGATACTAGATTCTTCTTGTACATGTCACAACAGAGGATATCAATCATCTCTTTTAGAACAATACATGCTTCTTCGTACTTATATGGTCTAGGCAATACTTGTCCGTTGGAAAGAGAGTGGTTATCGGATTTATAGTTTTTAATATCATGCATTGTAACAGGCTCGATTCCCCAGGCATGATCTATTAGTATCTCTGCATCAATGCCAAAGGTTTTATAAAACCACTCCTCATCTAGTTGAGATCGTTCTGCAACATCGCCCATGGTGTACATCATATTTCGTTCCAAGCGACGGGCTTTACCATTACCTATTTGCCAGAAGTCTGTGAGGGGTTTATGTGGCCATAGTAAAGTCTTATATGAGTCTTCTGTTAGAGCAGCAATACGTACGCCGTCTTTATCGGCAGGAGCTTTTTTAGCTACGATATCCATTGCAACCTTTGCAAGATATAGATTAGTTCCAATGCCAACTGTGGCTGTAATGCCAGTCTGCTTGAGTACATCTCTAATCATTGTCATAGCCATGATGTGAGCGGGGCTTTGGCCAGATTTCATAGCTGCAGTTTCATAAAGATGTAAGTAGGGTGTGCAATCAATGAAACTCTCATCGATACTGTAAACATGGATGTCCTCAGGGGCTACATATTTTAGAAAAATACCGTAAATCTTGGCTGATACTTTCTCATATTCAAGCATACGAGGAACAGCAGTAATATAAAGTACCTTAGTATGGTGGATTCTTTCGTATTTCTCTATGGCTTGTTTTGCCTCAAATAGTCTAGGCCTACTTGGAACGCCTATAGCTTTAAGGGCGGGAGAGACTGCCAAGCAGATGGTTTGGTCGGTTCTACTACCATCAGCGACTAGAAGGTTAGCTTTAAGTGGATCAAGACCTCTGGCAACGCATTCTACAGATGCATAGAATGACTTCATATCTATAGCTATGTAGCATTTGGAGATTAGTAAATGCTTAGACATATCCAGTTGTCTTACCTCCTTGATAAATTACGAACATACTTTCCGAAAGTATGTTTGCTTTTTGTAAGTAGATAATACACCCGAACACGATTTTTTGTAAACCCGAACAAATTATAAAATTTAAATCAGCGATATAAACTTATTATTATTGGACTGTGAAGTATAAATGTCTGAGCATTCCAGAAGAATATAATTAATTTCAGAAAATAAACTTGACGAAGTGATAATTTGGATGTATTATAATTATCGAAATGTGATATCATTATTTCAAAATAGGAGGGAATGAAATGGCAAGAGGTATAACCGAAAGGCTTAGCGAGCTTTTAAGTAGTAGAGGAATGAGCCAAAAGGATTTATCAACTAAAACAGGCATAACAGAATCTGCGATATCTCATTATGTTAAAGGTGACCGAATTCCGAGGGGAGCTAATTTATCTAAAATTGCAGAAGCACTTGGAACGACAACTGATTATCTGTTAGATGGAAAGAGTGCAAATAAAGAAGACGATCTTGCAACGGCAAGGCTTCTTATAGCACGTAATGCAAATGATATGACGCAAGAGGAGCGTATGGAGTTAATGAAAATTTTGATACAGGGGGATAGTGATTGATGGCAACGAGATTATCGGACGAAGAATATGAGGAAATAAAAGAACAAATAGTTTCCCTGTTTTCTGAATATGACATTAAATGTGTGCCTATAAGCTCGTTCGAAATTGCTACAAAACTGGGGATAGCAATTTGGCCATACTCTGCACTTGGGAAAGAGCGACGTAGAGCTGCTAGACGAATTAGTGAAGATGGTTTTTCTGTAGAAACAGAAAAACATGAGTGGGTAATATTCTATAATGATTCTAAATGTTATGGAAGAATCAACAACACTATAATGCATGAAATAGCACATTTTTGGCTTGGGCATATTGAAGAGACTGTAAAGGAAGAGGCAGAAGCAAAATTTTTTGCAAAGTATGCGTTGGCTCCCCCACCATTGATTTATAATATGAGTGGAGAAATAAATGCAGAGACTATACATGATACATTTGATATCAGTTATGAGGCAGCATTAAATGCTTATAAATACTATCTTAAATGGAAGCGTAAAAAATGTAATGATAATGTCATAGATTATGCTATTTATGAGAAAAGAATGCTGAAGTGTTTTGATATTGAAGTGGGAGGTGGTCAAGTTGAATGTTCATAAATTGAAAAAACGCTTATATAATTGCTGGTAACAATTTAATAAGCGTTTCCTCATAAAGATGCGTTAAAAGCACCTTAAACTGTAAAAGCATTTTAACACATCTAAAACATGAGGACAATAGTAACTAATAATCATGTTTGACTGGTAAACCAGTAGAAAGGTAAGGTTAAAATGCATATAAGAATTGTATTAGTTTCTTGCCTGTCATTGACAGGAGGAAACGATTATGGGAACAACTAAGACAGGAAGAACATTAAATACTAAAGGAGCAGCAGGTGTAGCAAGTCAATATTCTGTAGTTCATTCTAATGAGGGTGGATATACGAAACCGCTTAAAGGCAATCAAATACGACTAAAAAGTGGCGGGCATGGTCAAGCAGGACTGAATGAACTGAATAGATATGGAATAAAGTACAATATTGTAAAGACATATTCTAATGGTGTTCGTGTGGGAAATATTCCAAGTCACAAGAATCCTAAAAAGCAAACCGGTACGGGACAAGCATGGTTTCCTAAAAATTGGACTAGTAAAGATATTAAGCATGCTGGTGAACATGTAGCAAATCTTAAATCGAATCGTCATAGTAAAGACGGAGTAGCTGTTTTCGGGATGTGGAAGGGTGTAAGAGTTGGTGTAATTCGAACTCATGGACAAATAGGAACTATCTTTCCAGATTCAAAGCAACCTACAAGTAGAGGGAGGAAAAGAAAATGAATATAGAGAAATTTAGAGAAGTAATTGCCCGTAGAATATATGTTGAAGAAATAAGTCAAGGTGAATGGGCTGATGGTATTGAAGAATGCCAGAAAAAAGAAATTGAACTTCTTACAGAAGATATTCCAACAACAATTGATTTTCTTAAAAATGAATGTACGGCAGATGAGTATTCATGGATAAGCGAAGTTATTGATGATGTCGTAAATATTGTTCCAAGCAAAGAATTTGTTCAGTGCTATAAGGATCTCATGATAAAGTTTCCAGAAGAATGCACTAAGTATAATATTGCTGGAAGTATTGAAAGTGCAGAGGCAATACTTAGATGGGAGGCTGAACATGGGGAAGAAAGTTGATAATTTAGTGGATGAAGGATTCAGAGTTGCACTTGTTGAAACAGCTTTTTTTGATGGTAAATTTGAAATCCCCCACATTGATGCTCCAAAGGAGATAATTATTCCTAATGGGCTAGTGCCATTTTCACTAAGAAATCGTAGCGAAAACAATATGGATTTTGTATGCTGCTATGAACATGACGTCAATTTCAGAGAATTGATTACGAACACTGAGTCTTTGGTAGATGATTTAAAAAGATTTCCAGGAATTATATCTCCAGATTGCTCTCTGTATTTGGATGCTCCTTTATGTGTACAAATTGCAGATATTTACTTGAATAGGGCAGTTGGACATTATTTACAAAAAATGGGATTATATGTTATCCCTAACATTCGTTGGGGTGACGAAAGAACATATACAGATGAATTTTTGGGAGAAAAAGTTGCTTTTCAAGGAGTAGATAAAAAAAGTATTGTTTCAATAGGTACTTATGGGCAGATTAAAAGTGCAGAGTCTAAAAGGTATTTTCGAGAAGGTTTGATAGCAATGCTTGAAGAGTTGGAACCTAACGTGGTACTTGTATATGGTGCTATGCCTGATAAAATATTTGGTGACTTAAAATCTAAGACTCAATTTATACAATACCCTGATTGGACAACAAGAATGAAAAGCAAATAATCTTTAGATAATATATATTCTAATTAAAATTTAAATAGTACATTAAATAATAGTTTTATTGGATAAATATCTACTCATTGGATAATTGCAATATCTATTAGCTAAAGAATGTACTAGCCGCCTCCGCTGCAGCGTCAATTCTAGCTTCCTTATCTGAAATATAATGCTTAGAAGTATCAATATTGCTATGATGAAGGGCATCTTTGATTGCATAGATGTCCTTTGTTTCTGCGTAGACTTTGGTAGCAAAAGTAGCTCTCATCTTGTGAGGAGAGTATTTATCAGAAAGGCCGGCAGCCTTACAGTATTTTTTAAGCATTTTTTGTACTGCATTTACGGACATTCTTTTTCCCTGGGTAGAGATAAAAAGAGCGTTTTTTTCAGTAGAAGAGAGTAGTAGTGGCCTAGAAAATTCTATGTAATCGGCCACAGCATTGTATACAGGCTCAATTACTCTAACCTTGTCATAATCCCCACCTTTTCTAATGATACTAAAATACACTTTGTTTTCTTCTGTAGTATCTATATCTGAAAGATTAAGGCCAACAAGCTCAGAAACACGCATGCCAGTGCCTAAAAGTAACATGATTATAGCGACATCACGGTCAACCATGCGCTTATTGTAGGCTTTGGCATGCTCTGAAATTCCATCTTGTTCTTGTATACAATCTAAAAGAGCTGAAACTTCAGCAGCACTTAACTTAATTACATTATGTTCGTGAAGCTTTGGCCCTTCTACAAGAAGAGTAGGGTTCTTTTGGATAGAACCAATATTTAGATAATACTTGTATAAGGTTTTAAGAGCAGAAAGCTTTCTACGTCGTGCACTTGCACTTAAACTGATTCCATCTTCAGAAATAGAAATGTATTTTTCAATCTGAGTCATTCTGATTCTATCAAGATCCTTAACAACAATATCTTTAATAGACTCTTTTTTTAGTGTTGTAGCCATGAACCTAAGGAATACGTTTATTTCATACATATAGCCAAGAATAGTGTTTGTAGAGCGTTTTCTAGACTCTAAATGGGTATGAAAGTCCTCTAAAAATTCTGGCATAGCATTTAAGAGTTCATTTATTTTTGCATTATTCTTGATGTCTTGTTCATTTCTATATTCGTTACTCATGACTTTATAACCTTATTTGTTAAAATATTATCAAACTATGCAAATTGATTTATATCAAGGATTTTTTGGTATGGTGTTCCAGGACAAACTACAATACCATCAAGATTATCTGATTTGGAGAATTTAAGGGCTGTATCAAAGCTTGTCATGCATAATCGAATGTTTTTGCCGAAAATTTTAGTTATAACTTCATATGAATCAAAAAGCGGAAAAAATCTTTTTCCATCAGGACTCTTAATAGTTTCATAATGCATTGTTTTAGTTGAGGCTGTAGGACTTGTATCAAAGCCTTCTGGTAGATCTTTCATAGCAAAATAATAGCCACCTGCATCGATAATATCAGCCTCAGTTTGACCACCATGTAAGAACATATCAGGTTCACTTAGTGGGCCTTCTTGATCATAGCCAAAAGGCGTAATAAAAATTGCTTTTCTAATGTCGATTTCCATAATTAATTATCCTCCCAATTTTGCCTTTAATGTAAGTTTAGCAAGTATAATCCGTATACTGTTAACGGAAAAACTTAACGGAAAAATGCCTCATGTATATTATATATTAAAACGCATCTTTACGCAAAACAATTATTTAACGGAAAGATAGATATATATGAATAACACCGCCCTAAGTCGCGTTCTAAGGCGGTGTATATCACAATTTGTGCATTTTATTCAGTTGATTATTTATCAAAATCGTTAGCAGGAACGTCGGGTACTAAATCAAGCATTGTTTTAAAGGCATTTGCATCGCCCTTTTGTGCGCGTTTAGATAAATAATCCTCTGTCTCTAAGGCGGTAATTTTTTCCATAATTGCAGAGGATATAAATTGATTAATTGAAATATTATCTTCTGCCGCAAGGCCTTTTACAGCTTCATGTACTGAATTTGGTATTCTAATACTCAATGTACTCATAGGCTATTCCTCCTTTAATATAATTTCTATAAATGCTCCTGGCGTGATAGCTTTGATTCCAAGCTCCTCAGCTCGCTTAAAGTCTTTTAGATTATAAGTGACAATATAATCGCACTCTGATGCAAGAGCAAGCTCTAGCACATGATCATCAAATGCATCTTTTAAATACGGTCTCCAAAGATAATATATTTTAATATGACGTCCTATTTTACACAGATAGTCTATGAATGCTTCAATATGAGAATCCGAAAAGATATTTCTATCAAGTTTTTTCTTTAACAACGCCTCATATTCAAGAATCAATGGAACTGAAATTGAAATTTCGAATCGCTTCTCATACAAAAGCTGTAGTAATCTATAAGATTGACCACGTTTACTTTGTAGGCCCGCAATTAATACATTCGTATCAATAATAATGTTCTTCATATTGGTATTATATATCATACCATTTTTCTTGTCAATTTATGCAAATAACTTAAATTATACGCATAGATATAGATGCAAAGATGATGGCGCCATCTTTGCATCTTGCGTAGAGAACGTGCGCCATCACTAAAAAGTTTTTAATTACCGTAAAATATAAAGCTTTCCATCTATACTTTTCTACTCCTCATATTTCCAGCAAAAACCACCTGCATGTTTCTGTGAACCTTTTGCACATAGCCTTATACTTTTAGCATTTACGCCAAGTGTTTGAGATGCTTCTGTAACAGAGTTATATTTCTTAATAATCACGCCATTATCATCCAATTGTATTACAGGCCTTTTTTCACCATTAGGTTTTTGTTGTGCTTCTACATTAATAACTTCTATTGGTGTTTTTGCGGTATTAAGTAATACTTTTCGCCAATAAAAACCAGCTGCCATTTTTTGTTGGCCATTAATTACTTTACCAACTCCTGTTGTATTTGTAGCTTTATTAGCATTAATAATGCTATCGTATTCATTTACGAAAATTCCATCGCTATCATACTGGTAAATAACATATTGAGGCTCAGACTTTTTTTCTCTATCTTTTATTATATTTTCTATATAAACTTCTTTCCTTTTCGGCAATTTTATGCCGTTATCCCCAAATAGTTTTTGTAAATTCATATCGGTTACATTAACATCATATTTCCATTCAATAAGATACACACCATTTTGTTTACATTTTTCTCGTTTGTCTGTATCTAATTTCTTTCGGTATTCAAAGTTTTCTTCCCCGCCAAAATAGTCAATAGCTTCATAATGTTGCATTCCTTGATATTCGACACCAACATGAATGCTAGGAACAAATATATCTAGTGATTGTGTACCCAGCCATTGTTCTCTATATTGATAAATTGCATCTTCATAATAGCTTTTAATAAGTAAATAAAGCGAAAACTCGCTTTTCCATCTTGGATTTATTGCACCATCTTCAGCTAGCTTTATTAAGGCATCTTGATATTTACGAGCATAATCTTTTTGATGATGGAACATATGAAAGAAATATCTTTTATCAAATTCTGGAGATAATCCTTCTGCATATGTGTGAATGGCCTCTTCATCTAATAAAACTTTACTTGGATAGTTTTGTTCTATCTTTTTATATACGCGATCAAAATCTCTAATATTTCTTATTTTCAAAGAGTCAATAGCATCTTTAAAGCGCATAGAGGTATCTGCAATATGTCCATTGAATGAATATCTGTAAATATCAACCACACGAATACCATTGATTTTAGGTAATTCAAGTTTTCGTATATACATCAAGTATAGGATGAAACATATTTCTTCTTTGTTTTCTTTTGGAACACTGAATCTGTAGTTACATGTAGAATCATTTTTATATGGATTATCAATTAATGTACAATCTTCATAATTAGTTTTTATAAATAATTCTGCAATTGGATCCTCGATTGAAGCATAAAAGAAAAATCTATTACCTTGAATAATTTTATCTTGCTCTTTTAAGCTGCAATTATATTTCTCGATTATTTTCCAATTTTCGTTTTTTTCAAGCTCTTCGGTTACACTTGATTTTACATTCTCATCAGAATAGTATTTGGCAAAACCATTATGAATCTTTATGTATTTGGAATCACTATCAACACATAGAAAACCTTTTGCTCCATGTTCAACTATGTAACTTGACGCTGGATATTTCTCTTTTATGACAATAGCACACTCATTGTTATAGTCAGTATATTTTTCAGTAGTTGCAATGCTATTCGAATATAAATACTTATACTCTCCTACAGGTAATTCAGCTACGCTTCTATATATATGATTTGGTTTTAATTCATCTTCTTCAGAAAATCTATACTCTATATTATCAATTCTTGTAAAGAAGCCATTTTCTACAGAGATTCGTTTGCCAGATTTTAGGTTTAAATAAAAATCTACTGAATCTTCCTCATCGTTGATTTGATCACCATTCTTATCTAGAGCGGCGATATTGTCTCCCCCAAAATAGTATTCACCTGGGTCTAAATTCTCCCCAATAATATATGACCCATCCTTATAAACCTTAGCTACATTAAGTATATTTATGAACTCGTTAACTTGTGTTCCTATATATGTCTTATTTTGATTACTGATCTTTTTAGGCAAATAATATTCCTTATACTTTTCAATAATATAATCCCACTCTTTTGGGCTCATATTATTGTAAGCGTCCTCAGATTCAGGAGAGTAAATTTTCCAAGGAAAAGAGGTATTAAGATTAATTTCGGGAAACTTTTTAATTATTTTTTTTGCATTTACTGTAGGAACATAAAATCTTATATTAGTAGATGAACGCAAATCATCTTCTGTCATCTGGTGGCGAATAGCTTTTCTTATTTCAAAAGAGTCCTGAGATGCTAACTCTAACTTATTCTTTTTAGCAATACTTCTTAGAGTATTATTATTTAACTTTTCTAAATCATCAAAAGATAAAGAATATTCAACTAGACCTCTACTCTGCAAAGACTTAATCCCGTTTTTTATATTTTTAATATCGGGGCTTATGGTAAGACGTGTATTTCCTATTTCTGATAAAGTAATTCTTGATAAGAAATACAATAGAGCAATTTCATGTGGAAACACTCCATCACTAGGTTCAAAATAGATACATCTTTCAAAAACCTCTTTATTATCGATATAAGTACCTAATTCATTTAATCTTAAAACTTTATTGTCTATGTCTTTATATCTCATATTAGCATTGGGATATTGCGTTGTAATATTCTTTTTTTCAGCATTCGTATCACTAATTGATTCCGATACACCAACGTTATCATTAGTGTAATCTGTATTAGCACTATCAACGTTTGACGCAACATTATTATTGGTTTCAGTAAATTTATTATTTCTATTTACGTGTTTAAAAAGACTATCAAATAGCATTTAATATTCCACCCCTTCAACATGAGTTATAGCTTAATTTACAATTAAATCAGCTGCATGTTCCCTAATAGTTTCTAGTCCCTTTTCTTCTATATAGTCTAAATCCTTTTGTTTTAAATGAAAACTTGTCCTAAATTTAGAATTGCCCAGCCGTGTAAACAGCTGAGCAAACCACTCTTCTCTTGTCATGTTCCTATTACTTAAATATTCCTCCAGCGATATCCTTGATTTCTTTCATATCAATCTTTCCATCTGCTAGAGCATCTTTTACTTTTTTTACGTCTGCTTCATCAACCTTTACACCAGCTTTGTCTAATAGCTCTTTTGCCTGATTAACATCTGCAGACTTAAGCTTGTCTAAAAGGTCCTCGTTACCTGCTACCTTAGTAATAATATCCTTAACATCCATTTCAAAAACCCCCTTTTTAAAATGATTTTATAGTTCATATTCCACATGAGTTGTTGTATCCACGAAAGGTACAATAGCATCCTTTGTGGCAGCGAGACGAAGCTCGTGCTTTTGATATTGTTTTAAAGCCTCTTCACTCTCAAAGATGGCTTCTGCTGTTACATCGCCATTTGATGAGCTAAGACATTCTGTGCACACTACAATGCTTTCAAGTCCTGGAATATTACCATTTAATTCTTCAAGCTTTGTCTTAATGTTTGCCTTAATAGCCCCTAAGTTTGGGCCAAAGCACTTGTCCTGTAACTTCCAGATTATAACTTGTTTTATCATTTAAATAACTCTCTCCAATTTCTATCTCTAATGGCTATTAGTTTATCACTTAAGTGACTTTTGTTCCACCTAGTACACCAGCCTATAAATATTTACTATAACAAATGGAATTATAAATTTTTTGGGTATGAGTATGCGATTATACAAAAAATTTTTACACAAAGCTGTGATACAATAGGTCTGTTAACTATAGAAATATGCGAGGTTAATATGGGATTATTTAATAAGGATGTTAAGAACGAAAATAAAGCATTAGATACAAGCACTACAGCTGTTGAATCAAGAGTCAATAAGAGATTATATCTTGTGGACTATGAGAATGTTTCAGATGCTGGACTAATTGGTGTTGACCAATTAGCAGGTAATGATTTTGTTGTAATCTTTTATGGTTCGAAGGTAAAATCTGTTGCCTATGAATCGCTTATAGCTATAACTAGCTCCACAGCAAATATAGAGCATGTAAAAGCCGAAAAGACTGCAAAGAATTATTTGGATTTCCAACTAACAACATATCTTGGATATAAGTTGGGCCAAAATTCATATGATGAAATATATGTTATTAGTAAAGATTCTGGATTTGATGCTGTGGTAGATTTTTGGACAGAAAAAGGATATTCAATCAAACGCCAGGAGGCTATTGTAATAAAAGAAAAAGTGGTTGAAGAGAAATCTGAAGAACAGCCAAAGTCTAGATCAAGAAGAACTTATACAAGAAGGACAGGCAGTTCAGGAAGGACAACTACAAGAACAGGTAGACCTAAGGTGGTAACAAAAACTCAGACAAAGAAACCTAGAACTACTACTCGACCTACTGTTACAGAAAAGCAAAAAGCTGAACTCAGAGCTGCACTTAAGGGTGCTGAGCTAAGTGCACCAGACTATAAGAAAGTGTACGATGCATTTGCATCTTGCGAGAATGCATCTGCTTACAATAATAAACTTCAAAAATCACTTGGTAATGATAAGACTAGTGTAGTTTATAAGGCTACATCAAAGATTTTTGAAAACGCTAAGAAGTAAAATGGGCTGCCTTATTGGCAGCCTTTTTGGGGAGAATGACGTATGAAAAAGTTTTTATTAACGCTCTTGCGATGATGTTATATTAATCTTCCAGTGCGTTAGTGCGGTGGAAACTCTGTGAAATGTAGATGAAATCTATTCTAAGTTTTTCTACGGTGTGTTTTTAAAACCTCATTCCACACTTAGGGCAAAAATCAAAGTCTTCTGATGTCTCATAGCCACAGTTATTGCAGTGTTTAAAGAAGCCTCTACCATTGCCTACTTTAGTGAGATCTCGAGGCTTGATTTGTAGGTCTTCTCCTGAAGCTATTCGCTTACCTATTTCAGGATTAAGTTCGTATATACTGCCACAGCAGCTCATCTGAACATAATATCTTTTATTCCATTTAAAAGTTGGGATAAAGAAAAGAGATAGAACTGTATAGAGCATGAAGACCTGATATCTTCCATATTTTCCGCAACTATCGCATATGATGGTCTGACTAAAGTCAAAGTCTTTGCGGCCATCAGTTATTCCCATAATAAAAAACATAATTATTCTTCCTCTAGTAAATCTTTTCTATTTCTTCTTTAATATCATACATTGCCTTAAATGCAGCCAAATCTTCTTGGCTTTTAATAAGCATTATTTCCTCAAAGGCGCCTGTGGCAATACCCCTAAATCCAGCTACCTGCTCACCTGTACATATGCTAGCTTTAATAATAGGTTTCTTTGTGGTTTTATCATATGCTTTCTTTTCAATCTTTTTCTTGAAAAACATAGTATACCTCTAGATAATCTTTTCCATCTTTACGTGAGGGATTCCATCCTCTAGGAATGGCTCTGAAACAACCTCAAAACCCTCTCTAGCATAATAGCCTTTAGCGTATTCCTGGGCTTCTAGATAAATCTTCTTTGCCTTGAACAGGTTGATTGCAAGTTCTACTCCAGCATGAAGTAGTTTACCGCCAAGGCCAGTACCATGTTGTAATGTCACTACTCTTCCGATTTGAGTGACACCTTCATTTTCATCTTTCCAAAAGACTCTGAGGCAAGCTGCCACTCGATTATTATCATTCCAACAGAAGATATGAATTGCATCTTGGTCTTTATCGTCTAAATCCTGATATGGATAGTTCTGTTCGACTACAAAAATCTCTGCTCTTGTCTTTAATATTTCATATAGTTCTATGGTTGAAAGCTCGTTGAAATGCTTAACTATTAAATCCATTGGTCATCTCCGAGTAATCTTTATATATAAGTAATCTTATTATTTATTTCTTGTCCTTGGCATAGAGATTCTTTACAAATTCTCTCGCTTCTTTATAAGGGATGATAGAAAGAATTTCACCATTTTCGTCTGTAAAATAAGAGCTTTTTTCTTCATCTCTTATATGATATACAAACATACTCTCTTCTCTATTTGGATTGCGTTCTTTTATGATGCTGTATTTACCATCTATTGTTGTCTTCATCTTCGCGTCACCAGTAAATCTAACTTTGTCTGGTGAAGAAATCCTCTTTGACTTCTTTGGTTTATTTATTTTTTTCCAGTCAAAAACAGGATTGTTTTCTACTAAACGCTTATAAACCAAATAGTCATAATAGAACCAGAGGCTAGTCTTTCTACTAGACCGTATCGTTGAATTAGGACTTACTGGTTGAGCATACATTCTTTTTGGTTTACTTGGAGAAGATACGTATTTGTCCAATATTTCAGGGGTTAAATTTGACAAATGAACTAGTCCTATCGCTTTTATATCATCAATACCTAATTCGCTTGCTAATACCTGATAGAAAAGTCTTATGTTACGTATACATTCATAAATATAGCTAAGTTTCTTATGGTTTTCGAACTCCATATACTTAGCAAAATCCTCTACCGTATCCGGCAACTCTTTTACTATATTTGTTATTGTTCTACTTACTTTTGCTTCTGTATCTGAAAGATAATAACTCATAATAATCCCCCTGCATTCCATATTTCTTTAGAATGCTAGTTTTATTGCTACACTTATCGTAGGATTTACCTTGTCCTTAAATATGGTAGCATCATTTGCAGAGCCCACAATACTGCCATAATGAACAGGTATTACAACCTCTGGTTTTAATTCATTTATATACTCTGCAGCTTTCTTTGAATCCATAGTATATGTGCCGCCTATAGGAATAATAGCTATGTCGCAGTCTACCTCTTTAGCTTCTTTGGTGGCATCAGTATCTCCTGCTATATAGATTCTCTTTCCATCAATTTCTAGAACATATCCAACCCAGCCTGCAGACTTTGGATGAAATGGCTTAATAATATTGTAGGCAGGAATGGTTTCAAGCTTTAGACCTGAGAAAACAAATTGATTTTTGGGTAGTACAGTCTCAATATTGCCTAATTGAATACTAAGATTTTTAGCACTAGAAGCCATCTTTTCTGGAACGACCAAAATAGTATCATCTTTAGCCAGTTTACTTATGTCATCAACTGAGAAATGATCATAGTGGTCATGGGTTATTAGAATAAAATCAGCATCATGACTGGCTTCATTGATTTCTAAAGGATCAATATAGATAATACCAATGTTAGATGCGATTCTTACGCTATTCTGTGTGTTTACAGTTATTCTCTCTAATAATGATTCCATTAATCCCCCTCCCATTTTACGAAGATAGTTATTACTGTAACTTACGGACAGCGTTCCTACAACATTCGGGAAAATAACAGTCAGTCCTAATATACATATAATACTGTATTTACTAGTGTTTTTGTGGATATTTTAAAAGACCCCAAGGTTTTTATTACCTTGGGGTTAGTATCTTAGATTATGATGCATTCTTCTTATAATATCCGTGTTGCTCAGCTTCAATATTAACAAGTTCCTTTGCTCTAACAAGAAGCAAATGCCTATTATCTTCGCTTAATGAATCAAAGTACTCATTGAGCTTTTTCTTTTGTATATCCTTATCGCGGCCTGCATATCCAAAGCCTAAGAGTTCTTCTTTTCGGCAATGTAAGGCTACGCATAAACCTTCAATTATATCTGTGCTTGGGGCTGTTCTTCCTGATTCCCAGGTTGAGACAGTCACATATGAAACACCAAATATTTCTCCAAGCTCCGCCTGAGTTAAGCCTGCATGTTTACGATAAAACTTGATATTGTTTCCTATACTCTTTTTATCCATAAAATCTCCTATCTTAAAGCTTTACATCGTTCTAAAATATCTTCTTTTGATGGAATTTCTAGTCCTTCAGTAAGAGTCTTTATTGATGAATCAAACTCATGTAAAGTGATAATGTTGTTTTCATAGTCATTTTGAAGAGTTTTCTTTTTAGATTTCTTTTCTTCAATTTCATCTGGTGAAAGCATTCCCCAAGTATCTAGCTGTAGTAGCTTTAAATCGAAATCCTTGCAAATTCTCTTAAACTCCATATTATCCCCCTTATGAATAAAGCAGAGTACAGAAATCGGACCCGCCTCCTCAGCTTGGGAAGCTGACGTACTACCGATGTACTAACTCTGCAGTGAATATGTATCTTATTATAACCATTATACACATTGTTAAATGACATATTCAATAATATGAGCAATAAAGGAACTACATACTATAAGAGTTTATTATTTGATAAATAGTCAGATAGTCTGAGCCAGTCTATCACTACACGTCTTGAATTCCATTCGTTTGACAACGATTGAAATTCATCTGTAGTAATCTGATTATCAGACAGGTTTGCTTCCGAATCTATGTCGTCAAATGGATGGTCAATATGAATATAACTGTCCCAAACACCTAAAAATGCTTCATTCGAGAATCCAGTTTTTTCCCAACCATCCCAGTTACTGTCGATATTAGAAGAATTAAAGGTCAATTTCCAAGTTCCACTATTAGCAGCTCCGCTACTTCCGCTTTCATAAGTGTATCCGTCGTTTCCAAGCCAGAAAAGAACTCTGCTTCCTCCTTCTATAAATCTAACTGGTTTATTATCAATTAAAGTATAGGCTCTTTCAAAATAATCATAAGGAAATTCCCCATCGGGAACCTCATTCATGACACCGAATATGAGCTCAAATGAACCATCGCTATTAAGATCTACATAGGTGTAACCCACATTGTTTAGGTCGAAACCATAATCCATTTCAAAATATGAGCCCACATTAATAAATGCGGTGTTAGGTATTTCTTTAAAAGCAAGGTTAGTGACTGTGGCAGGCTTACTGAAATCATATCTTTGATTCTGGTAGGACATTACCTCTTCATAACTGGCTACTACTTCCTTGAATGCAGGAGCATAAAGCTCATTATATTTTTTGATCAGTTCCTCATCTAAAAGGCTGTATTTATAATATCCATCAACATCAGTTAGGTACGTTCTATTATATAAGCGTTGTAGCGTAATTGTTGTCCATTCTCACGCAATTCAATGACGATATCCTGCCAATAGTCTCCACTACTTACTGCATATCGAATTGTATTAGGAAATTTTTCATCAAGAATCTCATTTAATAATTCATTAAACTCATTTATATTTGCCATTTCTTCTACCTCCCAATAATGACCTAGCATTCATGATAGATTCATAATTTAATTATTCCAAGTATATTCTGTTCCAGAAAATGTTATTCAAAAACAAAAACCACCACTCCAAGACAATTATTAAAATTTATCTCAAAGTGGTGGTATTGTATATTTTATACGTTTAAAGCCAATGCTTTCATCAATATTATTTATTTTTTTGTCTTAAAACTATCAGAAAATATCCCTTCGTTGGCACACACTATTTTTCTCTTTTCAAAATATCCTGGAGCCACTTCGTCATCTTCGACCTCTGTATTTTCGACTTTGGCGATTCTATCAGCGAATTCATTTCCGAATATCTTACAATGTGCATCAAGGTGTTCAAATACTAATTTTATGCTAGGATGATTTTCTACAAATTTATCAAGAGTTTCTTTGTATGCTACAACATATTTATGCTCATCATCTTTTTTTTGTTCTTTCCAATCAAAGAGACCATGTGGGTAATATCCTACTGCTGTATTATCAAAGAAAATTCTAACTGTTGTATCTTCATCAGACATATTGCTTAGTTCTTTCAATAATTCAGTAACAGCTTGAACTTCCCCAATGAAATTTGACCCTTTAGCAGCGCCTTCACTATGGCAGAATCTAACAGTATTGTTTTGAGACAGTACTACACCTGTGCCATATGATTCTTTTTCTTTACCAGTTTTTAAGCTTGAGCCATCTACATAGGCAAATAGTCCATCAGATAATGCTGGTATAGGTAGATTCTTTGTATAACAAGAAAATTTGAATGTGTAATCCATCTGGCCATCATATAAATAGATAGTTTTAATGGATTCATCACTTTCGTCTGTAATCTGCAATTGATTGAAATCATCAATGGTCATATTGTTAAAGTTTACATATCCTTTTGAGTATGATGCATCCTTGTTAAATATCAGATAGATTTTTGTATCAATATCTGTAAGAAATCCCTTTTGCATTTCATCTAACTGCAAATATAGCATTCTTGTAGACATCTGGCTTGGTAAGACAAAGGAGATGTCATTACCTGAGTTATCTACAAATGTGTATGTAGTGTTTGTATCAGATTTATCTTCTCCAATATAAGGTAGAAAAGCATTAAAAACAGCACCTTTTTTCAGGTATTTTAAAACAACATTATCATCATATATTCTTTCAAATTGGATAATGATCTTTGTTCCATTTATGCGCACACTACTTTTATCTAGTTTAAACAGTGTAGGAATCACTGAACAATTCTGAGTTCTATTCTCCTTACCTGTAAAGGTTTTATTAGAAACGAAATTATCAAGCATATTTTTATCTTGATTTTTTGCTATTACAGCATTGCCATACTTTCGGATAAGATGAGAAAAGCTAGTGTGTAAAGATTCTATTTTCCCATACTCGCTTCGAACAATAATGTAATCATCGAGTTTTTCAACATTTTCAGCCAATGATGCTTCGGCCACATCATAGTCTTTTTCTTCAGAATCAATTACTACAAAGTCACAGTCAGAGATTAGTTTTTTAAAAATATCTAACTCTTCTTTTGATGTAGCTAATCCTCCGTAGACATATTCTTTGGATTCATTAACTTTTGTGCTATATGGATACACGCTAATTATTTGATTACTGTATTTTTTATTATTCTTTACGTTAGTTTCTACAATTGCCCATTCTGTTTTTGTAGTTGCCTTCCAAACAAAGTAGTTCATTATTGTTCCTCCGAGCTGTAGATTTTTTAATCAGAGATTATTGACATTTTCTTTAGTATAACATTATCAATAGTCACTTGTCCTATACAAAACAGGATATTCTGCTCTTCTAAGCGCCAGGAACCGATGACCATCCATAGAAATCATGTCTTTGAGTCAAGTCCATATTTGTGTGTAAATTCATCTTTCAGCTAAAATAATATTCCTCAGGCCGCTCTCATTTTTATGAGCTCCTTTTGTATTTTATTGAGGTTATCGTAATACTCCTGCATATCAAAAAGCCTGTGAGCTACGCTCCAGTCATTATGATCATCGTAAAGAATTGCTCCAATAAGACGAATGATTGATTCCGTATTAGGAAAAATTTGTATTACTCTTTCACGTCGCCTTATTTCTCTATTTTCACGCTCTATGATGTTACTAGTCCTTAAAGCAATGCGATATTTTGAAGGTAAGGCCATGATTGTTATACTGTCTTCAAACCCTTCATCTAAAATAGACATAGCTTCTGATGCAACATCTTGATATTCATCGTAAATGCTTGATTTTAAGCGCCTGGCTTCTTCAATTGTTGATGAATTAAACATATCTCTTAATTCAGAAGCTAAGCCGGTGCTATATTTCTTAGGGCATTTATCAATGATGTTTCTTGTAAAATGAGCTTGGCAGCGTTGCCATGATGATCCGGTAAAACATTCTTTTATTGCTTCTACAAGTCCAGCGTGTGCATCTGAGATAACGATATCAACGCCTCTTAATCCACGGCTTTTAAGGCCTTCAAAAAAGTCTCTCCAAGTGTTTGTTTTCTCTGAGTCATAGACTTCAAAACCAAGGACTTCTTTATGGCCTGTATTATTGATTCCTATAGCAATAAATAATGCTTTAGACTTAATCCTATGCTCTTCACGAGCTTTAAGATAAATAGCATCAACTATAATAAATGGATAGTGTTCAGGTAAAAGTCGCTCTTTGAAATGCTTGATTGGAACATCTAATTCCTTGCAAATCTCAGAGACAGTAGATTTTGAGAAAGATTCCCCGCATAATTCTTCAGTTACTTTCTTTACATTTCTAGTTGAAACACCTTGAATAACCATTTCCATCATAGTAGAAATCAAAGCTTGTTCATTGCGCTGATAGTTCTCAAATAAAGCTGTTTTAAAAGGCACATTTCTATGTCTTGGAACCTGTAATTCGATTTTTCCAATCCTTGTAGTTAAACTCCTAGTTCGAGTACCATTACGATAATCAGAACGATTAGAAGAACGTTCATAATTTTCCGCGCCTAGTTGTTCGGAAGATTCCGCTAAGAGTACCTGATTGAGCAAAGCTTCCATAAGCTTTCCAAAAGCTTCATCTTTGCTTTCAGAGAAAAGCCCTACAAAAAAATCGTAATCCAATGTAAAATGTAATTGAGCCATAGTGTTCATCCTTTCAATTATGTTTTGTGTGGTAACTTAATTTTAACTGAAAGATGAGCTCCTGGCTCTTTTTATTTAGTTTTTGAATTTACACCATTATATGGGCTTTATCTGTCTTTGAACACTATCCCCCTTTCTTCCTTATATTTTGCAAGAATATCCTCAATATATGTTTTTAATTCTTCATTGTTTACTTTTTCATCCCCCAAAATAATAAAGATTCTCAAAATCTTCCTTAAACTCATCCTTTATTTTTATAATCGCAACTTCGACTCCGATGTAACTCATTTCTTTCCTCTCTTTTAACCTTTATAAATTAAACTACCAATAATCGATGATCATGGCATCTAATACATCTTCGTAAACCTAACACCATCTTCATCAACAGTGCCCGCAAAAAAGATGCTAAAGTGCACACCTCTGTTGCTGGCCACGCGAAGATTTGCTACGAAGTTGCCTTCCTTACTCATATTAATATACGCCTCTTCCGTACTCAGTGCCAATTTCTGTGCATCTATGTGTCGTACGGTGTTGCCGTCTAGTGTAGATGTTGGTTCTGGCGGAAACAATTCTCCCCAGACTTCTTCATCGGCAAACTTAGGAAGATAATCTTCTCTCAGAGTGGCATAGGATTCTGAGCTATCAAAAGATATGCCCATTAAGGCATCTTCAATCATTTGATGATGAACTTTTGCCATATTAGCTTCGTGCCAAAACCAAAGACCTAAAATAAATGCCGACAGAATTATCCATATAAAAATAATATTAATCACTTTCAGTATCTTAGTCATTTTCGCCATTCACCATTTCCATTACTTTATTAACAATTTCATCCATTTCCTGTTTTTCTTTTTCTCTGGCAATTGCTTGCTGCTTACGTTCTTCCATCCTTTCGGCATAACGCTTCTCATCTAACATATCTAAAAGCTGCTGAGAATCGTACTGCGCATTGTATGCATCTATCTGCTTCACACAAAACTTTACAGATAATGGCATTGCTATGCAGAGTAGATATGTAATCAAAATTTGTCTAACCGAGCCTTTTTCAGTTTTATCACTTTTCTCAAACATCTTCATACTAGGCCACATCTCTTTTCATCAATTTGCTGAGGCAATCGGATACCTTAGTCACACACAAACCACCTTCAGCAATCTTCTTAATCTCATCAAACGATGTGATGTCGAAATATTCAGGTCTATCAGTCATACCAACAAGTTCCTTCGCCGTTTTGCCAGTTCTTTCTTCAATGCGCATTATATAATTTTCCATATTTATAGTTCCTTTCATAATTGGATTCTTAGTTTGCGTTCAACGATGCATTTTCTTCTTTATATCTTTTCAATTCATCAACCAATTCATCATAAATCACTAATACCTAATCAATAGAATCAGATAGAAGGTTCAATAAACCTAGATTAAACGGGGTCTCAGTTGCTTTTTCATTTAAGGCCTAAATATCACTCTCTTTACACTTGACCTTACTTACCGTATGTTCTTCCGTCGAGCAGCGTCCATTCTTTTCGACCATTTGCTACTCTACCAAGTACAACAGCAGCTGCAGCTGATGAACTTGAGAATAAATAATCTTTTACGAAAACACCATTAGAAATAGTGCCATCTTCCATTAAGGACTCTCTTAATTCCATGTATCCATCCTGAAATCCTTCGGTTACGTCCTTGGAAATTTTACTTCCAGCAACAACTACGAAGTTATCATCATCAAGCGGATAACCCGAAGCATTTCCTCCTCTACCCGATAGAATAAACTTATCATGTACTTTATTCTCTGTATCTTTATCAAGATCCAAATTCTCAGAAACCCTATTAGTTAAATCCTTTTCAAATTCCTTATCCCTTATCTGCTGTATGATAGAACTAAGTTCTGTGTCATCAACTGTAAATGCCTGACCACAATGTGGACATTTTAACTCTGCCATAATAATCCTCCTTTTATGACGCTAATATGAATAAACATGTTTCTTTATAATATGCTCAGCCAAAAGATTATTCCGCTAATTTCATATTATGAAACACCAAATAAACAACCAAACTATTATTTTTTTTACATAATTACTACCTCATTATTCATCAACCTGTAATATAAATCATTTTATCCCCTTTCTGATGCAGTTTTCTTTGGTAATGATTGTCCCGATTTTAATAGTCTAATCACATGACCATAGCCCGTTGATTCATCTACATAAAGAAGCTGCTTGATCAAATCATTGCAGGATGCAGCTCCTTATCTTTGATATATTCATTGTATCAGGGCAAAAAAAAGACTTCGTAATATTTACGAAGTCCCATGTAACTAATTTCTTTCCATTGCTTGTTGCACTATAGTCGTCCCCCTATTTTCAATATATTTCACATCTTTCTCTGCGGTTATTAAAGTTCCATTTTCCTCAAAGAACTTAATTGCCTTATCGATTTCATCTATATTATTCTTATAATCACTCTCACCACCACAAGCATTTTTAAAGGCATGTTGAATATCATGAAGGTCATTTCCTAGTACGTAGGTGTATTTCAGTGAGTATCCAGTTTCAGGCTTGCCGCTAAAATATATATAGAAATAGCCATTGGTTCCATCTCCGGCAAATAAATCATATTTCAATTCGCTAGGTTTTTCTTCATATCTCTTTTTATTTCTTCCCCAATTTTTGATAACATGTTCTACTGAATCTACCCCCAAATCAATGATTCCTTGATCCATGAAAACATCAAATGCCGTTTTAATCTCTGTTAGATTCGAAGTTCTTCCTGTTCTATAGTGGTCATATAAATCCAAGCTTGAATGATCAAATCTTTCCATAAAGTATCTCATGCCATAATATGCATGTTTTACTATTCCACTTTTTCCAGTAGCGTCATAGTGCTTTACTATTATTCCTTGTGTTTTTTCGCGTTCAGCTTCACCATCTTCATTCCAAAAATCCCATTTGAAGTCCCACTCATAATCATATAGAAAAACTACTGTTCCCCAGTCACTCATTCTTTCACCTCCGTATATTCTTCTTCATCAAAACCATCATCTTCATCCCAATAATCGTCTTCGTCAGAACATTCATCATCGAATGAGCAAACAGGGTATTCGTCCCATTCCTCATCAGGGTCATTTCCCCAATATCGATCACATGGAACCTCAAAAAGCTTATTCTCTAATTCCTTTGCTCGCTGAGGCTGGTCTAGAAGATTTACAAAATCATTTCCTGAAATCCAAAATTCTTCTGTATCACCAACACCAATCATTGTAATTGAATGCTTACAAACGACATTAGAACTTGAGTTATATAGAACCGAAAGTCCAATACATTGAATTCGTTTTATTAATTCGCTGTCCCTTACTTTCTCATTTAATACAACAAATATATCCCCAGCATATAGCGTCTCAAAGTCATAATAAACATCAAACTTTTTATCTTTAATAGCCTGAATAAATTCTTTGCTATCTACATCTGCTTCCCCATTAATAGGATCAACTGCAACTTGGGCCGCCAAGACACAGCTTTTTCCGCCATATGCATTCTTCTCAAATTCATCATACGCCGGATTTGCATGATGCCATGGTTCCAAATTATCCATTGGTTCCAAATCATAATCACTAAAAAGTTTATCAATAGCTTTCATAGTATCTTTCCTTTCTATATTTCAGCTAACATGAACAAATCGTTACATATTAATTTACCGTGCTCAGATAAATACTCTGGAGCAAAATTTACAAATTCCTGCACTCGGATTTGGTCGTAATCGCCGAGGTGAATCAAGGTTGCCTTTAATGTTTTTAATTGATTTGCATCACTTGGCAATGAAAAACCAACAGCATAATCTTTGGTCATCAGATTCTTGTAAACTGTAAGATTACGATTTTCAAAGACGCTTGCAATCGGCTTCATTTGCTTGGCTGTTGTTATTACAGCATCTAATGTGTCGCAAATGATGTACGATGTGTTCAGTGTTGTATCCCATTCGATGGATATCATCACGTTGTTATCATCTAGCTGACTTGATTGAAGATTTGTCACTTCAGCATCTGCTGGTATATATTCTTGGTTTTTCAATTGCCCCATCACCACATCAGCTAGACCATTTAGTGTTTTATCAATTGTTTCCTGGTTTGCAAATTCTTCTTCAAAAAGAACTGTTTTAATCTGAAATGTTCTTTGTCCTGTTCTTGCAACATTCATTTCCCTAGGTTTAATATTTTCCATATGTAAGTACCTCACTATATTTTATTCATTTAGTCTTTCGACTAGTTCTTCGTAACTATAAGCTTTAGCAAGCTTCGCATATGTTTCATCCATATGATTCATATGCCATGAGCTATAGTAGTCACAGTTTTCCATTAACAACTCGTTGATTCCCCAACCAGCTGTTTCAGCGTTGATTTCCTTTAAAACTTCAATCTTATTTTCTAAAGTGTCGTTCTTAAATGTATTTGTCATAATATTTTTCCCTTTCTTAATAGAAAAATAAGTTATCATTAAGCATGTACACATTATACATGGATACAAAAACGTCCTTCGTAAAATTTACGAAGGACGTTTTTACATTTTTCTTCAAACTTTCTTCTTCTAAAATCTATTATTTCAAAGTGTTCAAACATAATTGTTCTTCCTTTTTTCAAATCAAATATCACTAAGACCTATAAGGCTTGTATCGGCATAGCAATTAATTGCATCAAACCATTTAACCTTGTCCCACTGTCCTTCCGGTCTGCGCAGTACATTTCCTTCCATCAACTCATAGTTCCTACGTAGGCGCTTTAAGGCTTCGTATGGGGTTGCGCCCTTGGCATAGCATTTATCACTTGGAGGGGTTCCGAAATACCACGGAAATTTATAACCGTTCTCATCCTCACAAAGCACAATTACCATATTAATAAACGAGCCCTTACATTTCTTTTTAATAGTTTCATCCGCATGATGCTCAAAAGATAAGTTATGCATATCCATATGATATATAGACATACATCTGTACTCATCATTGTATTTTTCAAAATATAATTGCAATTTTCTTGAATATACAGGCCCACCAACTTCATCCAGCCTTCTTTCAATAAAGCTATTGATAAACTCTATTTCATACTCTGGTTCCTGATATACCTCAAATTCCTTCGAAAACTGGTCCATATCTGCCACAAGGTTTTCGTTGTTTTCTAGATTTGAAAAAATCACACATTCTTCAGGTAAAATCTCATAGCCCTTTGCCTTACCCTTGATTCTATATAAGTGCGCCAAAGGGCGCTGTTCTATTTCATCACGCGTCATTGAACTACGTGCACTGTGTTCTACAACCATTGGTGCATATATTTTCTTTTTATCCATATTTTTCGACCTCCAAAACCAATTTTATCAGCAAACTGTTTTTTTTTCATAAATTTTACTAAGTCCTTCGATGTCCTTGCAAGACTCTTCTGCAATCATTTGCCTGATAATGATCGCTATAAATGCCCACAGGCAATAATCATAATCCCTCACTGTACAGTTTTTATATACTTCATAGTCTTTGGATGCCATATTCATGGTATTCTTGTATAAATCTTCATCTCTGCTGCAAAGAGTCAACACTTTCATTCCAAAGGAGCGAAAGATGTAAACGTATCGGAAGTAATCATCCTTATCATTTGGTGAGACTGAAAGCGTCGATAAATCACCCACAACTATTTTAATAACCTTTAATTGCTCATCAGAAGTTAACCTTTCATTCATTGTTTTAACCTTTAAATTGGTCTTCCGAAATGTATGGCTAAATGGCTCGCAAATTTCAGTGCCTACTTTGATATACTTACTATAATCTGGTAGCAAGATTTCCAGAACTTCTTCAATAGTTTTTATTGCCATAGCTAACTGCTTTGAATTTATGTAGCAACAAAAGGTAAAGGTAATTACATATTCATAATCCCAATTCGGGTCTACTACAAAAAGAAATCTTCCTGATAGGAACTTCAAATAATAGTAAATCAACTCGAAGCCCACATCATCAATCTGCTTTGCTTTAACCGCCTCTTCGAGGTCTATGTATAGCTCCGTGCATACATTAGGGCGCCCCTGTTTTATGGCGCCATTTATTACCTTATTTCTTAGCCAGCTATACTTTTTAATAACCAGTTCGTTATCGTAATTGGTTAGTAACGAATCAAATATGTATTTCGCAGTCATTCTTTGTTCCATTTGAAACTTCCTTTCTATGCGCCAATTTCTATCTCAGATTCCTCCTCTGGACTAAAGCCATAAGAAGGAATCTTCTTAATAAGTCTGCCCAGCTTACCTGACTCTAGAAGATATTCAGATTCTCTATCCATACAAAGAATGGTCTCCGGAGCTTTGTTAACTCGGGTTCCAATAAATTGAGCCGACTCCAAATCATTGCTTCCAAGATAAACAATGTGGTCACAGTTATTGATAATTGTCTGTGCCTGAGTGTGTGAATACAACGACTCCAGCTGTGCAAAAGACTGAATGCACATGGTAAGCCAAATATCTCGGCTTCTGACTACCGAAATAATCTTGTCAAAATCAGGAATAACTGCTGATGAGGCAAAATCATCCATGATTATTCTTACAGGAACTTTAAGCTGTCCGTCAGGATTTGCATCTGCCTCTGATATAAGTGTCTGAAGCGCTTGTGTATAAAACAGATTTACAATATGATCCATACTGTGGTCACAATCAGAAATATTTAAAAACAATACTGTTTTCTCTCTGCCAAGAGAGGCTATGTCTACCACCTCATCACATAATGTAAGGATACCATCATCCTCTTCGTCGATTTTGTCCCACAAATCCTCATCTACATAATCCCATTCGTCGTCATCCTTATCATTTCCAAAATTTATTTTGTATTCATATCTTCTTTCATATCTATATTTAAATAATTCTTCATACTCAGCGTATTCAAAGGGCGCAAGTGCCATCGATACAAATGTCAGTATACTTGCCCTTGTTTTGTCTGCTGTTTTCTCCCCGCATATTTGTGCATGACGCTTGGCCACTAAAGAATTTTGGTGATGCCTTATAAATTTATTAACGTATTCACTATTATCACCACCGCCTACATAATAGGCATAAAACTTTGCAACCTCAGACATATTGTGTTGTGTTTCAGGCAGCTTCATAAGTACAAATGCAATAAAAAATTCCAAATATCTTCTGGCACTACGAGGCCAAAAAACTTCAGTATATGCAGAGTCCGGAATAAGTGCAGCAGCCACCTTGGCTATGTCCTGTTCTCGGTAACTTCCATCTTTATTTTTTCTGATGTAAGACAATGGATTATACTTACAGCTGTTTTCAGGATTTACAAAATCAAGTACCTTTACCTTATAACCTTTTTCCGTGAGCTCATCCCTAAACATCTTTTCCAAGCGTCCCTTCGTATCTACTACAATAAGGCTGGAATCCTGTAATGATTTAAGTTGAGGATAAACAAGAGAACCGGTCTTTGATGAGCCTGAACTTCCAACTATTAAATCATTATTATTTAAATGAGTGGCCCAAGTATCATTGCTTACACTAAATTCTTCCCCTAAATACCTTTTATTATATCTATCACTTCTATTCATTGTTTTCCCCTTTCGTTTTGTTGATGTTGTAAGCCTTCTTCACAAGGCTGATAAGTAATTCTTTATTCCAGTCTTCATTTTCTTTATATAAGACTTCACCTAAGGCATTTTCACATCTGTACTGTTGACTGGAGCAGATAATAACTGGGATATCGTAGCCACGCGCTTTAACAGTTTCAACAAGTTCCAACCCACACGGTTCCTCTAGACCAAGATCTTCTCTTGGATACCACATATCTGTGATAATTACACCATATTTATCATCTGATTTTACACTTGATTCAATGGTTTTTAGACCATCTTCAAGGTTCTTTTCACTATCAATTTCTATGAATCCTGCATTCTTTAAAACTCTACTGATTGAAGCAAATTTTAATGCAGTATCTTCTATAATTAGTATCTTCATTTTCATACCCCTTTCATATTTAGTTATCCTTCTTCAGTATTTCACTTAAACAATCTGAATCGATTATTCTAGAAGCTAGGCCAAACTCTATTGATTCTTCAGCATTAAAGTAACTATCTGACATCGTTACTTTGGAAACTTCCTCAATAGTCTTTCCTGTACGCTCCGCAATAATTGAAATAAGTCTTTCATTTGTCTTTTTAAGATCATTAAGTTCCTGTTCAATTTCAAATGGTTTCATTCCACCCATTTCACGCTTGCTCCAGCTACAATCATGAATCATTACTTTACTACTAGGTAACATTAATCTGTTGTCCTTATCACATGCTAGTAAAATGATGCTTCCCATGCTTGCTGCAATACCTGTTACAACAGCGCGAACTGGACTTTTAAGCAAACGGATTGTGTCATATACACCAAGACCAGCGCCAACACTACCGCCTGGAGAATTAATAAAAAGTGTAATAGGCTTTTTATTATCTTCTGCTTCCATAAATAAAAGTTGCTTGATGAGTTCATCACAAGACTGATCATTAACTTCGCCTACTAGGAAAACCTTTCGATCTCTCAAAAATACATCATCAATTGGTGCTAACTGAATGCCTCTTACTGATTCTGAAATAATGTTTGTCATAGTATTTCACCTTTCTGTTATTAGTATTAATCTTTCTAAAAAAAGATATGACTGCGCAAGCAGTCAAAAATTTAATATAGATTTTTTATCTATTCTAAAAATAAATTAACAGCGCAAGCTGTCTTATTATTTAATGACGTTTTTTTATTTTTTTGTGAACCCTTTGTAATTGCGCGATTACACGATATTAGTTAGAACATAATCCCCTTTTAAAATTTGATTTTGTGATATATACTTTTCTAAGAAGGAATTGAAATATGAAAAAACAAAAATTTACCGAAAAGCAAATATTAGAATTTCTAGATGAATATTTTCATTTTGAAGGTTTTAGAGAGCATCAATTAGACATTATTAAAGCAATACTAGATGGTAAGGATACTCTATCTGTTCTTGGGACAGGCTTTGGAAAATCACTATGTTACCAATTGCCTGCCCTTGTTATGGCTGAAAATGGATATTCCACTATTATTATCGAGCCTATCATCTCCTTAATGACTGACCAGTGTGTTCGAATAAATAAATATCTAAGTAATGCAAAAATCCAAGCAAAGGCAATAGCTTTACATAGCCAGTCAGACGGGGAAGCAATTAAGACTTTTAAAGAACATCCAGAAAATTATAAAATCATATTTATTTCTCCAGAAGGATTTACTAGCCCATTGGCAAAAGACCTTTTTGTAGATAGAGAGGTTTCTTTCATTGTTATAGATGAAGCTCACTGTGTTTCTTTATGGGGACATGATTTTAGACCTACTTACAGTATGATTAGGACAACAATAGATACCTATTGTAAAGTTGCACCTATTATAGCTGCTTTTACTGCTACTGCTACTGTCCATGTTATTAAAGATATAATTAAGCTTCTTGGGTTAAACATTTCTATTGATAATAAAGACAATAACTTATTTGTTGGGAAAATGATTAGAGATAATTTAAATCTCTTAACCCATAGATGCAGTGAGACAAAGAAGCCAGAGTATATTTATAAATATGTTTTAGAGCATAAAGAAGAGCTTGGCATTATATACTGCAATACCAAGAAAAATGTTAGAGATTTATACGATAATTTGTCTTCAAAAGGGATTATCTGTGGTAAATACTATGGTATTTCAAAAGATGAGGCTGAAGAAAAAGACTCGTTAAGTCAACGTAAGGAGAACGCTACCACATTAAGCAAGTTCTTCAATGATGAAAGCAAACTATCATGTGTTATTGCAACTTCTGCCTTTGGAATGGGTATAGATAAGCCAAATGGCAGGGATGTAACATATGTAATTCACTATAGTCTTCCACGTTCTATAGAAAACTACTATCAGGAAGTAGGCCGTGCTGGGAGACATGGTGATTCTGTGGCAAATTGTATTCTGCTTTATAGCGAAACAGATTTATTCTTGCTTAAAGCCTGGATAAACGCCAATCCTGAATATACAGCTGATTCTACAGAGTATTTACTTGCCATGGACCGCGTAAATATGATGATAGAATATACTCATCTTAAAACAGTTCAGGAAAGAAACCAGTTTATAGATGATTATTTTAGAAACTACGAGCCTACTATAAAACAAGTAGACCCTACAGCATATATATATCTTAATAGATCCGTTTATGGCTGGTTTTTAATAAAGAGCAAAAATCTTAGAAATGAGACCATGCCAGACTTTTTTGATGTAATGGTCTTGGATGCATTAAGTTCGTTCGTTTTAAGCGGTAAGTATAACATTACATATTTGGATATTCTTAGACTTCTATCTGGAAAGGACTATTTTGATTCAAAATCACCTTTGAAAAAAGAGGTAATAGAGACAATAGATAGTTTGATTAACAGGGAAATAGTTTTTCCTTTTGAAGATGATAAGGAATCTCACTTTTTGCTTAAAGAAGATACTTTTGAAAAAGTGATGATAAAAAATGGAGTTTCGCTTAAGTTTAATCAAAATGCTTCATCATTTTACTTTAATCAGGCAAGCCGATTCTCCAAAATGGCAACTCCTCTACTGGCGTTACCTAATAAGGAACAGCAAAAACAGCTGGATCTTTTGCCTATGCCGCATACTAAAGAGGGATTAATGATTAAATACTACCTTCTTTCTAAGATACACTATTGTAGATCCATGTATCTAAATGGTAAGAAAATCAATTGGAGTATTAATCTAAGCGACATGATGTATGATTTAAAAATCTCATTTCCTGCTACTGAAAAGGGAAAAATTGCAAAAGAAAAAAGGCTTATGAGATATATCGAAGACTATCTCAAAGCCCTTGTTGATTCTAAATATATAAAAACCTATAAATTCGATAATACTAAACGTGCATCTGCAAAAACAATATTTTTACAGGATGCTTCTGGAAAAAAATATAATCGAGTTAATGTGATTTATTTTAATACACGAAATGTTTAAGAACTCTTTTGGGAAAGGCTATAGCTCAATTGGTTCTTTATAGCCACAATCACATTCCCAGTATTCTATGAAAGAACTATTTTTTTGATGCAACTTTTTACCACATTCTGGGCATTCACGTTCAAACAAATCGCTAGAATGCTCAGTTTCGGTTCTTTCAGTTAAAGTAAAACTATCGCTTAGTGGATGCATTTTGCCGGTTTGATAATAATAATTTTCTGCATCCATCTTTGTACTTCCATTAAGCATAGCTTCCTTTGGAAGTATTTGCTTATCTCTTATCATTTTTACCAATTCTGTGTAAAAGATAAATCCAGGGAAATCATAAGTCCAGTTTACATTTCTTATTTTTTCAATCAGAATGTCTTTTATATCTTCAGGTATTTCTTCGTCCTTTTGGTATAATAGTTTGTTCTGCTTCATTAAATCTTCGCCATCCGGTTTAAAACGAACTAATACTGTATAATCGTATTTTGATGCACCACTCTCTTTATTAGGTTTATATTCACCTTCATCATTCCAATCTGCAGTTTCCAATAGTAATAAATTCCCATATGATTTGGTAGATTTGACTGATATATGTTTACCTTGACATTCTAAATCAAAACTATCCCATTGCCCTAGCTTAAATACCGATGTATCTGGTTTTTTCATATAGATATTCTTTTTTTCATAATAGCGATATAAAGCATATTCAGCTAGTTTTCCCTGAAATGCATTTATAAATATTTCACCCATGGCTCGTACATTCGAACCACCTGATCGATGGGCTCTATGCGCACCTTTTTTCCCATAAGACATGTCATATGCAAACTCAAAAGATTCAAATTTGTCAACATTAGAAATAGTTCCATAAGGAACAAAATCTCTGGGATAATTAACATAATAACTATTTGTTTCAGGTGTAAGAGCCAATAGATTATCGTTATTAGCCATTTATAAACCTCCTATAAGGCAAAAATATCCCTTATTTTAAATAATAATTGTCTACACTTTTCAGTGCCACCTCAAGTTAGAATAATAAACTATTTTTATATATTCACCACGGATTATTATATCAAATATACAAAAATCACATTAACTTCAATTCTTTTTTTAATATTTTCCTTAAATCTTCTTCTGTTTTTTCTTTTGAGTTTTGATAAATAAATGGCAATCTAATGAAATGTATATTTATTGTTTCTCCGTCTCCTTCACTATAAGCGATGGGATACGATGACTCAGGTTCCTCATTCATATACATCGGATATAATAAATATACATCTGAAACTTTTCTTTTCCGCGCATACTCACAGATTTGATATAAATCATTTTGACTAATAGCTTTTGTAAGCATCTGTCCAAATTTATTTATATCTTTACAGTTTTCAAACCTTGGAATAACTTTGTATTTTGTATCAAGTATATAAGTTAAACCATCGATTTCGATAAATATATCATGCTTCATAACAAAAGCAGATTGATTCAGCTTTACACCATTATAAGCAATATTATTTATAAGGCTCATATCACTTTTTTGTAAGTGAGTTTTTCCTTTATACTCCTTAACTAATTCCTTTATAAATCCACCAATAAATCCTTCAAACAAAACGTCTGCAGGGAATAAGAAACAATAATTACTCATATTTCCATCATTCGTTGAGGAAGAAGCATTAGATAATAATAGCTTACTTAGATTAATGATATATCTATATTTGTTATGTATCTCATTAATATGTACGGTATCACAATCATATGGAGTACATTTAATATCGTCTACTTCAGAATATTTTGCCAAGATAATATTTAATTTATTCTTATTTTTTCGTGAAGCAGACGGATATATTGATCTGCATGTGTATTTAATGATTTGATTAACACGGTTATTGCATTTATATTCTGAATAAGTGCATTTTACTGTGTTTATGTCTCCCCTTGGTAGCTGATGAAGATAATAATCTACTAAATCAGGTCTTCCTTTTATAAATTTACAAGTATTTGTTTCATCTTCATATTGATAATACAAACCATAGTCTATTTCTGACTTAACAATATTAATGTAAAGAGTCTCTAGTAAATCTTTTATATTGGTTGATTCTTCTGATGCTGACTCAATAGAAATAAAAGGATAGTCAGCTTTCTTACAATAACCCAGCCACCAAATCAGGTTTTTCATTAGGTGTCTGAAATCCATTGTATCGCCTAATGATTTATAAACTTTAGGGTATATATTTAGTTGCTCACCATTAAACATTATTGTTCCAATATATTGATTTGTTCTTACATTATTATGACTCAAGAAGGTTAAGAACTGTTGCTTTGTATTTTTGTCATCTTGGTAAAAAAGTTTACGTTGCTCCCAATTATATTCAAGAAATGTTTCTAAATCTAACAGCGCTTCTTCACTTCTCCAAGAAAATGGTAATTGTTCATTTTTTATTACAGATTCTTCATGTTTATTTATTATCATCTTTTAATTCAATTTTTAATCTACCCATTTTTTTATCTATAATAGTTACCTTATCATCCAAAACCTTTAAAGATTCTTCTAAAGCCTTTTTTACTTTGGATTTTTGATCATAAAAATATTCATATAGTAATGGAATAATAGAATTATTAAAAATACGTGGGAGATCTTCCTCTGTCTTATCTATAAAGAAGGAATGTCCAACTAATAAATCAGAACTTTTAAGCTGTTCTTCTAAATACTTATTTAGGTTATATAGAACATCTTTTATTACTTCATCATGAATCAAATCCAAATCCGGTGTTAGTTCAATAAAGTCAAATCTGCGTCGTAATGCTACATCTATTAACGAAATAGATTTATCTGCAGTATTCATTGTTCCAACAATATATAGATTGTTAGGTATTGTGAAAAGTTCATTATTTTCAGGGAGTTTTACACACATTTGATACTTTTCGCCCCATCTTTTATCTTCCTCAATGAGAGTAATCAATTCCCCAAAAACTTTTGAAATATTTGCTCTATTTATTTCATCAATAATAAATACATATCTTTGCTCAGGATGAGATAAAGCATCATCTGCAATCATTTTAAAACATCCATCAACTGGAATAAATGCAAGTGTATCTGAATCAACATCAGGTCGTAATCCCTGTATAAATTCTTCATAACTATAATTCTGATGAAATGTTGTAAATACGATTTGGTCATGCTTTAAGTATGTTTCATACTTTTTTAATGTATCATCATAATCTCCAAGCTCTTCTATTGCAATATCTTCAATTATTGCAACAGCATATTCAGGGGTAGAATATGTTTTTCCTGTCCCAGGTGCTCCATATAAAATAAAATTTAATGGGTAGCGTTTGGTATTTCTTGGAGACAGTTTTATATCAACACAAGTTTTTTTCTCCTGTTTCACAGAAAAAGAATCTAGATATTCGCTGTATTTAAGAATGGCATTCCTAAATGTATTATTATTCTTTTCATCAACTTCTTTATAATTAGGACAGCTTTCTATTATGGCTTTAATATCTTTAAATTCTGCATATATAATATAATGAAATAAATTTGTGTTTTCGATATTTAACATTTCTAATTTTGAAGCGTCATTTGCTAATGAAGAAGCATAATTTCCAGCTGTTTTTGTTGTGTAATGTTTACCTGTATCTGGTCTTATCTGATGTACCATCCATTCTTGGAAATATTTTCTTCTTTGCTCAAGAGAAGCTTCTTTATATGTTGATATATCTGCTAATTTATTTGTTTGAAAATCATCATAGCTTATCGACTTTTCAAAAAACATTGGTATATCACCAAATATCTCAGCACACACATCTTCATCAAATATATTATGTATTGTATCTGCTATATCGATTTGTCTATCTGCCATAGCTCTTAATAAAGTATATGCATGCTTTGTATTTAATGATTTAATTGGTTGATTAGGTTCACCTTTTGTATTTGGACCTATACCTCCTGCATCGTAAGCATTAGGATAATATACAAAGTCAGACCTTTTTATAGCATTGTTTAAACGAAGAATCATTTTAACATCTATTTCAAAATACTTGGGATCTGATTTATCATAACCTTCATTATGTGGACCTTTTGTTATAGATGCTAGACCTATTAAACCTTTATCCCAAGATACTTTATCTCCACCTAACTGTATAAATAGATACGTCCCTACCGTTAATTCATCTTTAAATTGATATATTTGTGATATTGTTATGTCTTCATCACTATTTTTTAATTTATTAACTACGCCTGAGCTTGTTGGATCTGAAATTCGTAATGCAAAAAATTTATTCATAGTTGTTTGTCTCCTAACAATACCAATTTACCTAGTCTAAAAAAAATAATTAATTATATTCAATAAATATTGGATTAATTAGATGTCATAATAATTAAGATTTCCAGGTAATTTAATGTTTGGTACCCATACATTGTCCTGTGCCCATCCGTGAGCCCCAGATATTTGGTACATTGTTAATACTACTTTGTCATTAAATTGTTCACCAAGCTCTCTATCATTAGGTGATAAAAGAGAACCCGTTCCTTGTGTAACTTCACGATTTGTTCTGACTATTAATATTCCCTGAGCTGATGGGTTATTTGCTAATTGGGCTTTGATTACAGCGATAAAACCTTTTAGATTAAAGTCATCAGAAGGAATAATATGGTCTAATAATTGATTTATAAATATTAGACCGACTTGAGAATATGATTCTCCTACGAATGGAGACAACATTGTAGTTATAGCTTCCACTGAATCATTGGTAGGATTATCAGCATAGTAGTTTGAACCACCTGTCAATAATGAAATGCTCCTATTGTCGATAACGTTTTTTCTTGTTGGGTTTAATCCTTCAGGATATATGATTTGAATATTATCGATGCCCTTTTCAATCTGTCTAATCATCGAATTATTACCTTCATTTATATCCATAAATAGTTTATATAAATGCTCAGTGATAAATACGGCCATCATGCCTGGGTCACGATCATAGCCAAACATTCTGGAATGTTGCCACATTGTGTCGGCTTGAGGTTTTTTTGCAACACGAGTGTAATATATAGTTTGCAATTTAGGGAATGTGACTCCTCTACCTAAAATATTGCCACCTATAATTATATTGTAGCCACTTTTATATTCAGTATCTTCCACTGTTGCGTGGCTACCATTCATTACTAGTATTTTTAAATCTTCACTTTCAAGAATTTCTTTTGTTTTATCTAATATCTGTTCAAACGGCTGTTTTGGACCGTTTGCTGGCAAAAGCTTATCATATTCAATTTTTATTATTTCTTTATACTCTGCAGAATCTTTTATACTTCTACATTTAGAGATAATACTTGTAATTTGTTTTTTGGCGTTTGAATGAGATTCATTTCTAACACCTGGATGTATCACAAAATTGCACACTTTTTTGCCGGTTAGATTAAATTGAGCTGAGCATAGTAGGTGATGAATGAATGCATCAAACATATCATCCGCATCATCGTCAGTAGCACTACTCTTTTCATTAATAAATCTTATAGACTTTTTATCATCTCCAAAAAAGAAATCTCCACCTAAGTATTTTTTACCAGGCTTAAAAAATTTTGTGAATGCAGGTTTAAAGCCCGAAACCTTTGTCTGCAGAAATACTGCCTGTGGAGTACCAGTTACTTGTAAATAAATGCTGCCAATAGATGCGTCTCTGATAGTTGTAATTCTTTTATTGATAGTGGATACCCGATTACTATTTACTAATGTGTTCAATGATGCTGCATCTGCCTCGTCATCTATTATTAATAATGCATTGCCCTTTACAAAAGATGAAGAAGCCAAAGCATTGCTCCATTGTAATAAGACTTTAGAGTTTTTCTTTAAAACAATTACTGCAGGTTGCGCTAAAGCATTATCGATAAATTTTTGTATATCAGCCTCTCCACATATGCAAAATTCGCATGGTGCTAAGTCTTTGACAATTCGATCATAAGTCTGTTTTTGTAGTGCAACATTGTCAGTTGTAAGAACAATAAATACTGGGAAGCTTCTATCTGCAGCTGCACATAGTATACCTAACATTTGACCTGTTTTTCCCGCTTGGACATTTCCAAATAGTAGTCCAACTTCATGTTCAGTAAATGTAAATTTATCAAGATAATCTACTGCAAAATCATTAGCTGTATCGCTAACAGAATCAGCAATATCTTCATCTCCTCTATTTTTTAGATTTTCAATATATTTTTCTAAATATCCCATTTTGTATGTCCTCTTTAGTTAGGTAAAAAAGATAATAGCCATACATCTCTCAAATTTCCTTCGCGATCTTCTTTTTGAATAGATGTCTTTTGCAATGTTAAAGTTGTTTTTCCATAATCTAACAATTTTTGATAAGTAATAACACCTTTACACAAATCATATTGTCCTGGCTTATCTACTATTTTCTCTAAGTCTTTGCTAGGACTATCTACAGGTGAAACTATTCCTGCAGCTACCAAACGGCCTTTTAGCCAATAGCCCAATATTTTCAGGTCATAATGTGATTCAAAATTCTTTTTGTGATCACCGCTAGCGTGCATCGTAAGTTGCCAGCCATCATCTGTAATTGCAATAAATGGTGTGTCTTTTTCAGGATAGTTAATATCGTTAGTTATTCCTGTCCCAACGATTACTTCTGTTTCCCACCAACCACGCTCTTTTATTGCTCCTGTTCTTTTATTTTCTCTTCCCTTTGCGTAGCATTTATTAATGTTTGAACCCATGAATTCTTGTGATGTGTTTGGCATGCCAGGAACCTTTAGTGGCAATTCAAATTTTATATTTACCAATGAATCTTTTGTCTTCTGTACTTCTAACTCTGATACTTTGCTTACAAATTCCACATTATCCAGCTTATGGTTTTTCTCCCTAATAATATTAATATCAGTCATATCCTGAATATTAAAAGATATAGGTTCATCTATTAAACCTCTAACATGTTCATATATTTCATCACACTCAATACCATCATCCGTAAAACAAGACAACTCATATTGACGTCGATTATTTGCATCAATTGCTAGGGCGCTCATATTATGGGAGCCAATAATAGCTGCAAAAGGTTTATCATCTTTTATAAAAACGTAGACTTTTCCGTGGTATTTTAAAGATTTAACTAAACGAATTTCACCAATATTATCTTTCATCCATATAGAATTTATTCGCCTAGAAATGTTATATATATTTTCAGGTATTCCTTCTATACCATACATTCCAAGCACAACGACTATGTGTTTTAGGCAAGATGCTTCTACTAATTCCCCAAGTTTTTCAATTCCTCCTTGAGAACCATATCCAGAAGCAATAATAACTTCATCCGCTTTCTCAATATTTTCATTAAACAATTCTATTAAAGATTTTGCTCCAGGTATCCTCTTTATAGGTGGAACATCTGAATAGACTACCCTCATAATAATTCTTACTCCTTTTTCATATCCATTAGTTTTGATGGATTGATTTTTAATGCATCTGCAATATCAAAAATAACTTCAACAGAAACCGACTTTGTTGCATTTGGAGCCTCAATATTACTCATGTGAGTTCTACTTATTCCTATAGCATCAGCAAGCTCTGCTTGAGTCATATTTTTTTGTTTTCTTTCATACGCAATGTTTAAACCTAATGTTTTTAGTTTATCTTGGTGTTTTTTTCCCTTTTCCACACTCATATTAAAGCCTCCTAAAAGCCCTTTTAAATAATATTAGTTGAAAAAATTGCTTGAATAAACAATCTGTAATTTTGCATTTGCATATATATAGGGTATGTTTACAAATTTACAGTTTGCAAAAAAGGGATTCACCTTCAGAGATGAATCCCTTCTATTCATAATTTTAGCGAGCATTAAAACATACTAAAAAACACGAGTAAGAATTTGAGTATTAATTATATAATTGTCTTTTTGGAGCCATTTTTTGTCATTTTCAATGAAATCCGGTCGCATAGCAAGAAAATTGCCACCCCATACTTCATTTAAATCACTCAAATTGGCATAAATCCCACGATTGGCTTTCTTTTTTAATCTCCAGAAATCTTCATGAGATATAAAACCTTTCAAGTAACACCAAAATACTTTTCTTTTTTCTGGTACATCCTGCCATGTAGAATTTCTGTCATTAACCCCCATGAACGCTATTCCATCAGTATATTCGGTATATCCCGTTTCGTCCTCGTCTCCTATGCCTATATTTAGGAACGCATAATAGTCTACCTTAATTTCGCTACCATCATGATTTTTGTAACTATAAGTACCGTCGGCGTTAAAGCGATGTGTCTCTATCATTAAATAATTAGCTTTTAATCCTGATGATTTAACACTAATGTTTATATTCTCATCAATTATTAGATCATTCTTATCCCATTCGCCTCTATCATATATTTCAAAATCTATATTACTTACAATATGCCTTTTTCTTTCAAGATATCTTTTTAACGCAATTTCTGCCAGTTTGCCCCTAAAATCATCTATAAATATTTGGCGATCTCCACGTTGTCGCACCATATTATCATTATGATGTCCCTTCATATCTCTAGCAAATTCATAAGCTGTGACTATATCAGCTACATATAAATTTAATCTTTCTTTCATCAATATTCCCCCATTGAAATTCAATCTCAATAATAAAGTACAAAAAAATAAGAGCTATTTCAATATGAAATAGCTCCTATTATATATCATTCATCATCTTCTGTATCTGATTCAGAAATTTCAACCATCGCCCACCCAGGACTTTTATGAGATATTCGGCTTGAAACTGTTTCAGGTGTTGTGCCAACCATTTTTGCTAAAATCGTTCTTGATTCGGCAACAGCAACAGGCAGTTCATATTCGTCATTGGTAACTTTCATGTATATTTTCACTTACAACACCCTACTATTTTTTTACTATGCATTATCTGCTAAAGGTATTTGATTATGCTCTTCTGCAATAATTACGTCCCTTTCACCAATTGCTATAGCTATATTTTCTGCAATACGTCTAATAACTGGAACACATACAGAATTCCCTGCTTGTTTATACAGTTTTGCATCACTTAAATCATTAGGTAAAACAAAATCTTCTGGAAATCCTTGAGTATTAAAACATTCTCTTGGGGTCATCTTTCTAATTCCAGTTCTCGTTTTTACAAGACAAACGTTATGTCCTCCTTCACCTTGATTTGCAGTAAGTGTTGGAACAACACCGCTCTTATTCTGTCTAACGTACTTTCTACGCCATTGATAAATTGCTGGATTATTTATATCATCGTTTTGCGTTGCTATAACTAATTCGTGATATATATTTCCTTTATATTTACCTTCTGTATAATAATATTTTTCATCAACAGGATTATCAAAATCAATTATATCACGTACGCTTGTTTCTAATGGAACTGGTAATGGCCAATGAAATCTTGCGTAATCTTCCTCATCCCTAAATGCAACTATATATATTCTTTCTCTATTTTGAGCCATATTGCCATAATTCATTGCATTCAGCACTTGATACGTATAGTGATACCCCAATAAATCTAACTGCTCGCATATAACTCTAAACGTATTGCCATTATCATGACTAACTAGATTCTTTACATTTTCGAAAAACGCTACCCTTGGTCTATGACTTTCAACCATTCGTATAAGCTCGAAAAATAATTCTCCACGTCCTTTTTCATCATCGAATCCCTGCCTATATCCAGCAATAGAAAAAGCCTGGCATGGAAAGCCACCAACAATTACATCTACATCCGGCACTTCATTATTTTGTACTTCATGAATATCTCTTACATCAACATGTATATTGGGAAAATTTGCCTCGAATGTATGGGCTGGGTATTTGTCAAATTCGTTTGCATATACAGTTTCAAAAACACCCGTTTGTGCAAAACCTAAATCAATACCGCCTACACCGGCAAAAAAAGATGCTACATATGCCATATTCTATATTCCTCCCTTTCACTAATAATTATAATAAAAAAAGCGGCGCGCCGCAATTTATATTTCATATACTTCTAAACTAGTTAATAAGAAAAAATATTATAGATTTTTGCTAACCTATTTTAGAAATTTAGCAATTGTCACCTTTACTGTTTCTAAAAAATACCGTCGTTTTTACATTCTTTGAAATACGGACAAGTCATGCAACACTGTCCACATGACCTTTTCGCTATCCTCTTTTTTCGTTGTAACCAGTATATGATTCTACTCATAAGCCATCTCCCTTTTAGAGTACCTTCTCAAATACCATAGTCGCCTGAATCTTGTCTCCACCCATGAAACCTTTAGTACCAGAAGATGTAGTAGAGATTGTATGAAGTCTATAACCCTTTGCTGCCTGCTCATTAATTGTTTTCTGTAAATTTGTAAGACTAGATACTCCTGATCCTGTTCCAATAAACTTCTCAGTAAGAACTACCTGCACAACTACGTACATGTCTCCTGCCTGTCCTGCTGCTCTAAGAGCTCCTGCATCAAATCCAAATCCTGCCATTTCTTATTCCTCCTCGTTGTCTATAGTTTCATCTGTATTTTCTTTCTTCTCTTTAACAATTTTGCATACAGCCCCATTAGGCAGTACATATACGATTTTAGCCTTAGCTTTCTTTCCAATTTTGTCGTAAAGTCTACCAGCGCTCATTGTATCGCCCTGAATTGTATATGGGCTGTTTCCTACATATCCAATCTTTCCAATGGCTTTTGCCTTTACCATAATGGCTTCAGAATCATATTCATTCTTTGGCTCTTTCTTAAGAGTAAGTTTCATCCCCTTTTCTAAGAACTCTGTACCAAAATAGTGATTACAACCTACAAGTGTGAAATACATCTTACCCATAATGCTTCCTCCTTCTACGTCTCCCTTGCTGATTATAATTCTACTCGAGACTATGGTTATAAAATGGACACCTCGGAGCCCTTAATTTTACAGTGTTTGGCACTCACAAAGCGCTAAAAAAGCACTGAACCATAATAATGATCCAGTGCTTAGGAATTAATATTTTGAACCTTTAGTATATAAGTATTAGTCTCTTATAATTTTCTCCTCTTACCCAAATGGTAAGATGCGTATAAATGACAATTTGAATCTGAACTACCCGAGGCTACTTTCAGATTGAAGCCAATATCAAATCTTTAATCTCCTTTTTTGTAACATGCATATACCCCCTCTTCCCCTCGGGTTCAACTATATCATAATAGTAAGCCACTTTATCATTTAGTTTCGATCCCTTTATGTTAGGGTCAATATTGTCTGATTTTAACATTTCTTCAATAAGTGCCATTGAATCTTTATGGTGAGCAATTCCGTTTATCTTATTCTTGTCAGGCAAATTCAAAGACATTCTAAATTCTGTTAGGGCTCTATGGAATTTCATTTTAGCCCTTCGAACTTCCGATTCTTTATACTTTTCCCTATCAGTCATTCCTGATAAATAGAAATTGCCCTCGTCATCATATTCTCTATCACCTTTAATACTTTCTTCACCTATAGAATATATATAGTATGTTCCATTATCTTCAAAATAAAGCATTATAGCATACCCATCATTTTTTGTGTATGGAATAAATGGTTTTGCTTTAGAAGGTAATGATCTATTAACCAAATCTACCATCTTGTTTAGAGTAGTTAATGTCTCATCTAGAGTCTTTTCACAAAATTCATTAAAAGACTGTTGCATTACGATTTTTTCATCTTTAGGAATATAATCATAAATCGAAGAAGGATCTATATCTATAACAGAAGCCTCATCTGAACTTAATATATCCTCTTTTTTACAATACTCTACAGGTGATATATCGTCTAATTTCATAGGAGTATAATCAACATGTATTCTATAATATTCTTCTTCTGTTATAGGTTCAGCCCACGTATAAGAATATAATGTATGACCTTTTCCCTTACTACAAAACTCATCTGCATCTTCTATATCAATTCGATAATCAAATATTTCATCAACATCTATTTCTTGTTCAATAGGTGTGCCCAACTGCCTTTGAATTTTTGCAAATATCTCTTGTTCTTCTTTGTTCATATATATGCCTCTCCACTCAATATATTTTTTCGAATTGCACCATCTATGATTAATATCCTGACGTTTTGTATATGTCACGCAGAAGTTGCTCCTCAGATATGTCTAAACCTGCATCATGAAGCAAACTTTTTCTTTTTTCAAACAGTTGTTTTATCAATACGTCATTATCAATACCATAATGAATCTTGTTGTGACAATTACTACATAAACAAACTATATTTTCTTCTACATCTAACGAACTATTAAAATCCTCATGAAATTCCATAGGAATCAAATGATGTGACTCCACGTATTGTCTATTAGTACTTCTACTTATAAATGTTTCATGTGTAGGATCAATTTCGCATTTAAAATCAGCTAATACCATAGCATTTAATCTCTTCCTAGGATCTCGCTTTGGTATATACCTTCCCGCGTTGTCTTTTTCTTCTACGTACTCCTTGGGTTGTGGTGTCCGTTTATATGAGACTTCATCAGGTATACTTTTTAATTTAGAAATCTCTTTTTCATCAGATGTATCTAATGATTCATATTCATCTATAACATCTGGTTCTAATGCATGAATAACCGTATTATTTCCTTTATTAGTTATGTTTAGAGTAAAAGAATCTCCTATCATATCTTTTACAGCTCTAACAAATATGTAATTCTGCATGTATGGATTTTTTGTATATAATCCAAGTTTTTCACCCACCCAGTTCTTCACCTGTCGTTGTCTCAACAAAAGATTATGCCCTTCTATTGACGGGATAGATAACTCATCTATAATGAAATCTAATGTTTCTTCGTCGGAAACCGCAACATATTCGTCTGGATAATATAAAGCTAGTATTCTTGATATAACCTCTCTTAAGTTTTCAAATCCTTCTACAACTTGCTTTCCGAGAATTAAGTTCATGGTATAAAATGCTAAATCATTTTTTTCATAGTTTGATATTGATGAAAAATCAATATTTTCACCATCTATACAATTTAGGCATTCTATATTTCTATAGAATAGCAATATACCATCATTATTAAAACCTGCCTTCAATGAATTAATATTTAATGGATATGCCGCCAAAAAAGCATCTATTTCTTCTTTGTAAGAACTGAACTCTGCTTCGTACCTCTCATAGTTATTTTCTATGATTTCATTTAATTCATTATTGCTAGTATAAATACTATAAAATCGTTTATATATTAAAACCAATATTTCAGGCTTACTTATCGCCTTTTTTCTGCTTCCTGTATAATTGATTTTGTCATCTTTTAAAAAACATGCATGCCATTTCCCATATCGTATTTCCGTTTTTTTTGAATCTTTTTTATAATCTAATGAATCAAAAATTCCTAAAGGAGTATCTTGATCCATTACAACAAATAAATGATTTTTTTCATCATCTTCACTAGTTTTAGCGCTGAATCTAGGATTATCCCATAAATCATAAAAATCATTTATGTTTATCTCTACATTACTTCCTGGCACCCAATTTTTTATCTTTTCTAATGCCTCTTCACGAGCATTTACTAAATATACTTCGGAACGTCCTACACCAGGAAAATTTTTATACATTACCTGGGCAAACAAATAATAATCATCTATATTTGTTCTTTTCTTGATTTCATAAAGTTGACCAGCCATACCATAGAATGAATCATTAGGCACTATACCTAATGCACATAATATGTCTCGCTTAAATTCTGATGAATGAAACTGAGAAAACTTATCTGGAAAAAACATATGTAGATATTTGTGAACCCACATTTGTTTACCTCTTCCATCAAGATTATCTTCAAGAATCTCTCCAAGCTTTTCAAAATCCTCTACTGATTCAAGTGTACTATTTTCAACATATGTTATACACTGTATAAACTTATTTCTGTATTTCTCACCGTATGCAAGAGCTTCTTTTTGCCCAATAATTTCATTATTTTTTCCAGCATAATAGTTTCCTTCTTTAGTTTGATGCATAGGCAGTCCGTGTGTATCCTGACTCTGAGCAGAACCAAAACATCTAAATTTATCATCATTTCTAAGAGCATAAATCATTCCACCTGGACCATGCTGCCATACCTTATTCCATACTTCTATTCCGTTATATTTTTTCAACTCACCAGGATTATATAATTTTTTAAAGAGATTCCTATAGCTGACTTGATCTTGAGCCTCCTTTTCTCCTTCATTAATTCCATTTTTTAAATACAAAAAATCTATTTTTTTAGCAGCTTCTTCAAATTCAATAAATGAACTCATTTTAGTAAATCTCCTCTATAAAAACATATATATTAAATAATCATCTTGATATGACTTCCGCCACTTTTTTCCTTAGTAACAACAACTTGTTTATCAATTCTTTCTTTCAAATCAGCAACATGCGATATGATTCCAACAAGTCTATTACCTTCTGTTAATCCAGCAAGCGCCTTATATGCCATATCTAAAGCCTCGGGATCAAGTGAACCAAATCCCTCATCAACAAACATAGTATCAATCTGAATGCCACCAGCAGAAGATTGCACTTCGTCGGAAAGCCCTAGTGCTAAAGATAATGATGCCATAAAAGACTCTCCTCCAGAAAGCGTTTTAACACTTCTCTCACTTCCGTTATAATGATCCTTTACACCTAAATCTAGCCCACTTTGGCTTTTTGCATTAGCAGCTTCTTTCATTCTCATGAGCTCATACTGCCCGCCCGACATAGTTAATAATCGTAGATTTGCTCGGTTAATTATCCTGTCAAAATATGTCGTTTGTATATAAGTTTCTAGTTTGACTTTGTCTTTACCTGATAATTGTCCATTAGCGGTTTCAGAAAGTGCTCTCACCCACTGTAATTTCTGTTCAATCTCAGCAATACTACTTGCCTCATTTTTAATATTTTTTCTTGCTCTTTCATTATTTTCGAGACGACCTGCAACAATTTCTTTTTTGTTATAACAGTCAGTTTGCGATTCCTTTAACTCTGCTTGTTTTTCTAGTTCTGCTTGCAGGTCTGTTGCCTTTGTGGACTTAATTGTGCTTTCATTTTCAGCAATAGCAGCCTTTATACCAGCCACAATCTGCTTCTGGGAAGATAAGTCTTTACTCAAATCATCAAAAGCCTTTTGAATAATACTAGACTGATCCATTAAAGACTTTCTTTCTTTTATAGCTGCTTCTTTACTTTCAAATTTAAGACTCTTCTTTAGAGAATTAAGCTCTTTCTCATTCTCTTTAACTTTTGCTTCTCCAGAAGATACTATCCCGTTCAAATGCTCAATTTCTTTGCCTAATTCAGATATCTCAGTCTCTAATTGTGGTACTAATTTATCTAATTCTTCCTTCCTCTTAATCTTTGCATTCTCATCTTTTAGTTTTTTCTCCTCAGATAATTTCTTTGTCTTATTATCGGAAATAATAGATGTTATTTTCTGGTTAGCGTCAATTAAGCTCTCTATCTTTAAATGCTTTTTGCATTTTTTATTAAGTTCTTTTTCAACAGCCTCAAGCCCTTTAATCTTTCCGCTTATATCATTTGCAGAATTATCGCGGATCTTTCGTGCATCATCAGCCTTCTTTTTTGCATCTTTCAATTGTTTATCTGTTGGAACTTTGTCAGAAAGCATTGCAGGTTGAGGATGAGAGGTAGAGCCACATACTGGACATCTTTCACCATCTACTAACTGTTTAGCGAGGAGGCCAGCTTGTCCAGCTCTGTAATGACGATCCATTTCCTCATAAAGATGATTTAATTCTGTAAATTTTTTTTCATCTTCCTTATATTGATTCTGAGAATCTTCTAATTCTTCATTAGAAACAAAAAAAGCTTCTAGTTCATTTGAGAGTTCATCAAGAATATCAGCTTTCTCTTTAAGTTTCTCTATATTACTCGATATTTTTTGAATACGTACGCTGGTATCTGTAAACGAAGATTGCTCCTCCTTATCCTTCTTTAACTGAGATTCCTTTTTTGCTCTATCTTTCTTTTTTTCTTCTAGTTCCTCTCTAAATAGCTTATTTTGCTCTTTCGTATTATCTATATCATTCTGTTTATTTATAGCTATATCATAATTAGGCAATTCAGCATCTATTTTGCTAGCCGTATCGTCTAATTTCTTTCTTTTTGACAAATCCTTCTTTGCTAATTTGAGTTTTCCCTCTAAATCCTTTACTTTAGGCTCCTCAACTTTTAGTTTATCTTTTGAACTTTCCAATGCTTCCCGTGCAGTCTTTACAGTTTGTGCCACTCCTATTCTAGTAGAAACTTCCTGTAGTTTATCACTAATCACTTTAAGATCATTTTCCAATTTGGTATTAAATTCGCCATCTTGTTCTATAAGTTTATCTAGTAATAAAATAACTTCCTCTGTTGTCATCCTATCTGAAACAGCCTTTTCAACTTCAATAGAGAGAACATCGTCTTTATCAACTTGAATTCCCTTTATATACGCGCCTACCTTAGTTCTTCCAGCAATAACTGATTTAAGCAAATCATGCTGCTTTGAATCTAAGTTTTTTTGCAATATAAGATAGTTTTCTGTCTTAAAAATATCTCTAAAAATCTTAATTCTTTCTTCCGTTGTAGCTAAGAGTAATTTTAAAAAATCACCTTGTGCAAGCATTGAAATCTGAGAAAACTGCTCTCTATTTACGCCAAGAATACTTTCGACAGTTGCAGTTACCTCTTTCACTTTTGTTATTACGCGACCATCAGGCATATGTAGTTCGGCTTCCGCAATTTGTTTTGTTGTACCACCGCCCTTTTTAGCAGGTCGCTCGTAAGCTGGATTACGCTTAACGGTATATATTTCACCCTTATGCGAAAAGACAAGTTCAACTTCCGTAGGTGTATCAGGCGCTGCATATTTTGATCTAAACATGTCAACTGTCCTATTTTGACCACTTGCTTCACCAAATAATGCAAAGCAAATTGCATCAAAAAGAGTTGTTTTACCCGCACCTGTATCTCCAGTAATTAGGTATAATCCCTGATTTCCCAAATCATCCATATTGACTTCTGTATATCCTGCATATGGACCAAAAGCAGAAATTCTTAGTTTTAATGGTCTCATATTATACCTCCCAAATACTCTCTATTTGATCTTGAACAAATTTTCTTTGTTCATCTGTCATTGATTGGTTATTTTGCAGTTCAAAGAATTCTTCAAATAATTCTAAAGGTGTCTTATTGTCAATATCCTCAACATCTGAAACAGTCTGTTGGGTCTGCGTACGCTTATTGTCGTAACTTAGCTTCATCAAATTCGGATATATTATTCGAAGCTTTGCAATCGCATCTAAAACGTCATTTTCATCAGTTAAGATTGCATGAATATAATCATCTGTATCCGTATTCTCATAATTCTTCTTTAAAGAGAGTTCATCATATGTTCCTTTGATTTCTCTCATATCGTGTAAAGGAGTTAATGGGATTTCTGAAATATTTACCTTCGATTTCCCATTTATTTCCACAACAGTTATAGATTTTTCATGATCTTTCTCTGAAAAAGAATATTTTATAGGTGTTCCACTATATCTAACTGTATCTCTCTTTATTTTTTGCTTACCATGGAGATGCCCTAAGGCTACATAATCAAAATCATCAAAAACAGAAACATCTACAGCATCAAGTCCACCAACAGATACTTCCTCTGAATCACATCTTTCCGACCCTATTATCATTTGATGAGCGACAAGAACATTTATTTCTTCCTTATTAATTTCCATGTGACTAATAGCCACTCTACAAGCATCTGTATAATCTAATATTTCTTCATCCGGAAAATAGTTTCTAACAGTTGAAGGTTTAATAAAAGGTAAAAGATATATATTAACAGTATTCTTTTTGTCATTAAGCTGATAACATTTTGCTTTTCCTTCATAAACAGGTGAAAGATGTATCCCTGAAGCCTCAACAAGTTCACCATGATCAGCAAATCTAATAGCAGAATCATGATTACCGCTAATAGCAAAAACTGGAATCTTCTTTTCTGCAAGACTAATTAAAAACTCATCCCATAATTTCATTGCTTCTTCTGAAGGAATAGATCTATCATATACATCTCCTGCGATAAGGATACCATCTGGTTTTTCTTTTTTTACACAAGTTAGAATCGATTTAAGAATATATTTTTGATCTTCAATCATCGAAAATTCATTTACTTTTTTTCCAAGATGAAGATCTGAAATGTGAAATAATTTCATGAGATACCCCCTCGTTTATACTAGTTATATTTTATGTTCTCATATTACAAAAGAAGCTGTCCAATAAAATGTCAGCAATTAAATTCATTTTTATCAGGAGTTTTTTAATGAGATTTTAGATATAAATAACAGAAATCGCCCCATTCCCCTCTAAAAAATTATAGCATATCTAATACCAATGCAAATTATAAGAATACTTCTATTTTCTTACTAATATTTACATAAAAAAAGCACTAAACCATAATGATTCAGTGCTTACTTTAGCGTGCGTGAGAAGATTCGAACTCCCGACACCTTGGACCGTAGCCAAGTGCTCTATCCAGCTGAGCTATCTGGTCACGATATTTCAAGGGCAGCCGTTTTCATTTCTTAATGTTTCTACTATTTCTTTTAATCTGTCGATTTCTGCTATGATTACCTCTATTAATTATGAAATATTTATAATAATCGGAGTGACGCGATTTGAACGCGCGACTTCTACATCCCGAATGTAGCGCTCTACCATCTGAGCCACACCCCGTTTCTATATACTTTAGCATATCTCTTTATATAGGCACAGATTTACATGATTATAATCCTAAAATCAACTTGGCCCTTTCTTCATATGGGACTTCTCGATTCCAAAGAATTTCATATATCTTATTAATAGATTCATCCTCTCCGTTATAAAGAGGAGAGAATCGCTCTATTAACCTATATAATTGATAAACCTTTCCCATAGCAGTATCTTCTGTAGGTTCTTCAGATAAATACTGTTTTCCAAATACTCCTCTAGCAGAATCCAAAAATTCTTCATATCCATCAATTGCTTCTATAATTATTGTCATTGCCTCTAAATCCATATGCTTATCCTCCTTTAGAATATTATTTAATAAATTATTAGACTAACTTGCTCTCATTTCATAAAGCTCATTTGCAGCAATTAATGCATAATCATCAATTATCCCATGATCGCTCCCAACTGATATTGCTTTTGAAAAGAATTCTTCTGCCGTCTCTAAATTGAGTTCACCATGATATCCATACTTATACATCTGCCCTATTCTGCAAAGACTCATAGGATTAAGTGTATTTGCATGTTTCATTCCTAGATGAAAGAACACAAAAGACATATCAAAATCTCTTTCAACATAATCACCTTTAAAATATAATTCTCCAATGCAATCAAAACCCATATTGTCGCCAAGCGCTGCGGCTTTAAGATAGCATTTAAGTGCTTCATATACGAAGTATTCATCCCCTTGAGTCCTTAGAAGCTCGTCCCCTTTGTATACCCATGCATAAGCTTCACCCTCATCAATTAACTTATCAATATAAGCCTGGCGTAATAGTTTTATTAGCCCTGGATCATTATCATCATCTAGATTTACTAAGAGATGATTAAGCATATTTCTAACAGCTGTGATATCTCCTTCTCCTGCTTTTTCAAAGGCTTCACTAAATTCTTCATAATCATTAAAAATTTTCATGTGATTACCTCCTGCGAATTTTTTCAGAATACACATTTCACGTTTTTCTAATTATAAGTATACTCAAATAGCTAACTATAAAATGGACACCTCGGAAACCGTGATTTTACTTGGTTGTTTGAGCTGTTTGAGCTGGTTTGAGCCATTTAAATACAAATAAAAAATAAAAAAAGCCCACTTAGGGCTTCATTAAAATAAATTTTGAAGTTACTTTTTTTTACAGTACAATTTGTCAGCTTGATAAAGTCACCCTTTTTTAACTCTATTGTCGTTGGCTTATTAATATAGTGAGCCTCTGTTGTTTCTTCTATACTCATTGATGAATCCATGGCAATCTGATACCCACAAAAGCTGTTGTTCTCTACGGGTGTAACTATATATCTACCCTCAGGTAAACCTTGTTCTCCCACTTTATATAGCTTATTATCTACCGAGTTTACTTGGCTTAGTGAGATTGGTCTAAAACAATAAGCAATCATAAGAGTTAAAACTAATAAAAACCTTAGTACTTTCTTCTTCATGTTGTCTCCCTCTCTAGTTATGTACAAAAATACTATATAGAATTAGCAATACAAATAGGAAAATTTTAAACTTATCTTCTCCTGTTAGACTATTTGATTTTTTGTAATCACTTGAAGAATAACCACTTCCACAAGCGCCACATTCGTTCTCATCATCTCCCGTTACCATATCATAGAATAATGCCTCTTCAGCAGCATCAATATGTCCATCACCGTCAAAATCTATCATTGTATTTACCTCCTTAGCTGTTTCTGATTTTAAGTATAAAAATAAAGGTGCCTATAAAAAGTACACCTTTATTGCTTAATGATTATTCTATTTTGCTTGCATATTGTAAAAGGGTTTAAAAGGGTTTAAAAGCGGTTTAAAAGGTTTAAAATGTTGTAAAATGTTTTAGCGTATCTTTACTATATGATTTAATCTATAAACCACGTGTTCTTCTGCCTTTTCTTGTAATTTGCTCTACAATTTTGCGCGGATAATCATTAAGCTTAAGATTTTCAATATATTCTCTATCCTTTTCCCATTTATTAATTGCTACCGCATATTTCTTTGAATTATATCCGCGGTTATTTATTAACCAGTCTAAATGACTACATATTTCAACTTTAGTTAAAACACCAGTCTCAATAAGTAACGCAAGTATCGACTGTCTCTGAATATCCGAAAGATTATTTTGTTGATTAACATTGTATCCATATTGTTTTATTACAGACTCTTCCTTTAAATCTGCAAACATATTGCCCGTAAACTTGCTATTATTACTTATATAAGAATAATCTACAACTCTACATAAAATTGTATAAAACTTTGTTAATCTCTCATATTCACGTTCTAAAATATAATATTGATTACAAGTCTGACAGTACCCAGCCATTACTTTCTGCTCAATAATATTACCTTTTCTATCCATGCAGAAAACTACTGCTGTAACTTCTTTTAGCACATGCCCATTATTCTTGCAATTATAAACATTAGTTTTAACTATAAAATCATCGAATGTAATAATGTTATTTCCTGAATAAGTACTCTTATCTATATTCTTTTGTTTCTCTGGTTTCTTTTTAGTTTCTTTTACTATAATCTTTCGTTCAGTAATTTTATCTGTACCGATAGTTCCATAACACTTTTCCCTTGCCTTATTTAAAGTTGATGTTATATCGGTACATGTTTCTTTTTGTATATCAGTTCTTAAATTATACTTATTATTTTCTGCTACTTTCTTTGGTTTATTAGAAGCAAAATTATTTATCGAACTATAATTAATTCCAATTTTCGTAGCGAATATCTCAGCAACAGAGCCTTTGTCACAATATATTGTAAATCCATGTATCTGCCCAAAAGCATTATTTGCTATAGAGGTTATTGTCGAGGGAATAATAACCTTCTCCAAATTAGAGCACATCGAATAACAGTCATTTTCTATACTAGTAATATTTATACCTCTAACTGCACATGGCACTTTAAGCTCAGTTATAGATTCAGACTCTAAGTACTTTATAAGGCTTGCGTGTTGAGGAGTTGCAAAATTAAAGATGCGATATTTATAATATCCGTCGTCATAAATATAACTTTTTGAAGATAATGGCTCATAGCCAGAATATTTCTTGGTAGGAACAGAGCTTATTCCGTCTGATATATATGCCCAAATCAACATGATGATTCCTATAAATCCTAAAAGTCCCATTTTTTATCTCCCGAAAAGCTTTATTGCTGATAACCTATTAATTACTTCATAGAAAAAGCACTGAACCCATATGATTCAGTGCTTACTTTAGTGTGCGTGAGAAGATTCGAACTCCCGACACCTTGGTCCGTAGCCAAGTGCTCTATCCAGCTGAGCTACACACACATAGTAATATATTTAAGTGCCCAGAGTCGGAATCGAACCAACGACACGAGGATTTTCAGTCCTCTGCTCTACCAACTGAGCTATCTGGGCACAGAGTTGCGGGAGGTGGATTTGAACCACCGACCTCCGGGTTATGAGCCCGGCGAGCTTCCAGACTGCTCCATCCCGCGATAATAATAAAGTAGCGAGAGGGGGATTCGAACCCTCGACACCGCGGGTATGAACCGCGTGCTCTAGCCAACTGAGCTATCTCGCCAAATTAAAAATGGGTGGTGGTGGATTCGAACCACCGAAGCAATTAGCAGCAGATTTACAGTCTGTCCCCTTTGGCCACTCGGGAAACCACCCATATAGAAAAATGCGCGACCAGGGGTTCGAACCCTGGACACCCTGATTAAGAGTCAGGTGCTCTGCCAGCTGAGCTAGTCGCGCAAGTTACAAAATAAAATATTTAGTTGTATAGGGTGGGTAGAGGGGTTCGAACCCTCGACCTTCGGAACCACAATCCGACGCGCTAACCAGCTGTGCCACACCCACCATATTAAAAACATGTGCCAGAAGGGATTCGAACCCCCGACCCACGGCTTAGAAGGCCGTTGCTCTATCCAGCTGAGCTACTGACACATATTCAGCTGTAATTGGATGAAAAAAGCGGGTGATGGGAATCGAACCCACGTATTCAGCTTGGAAGGCTGATGTTCTACCATTGAACCACACCCGCAATAGGTTTTATTTAGATATAAAGTCGGGGTGACAGGATTCGAACCTGCGACCCCCTGGTCCCAAACCAGGTGCTCTAGCCAAACTGAGCCACACCCCGAAGTATTTCGATTTTTAAAGAATGCCGTAGACCGGAATCGAACCGGTACGATGTCGCCACCACGGGATTTTAAGTCCCGCGCGTCTGCCAGTTCCGCCACTACGGCACGTTATCAATAAAGATAACAAAGTGGGACCTACAGGGCTCGAACCTGTGACCCCCTGCTTGTAAGGCAGATGCTCTCCCAGCTGAGCTAAGATCCCACAATTATAATAGTAATATATTAGAAGTTAAACGACCCCAGAGGGACTTGAACCCTCGACCTCCGCCGTGACAGGGCGGCGCTCTAACCAACTGAGCCATGAGGCCAAAACGCAGAGGGTGGGATTCGAACCCACGCG
>NZ_OBMR01000015.1 GCF_900218035.1 Pseudobutyrivibrio ruminis DSM 9787
AAATCTTATATTTGCGAACCCATTGATAAAGCAAACCATCGTTAATTCCTGCATTAAACGCTACCGATGTGATTGATTCCCCAGCATATACTTTAGAAATAAGAGCTAACTTATCTTCAGGAGTCCAAACCTTATTTGAGTTTTTATGTTGTAATGCTTCAGGCCCTTGAGCCTCTTCAATCCTTACCCATTTACGAATTTCATGTTGAAACTGACTTTTAGATATTCCATCAGGAACATCTGGCATAGTCCCGTTTCTATACATTTCAATACACTTCCTTTTAAATTCATAACTATAGCGCATAAAAATAACCCTCCTTACTGAACTTTTTATTGTCCAGTAAAGAGGGTACATATCATTCTGAATCCTTTTACATTTATACTATTCGCTTTATTCTTGTGGCGCGTCACTTTCAATCTTGAACTTAGAAAGCTCATCATTGATAGCAAGTGCAGAATCTGATACTGAGTTGGCTACGTTTTCTACGCCCTGGCTTTCTGTGGCAATCTCGTTTGCACTTTCTGCCAATGTGTAGATTGTAGCGGTGATTTCTTCTGAGCTTGCTGACTGCTCTTCTGAAATGGCAGCTACTGATGATGCGATGTCGTTTACTTCGCCCATCATGCTAATCATCTGCTTCATAACCTCTGCTGCTTCGTTAAGATCTTCGTAAATCTTAGAGAAGCTTGTGCCGGCCTTTTCTACAACCTCACCACTTGCATTGATTGAATCCATGTTTCTCTGTGACTTGTCAGCCAAATCTGTGATAAGACCTGTAATCTGTCTGATGATGTCGCCGATTTCCTTGGCAGCGTCCTGAGAATTCTGAGCAAGCTTTCCAATCTCATCTGCAACAACCGCGAATCCCTTACCAGCTTCACCGGCACGGGCTGCTTCAATTGACGCATTAAGTGAAAGGAGGTTGGTCTGTTCTGCGATGGAATCAATCATCTGAACAATATCTGTAATCTGCTTAGCAGAATCTCCAACAGTAACAACCACGTCGTTCATCTCGCTCATTGACTCGTTGATGTTGTCCATGCTGCGCTGAACCTCTGTCATGTCTTCCTGACCAATCTTTGCCTGATCTACAAGAGCCATCATTGTTTCGTTTGTGCTGTTTCCATTATCAGTCAAATCAGATACTGCGTGAGCAAGATTTGTTGCGTTTTCAGCAAGCTCGCCAACAGCATTTGAAATATCGTCCATTGTCTCCTGAATCTGGCCCATAGATACTGATTGATCTCCAGCCTGTGTGCTCATCTTGCCAGATGCAGTCTTTGAACTTTCGGAATCTTCCTGAAGCTTTTCAGCACGTCCCTGAATTGAACCAATGGCACCATTCATAATCTGAACGAACCTTGTCATCTCACGGCTGATAAGACCAATCTCATCGCCCTTATCAACTGGCATCTTTGTTGTAAAGTCACCATCTGATATCTTAAGAATGCTATTTGAAAGGCCATTAACTGGAGCTGTAATAACCTTTTTAATTGTAATAAGAATAACAGCGATAATTACAATAATAAGAGCTAGCATTGCTACAAGGGACACTATCATAAAGCTATTTGCTTCTGCCATAACATCATCCACTGCAACTGATGAAACAAGTGTCCATGTTGTTCCTGGGATTGAAGCTGCACATACATAGTAATCTGTGTTTGTTGAATCTTGATTGATTATAACGGGTTCTGTTGCTCCGCTTTCCACATATGCCTTTACTTCTTCAAGATATTTACTTCCTGATGTAGAAACCAGACCACCATTAAGTGCTGTATCAAAGTAGGATACGATATAGTCTCCATCCAGCACCATTGAACCACCGGTCTTCATAGGTGTAAGAGCTGCCACTTCTTCCTGAAGAGCTGTTAAATAAACATCAACAGCTGCAACACCAAATTCGCCGTTTGCAAAGTTGACATTACGTACAAATGTTACACAAAGTTCGCCGCTACTTGCATCTATATATGGCTCTGTGCATACAAATGTCTCCTCATCCTTACCTTCGGCGTACCAACCACGCTCTGTTGGTCTCCAGTCAGCTGGCTGAGTCTGGTGATTTGCAAAGAAATATGAATCATCAGAAAATCCAATGTATATACCAGTGTTTTCTACTGCATCATAATCTGCAGATGGCTCCACATAACGAAGCATTGCTGCATGGTCCTCGAAGTAGACATTTTCCAATGTATCACAGTACTGTCCATCTTTTGCAGTCAGCATCTGGATATTTGCACCTAATCTTGATGAATTGTACTGGCCCTCAGCCTCTAAATCCATAAGAGATACTTCTGTGATAATCTTTCTTGCATTATAGGAAATAAATACAATGATTCCTGCAATACCAATTGCAATAATTGGAAGTAGAATCATCAACAGTGTTGTTCCTATACTGCGTTTTACTTTTGGCGCGCTCGCCATTTCTTTTCCATTCTTAGCCATGATGCTCTCCTCCTATTTTCACAGATTCGCAATCTGCATATGTTCACTTTCACCATTATCACGCATAATTGTTACTTTTCTGTTAATTATTAGGAGGGTTTTATTTAATTCACTGATTCTTCACAAGTGTCTCCTTGATGAGGTCATAGTTTTCCTTGAGATGTGGCCTCATGCAATTGATGCAGGATTTTATCCCCTTGCTAGTGTATGTGAAATTGCCGCCGCACTTATCACCTAGATGATACAGTGGGCAGTAACAGAACAGGCAATTGAAATTGTCTGGGTCATCTGTCTTGTGGCAAGGGAAGTACTCGCACTCTCTATTTTGAAAATATTTGTAATGTTCCATATGTAAACCTCTATCTATAAGCTTTGCTCGAAAAATCCTACTCCTATTATACATCAGTTCTACATTATTTTTTCACACCTATTTGTTAGGATTGCCCTATAAACACCTATGTGAGGTAAAAAGTATGTATAGACACGATAGGGAATCCCATACTCTGGTGGATGATACTGGTGTACACGAAGATACAAAGGTCAAAAAGATAACCTTCTTTGTAGGTTTGTGCCGTTTTGTAACAGCTATACTTATCATTCTAGGAGTACTAAACCTGATTTACGGAAATATTTGAGGGGACTATGGAAGAATTTAAACGTAGAGTCTATGAAGTTGTAGAAGTTTCCAGCATGGGAGACAAATCCAGCCGAGCTTACGATATTATGATGAACACTGCCATCATCGTAAGTTTAATTCCTATGACTTTTAAAAAGGATATGGCAATGACCTTCTGGCTGGAATTATTTGTCTCATTTATATTCATTATTGATTATGCTGCTCGCGTTTACACTGCAGATTATAAGATGGGCTACAAGAGCTATAAAGCCTACATTGCCTACATTCTTTCACCACTTGCGTTGTTTGATTTCATATCAATTCTTCCAATTATTTATTGGTTTACTCCTGTTAAATCCTGGATTGGACTTCTACGTCTGTTCAGAGCCTTCAGGGCAATAAAGCTGGTACGTTATTCCAAGACAATGATTGTCATTTCTAATGTAATCAGGAAGGTAAAGAAGCAGCTGATGGCAGTTCTACTTCTGATTACTGTTTATATTTTTATGTCAGCCATGTTGATTTTCCAACTGGAGCCTGAGCTTTTCAATAACTTTTTTGATGCGCTTTATTGGGCAACTATTTCCATCACAACTATCGGCTACGGAGACATATCTCCTGTGACACCAATAGGTCGAATGATTACTATGATATCTGCTTTGGTGGGTGTAGCTGTGATAGCTTTGCCGTCCGGTATCATTACGGCAGCCTATATGAATGAGATAAATAAAAAGAAATCAAAATATGAATTATAAAATCTAGATTAAAAAAGGCACTGCTTAACGCAGTGCCTTAACTATTTTTATGAAACTTTTAATTTGAACTTCTGAAGATCATGCTCTGAATCAACTTCTGCTAAAGTTGCACCAAGCTTTGAGAACTTGCCAACGATATCCTCATATCCACGCTGGATGTACTTGATATCATCGATAACTGTAATGCCATCAGCAGCAAGACCTGCAATGATAAGTGCTGCACCTGCACGAAGATCTGATGCCTGTACCTGAGCACCTGTGTAACGCTCAACACCAGTAACGATAGCAACTGTACCTTCGACCTTGATGCTTGCGCCCATGCGAGCAAGCTCATCAACATATTTGAAACGGTTTTCAAAGATTGACTCTGAAACTGTGCTAGTACCCTCTGCAATAGCAAGAACAGCAGTGATTTCTGGCTGCATATCTGTAGGGAAGCCTGGGTATGGCAATGTGGTAACGTGAGTATGTGTAAGCTTACGTCCCTTTGCAATAACTCTAACAGCATCATCGTATTCTTCGATTACACAGCCTGCCTCGATAAGTTTTGCTGATGTAGCCTCCAAATGCTTTGGGATGACATTCTTGATAAGAACATCACCGTGTGTAGCTGCTGCCGCACACATATATGTACCTGCCTCAATTTGGTCAGGAATAACTGCGTAAGTAGTGCCGTGAAGCTCTGGAACACCAACGATACGGATAACATCTGTACCAGCGCCACGGATATTTGCACCCATACTGTTAAGGAATGATGCCACGTCTACAACGTGTGGCTCCTTAGCTGCGTTTTCGATAGTAGTCTTGCCCTCTGCAAGAACAGCTGCAAGCATGATATTGATAGTAGCACCAACAGATACCTTATCAAGGTAGATGTGGTTACCAACAAGCTTGTCAGCACGTGCAGACCAAAGACCATAAGACACGTCTACATTGGCACCAAGAGCCTTGAGTCCCTTAACGTGTAAATCGATTGGACGCGAACCAATAAGGCAGCCACCTGGAAGTGCTACCTCTGCGTTTTTATATTTGCCAAGAAGTGCTCCCATTAAATAATAAGAAGCACGAATCTTTTTGATGTACTCATAATCTACTGAAAGACGAGAGATGCTAGAGCCATTAATCTTTACAGTGTGCTCATCCACACGTGTAACTGATGCTCCAATATCCTCGATTGCTCCAATAAGAACATTTATATCTTTAACATTTGGCAGATTTTCAATTGTAACAGTCTCGTCTGTCATGATGGCACCAGCCAAAATACCGAGAGCTGCGTTTTTGGCACCGCTGATTTCAACCTCTCCTGAAAGGGCTGTGCCACCTTTTATAACATACTGCTCCATATTAACTCCTAACAATTCTCAATTTGACTCCGATATAATTTAGCATAAAAGCCGTTTTTCTGCAATAGCTCCACATGGCTTCCCTGCTCTACGATGCTTCCATCCTTTACAAACAGAATGACGTCAGCCTCTCTAATGGTTGAAAGTCTGTGGGCTACAATGAATGTAGTACGGCCTTTCATCATCTTGTTAAATGCTGATTGTATTTTCTGTTCTGTGCGAGTATCTATTGAGCTGGTTGCTTCATCCAGAATCAACATTGGTGGAATATTTAGCATTACTCTTGTGATACACAAAAGCTGCATCTGGCCTTGGGATAATGAGCCGCCCACCGATGAAAGTATTGTATCATATCCATAAGGCATTCTTTTAATGAAGCTGTGGGCATGAGTTGCCTTTGCAGCCTCAATTATTTCCTGATCTGTGGCATCTGGTTTTGCCATTCTAAGATTATCTCTTACAGATGCATTCTTTAACCAGGTTTCCTGAAGAACCATTCCAAATTTGCTTCGCAAATCTTCAAGTGATAAATCTCTGATATCAACGCCATCTACTAGAATCTCGCCGGCATCAACATCATAAAAGCGCATCAAAAGATTTATGATTGTACTTTTTCCAGCACCAGTTGGTCCAACGATGGCAACTCGCTGTCCACTTTTAACATTTAAGTTAAGGTGCTCGATTAATTTTTTGCTCTTGTCATAAGAGAAGAAAACGTCGTTGAACTGAATCTCGCCATCTACTTCAGGGATGGTTGTTTCGCCTTCATCCACTTCAACTTCTGCATCTATCATTTCAAACAATCTGGCAGCGCAGGCCAATGCATTCTGGAACTCAGTGATTACACCTGAGATTTCATTAAATGGCTTTGCGTATGTGCTGGCGTATGACAGGAAGCTGGTTAGGCCACCTACCGTGATGCCGCCACCAATTGCCATGATTGCGCCAAACACACCGACAGCGGCGTAGATAATATTGTTGATGAGGCGTGTACTTGGGTTTACCGTTGATGAATAGAAAGTAGCTTTCATAGATGCATCTGCCAATCTATCATTCATCAATTCAAAACGCTCAAGGGCGTCATCCTCATAATCCATATTTCGGATGATATTCTTTCCTGAAATCATTTCTTCTATATAAGAAGTTTCTGTTCCACGAAGCTTTGCCTGCTCCCCGAAGAACTTGTAGGTTTTCTCGGAAATGAATTTGGCCAACAGCAAAGATGCTGGTGTTGCGATAATGACAATCAAGGCAATCTTTACTGAAATCATCAGCATGAAATAGATAGTGCCAAGGATTGTAAGTACTCCTGTGAAGAACTGTGTGAAGCCCATCAAAAGTCCATCTGCAAAAGTATCTGCATCGGAAACTATTCGGCTGACAAAATCACCATGTGGATGTGAGTCCACGGTGGAAAGCTTCATGTGCTGTAACTTAACGAATGCTCTGTCTCGCAGGCTCTTTGTAACGCTGTAGGTAATGTCGTTGTTTACACGGTTCATAATCCACTGGGTAAAGAATGTAGCAGCAATTGTCACTGTCATAATCTTTAGCACCTGGATTAATCTGTCGTAATCAATCTGGCCGGGAGCAACTATGCAATCCACTGCCTGGCCTGTGAGAATTGGAATTCTGAGGGTCAGGTAAACTGTTGCCAGGGCGCAGATAAGTGAAATAAATATTTTAAAACTGTATGTTTTTAGCTCTATTAAAACGCGATTTAATATACGAGATTGAGACTTTTTATTCATTGCAAGCCTCCTCTCTAGGAAATTGACAGTAGTAAATCTCCTGATATGTGTCGCAGCTTTCAAGAAGCTGGCTGTGTGTGCCAAGGCCTACTGCCTTTCCATCTTCTAGCACGAGGATTTGATCTGCATCCATTACAGAAGATGCTCTCTGGGAAACCAAAATGATGGTTGGCTTCCATGGCAGACTGTGAAGTGCCTTACGAAGCTTTGCCTCAGTGGCAAGATCCAGGGCGCTGGCAGAATCATCCAGGACAAGGATTCTTGGCTGGCCTACTAAAGCTCTTGCAATTGTAAGTCGCTGGCGCTGGCCGCCTGAGAAATTTGTTCCCTTGCCGGAAACCTCTGCATTAATGCCGCCTTCCTTTGCTTCCACGAAATCCAAAGCCTGTGCTATATTAAGTGCCGCTTTAATTTCCTCATCACCAGCATCCTGCTTTTTCATAGTCATGTTGGACTTTATTGTGCCGCTAAAAAGGGATGCCTTCTGTGGAACGATACCAAATAGATTTGATAGCTCTCCATCTGTCATGGACTTTACATCTATTCCATCGATAGAAACCTGTCCCTTTGAAGCATCATAAGTGTGATTCATAAGCTTCAGCAATGTGCTCTTACCTGAACCAGTACCGCCGATTACGCCAAGGACACTGCCGGCTGGGATGTCCAGAGTAATATCCTCTACATCATAATCATTTGTGCCATTGTAGCTAAATGACACATTGGAAAGCTGGATTGAACCGGCATTTTCATTCTGCATATTGCCGGTACTGTTCAGATGCATTCTTTCATCGGACTTCATTTCCATCAGCTCCTGCACACGATCTGCTGATGGGAATGCCTTCATAAGTAGCACGATGAGGTTGGCAAGCTTGATTAGCTCCACCAAAATCTGACTCATGTAGTTTACTAATGCTACTACATCACCCTGGAGGATGTAGCCTCCATCTACACGTCTCATTGAAACATAAATCAAAAGAACAATTCCAAGGTTTACTGCCACGTAAGTGACCGGATTTAAAAGTGCAGAAATCTTTCCTGTGGAAATCTGCATGGAAGCAAGCTCTCCAGTCTTAGCTTCAAATCCTTTCTTTTCCTTATCCACCTGGTTGAATGCACGAAGAACTCTAGCTCCCTCCAGGTTTTCAGATGTGGCGTGAAGTACTTTTTCAAGCCTTGCTGCGATAGTTTTGTATCTAGGTAAGGTGTACTTCATAATAATGAACACGATCAGGGAAAGCACACCTACTACCAGCAGGAAAATAAGTGCTGATTTAACATCCACAATAAACGCCATTATAGTTGCACCGAACACAATAAATGGTGAACGCAGGAATAAGCGAAGGACCATATTAATGGCATTTTGAATCTGATTTATATCGTTGGTGATTCGTGTTGTCAGCACCTCGTCACCAATCTTTTCTTTTGTACCCTGAGACAATGAAAGAATCTTTGCAAAAAGATCTCTTCTGATTTCGGCTGCTGCATATACAGCTACATTTGCGCTAAAGTACTGGGCTGTAAGCGAAAACACTAGACCTACAACTGCCAGCAAAAGCAAAACCCCACTCATCCTAATGATGTAGTGGGTATCTGAGCTTGCGATACCTTTGTTGATGATTGACGCCATAACAAGTGGTACCAAAAGCTCAAATATCGCCTCTAGCATTTTGAATAGTGGGGCAAGTATTGCTCGTATTTTATATTTTTTGAGATAAGTAAGTATAAAACTCATATTACTCTGCTTCTGTTTCCTCAGTTGATTCATCTGACTCTTCAGATGTTTCTTCAGTATCCTCTTCTGCTGATGTATCTTCTGTGTCTTCTACTTCTGTGTCTTCTGTTGCATCTTCAGATTCTTCTGTATCAGTTGTCTCCTCTGTAGTTGCATCATCTGTTGTTTCTTCTGTTGTCTCTTCTGTCTCAGTCTCAAGTGTCTTGAACAATGTATCAAACTCTACCTTTGCCCAAGCCTTCTCATCAACTGTCCATGTGATAGCTGCTTTCCATGTCTCAAGAAGCTTATCAAATTCATCTGACTCAAGTGATTCCTTCTTTGTCTGAGATGCATCCTCATCATGATCTGCATCAAGGTGAATTACATAGTAGCCTACGCCATCGATTTCGATAACATCTGATGTCTCGCCCTCATCGAGTGCTTCTGCTGCTTCGATGATAGCCATATCCATTGTGTCATCCTCTTCTTCACCCTTAAGGTAAGAGTATGTAGATGCTGTAGCCTCAAGCTCCTCTGCCTTTGCTGAGTAATCATCAGCTGCTGCAAGCTCTTCAGCGTTAGCCTTTAAATCTGCGATTTCTTCTTCTGTGTATTCAACTGCGTTGCCTTCCTCATCTGTAGTGCCTGTTGTATCGAAAAGCACGTATGAGAATGTACGCATCCAGCAATCTTCATCAGAAATGCTTTCGCCCGCTTCTTCCTTTGCAGCGCTAGATACTAATGAATAGTATGTTCTGTACTCTAAGTACTGCTTTACGTATTCCTCTGTAGCACCCATCACCTCAAGTGTATCTGCTGGGTTGTCTGAGATGAACTTTTTAGCTGCATCTGCAATTGCTGTATTCTGCTCATCTGTAAGAGTGATATCGTAATCGCTAGCGTGAAGCTTTGCTAAATACTGGTTCTCAATATCCTCTAAGACACCTTCCTTTGTGTCATCCTCCATTGTAGAGCCTGTACCAGTCATATCTGTTGACCACATGCCCTCACCATAGTATGAAAGCAAGTACTGGTCGTACATTGACTGCTGATATCTGGCTGCGAAATTCGCATAGCCAAGGGAGATTGTATCCTTTGTGCCATCTCCTGTATTTATTGTTACAAGAGTAGTGTCAGGATTGAACTTACTACATCCTGTAAAAAGAACTGCTGCTGCAAGTGCAGCAATACCTGCTGATTTAACCATATTTTTATTCATTATAAATTCCTCCTGAGTGAACCCACCCATATTTTTTCAAGCCTTTTTATTATAGTTAATCCTGCTGAATTAATCAATTATTGGGGCTAATTATGGTTTAAAAGTATTGATTGTCTTATGTTTGTATTGTCATTTTGGGCTGAAAGTATTGATTGCCCTCTTTTTCATTGTCATCCTGGGCTGAAAGTGTTGATTGTCTTCTTTTTTCATTGTCATCTTGGGCTGAAAGTATTGAATTTGTTTTATTTTGAGATTAAATACTTGAAAAATTGTGATATTCAACTTGCTTTGCAATGTGAGTACTAACATATGGTTAATAAAGTTTTGAATTTAAGTTTTTCTTTATTTTAATACTTAATAACAATAATCTTTGCCATTTCAAGGTATTAAACTTCGAAATCAGCTCATTTTAATACTTTTAAACTTAGTCTAATCATTATTTTCTTCTTTGGGCTCGATATTTCTCTCAGTATTTTGAGATTGTTGGCATTCCAGCAGGATCGTTTCGATGCATCTAGAATTCACGAGATTAACTAATATTAAGAAAGCCTGACCAATGCGGTCAGGCTTTTGTTTTCAATAAATCTTATCCTGTCCCCTAGAAAATTCACAAAATTATCACTTTTTTTAATGTCATTAATACTCTAGTATTCTTTTCAACAAATCAATTGAACAGGAGGATATTTATGAAAAACGAAAGCATAACACGACTAACAATTTCAGGTTTAATAGCTGCACTTTGCTATGTTGGCTACACTGTATTTCCAGCCATCAATGCTTCTGGCACCAAAGTTCACCTCGGTAATGCTTTTGTTGTTTTGGGAGCGCTATTAATTGGAGGCTTATATGGAGGATTAGCCGGAGCTGTAGGACTTTCACTGGCTGATATTTTATCTGGATATGCTGCATCATCCCCTAGAACTTTTATTACAAAGCTTGTAATTGGTCTTATTGTGGGATTAATTGCTCACAAGATTGCAAAAATTAATGAATCACACAAAAGCTCATACATCATCAAGTGGTCTGCTATTGCTGCTGTTGCAGGTCTAGGCTTCAACTGTATTTTTGAGCCTGTGCTGAAGTATATATGGTATACATTATTAACCCCAGACGCAGAAAAAGCGACTGCTGCAATCGCTGCACTAGTAGCTGTAACTACTTATGCAACAATCATCAACGCCGCTATTAATTCAGTAGTAGGTATAATTTTGTACAATGCATTACGCCCCGCTCTCTACAAAGCAAATATCTTCCCTGTAAAAGCTAGCGCTTAATATAGATTTACTTGCCTTCAACCATGCTCATTAAGCACTGGTAGAATTCAGGATATTCTTGTTTCATCCTGATTGGTCTACCTTGGTTATTTAGGAATGCATGGCTGGTTGTGCCAGTACAAACTACTTTACCTTCTTCATTATCCATTGTGTATGAAAGAAAGAGTTTTACTCCTTTGAACTCCTTCACACCCACAGTAATTGTGATTCTTTCAGCAAAACCAGTGGAAATCTTATAATCACAAGAAACATTTAAAACTGGGGATACAATTCCAAGAGCTTCCAACTTGTCAAATGGCCAGCCAATTTGATTAAGAAAATCAACTCTTGCCTCTTCCATCCACCTAATGTAGTTAGAGTGATGTGTTATCCCCATTTTATCTGTTTCATAGTACTGCACTGTGTGAATGTACTTACTGGTCTCCATATTCCTTCTCCCTATTTACTATCTAGCTTATATTTTCTATTTCAGATAGTAAGATTCTATCCTTTTCTTACTATCTATTCTCTATTTTTCCTTTCAGATAGTAAGCTTTTGCCTCTTTCTTACTATCTAATACCCATTTTCTCATTCAGATAGTATGTTTCTGCCCTTTTCTTACTATCTATTCTCTATTTTTTCTTCCAGATAGTAAGATTCTTCCTCTTTCTTACTATCTATCTTCTATTTTCTTATTCAGATAGTAAACTTCTGCCTTTTCCTTACTATCTACTCTCTATTTTCTTTTCCAGATAGTAACATATACCAAAATCACTACTATCTATATCTATTACTCTCTCTCAGATAGTAATCGGCACTGGTGGCCTTGCCACACTCCTAGTTTCAAACCTGCTTGACCACTTCATTTCTGCTGAATGGCCTGTGTCAAGAGGCGGAGCGCCGCAGGCCCTGCTCTTGATACTGGGCATGAGGCTGATATGCTGTGTCTAGCAGGTTGAAACAGCCTCCGGTTCCTATTATCTTCCTCAGATAGTAAAAATCCACCTCTTCCTTACTATCTACTCTCTATTTTCTCTCTCAGATAGTAATCGGCACTGGTGGCTTTACCACAGTCCCAGTTTCAAACCTGCTTGACCACCCCATATCTGCATGCTGGCGCAGTGTCAAGAGGCGTAGCGCCGCAAGGCCTTGCTCTTGACGCAAGACAGCTGCTGATATGCTGTAGCTAGCAGGTTGAAACAACCTCAAATATTTCCAACAGCTTTTCCACCTAGCACCTATCGCACCTTTGCCAGCTTTACTCCTCCACCTTTATAGACTTCAAATCCAACAAGAAATCCTGCAGATAGTCAAACACTTCGTTTGGTTTGATGCGGGTGTTAGCCTTGGTGTTGAAGATGAAGGCCGGGTTCTTTGGGTCGGCTGCGAATGTGATGTGTGGGTTGTTGCGCTCCAGGAGGGCTGGGATCTGAGCTACGTCGATTTTGGCCTTTTCGTACATTACGATGCGGATGAAATCACCCTTCTGCTCGATGGCTGTGACGTAAGCGTCGTGAGCCTTTACGCGGAGCATAGCCACCCAAAGAAGATTCTGTACACATCGCTTTGGCTCGCCAAAACGGTCCACAAGCTCATCCAGCATTTCATCTCGAGCTTCCTCAGAATCGATGGCCGCGATACGCTTGTAGATGTCGATACGCTGCTCCTCGTTGGATACGTAAGTATCTGGCAAGTAAGCCTCGATATTGATGTCCACTGATGTATTGAAGTTCTCTTCTTTTGCTTCACCCTTTTCAATCTTTACTGCCTCGTTCAGCATCTTGCAGTATAGGTCATAACCTACTGCTGTCATGTTGCCGTGCTGCTCTACGCCAAGGAGATTGCCGGCGCCGCGGATTTCCAAATCACGCATGGCAATCTTGAAGCCTGAGCCAAGATCTGTAAATTCCTTAATAGCAGCAAGACGCTTTTCGGCAACTTCTTTTAACATCTTGTCCCTGCGATACATTAAGAACGCATATGCGGTACGGTTGCTTCGACCAACTCGGCCACGAAGCTGATACAACTGAGACAATCCCATGTTGTCTGAGTCATGTATGATTATCGTATTTACGTTAGAAATATCCAAGCCAATTTCAATAATAGTTGTAGCAACAAGCACGTCGATTTCATGGTTGATGAACTGCATCATAACATCCTCAACCTTGGCCTCAGTCATTTGGCCGTGTATGTAGCCCACCGTTGCCTCCGGCACAAGTCGCTCGATTTCCGCCGCCATATCCTGAATTCCGCGGACGCGATTGAAGACATAATATACCTGACCGTCGCGGGCCATCTCTCGAACAATTGCCTCACGGACCATTTCCTCATTGTATTCAAATACGAATGTCTGTATTGGTGTACGCTCCATTGGGGCCTCATCCAATACACTCATATCACGTATTCCTACCAGCGACATGTGAAGTGTACGAGGAATTGGTGTAGCAGAAAGTGACAGCACATCTACTGTCTTTTTCATCTGCTTGATGCGTTCTTTGTGATTTACACCAAATCGCTGCTCCTCATCGATGATGAGCAGACCTAAATCCTTGAACTCCACATCCTTTGAAAGCAAACGATGAGTTCCGATAACAATGTCAACTGTGCCGGCTTTCAAACCTTCGATAGTTTTCTTTTGCTCAGCTGCTGTTCTGAATCGGCAAAGAAGTCCCATGTTTACTGGGTAGCCGCCCATACGCTGAACAAAGTTGTTGTAGTGCTGCTGGGCAAGAATGGTGGTTGGAACCAAATATGCCACCTGCTTGCCTTCCTGAACTGCCTTGAAGGCTGCTCGCATGGCAACTTCTGTTTTGCCGAAACCAACATCGCCGCAGATAAGACGGTCCATGATTTTAGTAGATTGCATATCCGACTTAACAGCTTCGATTGCTGAAAGCTGGCCCTCCGTCTCCTCGTATGGGAAGCTTTCCTCAAATTCCTTCTGCCATACAGTATCTGGACCGTATACAAAACCATCTGTATTCTGGCGAAGAGCGTACAAATCCACCAGCTCCTTTGCCACAACTCCGACGGCAGACTGAACCTTCTGCTTTGTTCTAGTCCACTCCTGAGTACCTGCGCCAAGGCTGTTGAGCTTTGGCTTTTTGCCGTCTGGGCCGGAATATTTTTGAATCATATCCAGCTGAGATGTCAGGACATAAAGGTTGCTGCCCTTGGCATACTCAATCTTGATATAGTCGCGGATAACCTTGTCTATTTCCATCTGCTCGGTACCCTTGTAGACACCGAGGCCATAGTTTTCATGAACAACATAATCCCCTACGTGCAAATCAGAGAAGGATGAAATTGACTCTCCCTCGTACTTCTTTACACGATGCTTTTTCTTGCGGACGTGGCCGAAGATATCCCCATCTGAAAGCATTACAAAGGCGCTATCAGGATAGTCGTAGCCACGCTTTATATTTCCCACACAAAGCATAGTCTCACCAGGATTTATCTGATGATCCAAATCTGATGTGAAATATGCATTTAATCCTTCCTGCAGCAAATCCTCTGCAAGTCGCTGTCCCTTGGTAGATGAGCTTGTCACAAGAAGTACTTTGTATTTACGTTTCTTGTACTGTAAGAGCTCCTTGGTGAGAAGCTCGAAGCTGCCGTTATATGCGTTTACTCCCTGCACCGCGATGCTGAAATGATCTGCAGATTTAAGGAGCTTATTTTTTGCATCGAGAACTGACATAAGTGTTGTTGGGCACTTTTCGATTTTGGCAAAAATCTCCTCCACACCGTAAAGCATATCCATCTGCCCCTTAAGCATGTAGCCAGCCTCTACTCGGCGAGTCATGGCATCGGAAAACTCTGTCTGGGTAACTTCACCCTTGGTAATGACCTTTTGAACCTCATCGATAAAGACATAGGTGCCCTTAGGCATGAAATCGATGAATGAGCCAAGCTTATCGCAGAAGTAAGTGAGATTTGTCTCAAGCTCCTGGCTAAGCCCCCATTCTCTGGTTTCCTCCACTACTCTGTCAGCATAGGTTTTCAGATGATAGGCCTCTTCAGTTTTCATTTCCTTGCGATATGCTTCGTATCGCTCATCTCGCTCGGCCTCGATTTTAGCAAGACCAGCCTCCACCTCATCAGCTGATAGGATAAGCTCCACTGCTGGGAAGATGATCACCGAGCTGATATTCTCGATTGATTTTTGGTTGCTGGCATCGTAGGAACGGATGCTATCAACCTCGTCTCCCCAAAGCTCGATTCTAACTGGTAAATCTGCGGTAAGAGGGAATACGTCAATGATTCCACCTCGCACTGCAAATTCTCCAGGATGCTCGCAGGTGCCCACTGCCTCGTAACCCATAGCAACAAGCTTGCGGCGCAAAGCCTCAAGCTCAATAGTATCAGTATCGGAAATAGCAACAACGCCCTCTTCGAAATAAGACACATCCGGCAGCTTATTCATAAGGGCATCGATAGTGGTGATGACGGTACAGCTATTGTTGTTTATAACTGCCTCAATAGCATTCATTCGTTCACGAGTCAGTGCATTACCTCTGATATCAGACTGATAAAAAAGAAAATCCTTGGCAGGGAAATATACCACATCATTATCGTAAAAACGATATTCCTCGTACAATTCTCTAGCCTTCAGCTCGTCTGAAGTGATAATCAGCTTGTGACTAACATCATGCCCAATACCAAAAATGAGGTGCGCTTTATCAGCACACCCCGTGATATCGTAAACCTTGCCATAACGAGCTAGAGCCTCGCGAAGAGACTCAACAGCTGTTAAATTTTTAAATGGTTCCAAAAAAGTTTTCATAATTACTTGCCTATAATCTTTTCAGCTCTATCAATTGCTGCATCAATGTTTGGCTGGAAGTTTTCAGCTCCTACCGTATTTACGAAGTCAGCCTTTTCCATCATGTGACGTGGCTGCTCATTTACGTGTGAAAATACAACTGTAACTCCCTTTTTCTTTGCTCGTTCAACCAAATCTCGAAGTGCTCTAAGAGCAGTAACGTCGATGGCTGGAACAGAACGCATTCTGATGACAAGCACCTTTGTATAATCCTTTACGTTAATGCTTTCTGCAAGCATATCAGAAACACCAAAGAAAAGTGGTCCTGTGATTTCAAATACTCTAATTTCCTTTTCAACTGGACGTAAATCATCAACGAACTCAGTGTCGTCTGACTGATATGTCCATCCGCTGACATGAGTCTCCTCGCTCATTCTCTTGATGAAGAGGATGCAGGCAACAATCATGCCCCACTCAATAGCTACTACAAGGTCGAATACTACTGTGAGAACGAATGTAAGTACAAGTACGATGATATCTGACTTTGGAGCAAACTTTACAAGTCTTACGAAAGGTCTCCACTGGCACATGTTGTATGCAACCTGGAAAAGGATTGCTGCGATACATGGCATTGGAATGAACTTTGCGTATGGCATAAGTACAACAAGTACGATAAGAAGTGTAACTGAATGAACCATACCAGCTACTGGTGTACGACCGCCGTTTTTGATGTTGGCTGCTGTACGAGCGATAGCTCCTGTTGCAGGGATACCACCGAAAAGAACTGATCCGATGTTACCGATACCCTGACCGATAAGCTCCTGGTTACTTCTGTGCTTGCTGTTTACCATTCCGTCTGCAACTACTGCAGAAAGAAGTGACTCGATTGCTGCAAGAATTGCTATCGTAAATGCGTTAGGCATTTCGTTTCTAACAACTGCAAGTGAAAAATGTGGAACTGAGATTGTTGGCAAGCCTGCCTTTAAATCAGGATAAAGTGTTCCGATTGTGTTTACGTTGAGGTGAAGTCCCTGTACCATTGCGATGCTGACGAATACAGCAATGATTGATGCAGGAATCTTTGAGAAGAACTTTGGCCAAATGATAAGCACTGCAAGACATACAACGCCAACAAGTGTTGCCTGCCAGTTAAGTGAATCAATGTTGCCAAAGAATACTTTTAATTTGTCGATTGTTTCGATTGGCTTTTCACCGTGGAAATCTACACCAAAGAAATCCTTGAACTGACCAATTAAAATTGTAACTGCGATACCGGCTGTGAAACCAGTTGTGATTGTGTATGGGATGAATTTGATAAGTGCACCGGCTTTTACCACACCTAAGATAATAAGAATGATACCGGCCATGATAGTTGCAATGATGAGACCATCCATTCCATCAGTTGCAATGATGCCTGCTACGATTGTAGCGAAGGCTGCTGTAGGTCCAGCAATCTGAACTGTACTTCCTCCGAAGAAGGAAATCAAAAATCCAGCAACGATTGCTGTATATAAACCTGGCTCTGGGCCAACACCTGAGGCCAAAGCCAAGGCAATAGAAAGTGGCAATGCGATGATTGCCACAATGATTCCAGATACTAAGTCTTTAAAGAACTGCTCCTTGCTATACTTCTTCATGCAAGTAAACAGCATAGGTTTAAAACTATCCATTTCTAACTAAACTCCTAATCTTCTTCCTAGCATTTCTGCATTGACAGCAAATTCCATAGCTGTCTCCTTTGTGATTTTGCCTTCACGCACCAATTTGAAAAGGCTAGAATCCATTGATACCATTTCGTCTGTGTCACTTGAATAGATGACACCTTCAATCTGTGGTACCTTGTTTTCTCTGATCATATTTCTGATGGCTGGAGTCACTGTCATGACTTCAAATGCAGGCACAAGTGAACCGTCAACAGCTGGAACAAGCTGCTGAGATACAACTGCCTTTATAACCATAGAAAGCTGTAATGCTATTTGGTGCTGCTGCTCAGAAGGGAATACGTCGATAATTCTATCGATTGTGTTTGCTGCTCCAATGGTGTGCAATGTTGACAGAATTAAATGTCCTGTCTCAGCCGCGGTCATTGCAACGGAAATTGTTTCAGCATCACGCATTTCTCCAAGCAAAATAACATCTGGACTCTGTCTAAGTGAGGCACGAAGTGCAGTCACATAGTTCTCTGTATCTAAGTGGATTTCTCTTTGAGACACAATTGATTTGCCGTGTCTGTGAAGGTATTCCACAGGGTCCTCAAGGGTAATAATATGCTTGTTGTAGTTTTTATTAATCTTGTCAACAATACAAGACAAAGTGGTAGACTTACCACTTCCGGCAGGACCTGTTACAAGCACCAAGCCCTTTGACTCATTTGAAAGATTGATTACAGATTCTGGAATGAGTAACTCTTTGTAATCTGGCAGTGTGAATGTGATGACACGAACTACTGCTGCAAAAGTACCTCTTTGCATGAATGCATTAACTCTGAAACGAGAAACATCCTTGATTGCAAATGAGAAATCGTCATCGCCGCCTTCGATGTATTTAGTAATATCCCTGCCTGCAAGCTCATAAATCTGGCGAACCAAATCCTCTGCTTTTGCTGGCATAACTGGACCGTCATCTGGCTCAGCTTTTTCTGTGTAGCCCTGTTCCAATTCTGAACGAGTAAGAACCAAATCGTTTACTCTGAATGAAACCTCACGGCCTGTAACAATAAATACATCTGAAGCCTTGTATTTTCTAACTGCATCTGTTAAGTAAGTTACAATATTTGTACTCATTTTATCCCCCTCAATCCTCCAATGTTATTACTGGCTGTGTGCTGTCTGCTTCCCAAGATGAAACATTCTGCACCTGCCAGCAAGTAATCTCTTTAGATTCAACCTTTACATTTAACACCTGATTTTCATTAATATCAACTGTAAATTCCTGATCTGCCCAATCTGAATCAGCAATTATCTCGTATGCCTGGTTGGATGCGCTGTAATATTCGTCAGTATGATTAAGAAGCTTCATACTGAGATTGTAGTTGTTGTGACTGGATGAGATGGCAAGGGCAGCAATTACCGCAAATGCCATGCCAATCAGGATAACAACCATCAGCGATGTACCTATATTTATTATTGTCCTGTTTTCTCTTTTTGTATGCTCCATTGTCACTCCTATTTAAGAGCTTTTTCAACTGCTAAGCTGTATATTTCTTCATCTGAAATTGTGGAAACCACCACGTGCATTGTCTGGCACATGCCCTCTGATTCTGGCTCAATAACAAGGCTTGTGACCTTGTAGGTTGCCTCAGAATCGTCCACTAAATTCCAGTTGTCGTCGTAGTAATTAGTAAATCCAGTATAGTCATCATTGCAGAGATAATCCTCTGCTGCATTACTTGCAAGATTTACTGCCTCAGTGATTTCTTTTGCCTCACCACTTTTTGCAAAGCTTCCAGCAAAACACTGAATACAAACTGCCGATACGATAATGAAAAAGAAAATAGCAAACATAAGCTCAGTCATGAAAATTCGAGAGCCGTTATTTCTATTCTTCATTAGACTGGCCCTCCTTTGACTTGATGCCTATTACCACATCCTGCTTTGCACCAAGGGAATCCTCAAGCTGCACATTGATAGTGCCGTTTTCTCCTTGGCTAAAGCTGATGCTGTTTACTTCCATGATTTTATTTCCAAAATCTGCTGTGGCGCCGGCAGTATCCTTTGCCTCTAGCTCCATCAAATATCCATCGTATTCGTAGATGTAGAGATTGAAGCCACTGCCCTCAGACATTTTGATGCAATCAACACCATCAAATGTATCAAGGGTAACTGCTCCATCAGAATCGTGCTGTCTTACCTCTTCGCGAATGTAGGCGATTGCTGTACGTGCACTTGAGTTGGCTTCATTTGCTAGTACTACTGATCTGTAGGAATTTACAGCCATCAAAAGAACACTCACCGCAGAAAAGGTGAATATCAAAAATAAGACCATTAGAAACATGATGTCTATATTATGTTTTCTAAGTCGTCCCTGTTTCAACGTTAATCCTCCAGATTTATAATCGTAACCTCTGGTCGCATATTCGAACCATAGATAACATAATCAACTCTAAAACGGTCATCATCGTAGATGATTCCGTAGTTTTCCTGTAAGTATTCAAAGCTTTCCGGGTATCTGCCTTCAGTGACATAGCACTGGATGATTGCCCTGTCGATGGCATCACTTAAGCTCTGGCGCTGCTCGGTAACTGAGCCAGCTGATGCCTTTGATACTGCAAACAAAAACAGGATAAATATGAGAAGAAACAGCCCTGCAGAAATCATAGTGCTGCCGGCCACGTTCTTCTGTTTGATTTGATGAATGCCGTCTAGGCTTCCAAATCTTGTCTTTGCCATATTAAATCATCCCCGACATAATGTTCAAAAGTGGTAGCATAACTGAAAGTAAAATGATTCCTACAATAACTGAAAGAATAATTACAAGTGTTGGCTCCACTACTGCAATTAAATCGTTAATCTCTTCATCGGCTTCTTCCTGATAGGTTGTTGCAACCTTCTCAAGAACGTTTTCCATATTACCAGTTTTAGCACCAAGGATTGCCATACGTCCGTAGAGACCACCGAAAATTCCTGACATAGAAAATGCCTTTCCGATATCCATTGTCTCTGCAAAAGAATCCTTGCACTTTTCAACCTTGTCCTCGAAATCAGGAGCTTCTACGATATTACCGCTGACATCAAGTGCCTGCATAACATCCATTCCACTTGAAAGTGTCATAGCCATTGCAGATGCAAAACGGCTTGTTGCAATTTTAGAATGGATTGATTTGAAACGACGACTCTTGTAAAGGATGTCGTTACGATGATTCTTGCCCCACTCTGTTTTATTGAGAACGATTACATAAATAATGATAGCAAGAAGAATCAATAAAAGAATCACACCGTTTGACTTCATAAATGTTCCAACAGCAAGGAAACCAGCTGAAAGGCCATCCATTGTGCCGCCAAGCTGCTTAAATACTCTGTTGAATACTGGCATGATTTCTGTTACAAGCACGATGATGATAACAAGCATCATACAAACCATCATAAGTGGATATGTAACTGCACTTCTGATTGCGTTTGAAATTGCCATCTCTCTTGAATAGTGTGCTGCAAGGTTGATGAGAACTGAATCCATTTTACCTGTAGACTCGCCCATCTTTGCCATCTCTACAAAATAGTCTGGGAAAACACCAACACTTTCAATTGCCTTTGAAAGTGAGCCTGTCTCTCCAACTACCTGCTCCATCTCTGTAAGGAGCTCTTTTTCTTCACCACCCTGGGACTCATCAAGCATCATTGTGATTCCCTGTATTGCTGAAACACCACTGGAAATCATCATTCCCATTTCATCTGAGAATGCATATAGTTCCTCGGGAGTAAGTTGTTTTCTAATTTTTTCGCTCATAGTTACACCTTTAATATTTATACTTTAGTTGATAGTAAGTAGTGTCATCTAAAGTTTTCTTTACTTGACTGTTGCTTGCATATGAACCTAATGTTGGGTCCATAAGCGTCCAATCTGTTCCATCAAACTGGATGATTTTATCAATCCAGCCTGTCTCCTTCGTATATACGGATATCCAGGCATGATATTCTGTGCCGGCGTATCCAATTTCAAGCCGTGTTGGAATACCCTGGGACCTGAGCATCGCCCCCATAAGGGATGCATAGTCAAAACAGATTCCCGTGTTGGTTGCCAAAGTGCTGTCTACCTTTGGAATGTATCCAGACTGAACTGTCTCGGCCTTGTCATAATCGTACTTAACATTTTTGGTGATGTAATGGTAAACGTTCTGCACCACCTCAATGTCGTTGTTTGCGCTGGCCGCCAGCTCCTGGCCCTTTTTCACCGCCTTGGAATTTGCATTGAAATCCACGTATGCATTTGGATACAGGAACATACTATATTCATCTTTTAGTGTTACGCTCACTGACTGAGTAAATGCCGCCGCATATTGATCATCATGCAAGTTCTCATAGACACCGATTTTGTAGGTGCCACTGCCTTCGGATAGAGGATAGACATCGTAGTTGCCATCCAAATCCATCAGGTAGTTATAAGTGTTTCCTGCTGGCGTTTCTATTAGCATTCTAACCTTAGCCGCTGAACCTGTGTATTTCACCATAACGTAGCCTTCGGAGGCGTTGCTTGCATCGATGGATGCATCCACATTGGAATAAACCTCCACGCCACTTGCCTCAGGTGTAAGCACCCGGATGGTGTTGTCCCTGGAACCCTTGGATTCCTTCGCCATGGCACCACTTGAACTGCTTTCTGTGGTGGATGAGTCGGAATTAAAGGCTGGCTGTTGATCGCCACAAGCCATAAAGCTAAGAGTAAGAACAATCAGTGAAAGCAAATATTTGTATTTCTTCACTTGCTTCCTCCACTGTTCCTTATTTATTTAAAATTCTAATTAACTCCACTTCACTGTTAAAATCATATTCTTCATCATCCGCAGCACTGTAGATTTTGCCCTGCCATGAAGCATTATCTCTGCCTGTCACCATAAGGATGAAGCTATCATTTCCTATCATAGGAAGTAAATCCATAGTTTCAAAAAGCTTTTCTTTTGGATCGATATCTACAATCTTGAGAGTAGGATATGTCTTTTTGAAAGCTCTATATCTAAATTTTTGCGCTGGGAACTCAACAGTATCCAGAAAGCTATTAATGATATTGAAGAAATCATCAACATCTGTGTACTTGTATGGCTCCTTGTCGTAGCAGTTGTATAGATTGCCACTGAAGCTGTCCTTGCTTTCTATGGTGATGCCAACACAATTGTGCATTCTTTTCATTCTATCAGAGATGTTCATAGCTATTCCCCTTTAACCATATCCTGAAGCTCTGCTGTGTCTGAATCTGTTCCCGCACTTGCAAGATTAACTGGTGCAAGATGATATTGAATGTAGCGCTTTCTAGATTCCTTGCTGAGGTTTTCGTTGATTCTGGCCTGAACCAAAACGCAGTCCTCCTGAGTAATATCTAAAAGTAAAACTACAAACTGATTGTTACTATATCTGGCGTACATATCGCCACCTCTTGCTGATGTACGGATTGCTTCTGAAAGCTCCTCAGCAAGATTTTCTAATCTGTCGGAATCATTAAGTCCAAAGCCCTTGCCATCTGTGATGGTGCAAAGCATAAGCCATGCTGCCTGGCCTGAACGTCTGATGACGCGCTTGATATATCTGTATGTCTCAACGAAAGTAGGATATGTGCAATTGAATGCACCCTGTATTTCTTCCTTAGATGTATCGAGGTTTCTCTTAACCTCGCTAATCATATCTGTATTGTTCTTAATCTGTGCGCCTAGTCTATCAAGCTGGTCGGTCATAGCAGATGCAACGGAAACACCAAGCTCCTCAAACATGAGAGTCTCAGTATCCTCGTATAACTTTAATGCATCCTTTGTGTTACCAACCTCGATGAGGGCACGCATCTCGTATGTCTGCCATCCATCGTAAGGATAGATGCCGTTAGCCTTGTGGCTAAGCTCATACATCTTTTTGTATTCTTTTTGTAATTCGTATATTTCTAATAGCTGCTTTAAGCAACGGTCAAAAAGCTTTTTAAGTCTAACCTGAGTAGTTACAACCCACTCGTAGCCACTAAGTGTAGCAAGGAAATCTCCATTATAAAGAGCACAAGCCTCCTCCAGAAGCTTCTGCTGTTCCTTGGCATCCTCTGCACCCAGAGCATTCTTTGCAAGCTCTTCGAATTTGACTGCGTCGCACTCGATAGTCACAAATGGATTGATAGAATATGTTCCACGCTTGATGTAAACATAGTCTTCATTTGGAATATCAAGGGCAGCCAGGGATTTTCTTAATCTAAATACAATAGCTCTAAGGCTATTAGATTCATCAGCAATCTCTTCATTATGGAAAAGATTGTAGATAACCTGATCTCTAGCTATACCGTTTGTGTAATAAATCAGCATCTGGAAAAGCTGATTTACCTTTGTTGTGTTATTACGTTCTAGTACAATAGGTACATCATTACATGTGATATCTAACTTACCTAAAAAATCTGCCTTAATAAGAATTTTTGAATCGTACATAGTTCTCCCTTTTTAGCTAATCCATTTCATTACAAATAAAAGTATAAAATAACAAAATGTTATTGTAAATAACCAAATAGCCTGCAGCTTTCTGCAGGCTATAACAGCTATTCAACTTTTTCTTTGACATTGAATTGGTTCATGGCTCCATCCAAATTATCTTCTAAAAACAACTCTAACGCTCCAATCACCTTGTCCATCGAGGCGTCTACACGCTCTCGGTCCTCAGCGTCATAGTGACCGAGCACATGGCTAACCATGTCACCATTTTCACACTCTCCAACTCCCACACGAATTCGAGGGAAAACATTCGAACCGGTATGTGCAATTATATTTTTTAGTCCATTGTGACCGCCAGCACTTCCCTTTTTTCTAACTCTGATGTTGCCTGTAGAAAGTGATACATCATCAGAGATAACCAAAAGCTCTGTTTCTGGGTCCACTTCATAATAATCACACATCTCGCGAACGCATTCTCCGCTAAGGTTCATATACGTCTGAGGCTTTACCAACATAACCTTGTGGCCATTTATAACGCCCTTTCCTACAATGCCTTTGTGCTCCTTGTGAGAGACTTCTATCCCAAACTTTTTTGAGATGGCGTCGATGGCTTCAAATCCAACATTATGCCTTGTTCCTTCATATTTCCTTTCAGGATTGCCTAGACCAACAATTAAAAACATAAATCTTACTCTGGGAACTCTTCCTTATACTTATTAAGGATCATTGTCTGCATCTGCTCTCTTGTTGTTGAGCGAATAGGATGAGCAATATCCTTGTAGCCGCCTTCTGAACCACGTCTAGATGGCATAGCGATGAAAAGTCCCTTATCTCCTTCAATAATCTTGATGTCGTGAATAACAAACTCTTCGTCAATTGTTACTGAAACAACTGCCTTCATCTTACCTTCTTTTTCGATTTTACGGATTCTAATGTCTGTGATTTGCATTGTTATACCTCCCCAACTGGCATATCGTATCTGTTTTTGTTTCCGGTAACTATGCGGACTCCGTTTTCCCCAATATATGTGGATCCGCTGAGCAATGTCTCATGGCTTTCAACAATGCAATTCTCTACGTGCACGTTGTCCCCTATGTATGCTCCATTTAAAATGACACAATTCTTAACAACTGAATTGTTGCCAACAAAGGCCTTTTTAAATAGTACAGAATTCTCAACCGTACTGTTAATGATACATCCTCCTGCAACCAATGAATTCGTAACCTTTGAACCTGTGTTGTATTTAGCAGGTGGTAGGTCGTGTGTCTTTGAGAAAACTCCTGGTTCAGTATGGAAGAAGTTATCTCTGACATCCTTTCTAAGGAAATCCATGTTTGCTTTGAAGTAGCTATCTACGTCTGCAAGATTTGCCCAATAACCTTCCATTCTGTAGCCGTAGATTCTCTTCATGTTTTTGTATCTGATGAGAATATCTGTTACAAAATTGTACCTGCCCTCTCTATTGCACTCCTCAAGCAAATCGATGAGAGCTCTTCTTCTGATGACATAGACACCTGCTGAAACAATATCTGAAGTAGCAACCATTGGCTTCTCTTCGAACTCTGTAATTCTGCCGTCTCTATCCATCTCTACAACACCGTAGCGGTTGATGTCGTCACCCTCTGGCAACTTTGCACACACTACTGTGATGTCTGCCTGTTTCTTAATGTGGTAATCAAGTACCTTATTGAAATCAAGCTTGTAAACACAATCACCACTTGCAATGATAACATATGGCTCATGTCTTTTCTTTAAGAAATCAATATTTTGCCAAATGGCATCGGCTGTACCTCTGTACCACCAACTATTGTTTGTTGTAACTGTTGGTGTAAATAGGAAGAGACCTCCCTGCTTTCTACCAAAGTTCCACCACTTTGCTGAATTAAGATGCTCGTTCAATGAACGTGCGTTGTACTGCGACAGCACAGCAACTGTCTGGATGTGTGAGTTTGTCATGTTTGAAAGGACAAAATCAATACATCTATAGCTTCCACCTACTGGCATCGCTGCGATAGCGCGCTTCTCAGTAAGCTCATGCATTCTACTGCTGTTTCCACCTGCTAGAATAATACCTAATGCTTTCATACTCGATCACCTGCCTTGATAATATAGCCGCCACTAGCCAACTGTCCGTCAGGATAATCTGCTTCGCTAGTCTCGCCCTTGATAGCTGTGTTTTTACCAATAGTAACGTTTGCTGGAACAACTGAGTTCTCCCCGATAACTGCCAATCCAAATGAATAGATGCTGGCGTTAAGCTTGCTCTCAGCCTCGGCTCCCTGTCCGATTTTTGTCCCTTCGCCTATGACTGTATTCTCGGCGATAATCGATTTATCTACTACACAGTTCTTTCCGATAATTGCGCCTTCCATAATAATTGAATCGCGAACCACCGCGCCTTCATCAATTACTACACCTGCGCCTAGAACTGAGTTGTACACCTCTCCATAAATCTGAGCACCTGCTCCAATTATTGCTTTTTCAACTACTGCAGTAGATGCAACAAACTGTGGCTCAATGATATTTTGATTAGTGTAAATCTTCCAGAACTCTTCATATAAGTTAAACTCTGGAATTAAATCAATAAGCTCCATATTGGCTTCCCAATATGATCCAAGTGTTCCTACATCCTTCCAATAACTGTTGAACTCGTAGGCATACATTGGAGCTCCCTTTTCGTGGAGGTATGGTAAAACGTGTTTACCAAAATCGCAATTGCTCTGATTCTTGAGAGCAAGAAGCGATTCCTTTAATGCCTTCCAGCTAAATATATAGATACCCATTGAAGCAAGGTTGCTTCTTGGATGCTCTGGCTTTTCTTCGAATTCGCTGATACGTTTTTCATCATCAGCAATAACAACTCCAAATCGAGATGCTTCTTCGATTGGTACTGGAATTACTGCGATTGTAACATCAGCACCTTTTGCCTTATGAAAATCTAACATGGCTTCATAATCCATCTTGTAGATGTGATCTCCTGAGAGAATCAATACATACTCTGGATTATAGTTCTCCATGTACTTAAGGTTTTGGAAAATGGCGTTGGCTGTGCCTGAATACCACTCACTTGTGTCGCTCTTCTCATAAGGAGGAAGAACGGTTACACCACCATTATTCCTGTCTAAGTCCCAAGGAATACCGATTCCTATGTGTGAATTAAGTACTAATGGCTGGTACTGAGTAAGTACGCCAACGGTATCAATTCCCGAATTGATACAATTTGACAGAGGGAAATCGATTATTCGATATTTACCTCCGAAAGAAACTGCTGGCTTTGCTACATCTGAAGTTAGAACCCCCAGTCTGCTTCCCTGCCCGCCAGCGAGAAGCATGGCAATCATTTCTTTTCTAATCATCCTATCATCTGCCTTTCTCATGGTGTCAGTTAAGGATGTGCATAACGCACCCCCCGTTGTGAATTGTAATTAAATTCACAATCTTGTACATTTAGTATAACAAAGTGAATATTTTGGTGCAATAATATTCATAATTTTTTACTATAACATCGTTAATAGTTAGACAATTCCCGTAAATTTTACTAATTCATATAATGTACCTTGAAACTCAAGGTTTTTAGGTTTAAATTATTGAGGGTATAATAATATATAAAGAAGGAAATTTTTCATGTACAAAATTGATTTTAATAACAAGATACACGTTCACTTTATTGGAATCGGTGGAATAAGCATGAGCGGTCTTGCTGAGATATTGCTTGGCGCTGGCTTTACTATCTCTGGTTCTGATAGAGAAGAAAGTGATCTCACAGCTCATTTAGCATCACTTGGAGCAAAGGTTAGTTATCCACAGGCAGCTGAAAATATCACTTCAGATATCGACCTTATTGTTTACACTGCTGCAATCCGTGAGGATAACCCTGAGTTTGCTGCTGCAAAAGCATCTAGCAAGCCAATGCTTACAAGAGCTGAGCTCCTCGGTGAGATTATGGAAAACTACGCTCGTTCAATTGCCGTTGCAGGAACTCACGGCAAGACAACAACCACATCAATGGTTAGCCAGATTCTCCTTGAGACTGCAGACGACCCTACCATTTCTGTAGGCGGTATCTTGGATGCTATTGGAAGCAATGTTCATGTTGGCGACAGCGATGTGTTTATCACAGAAGCTTGTGAGTACACAAACAGCTACCATTCATTCTTCCCTAAATACAACATTATTCTTAATGTAGAAGCAGATCACCTTGATTTCTTCAAGAATCTTGAGAACTATCGCGCTTCATTTAAGAAGTTTGCCGGCAACACATCAGACGACGGTATTCTTATTATTAATAATGAGATTGATGACGTTGAGTATTTCACTGAGGGATTAAAGTGTCAGGTTATCACCTATTCTCTTAAGGAAGGCGCTGATATTTATCCTACAGACATTACATATAATGAAAAGGGATTCGCTAGCTTTACTCCTGTATTCAACGGAAAGGCTATGGAAAGAGTTTCATTAAATGTTCCTGGAGACCACAACATCAGCAATTCACTTGCTGCTATCGCACTTGCTACTGAGATGGGCATTTCATTTGACCATATCAAGGCAGGACTTGCAAAGTTCGGCGGTGCTCACAGACGTTTCGAGCTTAAGGGACATTTCAATGGCGCAACTGTAATTGATGACTACGCTCATCACCCAACAGAAATCGCTGCCAGCCTTGCAGCTGCTGCAAACTACCCACACAACAGAGTGGTTGTTTGCTTCCAGCCACACACATACACTCGTACACTTAGCTTCCTTGACGATTTTGCTAAGGCTCTTTCAGCAGCAGATGTTGTTGTTCTTGCAGACATCTATGCAGCTAGAGAACCAGATATCTACGGTGTCAGCTCAAAGGACATTGCAGATAGAATCGAAAAGCTAGGAACCGAAGTTCATTATTTGGGTTCTTTTGACCAATGTGAAAAATTTTTAGAAAAAAATATTGTAAACAATGACTTGTTGATAACTATGGGCGCAGGAAATGTGTATTTAGTAGGCGAACATCTACTTCAGAAATAGTTATCCACATTATCCACATTTTTGAACGGATTTATCCCCCTCGAAAATGTGGATTTTTTTATGCCCTATTTTCAATGGGTCATAATAGTTATCCACATTATCCACAGAAGCCACAAACCCTTTATTTACAAGGGTTTGCGGGGTCTCGCCTCTTTTCTTTTCGGAATTACTTTGATATAATTCGGTTCATTAAGAGGGAGAGGATTTGAATATGGCTGACATCATGCTACATACCAGCACTAACACTGGTTTTACTTGCATTTCTAATACTTTTATTGACGATTACATGAAAGATGCCAATGGAGAGTACGTAAAGATTTACCTTTATCTGCTTCGTTGTCTTAACAGAGAGGATTTTGATTTTTCCATCTCGCAGTTGGCGGACTGCTTAGACCACACAGAAAAAGATGTAATGCGTGCATTTACTTATTGGGAGAAAGTGGGCTTGCTTCGTCTTGAGTACTCTGCAGATAATGAGCTTTCAGGAATCTGTCTAGTGGATGTGAATGATATGCACTCATTCACATCAGTAAACTACACTGCAGCTACCACTGCGGCTCCAGCTTCTGTCGCTGCTGCCACAGGCGCACCTGCAGTTTCAGATAAGGCTATTAACAACACTGTACCATTCAGACCAAGCTACAGCTCAGACCAGCTTGATGCTTTCAAGGAGAACGATGAGGTTAGCGATCTTATTTTCGCTACACAGACTTACTTCAAGAGACCACTTTCTGTAACAGATATGAACACACTATTATTCTGGTACGACAGTCTCCACATGTCTGTTGATTTGATTCAGTATCTCATTGAGACTAGCATCGACGAAGGTCACAGCAGCATCCACTACATGGACACTGTTGCTCGTAACTGGGCCGACGATGGAATCACTACAGTAGCTGAAGCAATTAAATCCAGCAGTGCACATACAAACGCAGCTTACACAATCAAGCGTGCACTTGGCATCGGAAATCGCGATTTAGTTGATTCAGAGTTAAACTACATCGACAAATGGGTTAACGTTTACAGCTTCCCACTTGATATCATCACAGAAGCATGTGAGCGCACCATCACACAGACTAATAAACCAAGCTTTAAATATGCAGATACAATCATTACTAGCTGGCACAATTCAGGAGTAAAGACTCTTGATGACATTGCTAAGCTTGATTCGGAATTTACAAAGGCATCTGTTGCTAAGCTTTCTTCTGCAAACCGTGCAAAGGCAGCTCAGGCAAACAGCGCCACAGCGGCTCGTGCAAAGGCCAACAACAAGTTCCACAATTTCTCACAGAGAGATTATGATTTTGAAGCACTTGAAAAGAAGCTTCTTGGGCACTAAAGGGAGGTTAATCTATGGCATTATCTAATGAGCAGTATGACGCACTTATGCGCGAATACAATCACAAGCAGTCACGTAACAACCAGATTGTTTCTTACCGCACAAAAGAGTTATACTCTGCTGTTCCAGCCCTTTCAGAGCTAGATGACGAAGTATCAAAGGTTTCAGTATCTTCTATCACTGCTATCTTTGAAGGTAAAAGTATTTCTGAAGCTTCCGCAGATTCAAAGCGCAAGCTTTCTCAGCTTAAGGAACGTCGTATGCAGCTTATTAAATCTGCAGGTTTTCCTGTGGATTATCTTGAGCCACCATACGATTGTCCTGATTGCAAAGACACTGGCTATATCAATGGGAAACGCTGCCATTGCTTCAAGCAGGCCGCTATCAATATTGTTTACAGACAGTCTAACATCAGCAACATTCTTGCCAAGGAAAACTTCAATGCATTTGATCTGAATGTATACGATGAGGATTATTATGAGGATAATTCTGATATAGATGCTCGTTCAAATGCTAAAATAGCGCTAGAAAGAGCGAAAAACTTTGTGCAGAATTTTAGGGAAAAAGGTGGTAATCTCTTGTTGCTTGGACAGACAGGGTGTGGAAAAACCTTTCTTTCCAACTGTATCGCAAAAGCTCTTTTAGACGAAGGTATATCTGTTATTTACTTCACAGCGTCAGAGCTTTTCAGAGTTTTTGAAGAACAGACTTTCAAGAAGAACGCAAACGTAGCGGATCTTCATGATCAAATATTCGATTGTGACTTATTAATCATCGATGATTTAGGCACAGAGTTTCAGAATTCTTTCACTACAGCACGCCTATTTCAATGCTTAAATGAAAGATTACTTCGTAGTAAATCAACTATAATTTCAACTAATTTTTCTCTTGAAGATTTAAGAGACACCTACAGCGAACGTATTACTTCGCGAGTATTCTCTAACTATGAGACTATCAAGCTCATTGGAAATGATATTCGCATCAAAAAAGTAATATCAAAATAATTAATTTAATATTAGCAAGGAGCAAAACATGCCAAACAATGAAATCGTGTTGGAAAACACACCACCTATGGCAGAGCTAGGAATTATTCCTCACAAGAGCTGTACAGCCATCGCAGAACGCGTTAACGACTATCTTCTTCAGTGGAGACAGGAGCGCAAGAGTGATCAGTCAATCATTACTCTCGCAGGTTACCGCAGCGATTCTTACATCGTAAAGGCTGATTGCCCACGTTTCGGTTCAGGCGAAGCAAAGGGTATCATCAACCAGTCAGTTAGAGGACTTGATTTATACATCCTCGTAGATGTTACAAACTACAGCCTTACATACAGCGTTTGTGGTCACGAGAACCACATGAGTCCAGACGACATCTTCTGTGACTTAAAGCGTATCATCGCAGCAGCAATGGGAAAAGCTAAGCGTATCACAGTTATCATCCCATTCCTTTATGAAGGCAGACAGCACCGCAGAAGTGCTCGTGAATCTCTTGACTGTGCTATGGCACTTCAGGAACTTGTAAACATGGGTGTAGACAACATCATCACATTTGATGCTCACGACCCACGTGTACAGAATGCTATTCCACTTCACAGCTTTGAGACAGTTTCTCCTACATACCAGTTCCTTAAGGCTATCCTCAAGAACTGCAAGGACCTTACTCTCGACAATGATCACCTTATGATCATCTCTCCAGATGAAGGTGGTACAAAGAGAGCCGTATATATGGCTTCTGTCCTTGGCGTAAATGTTGGTATGTTTTACAAGCGTCGTGATTACAGCCGCATCGTAGACGGACGTAATCCTATCGTAGCACACGAATTCCTTGGAAATGACGTAGCTGGCAAGGACGTTATCATCGTAGATGACATGATTTCTTCTGGCGAGTCAATGATAGACGTAGCTACAGAGCTCAAGAAGCGCAACGCAAAGCGTATCTTCGTAGTAGCTACATTCGGACTCTTCACAAACGGAATGGAGAAGTTCGACAAGGCCGTAGCTGACGGCATCATCTACAAGGTTGTTACAACAAACCTGACATACCTTACAGATGAAGTCCTCAACAAGGACTACTTCATCAAATGCGACATGTCAAAGTACATCGCATACATCATCGATACCCTCAACCACGAGTGCTCAATCTCAGAGCTCCTCAACCCATACGGACGTATTGAAAAGCTCATCACAAAGTACAAAAACGGCGAATACTAAGCCGCACCCTTCTGGGCCCCTCTCTTATGAGGGGCTCTTTTTATTGCCCGCACCAGCCCCGCCGGGGATTGGGGGCTGGGCCAACTGCCCTCCATGAGTGAATTTCTAATCAAACTCCAGCTACACTGGCCGACTGTGGTAACTGCTTAACTTCGCCTTCAGATTATGATTTTCTAAACGCCAAGAGTCGCTTTCTTTATAAGTGGGTGTTTTTTCAATTCTTTGCAATTCTGACGCCACTGTATGTAGGAAATGCAGACACACTTTATCTATAAGTATTAATCTCCACAGCAAGCTTAGGAATAATTGCCGCGACATTTGAAGTGAGCCTAGAAAATTAGAAAGGGGTATTTTGCGATGAATAGGCGTGAGGCGCCATGGACGGCGCCGAGAGCCCGACAACGAAACGGACTGAGTTAAAGGGCGGCGCCTAAGCATCCAAAATCCCCTTTCTTAATTTTCTTGGCAAACGAAGTATGAGCGCAATTATCCTAAGCCTTGTGTGGAGACTAATACGTAAACCTCAAGTGTCTGCATCCTACACACAGCGGCTTCGAATTGCAAAACCAATGAAAAGACACCCACATAAAGCTCCCTTTTGGCGTTAAGAAAATCTATAATCTTCGCGAAATTGTTAAGCAGTTATCCACAGCCGGCCAGCGTAGCTGGAGTTTGCTTGACAAAGCGTTTCATGGAGGGCAGTTGGCCCCTTATGGTTACGGCGGGCGGGGCGGGTGCGGGCATAAAAAGAGCCCCGGGTGTGGTACCTGGGGCCGTAGGGTGCGGTTTAGAGATGGGATGCAGCGGCTTCGTCGCAGATTACGGTGACGTCCGGATGGGTTTGGAGGACTGAACCTGGCACGGTTTCGGTGACGGGGCCGGTTAGGACTTTGGCCAAGGCGTCTGCTTTGGCGGTGCCGGTTACGATGAGTAGGATGTGCTTGGCGCTCATAATGGTTTTGATGCCCATGGAGTAGGCCTGTCTTGGGACGTCTTCGATTTTTTCGAAGAGGCGGGAGTTGGCACGGATGGTGCTTTCGGTTAGATCTACCAGGTGAGTGGCTTCGGTAAAAGGTGTGCCTGGTTCGTTGAAGCCGATGTGTCCGTTTTCGCCAAGGCCTAAGACCTGAAGGTCTGCTCCGCCAAGGGATTGTACCATTTTTTCGTAGGATGCACATTCTGCATCAGGGTCTGTCGCAATTCCGTTAGGTAAGTGGGTGTTTGCAGGGTCGATGTCTACCTTTGAGAAGAGATGCTGGTTCATAAAATAGTGGTAGCTGTTTACATCATCGTCTGCAAGGCCTGCGTATTCATCTAGGTTTACGGTACGAATGTTTTTGAATGATAATTCGCCGGAGTTGTACATTTCTACTAGTTCCTTGTACATGCCTACTGGTGATGAGCCTGTGGCAAGGCCAAGGATACTGTCATTTTTTTCTTTTATTTGAGCTGCTACAAGGGCCGCTGCTCTCTTGCTTACAGCATCGTAATCTTTTTCTTTGTAAATCTTCATTTCTTAAATACCTCAGTTTTATTATGCTATTATTGTACTAACAATATGTGTTTAGAGTTTGCGCTATCTCTTTTGTAAACTAATTATATGGACCGCCAGAGTTTAGCGTCAATTAAACGGAGCACTTCTGAAACGGCTTTCATACACATATCCCATATCAGGGTGTGGTGATGTTAGTACTTTCATAAATGGGCTAAATTATTGAGGAATAAAAATATCTTACTTAAAATAGATGCATAAGGAGTTACCTATGAATCATAATTCTCAAATCTTAAATCAAATAAAGGGTGGATTGGTGGTTTCCTGCCAAGCCCTTGAAAGCGAGCCTCTCCATAGTAGCTTCATTATGGGAAGGCTGGCGAAGGCGGCTGTAGAAGGCGGCGCAGTTGGAGTCAGAGTAAACGGGCCTGATGACATTGCAGAGATAAAAAAGACCACTGATGTTCCTATTATTGGATTGTGGAAGCGAGAATACGATGATTCAGAAATCTACATCACTCCTACCATGACAGAAATCGATGCTCTCGCTGAAGCTGGTATTGATATTATTGCTACTGATGCCACAGATAGAAACAGGCCAGGTGGCATTACACTAGACAGCTTTTTCATGGAGGTTCGAGCAAAGTATCCGGATATGCTTTTTATGGCAGATTGCTCTACCTACGAAGAAGGTGTTAAAGCTCAGGAGCTTGGGTTCGATATTGTCAGCACTACTCTAGCTGGCTACACCAAAGAAACTGCTGGAAGGCAATTACCGGATTTTGACATGCTTAAAAGGCTTGTCGACACACTCAGTATTCCTGTAATTTGCGAAGGCGGTATTTGGGAGGTAGCTCAGCTTCAAAAGGCCTTTGAGCTTGGATGTCACTGCGCTGTTATTGGCAGCGCAATCACCAGGCCACAGCTGATTACAAAACGATTTACCGATTCAATCAAGGAGATTCAAAATGAAAATAATTAACGGTAGCGTGTTTTTGGAAGACGGAAAATTTGATGAAGTTGATGTTGTTTGTAAGGATGGGTTGATTTCGGATATCGGCCAGGATATCACTTCATCTAGCGATACAGAAATATTTGATGCCAGCGATTGCTATGTTATCCCTGGTTTGTGTGATATACATCTCCATGGATGCATGAGTTTTGATTCTTGTGATGGCACAAAGGAAGCTCTTGCTGCCATGGCAAAATACGAGGCAAGCGTAGGCGTCACTTCTATCCTGCCAACAACCATGACATATCCAGAAAAGACTCTTACTACTATTGCTAAGGCTGTTGCCGACTATCGTAAATACGATAATAATACAGAAGGATTTGCTACTATCCACGGCATAAATATGGAAGGTCCATTCATTTCACCTGAAAAGAAGGGCGCCCAGAATCCTAAGTATATTCAAAATCCAGATTACGATATGTTTCACCGTATAAACGTAGCCAGTGGTAATTCAGTTCGTTTATGCGATATCGCCCCTGAAACTGATGGCGCAATGGAGTTCATCGATAAGGCAAAGGACGAAACAAGAATATCCTTGGCCCACACCACAGCAGACTATGACACATGCAAAGAAGCTTTTAAGCGCGGCGCAAAGCATCTTACTCACCTGTTCAATGCAATGCCAGCATTTACACACCGTGCACCTGGTCCAATAGGTGCTGCTGCAGAAAACGAAGATGTCACTCCAGAGCTTATCTGCGACGGCGTCCATGTATATCCTGCTGCAGTAAATATGATGTACAAGGTTTTCGGTGCTGACAGACTTATTATGATTAGTGATTCTATGCGCGCCACAGGACTGCCTGACGGAGAATACGAACTGGGCGGCCAGCCTGTAATTGTAAGGGGACGCAGAGCCACTCTTCACGATGGCACTATCGCCGGCTCTGCCACTAACCTCTTCGACTGTATGATGACTGCTGTAAAGGAAATGAACATTCCTCTTGCAGATGCCATTCTTTGTGCTTCTAGAAATCCCGCTAGAGCTATTGGTGTGTACGACACCGTCGGTTCCATCACTATTGGCAAACAGGCGGATTTTGTTATAATTAATAAATCCGATCTAAGTATTAAAAAAGTCATAGTAAGAGGTAAATATGTCAACAGTTGATACAACTAAAGATAAAATTCGAGAAGCTTACGATAACTTGACTAAATCAGAGCAGCAGGTTGCAGATTACTTTTTGGAGAACACTGAAATCAGCGATTTTTCATCAAAGCATATCTCCTTGCTGCTATACGTTTCTGAGGCTACACTTTCACGTTTTGCCAAGAAATGCGGGTTCAAAGGCTACCGCGAATTTGTTTACATGTACGAGCTGGATTTCAAGGATTACTTCACTGAAAAGGAAGAAAAAGAAATCTCTGATATCACTCGCTCTGTTCGCAAAAACTATAAAGACATTATGGTGAAAGCCTTCGATTTGATTGATGAAGATCAGATGCGACGCATCGCTACCAAGCTCAGCAACACCGAGTACACTGTCCCAGTGTATGGCATGGGTTCTAGCGGATATGTAGCCCGCGAATTCCAGCTTCGATTTATGAGACTAGGTCTAGATGTTATCGCAATTACGGATTCCCAGATGATTGCTATGAATGCCTCTTTAGTAAAAAGAGGTTCTTTAGTTTTGGCTTTTTCTATCAGCGGTACCACAAAAGTGGTTATCGACGGCATTAAAAAAGCTAAACAAAACGGAGCCAGAGTGGTTCTCTTTACCGCTTCAAAAGACAAAAAATTAGCAGAGCTTTGCGATGAAATCGTTGAAGTTGCCTACCTCAAGGAGCTTGAAAAAGGCACCAAGATTTCCCCACAAATATCTCTGCTGATACTTATTGATATTCTATACTCTTACTATTTTGCTAACGACTCATTTTTCAAAGCTGAAAAATACAAGCGTACATTGACTGCACTGGAGATTGAGAAAAATATCTCACCTTTGTAGATCCTGCAATTGACCACTCAATATTATATGTGTATACTTATCCCTATAAATACATTTAAGGGGATTTTTATAATGCAAAAACATATAATTATTACAACACTTAGCGTTTTAGGATTGTTATTAGGTGGCTGCAGCAACAGTATTACAGATATGCAAAGCCGTGGTTACGATGATGATTCATTTCTTTCTGATGACAGTTGTAGCTATACCTACGCTGAAAGACTTGGAAATGTCACTTCTGACTCTGTTGATTTACAATTTAAAGGTTTCACTGGAAACGACTATGTTTGGTATTTAACGGCTGATGAAACCAGTGAGTTTTCACTTGACTATTCCTTTGATGTAGAAAAAGGTAATTTTAAAATTATTGAGATAACTCCCGATAAGGAAGTTATTACACTTTGGGAAAATCTCGATGATGCCACAGCAGAAGGAACTTTAAATATCGATGTTGAAGAAGGAACTTCATTGATCAAAATTGTTGGTAAAAAAGCTAAAGGCGATATCCAAATTAACGCCGCTTCTAATCAGGAAGTTCAAATCATCGTTCCTAACGTTCCAGACGTATAAAAGAATATTACAACATAGAAAAAGACCACAGCTTTCGCTGTGGCCTTTTTACATTCTAGAATGGAGTTATGGGAATGTGAATTATAGTAATTTCTTGAATTCGTCATATACGAACTGTACCTGAGTTCCGATGACTACCTGTACTGATGTTTTGCCAGGGCGAATCATGCCGGCAGCACCAGCAGCTTTTACAGCTTTTTCATCAATCACTGACTGATCCTTTACTTCAAGTCGGAGTCTTGTTGCACAGTAGTCAGCTGATGTGATATTTTCTTTTCCGCCGAGAGCAGCTAAAACCTTTGTAGCTACTGCAGCGTAGTTGCTATCTGAAAGCTTTGCATCTTTATCAATTTCACCGAAGAGTTCTTCGTCATCCTCGCGTCCAATTGTCTGGAGGTTGAATGCTCCAATCATGTAATAGAATACAAGGTAGAATACTACAAATGCTGCAATGCCAAGTGGAATAATCATCCATGTGTTCTTAGCAGCTGGAAGTGATGCAGAGAAGATTAAGTCTGTCGCGCCAGCTGAGAATGAGAAGCCCGCTCTAAATCCTACCAAGCCTGTGATAATTGTAAACACACCATAGAGGAGTGCGTATACTACGTAAAGACCTGGAGCAAGGAACATGAATGCAAACTCGAATGGCTCTGTAACACCGCAAACGAATGCGCAGATTGCAGCAGATGAAAGAATACCAATGGCAACCTTTTTCTGATTTGTCTTTGCACGTCTAATCATTGCGATTGCAGCACCTGGTATACCAAACATCATACATGGGAAGAATCCTGACATGTAAAGTCCTAAATCCCATGAAACATCTGCAGATGTCTTGCCTGCCCAGAAGTTTGTTAAATCACCAAGTCCGATTGTGTCGAACCAGAATACGTTGTTAAGTGCGTGGTGAAGACCTGTTGGAATAAGAAGTCTGTTAAGGAATGCATAGATACCAGCTCCAACGATTCCCATCTTTGAAACTCCTGTACCGATTGCTACAAGGCCTGCAAAAAGTAATGGCCATACAAAGAGCAATACAGCAGAAACACAGATAGAAATGATACCTGAAATGATTGCTACACTTCTCTTACCACTGAAGAATGCTAACCAATCTGGAAGCTTTGTGCCTTTAAATTTGTTGTAGCACATTGATCCGATTACACCGGCAAGAATACCAATAAATGGATTTTCAATCTTATCAAACGCCATTGAACGTGTAGCACTTTCTGCGATTGAAGGCATGATTGTTGTAACAAATCCTGTAGCAAGAAGTGTTGTCATAATTAACCATGAAACGAGAGCTGCTAATCCACCTGTACCGTCATGGTCATCTGACATACCAACACCTACACCGATAACAAAAAGAATCGCTATGTGGTCAATTAACGCTGCGCCAGCTTTTACCAGGAACAATCCGATAAGCATCTTTGCACCGGTGATATCTCCTCCTTGCATTGTTGCTGGGCATAAAGCGTAACCAATACCCATCAAAAGAGCACATAGAGGTAATACCGCTACGGGCAACATAAGGGCTTTTCCAAGTTTTTGTAAAAACTTCATACATTATCCTCCTTTTTATCCCCTAACTCCCTAATAAGATTCCTTATTAAGTACTAACTAAATTATAGTTATTGGATAAAATCTGTGTCAATGAATTCGCCCTACTCTGAAACCTCTTTCATGTTTATAGCTAACCTTTCAGTTTCCCTGACAGTACTTTCACGCAAAAGAAGCCCAAGCATATGCTTGGGCTTCCTTTCATGTATTTGGGTTTTATTAAAGCTTTCCACCGGATGTAGCAATACCTTCGATGAATTGCTTCTGGAAAATGACATAAAGAACAATCATTGGGAGGCATGCGATTAATGCTGCTGCCATAAGTTCTGGATAGTTTGAAGAGAACTGTCCTTGCATCTTTGAAAGTGCACTTGCAAGGGTTGTTTTGTTTGTATCTGGACAAACAATCATTGGCCACATCAAATCCTTGTAAGCAAATACTGCTGTAAAGATTCCAAGGGCTACCATGGCTGATTTTGTAAGAGGAGCCATGATGAAGAGGAAGGTTTGTCCAATGTTGCAGCCATCCAGTCGGGCCGCTTCCTCCAGTTCCTTTGGTAAGCCCATGTAGGCCTGGCGAAGAAGGAAGGTTCCAAAGGCTGATACCAAACCTGGGAATAAAAGTCCTAGCAGTGAGTTGGTCCAGCCAAGCTTACTTACCATTACGTACTGTGGAATGATAAAAATCTGAGATGGAATCATCATCTGGAAAAGAACCAAGCCAAACATGAAATCCCTGCCCTTAAACTGAAGTCTGGCAAAGGCATATCCTGCAAGTGTGGCTGTGAGAACTGCACACAAAACTCGAAGGGCAATCATCATTATTGTATTGAAATACAGTCTTCCAAAGTTTACGTTATGAAGAACTTTTACAAAGTTTTCTACCCGAAGCTTTGACGGAAAGATTACGAATGGATCCATCTGAGTAGATTCGCCAACTGTCTTGAATGCTGTAAGCACCATCCATGCAAATGGCACCAGCATTATAAATGACATGATTATTAGAATTATATAAATAATTATTTTATTTTTACGTCCCATTTTTCTCACCTCACATTAGTTGTAGTGAACCCACTTCTTTTGACCAACCATCTGCAATACAGTCAAAAGCATAATTACTACAAGAAGCACTACCACAACTGTTGCTCCGTAGCCCTTGTTGCCCTGTGTAAATGAGTATTTGTAGAACAAGCTTACAAGTGACTGCGTTTTAAACAGTGCAGGATTGTTATTGTCGATTACCATGTAGATAACGTCGAATACCTGCATAGCTGCAATAACTCTTGTAACCAATACGAAGAAAATTGTTGGAGAAATAAGTGGAACTGTAAGGCTGAAAAACTGCTGAATTCCATTTGCTCCATCTATAGATGCAGCCTCATAGTAGTCTCTTGGAACTTCCTGCAAGCCTGCCAAAAACAAAACCATATTGTAGCCGATGATTGACCAGATACCGATGATTGCAATTGAATAGATTGCAATGTCTGGATTTGAAATCCAGTTGGTCTTTCCTGGCAAGATATGATTCAATAGTCCAAATTCAGAATTATATAACCATCTCCACACCATAGCGATTGCTGCTGGAGCCGCAACCATTGGCAGGAAAAAGATGGTTCTAAAGGCACTTCTACCTTTTATTTTCCCATTTAAAAATACAGCTAATACTAACGAAATAATGATAGAGATTGGTACCTCAACTACTGCATATTTAATTGTGTTCCATAATGCCTGCCATACTTCAGTATCTGAGAAAACCCTTTGATAATTACCGAGCCCTACAAAAATATTTCCTTTTCCGAAATCACCTGTTTTGAAAAAGCTCTGATATATAGTTTGAAAAATTGGAATGATGTTTAGAATGATTAGCCCTATCATTGTTGGAGCAATGAAAAGCCATCCCCAAATAAATTCGCTTCTTTCGCGCTTTGTAACTCTTTTTTTATTCATAACAATAGTCTCCTGCTTTAAGACAGACAAGGTGCAGTATGGACTACTGCACCTTTATCTGCAATTTAAACAATAATAAAGAAGAAGTTATTCCTCACTGAGGGTCTGATTCATGCTGTCACAAATTTCCTGACAAACTGTTTCTACGTCCTTTTCGCCTGTCCAAGCTTCTTTAAGCTTTTCTGTCTGCATATCTTCCCAAACTGTTGTGTACTTTGAATATGGACGGAATACTAAGTCTGCATCAAGCATATCCATATGTCCGCTTAAGTCGAATACATCTGTGCAGTTAACCCAAAGGTCTGAGCATCCTTCGTATGCTGACATTGTTACACCAAGCTCTGCCTGCTTCTCCTGCATTTCCTTAGAACCAAGCCATTCGATAAGTGACCATGCTGCATCTGGATTCTTTGTGTTTGCTGATGCTGCCCAGCCAAGTCCGTTGTAAATAGAAACTCTCTTACCTGTTGTTGCATCCTTTGGAAGAACTGCTACATCACAGTTTGCTGCTGTGTATTCGTTGTCCTTGAAAGCTGATACCATCCAAGAACCCTGTGTTACCATTGCAACCTTTCCTGACTCGAAAAGTACATCTGCTGCAGATTCTGAGATTGTGTTAAGGTCTGGGCAAGAGCCGTCCTGAATCATATCTACATACATCTGAATTGCCTTGATTGTGTTAGGGTTGTCATAGCCTGAAGACTTCTTGTCATCGCTGATGATTTCTCCACCCATTGAATATACTGCGTTGTAGAATGAGTCCTGGTTGTTTGAAGGTGCAATTGCATATCCCCAGTGCTCATCGTTTGTAAGCTTTGCTGCTGCATCTACGAATGTATCCCATGTCCATGTGTCATCTGGATAATCAACGCCCATCTCGTCAAAGATTGTTTTGTTGTACCAGAGAGCGATTGTATCGATATCCTTTGGAACTGCGTACTGCTTGCCACCTGACTGATAAAGATCAACGATACCTTCGTAGTAATTTGCCATGTCAATCTTGTCGCTAGCTTCAATCTTGTCTGTCAAATCCATGAGCATGTCATTTTCCATGTATTTCTGTGCCTGGTTTGAATGCATCCAGAATACATCTGGAAGCTCACCGCCTGAAGCGCCTGCCTCAAGAAGTGTCCAATAATCATCCCAACCAACTACCTGGATAGTAGCCTTTACGCCAGACTGCTCTGACCACTCATCAATGATTTCCTGTAAACCAGCTCTCTGGTTTTCATCCCAAATAGAAACTGTAAGTTCGCCTTCTACGCTGCCCTTCATCTCTGTTGCTGCTGCATCACCGCTGTCTGCTGCTGCATCTGATGTGCTTTCCCCAGAGCCACCACATGCCATCATAGACATTGCCATTAATGAGGCAAGCAATAAACTAGTCACTTTCTTTACCTTCATAATAACCTCCCTTTCGGTCTTGCCGATTTTTATTATAAATTCATATTAACTTTCTTTAGCACATCTTTATATGGATTAATTATTCCAAAAGATGTCATTTTGTGACTTTCCCTTTTAGGATATACATGTGAGTTGTGTAGTCTCCATCGCTCTCATACCAGTTTCTCTCCTTGTTCATAAGGGAAATTCCGGCATTCATCAAATAGTCACCATAAATATCATCCTTATCATTTATCGTATATACGATATCTGGATTTAACCCCTGAAGCTTTATTCGTTCTATTCCCCAGTTTGGAATATTTTCTGTTTTATGTGTGGTAACGATTGCTGTTTGTCTATCATCTGAAACAACCATCCATGCTGAGATATTGTTTTCGAATGGAGACTGTAGACGATAATAATTTCCATACTGGAACAGCTCACGGTACTCCTTCATAAACTTAATCTGCTCTTTGACTCTCTCGAATTCCTCTGCAGATATTTCGTTTAAATCAAGCTCGTATCCAAATGTGCCATAGTAAGCCACATTAGCTCTATCGTCTATGGTCATATCGCGATGTGTCTGCAGATTTGGGGATGCAGATACGTGTGAGCCAACCATTGACACAGGATAGCCGTAGCTTGTGCCGTACTGGATTTTCACTCTCTCATGTCCATCTGTGTCATCTGAACACCAAGCCTGTGGAGCATAGTAAAGCATACCTGCGTCGAATCTGGCACCACCGCTGGCGCATGATTCAAACAGGATATGTGGGAATGCCTTTCTCAATCTCTCATAAAGGCTGTACACGCCCATGATATATTTGTGATATGTCATGCCCTGTCTTCCTTTAGCCACATCCTGGCTGTAGCACTCAGTAATTGAGCGGTTCATATCCCACTTGATATAGTCGATGCTGGCGTTTGAAATCACTTCGTAAAGCTGATTGTAGATGTTGTCTACAACCTCTGGCTTTGAATAATCCAAAACCATCTGATGGCGGCCTAATGTGCGTGGTCGGTATGGTGCTGCAAGTACCCAATCAGGATGCTGGCAGTACATATCGGAATCCTCGTTTACCATCTCCGGCTCAATCCAAAGGCCGAATTTTAATCCAAGATCATTTATCTTTTTTGATAATCCGCTGATGCCATCTGGAAGCTTATCGGTATTTACGTACCAGTCTCCCAAGCCTGCAAAATCGTCATTTCTCTTTCCAAACCAGCCATCATCAAGGACGAAAAGCTCTACACCTGCTTCCTTTCCTTTTCTGGCAATCTTAAGGATTTTTTCCTCATCGAAATCCATCTCTGTAGCTTCCCAGTTGTTGAGAAGAATTGGGCGTGGCTTGTTTTTATAGGCGCTTCTCACCAGGTTGTTGTTCATGAGCCTATGTATGTTTTGGCTTAAATCATTGAGACCATTTGAAGTGTAGGTAATAATGACCTCTGGAGTATTAAACTCTTCCCCAGGCTCAAGTGGCCACTGAAACCACTTTGGATTGATTCCCATATTGAATCTAAGTTTTCCAAAAGTGTCAGCCTGTGCCTTTGCAATATAGTTTCCGCTGTATACCAGATTGAATCCAAAGGCCTCCCCCTGAAAATCATCTGCATTCTTTCTTTTGATAATTACAAATGGATTATAGTTTGCGCTGGAATGGCCACGAAGGCTTTCGATGGCAGTGATGCCTGATGATATATCTCTTTCCTTTGGGCTGCGCTCTCTTCCCCATGCACCTTCAAACTGAAGCCATGTGAAGCTGGTATCTGGAAAATCCACATTGCAGCTAAGTGCCTGCTCAAGCTTTAGCTTCTTGTCTCCAGTATTCTTTAGCTTTGTATGGCGGCAAATAGCAGAGTAATTCTCCCAAACTGTGTAGTACAAAGTCACTTCAAGACCAGATATCAAATCTCTGCAAACTATCTCTAATGACTCTGCCTCATCATCCTCATTTGTGTATGTGGCTGGAAGGCCTGGGATTGACGCCTTGCCCTTGTAGATTCTATGAAACTGGTAGGTAAACTTTGTGACTCTAGATCCATTCTCCTGAAGCACTTCATATGCGCTTGATCCAAAATCTCCATCGCCAAAGGCTGGGTACTCCAAAAGGGCCAGCTCCTTGGTGTATTTCTCATCATCCTTTTCGTTACAGCATAAAGGTCTGATTCCAAATGATTGATAATCCTGCAATCTTTGTTCTGTATGTATTGGCTTTCCAAAATACAGCTGGCCAATGTCTCCATCCTCACATATTCCAATCACATAGCTTAATGCTTTATTAAATATATGAAATTGGTTTTCCTGCTCATTAAAAATTATTCCCATATTCTCTCCTTTGCCCTTCTTTTTTGCTATAATCATTATATTGATTACGTAGAACAATTAAGATGTTCCAATTATTCATGTTCATGTCACTATGTGACATTTGGGAGAATCGTATGGAAATTAGAGGCGTAGATAAATGCCGATTTGTAGACATTACAACTTCGAATGATTTTTATCTTTTTGAGGTAGGCCGATATAAATGTGAACCACACTATAATTATGGGCCAATCGTCCGCACAAGAACTATCTTTCACTATGTAATTTCTGGTGTGGGATATCTGTATATGAATGATAAGAAATATGAGATTCATACAGGCCAAGGCTTCCTGATTCCGGCCAAGGTGAAAGCCTATTATGAAGCGGATTCCAATGACCCTTGGGAGTACACCTGGATACACGTGGATGGTCCTCGTGTTACAGAGCTTTTTAATTCAGCAGGAATTTCTCTGGAGCAGCCAATCTTTACTCCAAATGGAGATGCCAGTGAAATTGTAGAATATATAAATCGTATATACGATAATTATGACAACGAATGCTACTGCTACGCTATGGTTTATCAGATGTTTAGCTGCATATCAAAACTGTCCAGCACCAAGACAGAAGCCACTGAGGTGGACCCTCGCCTTGCCTATGTAAAAAACGCCATCAGATATATCAGACTGAAATATTCCGAGCCTATCAATGTGGAAGACATCGCCAATGCCTGTGGATTAAACAGAAGTTATTTGACCCGTGTGTTCAAACATGCCACCGGCTACACACCTCAATCCTACCTGGCCACCTACCGCATGAAAAAGGCCTCTGAAATGCTTTTAAAATCAAATGAAAGCGTCAATACCATTGCCTTTAATGTAGGGTATTCCGACTCCTTCACTTTTTCAAAGGCATTCAAAAGATACAGCAATCTATCGCCTAGCGAATATCGCAGCAATCACACATAAAAACAAAGGTCGCAAAGCTTAATGCCTTGCGACCTTATTTTTATTCATCTGCATCTTCTGATGTTTCAGATTCTTCTAATTCTGCTTCCTCTTCTTCCTCTACATAGTTCGGATCGAATACGGTGTACTCATTTGATTCGCGGAAGATGGTGTTTGAACTACCTACCTGGCAAACCTTGATTACATCGCCGTTTTTAACGTCAGAAGCCTTTATTGAAAGGACCTGTCCAGATTCGTATTTAGTTGAAACCTGTTCGTCATTTACATATACCTTAGACCACTTGGTAAACTCATCACCATAGATGTGCAGCCTTCCGTTGAAGAAGTATGCGCTGTCGATTGTGACATCATTTACACCCATGATTAAGTCTGAAGGGCCGTACTCTGTGCCAACTTCGTATGTGTAACGATCTCCGTACATGATATCGTACTGAAGCATACGTAAGTCATTCATGTATTCGCTGGTTCCACGCTCCTTGCCCTCAGCCATTGCTGTCTGATGGTAAGCGTTGATGTTTCCGTTGTGAATGTTGAGTCTGTTTAAGAACTCTGATACAAGCTGGTATGATGCTAAATCCTCGTCGACCTTTTCCATACCGAAGTTGTTCCATGTGAAGTACTTTGTCTTGTAAAGGTCACCTGTGGCAACCTCATCGTTTGTAAGACCCATAGTTGGAAGGTGGTCACCAAACATGATAACAAGTGTATCCTCACCTCTGGCATCAAGTGCCTCGATGTACTGCTTAATAAAATCATCTACGTTGTAGATACGGTTGATGTAATATTCCCAAGCCCAGTTTTCTTCTTCTGTCTTGCCTACTGCGTTGACCTTGATAACTGGATCTTCCTCAACCTGGTAAGTTGGGTAAGCGCCGTGGCCTTCAACTGTGATTGTGTAAACGAAATCGCTCTCTGGTGTGGCATCCATGGCGTCGAGAGTACCATCAATAAGGATGTCGTCTGTAGGCCAGTTTCCAAGTGGAGTGTAATCTGTAATATCTAAAAGCTCCTTAGATGTGAATGTATCAAATCCCATCATGGAGAATGCGTTTGCTCTTGAATAGAAGTTACCACCATTGTTGTGGACAACGTGAGTGCTGTAGCCATCTTCTGAAAGAACATCAGCGTAGCTCTCAACATCTGTCTCCTTAAGGATGGTCTTCTGTGGGTACTCACCTGGGCCGAAGAAGTTGCAGCTAAGTCCTGTAAGAACTTCGAACTCAGAGTTACATGTGCCGGCACCAACTACAGGTACGATACAGTGGCCTGTAGAATAGTTCTGCTCAAGGTAGTGAATGTAAGGAATTGGGTCCTCACTTGTCTCGATAAAATCTGCCTCTGATACATCGTAGAATGACTCAAGCAAGATAACAACGATGTTTGGCTGTGAGTCGTCCTCAGATGGAATCTCAAGTGTGCTTACATAAGCAGAATCTTCATCAACGATACTTTCGATTTTGCTCTTTGAATAACCGAATGGGCGGTTCATACCACGGTCAAGAACCGAAGTAGAGAAGCCATATAAATAACCGTAATCCAAATATCCCTGGGCAAGGTTGCCGAAGTAGGATGTCATGATTCCTGAGTTTCTAAGAAGCAATGTGGATGGATAAAGGGAAACCCAAAGGGCCACCACAAGTATCAATCTCTGCCAGAATGGCTTGCCGTTCTGCTTTTTCTTGCCTTTTTTCAAATAGATAATCATGATGATTATGTAGATTACCAAGGCTGTGATTGCAATCATAGCTTCCTGTGGCGAGAAGTAGTTGGAATCCTGCATTGTCAGCAAGTCGCTGATCATATATAAATCAGTGTAGCCGAATGGTGAAACACGGTTCAACAGAATGACGCAATTTATAATACCAAGAATTATAAAAATCATGCTGATGAATACTCGCCACCAACCACGTCTCTTACTAAGGAACACAATTGAAAGTGCTACGAATATACAATATGAATTGAATAGGTAAGGTCCTGTGTGATTAACTACGAAGCCCCATGCCTCTGTGAATGAATGACGGGACATCCACTCCATAACAAATATCAGGAGCATCGATAGTGGAATGTGCATCCAGAATGAGTATTTATCCCACAACATCAACCATGTTTTATGGAATTTACTTCCTAGATAAGACTGAACAGCCTTTGAGTTAGCCAGCTTGATAAATGGCTTTTTTATGTTCTTTCCCAGCCATACAAAGCCGGACTTTATTTTTGAAAAAAATCTTTTCATGAATCCTCCGATTAGCACAAATAACATCTAATCTAATTTAATCAAGACAGTATGAAAAAATAGTGATAAAATGTTAAATATTCAGAGCCTATCAAAGAAAATCATTTCTTATTAAAGATAGGACATCTGAATATCTTAAAATCAAAATTCCAACGGATTATAACACTTAAAAGATATTTAATCAAGAAAGCGAGAATATATGAAGTTACAATTCTATAAGAAGGGCATCCCTACAGAAATCCTTAAGCGATTGGCCATTTTATTGGTTGTTTTTGTGGTTTCAGTGGTGTTTTTCGAGGTAGTCACAAATATCAGCGAGCCACAGGAGGTTTTGGCCCAGTCCTCTCCTACGTTGCCTACTGTCACCATAGATTATTTAGGTGATGCAACTACAGAGCTTCACGGCTATGTAACCGAGATGGACCCAGCCTACATGCGAGACGCTATTATTCCTTTGGATTCCAAGCGTAATGTGTCTATCACAGTGGATTCCAAGGACTATGATGTAGATGGATTATCATACGAGATACGCTCTTTGGATACTCAGCGAAACATTTCGAATAACCAGCTTGAATTTACATCTGAGGAAGGCCTTCTCAAGGCTAGCTTCCAGGCTGAAAACCTGATTGAGAAGAACGAAGAATATCTTCTTATTCTTACAATCACAAGCGGCGACCAGGAAATCTACTACTACACTAGAATCATGCAGCCAGAGGGATGTAACGAGGAAGAGATACTTGATTTTGCTCAGTATTTCCACAATACAGCTCTTTCAGAGGATGCATCGGATTTGGCTACATATATCGAGCCTTCCTCCTCTGCTTCCGAGGATTTAAACCACGTTACTATCAATTCAAATCTTGCTCAGATTTCCTACGGTGGATTTGACGGCACACAGGTTGGTGATGTAAATACAGCTCTCACTGATATCAGCAGCAACTACATCAGCCTCACATTCACTTACCTATTAAATAGAGATAACTCTGGTAAATCTGAGTACTACACATGTGTAGAGGATTTCAGAATCCGCTATACTTCCGACAGATTGTACCTGCTTTCTTACTACAGGACAATGGAGCAAATTTTGGATGATAAGTCAGTTTCATTTAGTCAAAATGTGCTAAACATCGGCATCACTGATCCTGATTTGCAGTACATGTCAAATGAAACAGGTACCATCGTTTCATTTGTGCAAAACGGTTCACTTTACGAATACAATCAGACTGACCGTACACTAAAGCAGATTTTCAGCTTTGTGGACGACCCTACTGATAGCCGTTCTATTTACAACCAACACCAGATTCTTCTACTAAACATCGATGAATCCGGTACTATGGACTATGTTGTTTATGGATACATGAATTCCGGCAGCCACGAAGGCGAATGTGGTATCAACCTTTACCACTACGATGCAATCGAAGATACTTCCAGCGAGCAGGTGTTCATCACCTCTACAAGCTCTTACCAGATTTTGAACGCCAATTTCTCGGAGCTTTTGTACGAGACAGCTGACAACCAGTTCTACATCATGGTAAATGGAACTCTTCTATATATGAACTTAAACGAGCTTACTACCAAGGAGCTGATGACAGGCCTTGATGATGCTCAATACGCTGTGTCTGCATCCCGCAGATACCTGGCTTGGATGGATCAGGAGGATATGTCAGATTCAATCCACATCATGGATTTGGAGACTGGAAATTCCTATGATATTACAGCAAGCAAAGGACAGCTCTTAAAGCCACTGGCCTTTTTGGATGACGATTTGATTTACGGTACTTTAAATGAAAACGATATCACTATCGACGGTGCCGGCTCTACTGTTTATCCAATGTACAAGCTGACAATCGCAGATATCTCTTCTGGCTCAGGACGTGAGCTGATGACATATCAAAAGCGCGGGTACTACATTACAGATGTTTCAATCGAGTCCTACACCATTTATCTGGACCGTATTCAGATAGATTCTGAGGGCATTATCACCTCCGCTGATGGGGACACCATCAAGAATAGTGCTGGTGAGCAAAACAAAGCCGTTGATGTTAGCACAATGGCCGATGATTCCAAGGAACAGGTTGTTGTTCTCACCATGGCTGAGCTGGAGGAAGACGAAAAGCTTGGCAAGGTTGATTACGATGTGCCTGGCCTGGTACTTGCCGATGGCAGCCACTCAATCTCTGTTGCCTCTGCCACAAGCTCTACACAATACTTTGTATATGTAGGCAGCAAGGTTTCACTGGCCACCGACGATTTGAATCGCGCCATTACTGAGGCCGATGAAAACATGGGTATCGTGCTTGATAACACACCTAAATACGTGTGGAAACGAGGCCGCAAGTCATATCAGAATGCAATCACAGGAATCGCTGTTGGTTCTAGTGATTCGGAGGCTTCCGGCAGCGCCAGAGCCCTTTCAGCTATGCTTGTTCAGGCTGGAGAAAATGTGCAGGTGCACACACTGTTAGAATCAGGAGAAACACCTATTTCGGTGCTTTCAAAGACGTTGAAGGATTACGATATTCTTGATTTAACAGGATTGTCGCTTAGCCAAGTTCTCTACTATGTAAACCTTGGCACACCAGTGTACGCATACACCGGTGATGACACCGCAGTACTTATTGTAGGATACGATGCAAGCTCCATCATATACTTCGATCCTATGACAAGCCAAAATCAAAAAATGTCACTAACCGAAGCTAGTGACTATTTTGAATCCTTTGGAAATGTATTTGTGTCATACATACAGTAAACTATATATGAATAATAAAACCGCAGCATAATAAGTGCCTAGATTCACATAGTGAACCAACCGCTTGTTGTTGCGGTTTTTATAATGGTAAAAATATAGGAATAATATAGTGAAGTCGCTGAACAGGAACAGCATTCCAGCTATGCCAAGGATTGGTGTGCCGTTGAGGCCGCATTCAAGGGCCTTTAAAGTCATTGTAGATACGAAGTAGCAGTAGATTATGCATGGCACGAAAAGGCTGCCCATATGGAGGTGACACCACTTTGACATGCCAACTAATATCAGACAAGGAATGACTGGCACGATGTACACAAGCACATTTGTACCTACGGAGATTCGGCACATATAATTAAGCAGTCCTACATGGCCCAGCATAAAGGCTATAATGCCGATTTCCATGGCTTGTTTGCGACTATAGGTGTTGTATAGGCCCATCATTAAATCGCCTATAAAACAGGCTAATAGGGCCCACAGAAGCAACCCTAATCTTTCCGAATACCACTGATTGATAAATAGAATAACCAAAAAGGAGATACTACAGATCACCTTTAATGGGACATAGTATCTCCTTGAAAATCTATTATCACATACAGCAAATAATGCAATTATAAGTGCTACATAAATAATAGTTTCTATTATCATATTTTTCACCCGACTTATTCGTCGTCTCTCTCACCTGCAAGAATAGCTTCAAGCTTCTTCTGCTTGCTGAAAAGAATTGTACCTGCTCCAAGTAAGAAGATTGCTAAGCAAAGTAAATATCTGCTATCGAATCCATCTGCTGTAGTAGGTGTTGTATCCTTTGTGTGGCCAGAAGAAATTGAACCATCGCTTCCAACCTTGTAAGTAACTGTAGTTGTTGTCTTTCCTGTGATTGTAAGTAATGTCTCTGCCCAACCGTCTGTGTACTCAAATCTGACTACATGGTCGCCAGCTGAAAGGCTTGCAACATATGAAGCAGTAAGAGTAAGGATTGTTGAACCTGACTCTACAGTGAACTGGTTCTGAGCAAGTGTTACACCATCAACCTTGATTGCAACAATCTTATCAAGTGGGCCGTCACATGTGATTGTAACTGTACCTACATTTGATGGTACCTTCTGGTTTGCACCAGCTATAACTGAATACTTTGAGTTGCTTGTTGTCTTGCCAGAAGCTGTTGTTGCTTTGTACTTGAATGTTACTGTTCTATCCTGATTTACTGTACCTGACTGATTCTCTGCTGTAACGAACTCGTAACCAGAGTATGTCTTTGGCTCGTAGCTGTATGTATCGCCCTGAGCATATGTGTCAGTCTGACGTGTCTTTGTCTCAATCTTCTTTGTCATTGTCTGGTCATAGAATTCATCATAAACTGTGACCTTAAACTTCTTTGTAGAGCCTGATGAAGATGAGCTATTTCTCTTGTAATTGAATGTGGCTGTCTGGCCATCTGTAGCTGTTACCTTGTAGGTTGTTGTGCCAAATGCTGTGTAACCATCTACTGCAGGAGCAGAAACTGTTGTGCCTGCTGCCTGAGAGAATGAACCAACCTGACGTGTGCCGATAGCTGTCTTGCCATCGTTCTCGTAGAAGTTACCCATGATTGTACCTGAGTACTTCTTGGCATCTGAACCGCCGCCACCGCCACCTTCTGATTCGCCGACAGTGTAGGTGAATGTATGTGTCTGTGTTGTATCTGATGTTACTGTGTATGTATCTGAGCAAGTGTAGCCAGTTCTTGTTGTAGGACTGATTACATCGCCAGCTGCTTTGTCTGTATAAGTGATTGTCTCACTAAAACTATTGTCTGATGCTGTTTCTGTGATTGTTACTGTAATACCAGTTGTAGTTCCTCCTGGTGTATAAGTAAATGTGTGAGTCTGAACATCATCTGCTGTTACTGTGTATGTCTCACTGCATGTATAGCCAGCTCTTGTTGTAGGTCGAATTACTGCACCTTCTGCTTTGTTTTCATATACAACTTCTTCGCTAAAGCTTCCATCTGATGCTTCCTCTGTGATAATAACAGTAAGTGTACCTACTTCCTCATTACTGAATACTATTGATATCTGTGAATCTTTATGAGTTTCCTTGTATTCATCGAAATAAGTCTCTACTGCAGTATTCTGACCATTTGGGGCATTGACGCTTAATGGTTTGTTTAAAGGCCAATTCTCCTGTTCGTCAATACTTTGCATATCTGATGCATCTTCAAATTTTAGAGATGAAACATTTGAACCATAGAAAGCATTTTTGCCAATTGCTGTAGTTCCAGCCTTTACAGTAAGTGATTCGGTTCCAGGTGCTACAAATACAAGGGTTGTTCCATTATAAATTGCATTGTTATATGTGTAGTATGTTCCAGGATTTGTTATTGATAATTCTGTAAGTGCCTCACACTCTTGAAAGGCTGTTGAAGAAAAGCTTGAAACTGAACCAAATGTTGCACTTTTAAGTGATGTACACCCCATAAATGCCTCGTCACCAATTGAAGCAGTTCCACTAATATTTATATTTGTTAAAGCTGTGCAGTTTACAAAAGAACTTGCCCCAATATTTGCGCCGCAGCTATCTGAATCAACAATTCTTGTAATTGTAGTTGAATTACTATATCCATCTGCTGAGCTTACAGTATTTGCATCACTTGTGAAAGTAAACACACCATCTGAATTAACTGAAGTCAAAGATGAACGAAGCATATCCTCTGATAAGCTGTATGTCTCAAATGTATTTGGGTCTAATGTAACAGTTTCATTTCCTGCTGCTTCACCTGTTGGCTCCTCTACTGCTGCATCTGCAGAAGGCTCTGTTACCTCAAGTTCCTCTGTATTTTCTTCTTCTGAAGGTTCTCCCTCATTTTCCGAAGGCTCAAGAGGCGTCTCCGTAACAAAATCTGTATCCGAATCCGCAATTGAAATTGAGCTGCCAAAGAATGTCCAGCCCGTCAGAAGTATAGATGCGCTAATAAGAATACATCCAATTTTTTTCAATAATCCCTTGTTCTTTTTCACCATAGCATTTCCCATCCCTAAATCCAAGTTTTTAGGCTCTGTTATTTGTTATTTAACTCTCTTTGCCACTACAAACATGCGACCGTCCTCGGTGTAGCTGTTGCATGTGCTGAGAGTCAATATTTTGTCAGTAGAACTAATGTCTATTGTCTCGTCGTAGACTGATAAACTTTGGATATTATCTAAAAACTCCTGGAGCTCAGAGCCTGTAACTGCGTCTATGAAATTGTAGTATTTGTAGCTGTCGTCATCATCATAACCCACTGCTGACAAGCCTACGCCTACAACTTCGTACTCCTGCTCCTCATATAGAGTTTTAAAGGTTATCGTCTTGTGCGACTGATAATAATCATAGTCTAAGTATCTTTTCAATCCACCAAACATGGTCCCTGATCTCATGTTGTGACCATATATGATGGTGTTAGTGGTTGGATTAACTATGTCGCAACGATAATCGACGAATAAAGTACCGGCGGTACTCGTTTCTCCATAGAAATCTCTTCTCAAATAGTATTCTGGGTCGTTTGGCGTTTGCATGACTGGATAGTTGATATCCGTGTCAACGATTTCCAGGATTCCCACAAAATCGCTATTTTGTGAGTATAAATCAATCATATCTGGAAGAATCTCACGCTCATCCGCCGCATAATTCTTGTCCCAAGGACTAACTATTAAATCCTCAGTAATTTCATTAGCTGCAGCTGAATTGGACGACACATTCCCTCCATCTGAGTCCTCTACAGAATCTATATCGTCATTATCATTATCAATATTAACGTTATTTTGTGAAATATTAGTGTTTTGGGTATTATCTTCTCGATTTTGTATTTCTGCAGCTATCTTTCGAGTCTCGTAAACGTCCTTTATTTCCACTGCCGCGTATACTCCAATGAGCACCACAGCCATAGCTACAAACACCAAGCCAAGGCGTCTGGAGCTTTTAGCCTTGGTTGCTGCCTCTTCGATTATCTCTCTATCGTCTAGAAGTCCTGCCGATTTGTTTGCCACAATATCAGCCACGTGCTCGGTGTATTGAGCTCCGATTGGACTGTTGAATGTAATGATGCCATCACGAATATCATTATATAGGCGTAGGGCAACCTCTGGATCTTGTATATCAAGCTCCTCATTGATGCACTCTATTTTTTTGACGTCCTCTTGGGCTGCACGATATTCATAGTGAGTTTCAAACTCAAACCCACCAATACTAAACCTTTTCTTGTCTGACATATATCGTTCTTCCTATTGCACATGATACTACAATATATTGTATCAAATTCAATATGAACACACAATTAATAGATTAAAATTTTTTTATTTATAACACAAAAAAGGCCCTAGAGCTTAGCTCTAGAGCCTTTAGTATTAGAGTTATTTAACTGTTACTTGTATGTGCTCGGATTCGCTTACTAACGTGAGTTTTCCGTTAATAATTGAGTATCCTTCTACATAATAGTAGTAGGTGGTTCCTGGTACAAGGTTTGAATTGGTGTATGCTCCTGTTGATGTAGGATATACAGCAATCTTTGTGCCCTTGTCTGTTGCATTAGTAGCTCGGTATACCTTGTATATTACTGCATCGCCGAAATCATCGCCCCAGATAATAGTTACCTTACCATTGCTTGTCTTGTAGCTCAATGAAGATGATGAGATATCTGTTGTTGTCATATCTTCTGTGTAATCGCTGTACTTCAAATCTCCATTTATAGTTTGATAACTTCTAATTCTAACTTTATAGTTAGTAACATTTTCGAGGCCTGTAAAGGTGTATGTCTGCGTTGAGCTTTTAACCTTCTTTACTGAAAGAACCTCACCAGTATCTACTTTAACAAGCTCTAACTCATCGCCTGCAGTGTAAATATCATGTACCCATGTAGCAGTGATACTTTGTCCGCTAGCTGAAAGTTTCAAGTTAACTGGCTTTCCTAAAGAGATTGTAGCGTAGTAAGTCTTTGATCCTACAAGCTCATTTCCATTACCTGTAATAGTTATGGTTGCATCTCCGTAGATATTAGCACCATATTCTACTGTATAGTGCTTGTCTTTCTCAAGTGTCTGAACAACCTTTCCATCCTCAATAATAAATACTGTGAATCCAGGTTTTACCTGCTGTCCTGTGTATCTATTATTCTGAGTGTAGATAACCTTACATTTATCTAACGACCTTGGTGTGATGTCGTATGTGACAGTCTTTGTTCCTGGCTCTCCATTTACATCGTAGTTGATTGTAGCTTCAATTGTGCCTGGCTCTACGAAGTCTGGAGCTTCTTCTACTGTGTCACCATCACCAGTATATGTGATTGTCTTGCCATCACGTTTGTATTCGATGCTAGTGATTGATGCAACTGACTCGCTGTAATCAAGCTTAAAGTCAGGAATAATTGGCTTTCCAGTGTATGGATACTCAGGCTGGTAATTTAAGATACCAATGTTTGATACATCAAAATCAATATTGAAGGTTACAGTCTTTTCACCTGTCCAGTAGTAATCCTTAGACTTGTCTGTTACGCCTCGATATACCACCTCACCTGTCTTTGTTCCTGTAGCAGGCTTCAAGCATGTATACTGCTTGTTTAATTCAAGCTTTTCTTTTTCAGGATTTACGCCTGGGTGCTCAAGTACAAGGTACATCTTTGGATCACCCTCTGTGATTCCTTCACCATGGTACTTCTGTGTTGGTCCCTGGTCATCTCCAGATCGAACTAAGTTACCACTTGCGTCTTCATAATATACAGACGTTTTGCTTAAGTCACCAGTGATATAGAAGTTCAATATCTTTTTACCTGAATAGTTTCCTATACCTGTTACTGTGACTGTAGCCTTACCAGGAATAACATTGTCATCATATTTAAGAGTATAATCTGTTCCTAAATCAAGTTCATTCTTAACATCAGTTGATGTGGATGGTCTAAATACTGTAACTTGTGGTGTTATTTCTGCACCATCAGCATAGTCAACTCTATTATCATCTGTTCCATTTACAAATTTAACATCGAAGTCACTTAAACTTTCTTCAATAATGATGAACTTAATTGTAAATGTAATAGGAGTCGAAGGCGCATAATAGTTACCTTCATTATCCTCTGTATTGGACTTAAACTGTATGTTAATTGTACTTGTTTCATACAGCAAAGAGTTACCTTCATACTTAAAGGTTGATGCTTGGTTACAATCAGGTTCGTATGTAATAGTGACATCCTTTGAGTTGTCGATAACAGTATTTAGCTGTGTATCTTCAATCTTTATTGTTGGCTTTACAGTTGTGCCGTCGTAAACAGCGTAGTAGTAATTAACAAACTTGTTTTGGTTAGCGGTATCCTCAGCCTTAATCTTTCCTGTGTCAACAAGATATGTCTGAACATCATCTGCTGTCATTCTTGAAATGTTTGTACCTGAAACAGTGAATTTCAGCATACCATCATCTGACTGCATAGGATGCATAGGATCCTGTGTTTCAAACAGTGTGTTTGAAGCATTTCCAATTGCTTTCTTGTTAATCTTAAACACCTGTGTGATTGTTCCACAGTAATCTCCCTGGCCTGTGATTACTACTTTATAATATCCAGCATCTACACGAGGTTTTTCATTATCGTTCAAATCTGTATATGTAACTGAATAATTCTTTGCACCAATATTTCCAACGCTTACAACTACTGGCTGATGTGTTTTTCCATCGTATTCGTGAGCCCACTGATCCTTATACTTTTCAGGTTTGTTCTCGGCTGTTGAATATGTGTAAGTATCTCCTTCGTATCTGTATGTGACATTGAGATCCAAAGTATTCAAATTCTTACCAATGTTATATGGCAATGAAATTGAATCCTTGTACATGCCCTTACCAGTAATTGTGATTTCTGGTGATGTAGATGCCACTGAAGCGTTCTGCTTCTTGCTACCGCTCTTTGTCCAAGCAGCACTACCTGTTGTTTTATTTCTAGCTAATGTAACTTCGTAATCTTCGCCTTCTTCCAAGGTCTTATAGTTACCAGCTGTATCTGTAATTCCCATATCAACAATGGAAATGATTGGCTTGTTGGCATTAGCTCCACCAGTTGTCTGAACAGTTGTTACATCTTCAATTGTAATCTTTAATCCCTTACCAGATGCATCCTCTGTTTCATATCTCTGCAATGTAGGATTATATGAGCTATCCCAATCCTTTGGAACAAACTTTGCTGCTTCAGCATCGTAATAATAGTGATAGATATTTGATAATGAACGGGCTGTTATTTCAAAATCCTGCTCAATGTAATATCTGTCATCACAGTTATTAGCGCCGTAGATTCTAAGCTTGTACTTGCCAACTGCCTTTAATGGAGTCTCTTTGTTTGATGTGTTATATACCTTGATTGTGTAGTCACAGGTTGATTCGTTCTCGCCATCATCCTTAGGAGAATATAGCTTTACATCGCCTAAGTAAACTTCCAAATATGAATATGGGTCTTGTTCTGCATCTGTAAAATCAGATTTGAACTCCTCTGTGATAGGATCCTTTGGCTTAATAACAATATTTCCAGCTACTGAACGTAAGTCTAATTTACTTATCTTGAATGTCTTTGTTATACCATTTGGGTTAGCCAGTGTATAATTTCCACCTGTTCCCTTCTTAACAGTTACATATGCATCATCACGAACTCCTGAATTAGAATGATCTGCTGGCCATTCTAATGTGTAATCCACACCTTCCTGCAATGTATCTGTAGAGGTTTTAACTGTTACCTCTGGCTTAACATCTACATTTCGACCTGCATAATATGCTGGTTGAGCAACAGTTATCATACCTTCAGTAATTGCTACAGGTGTTATCTTGTATTTTCGAGTGGCTGCACTTGAGTATGCACCAATACCTTTGATTGTTACTGTCTTTTCACCAACATTTGAAATATCGTCATCAAATGTAACTGTATAATCTGTTCCTTCCTTTAATGTGCCATTTGTGGCATGTGTAATCTTGATACTTGGCTTTTTAGCTGAACCTGTGTAGCTGTATTCAGGAACAGAGTCAGCTTCCCAAGTGTTATTGTCGTAGTAGATTGTGCAATCATTGATATCGATACCATTTACTGTAAATGTTGAACTAGCCTCTCCATAACAGTAATCGTTTGGCTTAGGATCTGCGTATGCAATTACCTCCAAGTTATTCGATACTGTTTTAAATGATTCAGGCTTGAACTTGATGTAGTCATGAGCTGATCCAGATCCATTGAAATGATAGATTATAGCATCTCTATTTCCACCTATTACATAATAAATACCTACATGGTCTGCAAAACTATACGCGCTTCCTGTGTATGGCACTGATGTAATTTCAACACCCTGGTCGTTGTAGAATGTCATTCTAACGTGGGTGTCAGCTAAATTGTACTTGATATAGAAGGTTATAGGATTTGATATTGTTGATGATTCCTTTATGAAGTATCCACTATTATCTGTAGCGTAAACAACAATAGTATACTTTCCTGCTTTTTTAATCTCTCCTGTCTGTGGTACCCCGTCTTTATCCTTTATTTCCAGGTAATAATCTCCTGCCAACGCCTCTTTATTAGCTGCCACAGTTGCACCATTAAGAGGTTTACCGCTAAGGGTAACATTGATATTAGAACCTGTGTAATCATATACACCTTCGTTTGGTAGTACAAAGTCTGCTGCAGTGTAGTTTGAAAGGGACGCCTTGAAGGTTACTATCGTACCATCGTTAGTTCCATCGTTATACCTTACATTACTCTTTGTTCCAGTACATACATTCTTACCTGTAAATGCCAATGTTGAATCTGGTCCTGGCTGCTTATCTCTTGTTCTAGAAACTGTGAAGCATTCTTCATAAGCTATACCAAGTGGCATATCCTTTAAATTCTTGTCAAAGCTACCATTCGGACCTAAGTCTCTAAATATAACAATTGGCAATACCTTTACAGTGGTAATTCCTTTATCATCTAACTCGTATGAAGCCTGCTGTGCAGATACTTTAGCATAGGCTGTGTCGTTAATATCCAGTACGATATTAAACTTGATAGCCAACGTTCCACTGTAAGTTCCCTTACCTTCAACTGTCAAAGTATTAGTCTGATATGAAGGATATGATGTTGTGTCTACGCTCTTTACCTCATAGTCAGTTCCTCTTACAAGTTCTTTACCATTTTCAGATGTAGCAACCTTGAGTTTCAAGCCTGATTTAAGAAGCGTATCAATCTTTGTAACGTCAAGAGTTGTTGCATCGTAGGTTACATCCTCTAACTGACCGTAGAAACCACTAATATCATTTGTCTTAATCTTGTATTTAACAGTAATCTTCTTTGTCTTGAAGTTAGATGATGCTACTCCATTCTTGTTTACATCTACAACGATTAGCTTATCGTTGCCATCGGCACTTGTCTGGTCTGCAGGATATGCAATGACGCAGTCCGCAGTACCTAATGCATTGTCTTCGCCTTCAAGTGCTGTTGGTGTTACATATATTTCTGGGCACTGATTTTTGCCCTCTTCGTAACTATATATACCACCTAAATCAACGATATAGTCGTTTGTTTCTGTTGTGGTATCATCCGCCGTAAGTTGTGATGTTATTTCATGAGTTTCACCATTGTAAACAGCCCAGACTTTTACATCACCCTGTACAATGCTAATTGGTATGTTGCGGTCACCAATAAAGTTTCCAGTACCTTGCACTGTTACAGATTTGTTGTCTCCAACATTCTTTCCAATTTCAAGTGATGCAGGTTTGAAATCTGTTCCTGCTACTAATTTACATGAATGTCCATTCTCAAATGTTGATAATGGAGTGTCCTTTAACTTGTATTTGTATGTAAATACATAGGCTGGATTTACTGTAATATCCGCACCTGTATATGGTTGCTTGTCGTTAAGCGCCTCAGCATCCTGCATAACTCTTCCGCCTGTAAATGGCTGTGGGTTGATTCTGTAGGTAATAACTACAGGCTCACCGAAGTAACCTTCTTCATACTTAGGTGTTGCTGTATATGTTATTACATTATACTCAGTATCATCGCCTTCTCTCGAGTTATAGAATTTGTTGTTAGTCTTATCAGTGCCGTATTTAGAACTGCTTTCTGTCACTGAATATTTGCTTGAATCTATTGCAGTTCCAGTACTGTCAAATAATGTAATGATAGGTGCTGCTCCATAAGACTTTCCTTCAGAATCTACTCCACCGTACATCCAATCTATATTGTAGGTCTTTGCAGAAACATCCTCCTGATTTACCCAAATAAGATTGTTTACAAGAGTTCCATCATCAGCTGTTGTATTGTCGTTGGTTGCGCTGGAAATTGAAACCTTGAGCTTTTCAAGGCTTGTTCCAACTGTATATGTTACAACCTTTGTACCAGTGTAATTTCCACCGGATTTTGCTGTAAATACTGCATACTTTGTTCCAGCCTTTGCTGTGATTTCCACATTCTTTGTGGAATCCTCTGGGTCGTAAGTATCATAATACTTAACTGTGTAATCGTTATTTTCGCCCTCAGTCAAAGTATTTCCATTGAATGTAAGCACTGGGGCTGTAGGAGGAGTCTTAGCAACTCCCTGTTCCCAAGGATAGTTGTCAGCTATTCCAGTAACTGTTACCTCATCAATGTTACGTGGCTGGATGTTAAAGTAAACGATTGCAACGTTGTTCTCATAGTTTCCCAATCCTGTAATTGAAAGGTATGGTGAGCTTGTTGATGCTGTGTAATCACCACTTTGAACATAAGCCTTAATAGCTGTGCCACTGTAGAATGAACTATAATCAGAGCCCTTTTCCAAAAGCGTTCCTTCACTGTCATATACAGAGAATCCACATGCTACCTTCTTACCTGTATAGTATGTTTTAAAGTTATTATCAAGGTAATAATATCTTGTATATACCGTATATGTTGATCCGTCTTCGGCAGTCTCTTCTGTTGTTTTATCTAATGTAGATAATCTCTGAGCCTGATTCTGTCCGTTATCTCCTGTCACCCAAATATCAAAGCTAGAGGTGTTGCTTCCAATAGTGATTGGTATAGTAACGCTATCTTTCAAATTACCAGTAGATGTAGCTGATAAAGTAATCAGATGTTTTCCTGGTGAAGGGTCATTTTCATATGAAACAGTAAAGTTATCTGTTGAAAGTGTTGTGTTTGTAGTTGGGTCAATTGACTCTTCAAATGTTGTTGTTCCATTTGTTGTTATAACAACCTTTACCGCTGGTTTCTTTACTTTTCCATCATACTTAAATGTTTGCTCAGTTACTAAACCAACTGTAACTCCATCTGAGTTTCCAGCGGCAATACTTGCTTTGTTAATTGTAAATTTATACTTAGAAGGATTTACTGCCTCTCCTGTATAGTTCTTTAAACCTACAATCTTATATGTAGCTGTTCCCGCGTTGACATTGTTTTCGTATTTAATGTCATAATCAGTTCCAAGTGTCAATATAGTTGAACCATACTTCACCGTAATATCCGCATTTGTTGTTGAGCTTGCTGTTGCAGCTGTAAGATTGATTTCTTTACCATTGAAGGTCTTTGTAATTCCGCTCTTTGGTGTGATAGTTACATCACTAATAGGCATCTTGTTGACTGTGAAAGATGCTATTATTGGGTCCTGCGTTGCATATGTTCCCTTGCCTGTAACTTTAATATACTTGGTTGTTCCGTATTCGCTTACATCGTTTGTAAATGCATATCTACAATCAGCATCATTATATATTGCTACCTCATAATCAGTTCCTTCTACGAAACTGCTTGCACCAGGAAGAATGACCTGTAAATTTGGCCAGTTTACGTTGTCTTCGTGATTTGGATCTGATGATGCAAAATACTTACTCTTCTGAGTAGGGTCATAGTATGTGCTATAGCCTGTAGAACCGCTCTTTCCAGGCGTAGTTTCGTAATTAATACCGTCTGTTATTCTGACGTAAATATCATTTTTATAGCATGGAACTATTTCATATGTATCATCCTTGTATGATGTGAAATTGTTTCCAGATGCTGTAATTCTAAGGGTAGCTGTTCCTACATCAGTATGTGCATATGGATATGAAACGTTGTATTCAACGCCTGTTCCATCTGCATTTACTGTAGAATCTACTTTTTCTCCACCAATATAAACATCGAAATCAACACCAGCCTTTGGCTCTATTGGCTCTCCAGTGTGATCAAACGTTCTATTATCAGCAACATTATTATGATTCCACTTGATTGTGGCACTGCTCATGTTTGCCTTTTGGATAACAAAATCAACAGAAATCTTGCTACCTGCATATCCTGAGGTTGAGTTCATCTCAAATGTAAGAGTCTTGTTGCCAGCTGTTGTTGCGCTTTTTTCTGTGCCACCTTTATCTGTAATTATGTAGGTTGCTGTTTCGTTATTAATAATATCTTTTCTTACCTGGTTGTCATAATCGATAAACTGAACTTCAATCCAGTTTTTATTATCCAATGTAAGCTTTTTTTCAGTACCATCGTAAGAAATATTACTTAGATTGATACCAGCGGTTGTTAATTTTACAGTCTTAATTACGCTCTTTACATCTACATCGGCAATTGTCTTTTCCCATGTAAATGAACCGGTGTAGTTGCCTTGGCCTGTAATCTCTACTTCATAAACAACACCTGATGATGTTGATGTAGGTGTTGATGTTGTTGCTGTGAAATCTTTGTTATATGTCAGTGCTTGTCCCGAAAGGTTTGCACCAGTAATGTTTGAAACTTCTCCGTCAACAACCTCCAATTTCGCATTTGCAAATGCATCAACTGTTAATGCTGCTGGCGAAATTGTAAATTCGTTAGTAAATGTATATGCTTTGCCGTTAATTGTATATGTTGTGATGGCCTTTGCTTTTGATGTGGAAGTACTTGCATCTTCATTGTTTTCATAGTTTGTGCTTACTGTTGCTGATGAATCTCCTCCGCTTACTGTAACTGCTGGCTCTATTTTCTGACCTGTATATGTATATGGTCCATCAGCCATTGTGATTGCAATTACATTTACAGTAATCGGCAATTTACTAGGTGTTGACGATGAGTTTGTATATGTAGCAGTGACTGTTGTGGTTCCTGTTCCTACAGCTGTCAGCTTTCCACTACTATCTACCTTAACAACGCCTTCATTTTCTGATGTCCATGAAACTGTTCTGCTAACTGTATTTCCATCAACATCTTTTATAATTGCTGATAGTGTATCAGTATCTCCTACAGCATAGTGATATATTTTCTGGTTATCCGCTTTTCCTGTAGAAGCTGTTATTGAATCAATTGTATAAGTGTCTTCCGTTACATCAGTAAGCTCGATTGTATCGCCTTCTATTATGTAGAATATCTCGTCTTCTGCACCTCTTCTTGACCAGCTGCTTGTACCCTTTACATATGTAGGAGCACTATAGGTCGAATCCTTCTGAGTTCCATATCCAATGTTTACAAGGTCATTTGTTGAAGATACTACTATAGAAAACTTTTCCCCGGCCTGGATATAGCCAGAAGAAGAAGTTGGAAGCGTCAACTCCACTGTCATCCATCCAGTAGATGTTGGTGTTTCTTTATCAGTCTTTGTCGCTACAGGTGTACCTGATGTTGGATTAGTTGTGCTATTTAAATCCTTATATACTGTGGCTGTGAAATTAAATTCTTCAATACTGTCCACGTACATATCAAATCTAACTTTTTTTACACGTGTGTACGCTTTAGTTGTAGATGCAGTAAGAATAGTTGCAAAGTTTTGATATGACTGATAGCTTGCATACAAGTTTGAATTAACTGTACCTACTACATATATTGAGAAGTGCTCTGCATCAAAAGTAACATCCTCGCCTGAAACGTCAGTTGGAATTTCTGTTACTGTTGACTGGTCATCTTCGATTCTGTAGGCTACGATTTCCTCGTCTGGAGTGTCGGCAAGCTCTGAAACACCTTCGAATGTGACTGATACTGTGTTGCCATCATCCTTTGGTTGATACTTGTCTCCATGACGGTCGTAAATGTTGATATCAAATGCCTCGTAGGCTTCGAATGTACCTTCCTCGTCAATGTTTTCATTGACAATCTCGCTCATTCTTGTAAGGGATTTAGTATAGACTGTAATCTTTGAGTTTCTTGGCATATCACCAGAAACAGTTACCTTTACGCCGTGGATTGTCTTTGAGTATTCCTGATACTCAAGGCTCATGTCCTCGTAACCACACTTTTCACATACCCAGTTCTCATCAAACTGGCAGTCCTCTGTCTCTTCCTCGTCACACTTTGTACAACGCTTTGTATGAGTGCCATCGTTATTTGAAATGTACTTCCACTCGTGGTCGCACTCTTCATCCTCTGGCTCCTCTTCCTCGACTTCGTCCAGTTCTTCTTCGGTCTCTTCCTCAGTAAGTTCTTCGGTTTCATCTATATTTTGGGAATTGTCAACATCGAAATCATCCACCGATGGTTCATCCGTGGCTTCTTCTATTACCGGTTCTTCTGGAATTACGTCTTCCGTAACATCCGGTTCTTCTATTTCTTCAGTTACTACTTCCGGCTCGGGCACAGAGGTGTCCTGATATTCTCCTTCCGTAGTCTCTGGTTCGGCTACAATATCGCCGTCTTCGACAGCTTCCGTTACTACGTCCAAGTCGCTATCTGCCAGTGAGAAGAAATCGTCTCCCACCATGGTTGTAAGTAGCAACATGGCTAGCAAGAATGCCATCATCCTTTTTAAGATATTCATGCTGTTGTTCATAGGCCAATTCCCCTTTTCTCGTGCTTTTTGCACGCAAAAATAGACGTAAATATAGTTTTACGATTTCATTATCGGCACATCTTATTATTAACTTTAGCTTGTTTCGGGAAAAAATATGTTAATTTAATGTGAAAATAGCGCCCTTTGCGGGCGCTAAAATCTGAATTTTTTATGTATGGATTTTTGAATTGTGTATTTACTCTAAAACTGAAGTAAAGCCATAACTCCATCGGTGCTGGAATTTGCTTGTGCAAGCATTGATTCTCCGGCCTGGGCAAGGATTTTGTCCTTTGATAGATTGACCATTTCATCAGCCATATCAGCATCACGAATTCTGGACTCTGCCGCATCTGTGTTTTCCACAACATTATCAAGATTTTTTATGGTGTGCTCCAGGCGATTTTGCATGGCACCGAAGTAACTGCGAACGCCGCTGACTAAGCGGATGGCATTTCCAAACTCATCAATTGCAGAAGTTGCTGTATCTTCAGTGAGCACTTCTGTAGTGTCGATTGTAAGCGCCTCGCAACTCATGTTGTAAAGTCGGATTTCAAGCTTGTTTGTCTGATCTGCGTCTGTTCCCAAATGCAGAGCAACATTGGCTGTTCCGCCAGGCATTGTGTTTTCCAGTTTACTAAATTTCTTTTCAACGTTTGTAATACGTATTGGCTGAGTGTCCTTATCTGCTGTATCACCAAGGATTGCTGTTCCACCGATCTTTAAATCATCTGCAATGAGGGAGCCTGCGCCACCCAAACTGTTGTATGCTAGCTGGCGTACAAACTCTACTGCGCTAAGCTTATCTGGCTTTTCTCCAAAAGCTGCGGTGGAACCTGTGTTGATAGCATTTACTATGCTGCTAACATCAACCCCCGTTTGGCTTGCAACTACTGAGCTAAAGCTATCATCCTGCTTTTCTATCAGTGCGCCAAATATTTTATCTGCTCCACTTCTCAGATTTCCTGCGGATACTTCGTTTCCATCAGCGGCAAGATAGCTGGCGTAAGCTGATGCCAAATATCCATGGCCGTATGGGCGACTATCCACTGTATAATCTCCGCCCTGGCTTAGATATGCAGCAATTGCAGAATCCTGGCTGGTGTCAGTGGCACTTGTTAAACTTTTTGCCCGGTTTATGAGACTATCGTTCCATCCGGTTGTGAAACCACCTCCGGCCAACTGTGCTGTGCCTTCCACAAACCACTTTGGCATGTCGCTTGCAGAGCCATCGTCGCCATACATACCGCTTGGCATAACCACATCCATCACGCCATGCATAGTCTCGTGAGCGATTGTACTTTCCAGCTCTTGTATCTGATCTTCGGTAAGATTCAGTGATGGAAAATCCGCCTCGTCCACAGTCATGCCGAGGGAACCTGATACAAATTCTTGCTTCGAACCGTAGATTCTGAATCTTGCGCCCATATATGCAAGTGTTCCGTATACTCCATCTATGTATTCGATTGAAAGCTTCGTGTCATATGGTGTTTTATCAGTGGCTGCCAGCTCATTTACCTTATTTCCAATGGATGGAAATGCAGACAAAATCTGACTTACTGCGTTTGGGAAATACTCATCAGATATCTTTGTAGCTAGCTTTTCAACTGCTGTTGCCTGGCTTGATGACGCAGTAATAGACTTTAGCTTTGGCACATAGCCGTCCTTACTAAAGATTGGTATATCATTAAATTTTGTTCTTGCGGTAATGGAATTGATTTCGTCCTTGAGCTTGATGATTTCAGCGTTGATATTCTTGCGGTCGCTATCTGACAAAGTTCCGTTTGCTGCCTGAACAGCAAGCTCATTGCTTCTTTGAAGCATATCGTGAACTTCATTTAGCGCGCCATCTGCGATTTGTACCATAGATATGCCGTCGCCACTGTTTGTTGATGCTTGATTCAATCCACGTATCTGGCGACGCATTTTTTCTGAAATAGAAAGACCTGCAGCATCATCTGCTGCACGATTAATGCGATATCCACTGGAAAGCTTTTCCATGCTCTTTCCAAGAGAATCACTTGTTAAGTTGTACATTCGGCTAGAATTACTAGCGTTTGTATTGTGCTGGATTACCATTAATCATTCCCCTGCGTCTTGTATTTCAGGTAATTTTTCTCGTTACAATGATTATGTCGGCAATGTCACACAATACTTTATCCCTATTTTATATCTACCAGGCATTTATACAAAAGCTCCTCAAATGGACCGTAGTTCAGGACGGAGCTTTCTTTGCTGGCCAGAATCATGTCATTTTTAGTTGTCTTTGAAAAATCGATATCGAAATGGTTGCTGTTTTTGCAGATGTATTCGATGAATACGCGCTGGGCGCGGCCGTTCCCCTCGCGAAAAGGATGAATCATGTTTATCTCACCAATCAGGTAAGCCAGTTTCTTGGCCATTTCCTCTTTATCATCGATATCTTTCAGGTAATTATTGGCAATAATCCAATCGTGAACCTTTTTAAATTCTATTTCTATGAATTGCGTCAGGCAAAAGATCGTGCCCTTTGAAATATCCACGGTGCGAATCTTGCCCGCCCACTCGTAAATATCCTGAAACAAGTACCTGTGAATGGCACAAAGATGTTGCAAAGAAAAATCTCCAGGAATTGGGCGCTGGCTGATTTCAAAGTACCGGGCGGAGCTAAGCTCTTGCTCTGCTTTGAAGAGCTGCTCCTTGTCATGTATATCAAGTTTGTTTTTGAGAATGTGAGTGTGGGGATAACAATACTGACCGTTATCCTCGTACTCATAGCGGTAATATTCATCCATCATAGGCTTATCCTACTGAAACATACCTAGATGTAATCTCGCGGACCACATCTTCCACATCAATCTCTTTTTCAATGATCATTCTCCCGCGTTCGAGCTCCTGCGGTGTGAGTATCATGTCCTCCATTGCAAACGAGGCAGAGACGCTAGCTATCTTCTCATCTGTAGACATTAATCTCTCCTTATTTATCGGATTAAAAACCATATTTTTCACCTATTATTCCGAAACTGTTGTTAATTGGTGGTTAATCTATGGCTTTATTATATCACATTTTTTAATTGTTTTGTTATGGTTTATAACTGAATGTTTGGGCAGCCTTTTTCGGTTTGTGGCCTGGTTTTAGTTTGTGGCCTGGTTTTGGTGGCGAAATCCAGCAATATTGACAAGGCGAGGGAAACCACGCAGATGACGATGGTGAAAATCCAGGCATTTCTGTCGTCGTTTGCATCTACATATCTGCCTGAGTACCACATGACATAACCGCTTGCCAAGGCTCCTAGGAAGCTCACCCAGCCAAATGCCCGGCCCCTGTACTCAGGTCCAACCGCCTGCACAATGTATGGCGAGAAGCAAAGCATGGTAAGAATCTCTCCCACAATGAAGATTGCGATGGCGATATAGTAGGCTGGAATGTGGCCAAGGCTTACTAGAAATACGCCAAAACTAAGGATTTGCGCAGCTACTCCGGCGATCAGCTTCCATTGGTTGCTTCTTGATTCAACTATTTGAGTTATTATTGGTGTCAGGATGACTACCAAGAAGCAACTTACGCTCATTACTGTGCCGTATATGGTGGCGCCCATATCCCCGTGATACTTGGCGAAGTCGATTGGCATCAGGTACGAGAACTGGCTATAACCACCTTCGTACAGGGCGAAGGCCAACATGAAAAGGATTACAGGCTTGTTTGTTTTAATGAGTATGGTGATGAAGCCTTTGGCTGCTGGGTTTGCCTGGGTTGCTGGAGTTACCTGGGTCGCTGGTGCGTTGTTTGTTGTAGTTTCAGCTTCTTCTGTCTGGTAGCCTTTTTCATCTACAAACAGGATAATCAGCACTGTGGACATTGCAATTGTAACCGCATCGATTATAAAACACAGCCACAGATAGTTGTTAAACAGGAATCCGCCGATGATTGGCGCCAGTATGAATCCTACATTTGCACCCATGTACTGAATAGAAAAGGCTTTATCCTCCTTGCCTGGCGGCGTAACAAGGGCCACCAGTGCGCTATAGGCTGGGCCTTCGATTGTCTGGAAAAAGCTTGCCACCATTATCATAATGAAGGATGCAAAGTTGAAGGCCTTTACTCCGCAGATGAGGTAAATGGTGATGGACACCACATCACAGGCAATTATCATTGCTTTCTTGCTGATTCTATCTGCCAACTGGCCACCAATCAGGTTTGCTGGCAGGTTAATCAGGCCCGCAAGCATTATCCATAAGGCTGTCTCTGATGCAGTCAGCCCGAACTTTTGATTCAATATCAGCGTAAGCATTGGCATAATCATGGCACCCATGTTTGTGACCATTCTTCCGATTGCTAACGCATAATTTGCCCTCGTCAATCCTTTATACTGTGTTAAAATTTTCATGTCTCTACCTCGTTGTGTGTGCTGTTTACAGTTCTGTTTTTGCTAGTTATATGTTCCGGGGGTGTTCTTCTTTTGCTCCGGGGGTGTTCCTGGATTTTTCTGATTCTGTTCTGGGATTGTTCTAGTTTTGCTCCTGAGTTGTTCTGATTCTATCTCAGGATTGTTCTAGTTTTACTCCTGAGTTGTTTTGATTCTATCTCAGGATTGTTCTAGTTTTGCTCCTAAGTTATTCTGATTCTATTTCAGGATTGTTCTAGTTTTGCTCCTGAGTTGTTACTTCTTGTCTACTGGGTAGGCTAGGAGTGTTGTGTTCCATGGCTTAGTATTTGGTTGTTTATCTGCGTGGGCTGCTAGGAAATCTATTATGTATTTCTTGAGCTCTGCGGCGTCTTCGTCTGAGAGGAACGCTACTGAACTTATTACATCTCCTGTGACCTGCGCAGAATGAACTGTACTCATCACATCTTCTGATATCTCAGTTTGATGCACTGCGCTAAGATTCTCTGCACCTACTCTAGATTTATTTTCACCGACCCACAAGCCTTTTTTATACTCTAAAAATCCCTGCCAGTTTTCATTCATCATGTAGTTTAGGAACACTTCCTGCTCATTTACTACGCTATCATCCTGCTGTTCATTAGTTTTCAGTGAAATGTTCACATCTTCTAGCGCATAATACTTGGCCGTGATTCCATTTATCTTTTTCGTGTGATCAAGCCTCAGCACGCCCAAGCTCTCCAGCTTTTTGATGTGGGCCGTGGCCGCCGATGGCGATATTCCAAGCTCTTTCGACAGCTGCTTTGGAGTCATCGCCTCCCCACTAATCTGCATCAGACGAATCAACCTCTGGCGCTGCGGATTCATATATATTTTGTTCTTTTCTGGTGTATCCAGGATTATCTCTTTCATAGGTCCCCTCTTTTTGCAGTAATTTCTTTATATCTTTTCTTGTTACTATTCACAGTCGCTTCAGGTTGCCACTGTATAAGTCGTAATAGTTCATAGTATTCATTTAGCCAATATGTTATTTTTAAACATTTCTTTTTCTTTGTACTGATTGGCTCTCACATGCCTATATGAATTCTAATTACTTTTTAGTTAACTCTAAATTTCTTATTTTTTGCTTTGCATCATTATACATTACATTTTATGTAACGTCAATTATTTTCTTCTATTTCTTCTACTGATGCTATATTTTCCTAATGAATTACAATAGCCTCTCCACATTCTGTAGTTTTCCAATTGATTACACTAACTTCTCTTTAATTTTCTGCTCAATTTGTTTGATATCTAGCGAAGAGAATTCTGTCTCCATAGAAATCAATAGATTCTCTCCTGCAACAACTCCATTTTTCTCATACATGTTAATCTTCTCCAGATTCTTGCTGGCATAGTCATCTTCTGCTGCCAGCCCCAAGTGCTCCCAGTAATATGTCTTCCTCTCCTTTGTATTAAGCAACACAAAGTCCGGGTATACCGTCCTTCCCGATTTAAGCTTAAGCGCCGGCTCGTACTGATATGGAACATTATGCTTATAAAACATATCCGCCAATATCTTCTCCGACTTTGACCTTACATACTCGCCCTTGTCAGTTATATATTTCCCCTTTTCAGGGAATGGATTTTGACTTCCAGGGTTCTGTTGATACCACTGCTGGATGAACTCTGCATCCGGCTGGATTAGCGGCTCTATCAGAATCTGCTTCGCGTGGCTTCGATTCTCGTATACTTTGTTTATTGCCTCCGCGTTATAGTCAGCCAGGAACTGCTCCAGCGCGCTTATTTGCCTAGTCACAGCTTCTTTCAAATCCCGATAGTACTCCTGCTGCGCCATATTCTTGATAATATCCAAATCACTTTTCTTTACATAAGTGCGCCTTCCATCTGAATGATAAATGTAGTACTGGTAGCCACTTTTTCGCTTGGAAAATCTTACGGTCCCTTCGATGGTTTTATTTTTTTCTAATAACAAATCATCCAACTGTTTTGATAAAGCTTTTAGTTCTGATAATTCCTTGTAATATTTATCCATTTTTCTCATACTCCTTTTACTCCTACTGTTCTTTTCCTTTTTCACATGTCTCTTGCTCCCCTGACTGACACGCCCTTTTAGCTTTTTCTCTTTTCCGCGTGTCTCTCACTCCCCTTGCTGACACGCCTTTTCTGCTTTTTCTCTTTTCCGCGTGTCTTTGGCTCCCCTGTCTGACACGCCTTTTTTGCTTTTTCTCTTTTCCGCGTGTCTCTGGCTCCCCTG
>NZ_OBMR01000018.1 GCF_900218035.1 Pseudobutyrivibrio ruminis DSM 9787
TTATGGCAAAGAACTAGGATTAAATAAAGTTTATCTAAAAAGCGAACATCGTGGCCTATATGAAAAATATGGATTTAAAAAGATTGCAGATTTTAAACCTATTGTAGGACTTGCAGATCAGATATTTGAAAAGGCTTTATAATATATAGAAAGAACTCAGAAATGGAAATTAGAAAAACAGTAGAAGCTGATGTACCTCAGCTCATGAAAATATATGCATATGCCAGAGAGTTTATGGCAAAGACAGGAAACCCAAATCAGTGGGGACCTAATAACTGGCCACCAGAGGAATTGATTCATAATGATATAAAAGAAGGTAATAGCTATGTATGCGTAAATGATGCAGGTGATGTAATAGGTACCTTCTATTATATAGAAGGTAAAGATATTGAACCTACATATATAAATATAGAAGATGGAGCATGGATTGATGATAGTGCTTATGGAGTTATTCATAGACTTGCATCAGATGGCTCTGAAAAAGGTATTGGAAAGTTTTGCATTGATTGGGCGTTTAGCCAGTGTAATCATTTAAGGGTAGACACTCATACTGATAATAAAGTAATGCAGAATCTTCTCGCAAAACTTGGTTTTAAGAAATGCGGAATAATACATGTAATCCAGGATAACTATCCAAGATATGCTTATGAAAAACTCTAAAAGGCGTTTACTATGATTATTAAAAACCGATATATATTATGTACACCATATTAATCAAGAGATAATTGGTTAATTAGAACATACCTAGTCTGCGCTAGGTCAAGAAGGGCAACCATTCAGTAGAGTGGTTGCCTTTTATTATTTATATATGAAAGTAATCAAAATATAAAGCCTTATAAAAAGACAACATTTCCTTAATTTTTGTGCAAAAGAAAGTTGAACATACAGTTTGTACAATTCAAACAATTAAGCTCAAAATGGTGAATAGATGTACTTTAAAAAATGGGAGAAAATCCGTTGACTTTAGTAATTCTGGGTGATATTATAATCGAGCGCTGAGGGACAGCAAGTCACTTAGCACTAACGAAGATTGATAACTGAACAGTGAAACAAACCTTGAATTAATACAGTTTTGTATAAAACATGTATCCTTGAAATTCATTTAGTTTCTTAATGA
>NZ_OBMR01000017.1 GCF_900218035.1 Pseudobutyrivibrio ruminis DSM 9787
AAACAAAATGGATGCCACCTGTACAATACAGGGTAGCATCCATGTGTTTAGCCTAGTTCATAAATATGTGTCCAGGATTCTGGGTACATATCATTCCGGCGGTTCTTTTTTGTTTTTTTGTGAAGGATATCTGAATAGTTGTGTAAAATTATTGAAAACTGGGCTTGTAACTTGTATCATAATGTAGAGAGATTATGAGAATTTGCACTAGATATTGGGCCTAAGGCTCAGGTTTTTGGAGATAGTGTTTATGAAATACAAAAAAATATTTAAGTCTGTTTTGGGAGTAGCCCTTATAGGCTGTCTTCTTGCATCAGATTCAATTATTTCCAGGGCGGTTCGTTCTGTTTCGGAAATCGAGGCGGAGCAGGATGCTTTACAGGATGAAATCGACACATTGGATTCTGATTTATACGAATTAGTTAGTCAGATAACAGAAATAGAAACAGCCATTTCAGATACAGAAGCAGAAATAGAAGAAACAGCAGCAGCCTTGCAGGAAGCGCAGGATGCAAGGGATGAGCAGTACGAAGCTATGAAGCTTAGAATCAAATACATGTATGAGACTGAGGATCCTAGCGTTTTTGAAATGTTACTTGAGTCTGGTTCCATAAGCCAGTTTTTAAATAGACTAGAATACGCAAGCAGCGTTTACGACTATGATAGAGAAAAGCTTGAGCAGTTCGAAGCTACACAAGCCGAAATCGAGGAATTGGCAACTGCCCTTGATGAGGAAAAGGCAGGTTTAGAAGCTTCCAAATCAGAATTAGCAACTCAGGAATCAGCCCTTGAAACTATGATTAGTGAAAAGCAGGGTGAGATGGATGACTTGGATGCAGAGCTGAAGGAAGCAAAGGAAATAGCAGCAAGAGAAGCGGCCCTGGCAGCAGCAAGAGCAGCAGCTGCAGCGGCAGCAAATGGCAACACATCCGGTGGTGCCAACACTTCAGCAAGTTCAAGTTACAATGTTAATGGAGACTTAAACCCTGGTTACGCTACTGGCATTAGCGGTTCCAGTGTTGTCTCATATGCAAACCAATTCGTTGGAAATGCCTATGTATGGGGAGGTAATTCCCTTACAAATGGATGTGACTGTTCAGGTTTTGTTCAGCAGGTATTAGCCAACTTTGGCGTTTCTTATGGTTCGCGAATGACTTCTGGTTCATTTAGGAGTGTGGGTCAAGAAGTTAGTTACAATTATATGCAACCCGGTGATATAGTTTGCTACCCAGGACACGTAGCAATATACCAAGGTGGAGGTACAATTGTGGAAGCACAAAGTACTGCTACAGGTATTACTAATTACCGATCAGTTAATTGCCATTCAATAATTACTATACGAAGGGTACTATGAGAATCAATAAACTCGTAAAACCTATAGTGTTAATTCTGTGCGTAGCTGTAATGGTCTACGCACTTCTTACTATGGGAAACAACAGAGCAAAGCTTGACTATCAGGAACACCTTGAGGATACAGCGGTTACCGTTGATTCAGAGGAAATCACATTTCAAGATTTGGCTTTTTATATCCTCTACGAAGAAGGTAAGATAGAAGAGCAGGCTAGAATCTATAATCCTGATTACACCAAGGATTATTGGAATCTTCACACAAACGATACCTTTATCCAATTGGAAGCGAAGGAGGTTGTGCTGGGGATGGCTGTGCATGACCATCTTTTTTATCAGATGGCAGTGGCAGAAGGCATGGATACCCTTACAGACGAGGAAGAGCAGGAACTGGAATATCGAATTACAGATTTTTGGGAGGACTTGCTTGATATTCAATGGGAAAAGCTTCCATGTTCAGAAGAAACTATCAACGAACAAATCAGACTTGCAGCCATAGCTGAAAAATATCAGAACTATTTGGCAGAGGAGCTTGGCCCTAGTCAGGCTGCCTACAAGTATGATGGATACTATTATCAGCAGATAATGGAGCAGCACCAGGTCAAAACAAATGACAAACTTTGGGACAGACTGGTACTTGGTGATATAACATTATCCCACGGTAAGCTTAATTATATTAATGGATTAACTGATGAGGACAAGAAAAAGAAATAAAAGAAGAAAGGCAATAGAGATGGTTAAATTAAACAGAAACGACCCTTGCTGGTGTGGCAGTGGACGTAAATACAAACAGTGCCATGAGGCAATGGATAGAAAAATCGAAAGCTTTGCAGTTAAGGGCCACAAGGTACCAAGACACGATATGCTCAAAACACCTGAGCAGGTTGCAAAGATTAAAGAATCTGCAGTTATTAATATGGCATGTCTTGATGCTGTTGCAGAGGCTATTTGCGAAGGTATGCCAACATCTGAAATTGATAGAATCGTACACGATACAACAATTAAAATGGGAGGTATTCCAGCACCACTTAACTACGAGGGCTTCCCATATAGTGTATGTACATCTGTAAATGATCAGGTATGTCATGGATATCCATCTAAGGATGTTATTCTTAAAAGTGGAGATATCGTAAATGTAGACTGTTCTACAATTCTTGATGGTTATTTCTCTGATTCATCAAGAATGTTTATGATTGGCGATGTAGATCCAGAGACAAAGAAGCTGGTTGAAGTAACAAAGGAATGCTGTGATTTAGGCTTGGCACAGGTTAAGCCATGGGGATTCCTTGGCGATGTAGGTGCTGCTATTTGTGAGCATGCTCATGCAAATGGATACCAGGTTGTACGTGAAATCGGTGGCCATGGTGTAGGCTTGGAGTTCCATGAGGATCCATGGGTTGGATATAACACACTTCCTGGCACAGAACTACTATTAGTTCCAGGATTCATGTTTACAATTGAGCCAATGATTAACATGGGCACACAAAAGATTAAAACTGATCCTAACAACGGTTGGGAGGTTTCTACTTTAGACGGTAAGCCTTCTGCTCAGTGGGAATATCAGGTACTTGTAACAGAAACAGGCTATGAGGTAATTTCATATTGATGCGATTAGATAAATTACTGGTTGAATTAAATATCGGAACCAGGTCTGAAGTAAAGGCTCTTCTAAAGAAGGGCCTTATTTTAGTTGACGGAGAAAAAATAAATAAACCTGAAACAAAGGTAGATGAAAATAGTGTAACTATTTCTTATGGTGGCAAAGACTATGCTTATGCCCAGTTCCATTACTATATGATGAATAAACCAAAAGGAGTGATTACAGCCACTGAGGACAAAAAAGAAGCCACAGTAATGGATTTGTTTTACCGCGAATGTCCTGATGCACCAAAAGGCTTAGCTCCTGTTGGTAGATTAGATAAAGATACTACTGGTTTGCTCCTTATCACAAATGATGGAGCCTTGGCTCATGAATTACTATCCCCAAAAAAACATGTAGATAAAACGTATTTTGTTACTTTGGATGGCCCTCTTACATCTGAGGATATAAATGCACTTGAAAATGGCGTTCATATTGGTGAAGGAGACTTAACAGCACCTTCTACCATCAAATATGAAGGTGGAAATACATGTTATATAACAATTCATGAAGGAAAATTTCATCAGGTAAAAAGAATGTTTTTTGCAGTTGGAAAACAGGTGCTAGAGCTGAAAAGAACGGCGTTTGGACCACTTTTGTTGGACGAGGAATTACTACCTGAAAGTCACATCATCGAACTAAAGCGTGAAAGTTTTTATTGACGATTTAATTTACAAAGTTTAATATAATTTCAACGAGGGGTTTTAGCCTTTAAAGTGATGAAGTGAGAAAGTGGAATATGCTTTTTGGGGAAAGCCTATTTCATGTCATAGGAGGGATTAGTATGAAGAAAAGAATGTTAAGCCTTGCTCTTTGCGGTGCAATGGTAGCAACAATGTTTGCAGGATGTGGGGACAATAGTGCATCAACAGGTTCGTCTGAGAATGTTGACACATCAGGAGAGCTTACTTGGAAGATTGGTGGTATTGGACCAACTACAGGAGGAGCTGCTCAGTACGGACAGGGTGTTATGAATGCAATACAGATTGCTGTAGATGAAGTTAATGCAGCAGGCGGTATCAATGGATATCAGGTAGCATTTAATTTCCAGGATGATGAGGCAGATCCTCAGAAGGCAGTTAATGCTTACAACACATTAAAGGATTGGGGAATGCAGATTCTTGAAGGTACTGTAACATCAGGTGCATGTGCAGCAGTATCAGCAGAGACATACAACGATAGAATCTTCCAGGTTACACCATCTGCATCATCAACAAGCGTTACTGAGGGACATGACAATACATTCCAGATTTGTTTCTCAGATCCTAACCAGGGTACTGTATCAGCTGACTACATTGCAGAAAATGGTCTTGGAAACAAAATTGGTATTATCTATGATAGCTCAGATCCATATTCAACAGGTGTATATCAGAACTTCGCTACAGAGGCAGCAAATGTAGGACTTGAAATTGTAGCAACAGAAGCTTTTACAGCTGATTCAAAGACAGATTTTACAACACAGCTTCAGAAATGTAAGGATGCAGAAGCAGATCTTCTTTTCCTTCCATTCTATTACACAGAAGGCTCAATCGTACTTACACAGGCTAACAAGATGGGCTATGAGCCAACAATGTTCGGTGTAGATGGATTCGACGGATTACTTGGTGTTGAAAACTTCGATGTAAGCCTTGCAGAAGGTGTATATCTTCTTACACCATTCGCAGCAGATGCTGAGGATGAGGCAACACAGTCATTCGTTTCTAAGTATGAAGAGCAGTACGGCGGAACACCAAACCAGTTCGCAGCTGATGCTTACGATGGAATCTACATCCTTAAGGAAGCTCTTGAGTCAGCAAACCTCACACCAGAGGCTTCAAACGAGGAAATCTGCGAAGCACTTATCGCAGCAATCCAGGAAGTAAACTACGATGGACTTACAGGAGAAGGCATGACATGGAATGCAGCTGGTGAAGTTTCTAAATCACCAAAGGCTGTCATCATCCAGGATGGTGGATACGTATCTGTACAGTAATCCACATCCTCATCTAAATAATGTACATCAATGGCGATGCGATAACCTCCCCATTACGGCGGGGAGGCCGCATCGTGTTTAAATTATACGGGAAAGAGAGTAGTAATTATGGGTTTTTTAACTTATTTAGTTAATGGGTTAAGCCTTGGTAGCGTTTATGCCCTTATAGCACTTGGTTATACCATGGTATATGGTATTGCAAAGATGCTTAATTTTGCCCACGGAGATGTAATCATGATTGGTGCATACGTGGTGTTTATGTGCATGTCTAATTCCGGCATGCCTGCTGTTGTTTCTATTGTTATTTCAATAGTATGCTGCACAGCTTTAGGAATGATAATAGAAAAGATAGCATACAAACCACTTAGAAAGGCAACAAACCTAGCGGTCTTGATTACAGCTATCGGTGTCAGCTACTTCTTGCAGAATATGGCACTTATGATATTTGGCTCAAATCCAGTATCCTTTACATCTGTTATTAATTGGGAAGGCCTTTCATTTGCAGATGGTGCATTAAAGATTACAGGAAATGCCATTGTTACAATCATCACTTGCGTTGTTATCATGATTGTATTGATGTGGTTTGTAAAGAACACTAAGCCAGGTCAGGCAATGAGAGCTGTATCAGAGGATAAGGATGCTGCAGTGCTGATGGGAATTAACGTAAATGCAACTATTTCTCTTACGTTTGCAATCGGCTCTGGACTTGCAGCAATAGCAGGTGCATTGCTTTGTTCATCATATCCATCACTTACTCCATACACAGGCTCAATGCCAGGTATCAAGGCATTTACAGCTGCTGTATTTGGTGGTATTGGTTCTATTCCAGGAGCACTTGTTGGTGGATTATTACTTGGAATAATCGAGATATTAGCTAGAGCTTATATTTCAAGTCAGCTTGCAGATGCTATCGTATTTGCAGTATTAATCATCGTATTGCTTGTTAAACCAACTGGTATTTTAGGCAAGCAGATTAAAGAGAAAGTGTAGGTGACAGAAATGAAGAAACTAAACAAATCTACACAGAAATTAATAACAACCTTAGCAGTGATAGTTGTTCTTTATATTGTAATGTCAATAATGGATGGAACAGGAAATCTAAGCTCTTTAATGAGCGGTTTATTAGTTCCAGTATGTGCATATTCTTTGGTGGCTGTTGGACTTAACCTTTGTGTTGGATATTTGGGAGAGCTGTCATTGGGACATGCAGGATTTATGTGCGTCGGCGCATTCACATCTGCGTTTTTCTCAAAGTTATTCCAGGATTCCATCCCAGATGTACCACGTTTCATCCTTGCTCTTGTCATTGGAACACTGATGGCTGCGTTATTTGGATTTTTGATTGCGATTCCAGTACTTCGATTAAGCGGTGATTACCTTGCAATCGTTACACTTGCATTTGGCGAGATTATCAAAAACGTAATTAATGTTTTGTATGTAGGTGTTGATTCAAATGGACTTCATTTTTCAATCAAGGACCAGATGTCACTTGGTATGGAGCCTACCGGCAAAATGCTTGTAAATGGTGCCCAGGGAATCACAGGAACACCTAGACAATCAACATTTACTATAGCAGTACTTCTTTTGATAATTGCGCTTATCGTAACACACAATTTTGTAAACTCAAGAACTGGTAGAGCAGTAAAGGCAATCAGAGACAATCAGATTGCAGCAGAGACAGTAGGTCTTCCAGTTACAAAGTATAAGCTTGTTGCATTTACAATTTCTGCAGCAATAGCAGGCGTTGGTGGAGTGTTATATGCTCACAACATCAACTCACTTACAGCTACAACAAACAACTTCGGCTACAACATGTCTATCATGATTCTTGTATACGTAGTTCTTGGTGGAATCGGAAATTTCTCTGGTTCTGTAATTGCAGCAGTTGTTCTTACAATGTTGCCAGAAATGCTTAGAGGACTTTCAACATACAGAATGCTTATTTACTCAATTGTCTTGATTGTGCTTATGTTATTTAACTGGGCTCCAGCAATTCTTAAGTGGCGTGAGGAACACGGCATTACTACAGCGGCAATTGTTGGCAAGTTTAAAAAGACAAAGGAGGTGCGCTAATGAGCTTACTTGAAGTTACTAATCTTGGCATTTCCTTTGGTGGACTTAGAGCCGTAGATGAATTTAATTTAACAATCGAACAGGGAGAGCTGTACGGATTGATTGGTCCTAATGGTGCCGGTAAGACTACAGTTTTCAATATGCTTACAGGTATTTACCAGCCAACAGATGGCAAAATCTTCCTTGATGGAAAAGATATTACAGGAAAGAAAACTGCAGAAATCAATAAAGCTGGTATAGCTAGAACATTCCAAAACATCCGTCTTTTTGGAGATCAATCAGTACTTGATAATGTAAAAATCGGATTACACAATTCCTTTGACTATGGAACGGCCACTGGAATCTTCAGATTGCCTAAATATTTCAATGTGGAAAAGGCAATGGATGAAAAGGCGCTTGAAATTTTGTCAGTGTTTGGACTTGATAAGGAAGCAGATGTACTAGCATCAAATCTTCCTTATGGAAAGCAAAGAGAGCTTGAAATAGCTAGAGCACTTGCTACAAATCCAAAGCTTCTTTTATTGGATGAGCCAGCAGCTGGTATGAATCCAAACGAGACAAAGGACTTGATGAACACAATCGCGCTGATTAGAAAAGAATTCGGCGTAACAATTCTCCTGATTGAGCATGATATGAAGCTGGTTTCAGGTATTTGTGAGAAGCTTACAGTTTTAAACTTTGGTCGTGTGCTTTCACAGGGACAGACAACTGATGTATTAAACGACCCAGAAGTAATTAAGGCATATTTAGGAGAATAATTAAGAATAAAATCTAGAGGTTTACATATGTTAAAGGTTGAAGATTTAGTTGTTAATTACGGTGTTATTCAAGCACTCAAGGGCATTAGCTTTGAAGTAAATGAAGGCGAGGTAATTGCCCTTATCGGAGCTAATGGCGCTGGTAAGACAACAACACTACAAACAATTTCAGGAATGCTTACTCCTACCTCAGGAAAAGTACTGTTGGAAGGTACAGATATTACTAAGGTTCCAGGCCATAAAATCGTGTCCATGGGAATGGCTCACGTGCCTGAAGGACGTAGAGTTTTTGCGGGATTAACAGTACTTGAAAACTTGAAAATGGGAGCATATACTAGAAGTAACAAGAGTGAGATTGCAGATGCATTTGAGCGAGTTTACGAGAGCTTCCCAAGGCTTAAGGAACGTCAAAATCAGCTGGCAGGAACACTATCAGGCGGAGAGCAGCAGATGCTTGCTATGGGACGCGCCTTGATGAGCCAGCCGCGTATAGTTTTGATGGATGAGCCTTCAATGGGACTTTCACCAATCTATGTAGAAGAAATATTCAATATCATAGAATCTATCTCAAAGGCAGGCACCACAGTACTTTTAGTAGAGCAGAATGCTAAAAAAGCTCTTGCTATTGCGGATAGGGCTTATGTCCTTGAAACAGGCAATATAGTACTTTCTGGTGATGCAACAACTCTTCTAAATGACAACTCCATAAAGAAAGCTTATTTAGGTGAGTAGGGGGTACATCACATGGATGACAAAAAACTAGTTATCACAATCGCTAGAAGCTATGGCTCGGGAGGCTTGACTCTGGCAAAGAAGCTGGGAAAGGAATTGGGGATTCCTGTATACGACAGAGAAATTCTTCGTATGGCTTCAGATCAAAGTGGTATCAACGAGGAGATGTTCGGACAGGTTGATGAGCATGTTAGAAAGATATTCATGTCCGCAAAGGGCAAATACAAAGGCATGCCATTGACACCTGAGTATGCAGCATTTACTTCCGACGACAATCTTTTCGAACTGCAGGCAGATGTTATCAAACGTATAGCTAACACAAGCAGTTGTATTTTTGTTGGTAGATGCGCAGATTATATTTTAAAGGATCGACCATATGTATTATCGCTTTTCTTCTATGCATCAGAGGATGATTGCTTGGAGCGACTCCACAAACAGGTTAGTGGAACAGATGAAGAGCTGATAAAACGTATGCACGATATCGACAAACATCGCGCCGACTACTATCGTTATTACACAGGTCATGATTGGAATGATGCTAGGAACTACGATTTCTGTTTAGATACAGGAGTTATGGATTATGACAAATTAATCGAAGTAGTAAAGTCATACATCGATATTAAAAACAGATAAGATTAACTATTAAGGAGAGTTACTTTGGCAATCAAAGCAACTCTCTTTTAATGTGCTTAAAACCTTGTAATTCTTGCTTTTACAGGTAGGCAGTGTTAAAGTCTTTTTGTTAAGATTATAGGATGAAGGATTCTTATATGGAGAAAAAAATAAAGGCAGTTCTATTTGATTTAGATGGAACCCTTACAGATACAGAAAAATACTATCAGTCAGCATGGCCAGAGGCACTTAAGCATTTTGGATATGAGATGTCACCAGAGAAGCCACTTGAGCTTCGCTCCCTAGGAAGGCCATTCGTATTTGAAAAGTTTAGGGAATGGTATGGCGAAGATGTAGACTATTGGGCAATTCGAGATTATCGAAAAGCCTTGGTAGAGGATATTTTAAAAGAAGAAGGAATCCCTTTAAAGCCAGGTGTTCATGAAACACTTTCATGGCTTAAGGAGCATAACATCTTTATTTCTCTTGTGACAGCAAATGATAAAGAGCGTGCCCATAGATATCTTAAAAAGATCGGTCTCTTTGACTATTTCAACGCTATTATATGCGCAGATATGGTAGAGCAGGGGAAGCCTGCGCCAGATATATACGCCTATGCATGTAAAGAGTTGCAGGTGAATCCAGCAGACACTTTTGCAGTTGAGGATTCTCCAAACGGTTGCATGAGTGCCTATAGAGCGGGATGTAATGTAATAATGATTCCGGACTTATCGGAGCCAGACGAAGAACTGCAAAAGATTTTATATGCACGACTAGATAGTTTAATGGATATGAAAAGCTTATTTGAAGCCTAACCCAATCAGGAGTGATTAAATGAATTTAAAAGTATTAAAGACACTTGAATATGACAAAATAATAAATAGACTTGCAGAATTGGCAACATGCGAGGCGGGAAAGAAAAGATGCCTTGAGTTATTGCCAATAAACGATATAGAAGAAATCAAAATAATGCAGCAGGAGACAGCTTGCGCTTTTAATCGTCTTGTAAAGTTTTCAGATGTTAGCGCTAGCGGCACCACAGACTTGCGTCCATCCCTTGCCAGATTGGAGCTTGGCTCAAGCCTTACCATAGAAGAGATTCTTGCAGTGGCTTCAGTTCTTGAGGTTACAAAAAGAGTTGCAACCTATGGCAAGCAGATGGAAGAGGAAGATGCATTAACATTCTATTTTAATGGCCTTTCACCAGAGGTGGCCATCTTAAATGAAATCAGAAGATGTATTATCGATGAAGAGACAATTGCCGACGATGCCAGCACAGCTTTGTATGACATTCGTATGGGAATGAAAAGAACAAACGACAAGATTAAGTCAGTTATGAATTCACTTCTCAACAATACAACTACTCGTGGCTATTTACAGGAGCCAGTTGTTACAGTACGTGGCGGCAGATTCTGCTTACCAGTGCGCTCAGATTTTAAATCAAGAGTTCCTGGAATGGTACACGACCAGTCATCTACAGGCTCAACATTCTTTATTGAGCCAATGCAGGCTGTTGATTTAAATAATGAGTTGAGAGAGTTGCAGGTTCGTGAACAGGATGAAATTGCCCGCATTCTTGCAAATATCTCAAACAGAATTGCAGAATCATCAGAAGGTATCATCAGAAACTTTGAGCTTCTTACAGAAATCGATTTCATTCTTGCTAAAGGTCGTTATGCAATCGAGCTTAACGCCAGCAATCCAGAGTTTAACGAGGATGGAATCATTAATCTTAGAGGTGCAAGACATCCACTATTGGACCCTAAAAAGGTTGTAGCTACAGATATCAAGCTTGGTGAAGATTACAATCTCTTGCTTGTTACAGGTCCAAACACAGGTGGTAAGACAGTTTCGCTAAAGACATGTGGTCTTCTTACTTTGATGGCACAGGCTGGTCTTCACATTCCAGCAAAGGATAGAAGCCAGATTGCTGTTTTTGATGATGTATACGCAGATATTGGAGATGAGCAGTCAATTGAACAGTCCTTATCAACATTCTCATCTCATATGGTAAACATTGTCCACATTCTTGAGGCAATAAATAGTGGAAGCTATTCCCATGAGACAGAGGAAATGCTTGCTAAGACTCAAAAAGATTTGCATCACTCAAAGGTAATATATGGAACTAATCAGGAAGCTAAGGTTCCACAGTTTTTGATTCTTATTGATGAGCTTTGCGCTGGTACAGATCCAAAGGAAGGTGCAGCATTAGCTCAGTCTATTCTTGATAGATTACACACCTTGGATGTACGCACAATGGCAACTACTCACTACAGTGAGCTTAAGGTTTATGCTCTTTCGACAGAAGGAGTAGAGAATGCATCTTGTGAATTCTCACTAGAAACACTAAGCCCTACATATCATTTGATAATTGGTGTGCCGGGAAAATCCAACGCTTTTGCAATTTCATCAAAGCTTGGAATTCCTCAGGATTTAATAGATGACGCCCAGGGCCGTCTTTCAGAGGATGATAGATCATTCGAAGATTTGATGGTTGACTTAGAGCAGAAGCGTCACCAGGTGGAGGAAGATGCGGCAAAGGCAGCTGCAGACTTAAAGGAAGCAGAAGCAAAGCTTGCTAATGCCACAGCGAAAGAAGAAAAGATTAAATCACAGCGTGAAGAGCTTATTCGTCAGGCTCACGAGGATGCAGCAGCAATCCTTCAGGAAGCAAAGGATATTGCGGACGAAACTATTCGTGACTTTAATAAATTTGGTAAGGGCGGCGGCAACATTTCCGCAATGGAAGCAAAACGTGCAGCCCTTGGTAAAGGCATTAATAAATCAAAGAGCAAAGCAAAAGAAAAGGTTGAGGTTCAGGAGAATCATAATGTACCAACAAATCTTCATGTGGGAGATAAGGTAAAGGTATTGTCTATGAATCTAACTGGTAACGTATGCACTACGCCTAATGCCAAAGGAGATGTTACTGTTCAGATGGGTATTATGAAATCTACAGTAAATATCAAAGATTTGGTACTTATCGAAGAGGAAGATAAATTCGTTCCAAAGAAGGGAACCAGAGTCAAGAATATGACTTACGGTGGTTTCAACAAAGCAGCATCTATTTCACCGGAAATCAATCTTCTTGGTTGTACAGTAGATGAAGGTATAGCGAAGCTTGAAAAATATCTTGATGATGCATATATCAGTCATCTTACATCGGTACGTGTTGTTCACGGTAAAGGAACAGGCGCGCTTAGAGCAGGTGTGCAGCAGTATCTTCGCAAGTGTAAAAACGTAGCAGAATTCCATCTTGGAGAGTTTGGCGAAGGTGATGCAGGTGTCACAATTGTAACGTTTAAGTAGTTCAAAAGATTTACTATATAATGTTAATCCTTGCAATTTTTCAACAATAGAAGTATATTATATAAAGTTGTCGAGAAATAAAGGGGAGCATTATGGAGACTAATAGAAAAGAATTATTAACAGATGATCATTTAAATAGCCTTTTAAATCAGGCTGTATTTAAGAAATACCCACTTTTAATATTGGGTAATCTGACACAAAACACATACTACATGCTTACTAGTGAGAATTTCACATCCACTAAGTGCAGCGTTGCTGGCACCTTCGATGAACTAATCGAATCAGGTTGTTCAACTATTCATGATATGGATAAGGATTTATTTAAGAAAACATTTTCTAGAGAGAATCTTTTGAAGGAGCATGAAAAGGGCGCCGATAAGGTAGAAATCAGAGTTATTCAGGAAGGCGACGATGGACAGCTTCGTAGAGTAGAAATAACAGATTTCTTTGTAGAGGATAAAGAAAGTGATGATGTGTTAGTAGTGTCATTTAATCGAAATATGTAAAAATTAGGACTGGCCACATGGGTCAGTCCATTTTTTAATTCTTTATTACAGCTACGCCATATTTGTCTAGGTGTAGTTTTCCATCAACTGATGTACAAGAAATCAGTTCAAATCCATTTATCTTTGATATACATACTGGTTTATCAGTGCAGTTAAGATAGAAGTCATATCTAATATCATTAGCGAATCTAGTGTGTTTTTCGATTCCTGCTGGAAGCTTGCTATAAGGAATTTCAGCTCTATCAAGCATTTCGCGATATAGGAATTCGATGTCATCTTGATTAGTACGGCATGCTACATAGTATGCATACCCCTTTTCAAATTGATTTCTTGTAATGGCAGGAGTGCCAGCCATATAGTCGTTGTCATATCTTGCCAAAACATCTGCAGTTACATCTCTAAGTAATTCCTGGTAATCACGAACTGCAGCAGAGTGATATGTAAATCCTGTTTTATGTCTTATTCTAATATTTACAACATCTTCTGGATAAAGTGTATCGATTTCCTCAGAGCGAAGGCCAAAAATATTGTGAAGCCCATCACCTGGAAATCCTCCAAGCCAGTTCAAACAATTTTTATCCACATAGCCGGTAAAGTAGGTTGCCATGAATTGTCCACCCTCACCGATGAAATCAGCTATCTTATCCCCAATTCCATCATGAAGAAGATAAAGCATTGGTGCACAAATAATTTTGTAATTGGACCAGTCCATATCAGAAGATATAATGTCCGGCTCGATTCCAAAGCTCATAAATTCATTGTAGATTTCCATACAGGTCTTGTCGTAGTTCTTTGTATCTTTTGCAAGAGCCCAAGCATCATCTATGGCCCACCTGTTGTCCCAGTCGAAAAGAATAGCTACTTTATTGTCTGAAACAGATCCTGTTATCTCTGATATGTGATTTAAATCATCACCAAGTGAGGCCACTTCTTTGAAAATTCTTGTGTCATTGGTACCAATATGGTCTATAACAGCACCGTGATATTGTTCGGAAGAACCTCTACCCTTTCGAATCTGGAAGTATTGAACGGTATCAGAACCGGTTGCAATAGCCTGCATTGATATAAGCTTATGTACCCCAGGACGGCGATATTTGTTATAAGGTCTCCAGTTAACCACTCCAGGAGCTGACTCCATCATCATGAAAGGTTGACCTGGTTTCATACTTCTAAATAAAGCATGGTTGAAGCTACGCTCAAGCATAGTATCTGCATCAGACTGCCAGTTATTGTGGAGCTCAGGATAGTTGTCCCAGCTGATTACGTCTATGAATTTACTCATATAGTGATAGTCGTAATCCATAAACATTTCCATAAAGTTTGTGGTGGTGGGTTCGGTTGCACCGTTTTCTCTTAAAGTGTCTATTTCAAACTTCATGAAATCTGTAGCGGACCAGGTGTTAAATCTTTTCCAGTCAAGATTGAGGCCAAGCACGCAGTTCTCACCATTTGCATATGGTGGATCAATTTGATCAAAGCTATTGAATTTGTGAGACCAAAAAGTGGTCCACCAGGCCTTATTCAATTTTTCAATGTCGTTATCATATCTATCTGCTAGCCATTCCTGGAACTTCTTGCGGCAAGTATCGCAGTAGCAGTATCCACCTAACTCATTAGAGATGTGCCACATGAGAATGGCAGGATTTCCAGCAAAACGCTTTGCAAGGGCGGTGTCGATAATACGGACCTTCTCGCGGTATTCTGGAGACTGCATACAATGATTATGACGAAGTCCATGATGATTTCTTACACCCATTTCATCGCAACGCATAGCAGATGGATATTTTTCATCAAGCCATGCAGGGCGAGCCCCAGATGGAGTTGCAAGTACAGTATAGATATTGTTGCTGTATAGTTTCTCAATGATAGCTGCAAGCCAATCTAAATTGATGTTTCCTTCTGTAGGTTCGTGTACAGCCCAAGAGAAAACACCTAAAGTGACAGTATTAATATGGGCATCTCGCATGTAGGCAATATCTTTATCCAGAATATCTGGTCTATCAAGCCATTGTTCTGGATTGTAATCACCCCCGTGTAAAATCCCAGAAATCTTTGTAAAAAGCCTGTTTCGTTCCATATTTTCTTCTCCTTATACTTAAAAGAATAATATCATACGAAAAGTGCAAAAATGAATAAAAAAAAGAGAAATAATTTATATTTTCGACCATCCCATTCGCATTGATTATCGATGGGCTATCACTTATAATTAAATACATCTTTTGTGGCAATTATTTGCCTTAGAATGGAGTAATAAATGAAATATATTAACACCCTCAAAGAGGGAGACAGAGGTACAGAGACATACTTATGTAAGAAGAAAACACTTGGTGTATCTAAGACTGGAAAGGCATTTGAATCACTTACTCTTTGTGATAAGACAGGCACTATCGATGCCAAGATTTGGGACGTAGATTCCGAAGGCATCAGCGATTATGATGAGCTTGATTTCATCACAGTCACTGGCGATATCACAAGCTGGAACGGTGCTTTACAGTTTAATATTAAAAGACTTCGCAAGGCTAATCCTGGCGAATTCGAAATATCTGATTATATCCCTTCTAGCAAGAAGGATATCGGTGAAATGTGGAGTGCTTTAATCAAGCTTATCAATTCCGTAAAGTCACCATATATGAAAGCATTACTTAACAAATACTTCGTTGAGGATAAAGAATTCATCGAGACATTTAAGGGGCACTCAGCTGCTAAATCTGTTCATCATGGTTTCACAGGCGGCCTTTTAGAGCACACTCTTTCAGTTGCTACAAACTGTGATTACTTCAGCAATCAGTATCCATTTTTAGATAGAGATTTGCTCATCACAGCAGCTATTTTCCATGATATAGGAAAGGTCCGTGAGCTCTCAGAATTCCCTAGAAATGACTACACTGATGAAGGTCAGCTCCTTGGACACATCTTTGTTGGTGCCAGCATGGTAGACAGAGCTATCGACGACATACCAAATTTCCCAGAGGTAAAGCGTAAAGAGCTTATCCACTGTATTCTTTCTCATCATGGCGAGTTAGAGTTTGGCTCACCAAAGAAGCCAGCCATTGCAGAAGCTATCGCCCTTTCATTTGCTGACAATATCGATGCAAAGATGGAAACAATCTTTGAAGCTCTCGAAAATGTTGAGGAAAACAACCTTACATGGCAGGGATTCAATCGTTTATTGGATTCAAACATCCGTAGAACAGGAAAGAATTAATGAATAAGAATGATATTGTAAGACTTACAATTGAAGATATGTCCTTGGAGGGAGCAGGAATTGGTCACACTGATGGTGTGACCATTTTTGTGAAGGACGCAGTGGTTGGGGATGTATGTGACGTCATCATCACAAAGGTTAAAAAGACCTATTGTTTTGCTGCTCTTAAGGAAGTTGTGGAGGCCAGCCCATATCGAGTACAGCCTGCCTGCCCAAATGCAAAGCAGTGCGGTGGGTGCCAGATTATGCAGGTATCCTACGATAAGCAGCTTGAGATTAAGGATAATATTGTAGCAAACAACCTTGTCAAAATCGGCGGATACGATAGAGCGTTTGTGGACTCTATACGTGAGCCTATTATCGGCATGACCGAGCCACTTCGCTATCGCAATAAGGCCCAGGTTCCAATCGGTCTTGATAAAGATGGCAATATTATTGCAGGCTTTTACGGAGCCAGAAGCCATAGAATTGTTCCATCAGATGATTGTAAAATCTGCTCTAAGAAGAGCATGGATATCGTATATGCGGTAATCGATTATATGAATGAATGTGGCATCAAGCCATATGACGAGGCTACTGGAAAAGGCCAGATTCGTCACGTCCTGGTCCGCGAGGGTAAGGCCACAGGTGAGACAATGGTATGTGTAGTAGTTAATGGAGATTCACTACCTAAGGTTGATTCGCTGGTGGCTCATATCAAAACAGTAGAGTCAGAGCTTGCATCACTTGTGCTTAATGTTAACACTCGCCGTGACAATGTCATCATGGGATATGAGACAAAAGCTTTATATGGCAAAGAAGCGATTCGCGATACAATCACCCTCACTAGCGGTGATACAATCGCCTTTGATATCAGTGCCAATTCCTTCTATCAGGTGAATCACGACCAGATGGAAAGACTTTATAGTAAGGCACTTGAATATGCAGATTTGCACGGTACAGAGGAGGTCTGGGACCTTTACTGCGGCATCGGTACAATTTCCCTTTCCATGGCAAAGCGAGCAGGCCGTGTAATCGGTATCGAGGTAGTACCTCAGGCCATCGAAAACGCCAAGGCCAATGCAAAGCTAAATGGCCTCGATAATGCAGAGTTCTACTGCGGTGAGGCAGAAGTGGTCCTTCCAGAGATTTATGAGAAGATGTCCCATCCAGATGTCATCATGGTAGACCCACCTCGCAAAGGCTGCGATGTAGTGGCTCTTGATACCATGATAAAAATGCAGCCATCTCGTATCGTATACGTCAGCTGCGACAGCGCCACCCTAGCACGCGACCTCAAGCATTTGGAGGAGCATGGCTATCATTTAGAGAAATATACAGTGGTTGATCAATTCGGTCACACCATGCACACAGAAACGGTTGCAAAATTAGTTATAAAACGATAATTATTTCACAAAAACATCTTGATACATAATGAAAAAGGGATTATACTTCTCGTAATGTTTATTTTATGGTGAATGCTAGAAGTCACTATATAAAAGGGAGAAGCGTAATGGCTTTATATATGTATGTTTGCTCGAAATGCAAAAAGAAGGTTTACTTGAATTTTAATGATGTGAAATTATATATTGCAGATGGCAGAAAGCATATCTGTCCAGAATGTAAGAAAAGCATGTAAAAAGGGAGGTTTGTACCTCCCTTTTAGTATATTAGAAATTGATTGTCTTTGGAGCTGCTGTGAATGATGAGATAGTAGCTACTGCGTTCTTGAAGTAAAGAACCTCAGTATTGTCATCTTCTGCAGAGTACTGAGCCTTTAAGTCAGGATAGTTATCAAGCATGTGAGCCTTTGCTTCTACACGATCATCTCTTACAAGCTCTCCGCAAATACGAATCCACTGACCATCCTTGAATGCACAGATTTCAACCTTAGGATTAGCCTGAATCTGCTTTGAAACATCTTTAGACTTTCCTGTCTGGATGTAAAGCTTATCTTCGAAAATTTCAATTGTGCCGAATGGGCGAACTCTTGGCTGGTCACCTTCTACTGTTGCAAGGTAGTAAATACCAGCATCTTTTAAAAACTGACAAACTTCTTTCATGAAAATATCCTCCTTATGAAATGAATTGTACACAATCTATTATAGGTAAATGCTTGTATATTTTCAATTAAAAAGAAAAGGTTATTTTTTGCAGCTGTAAAGTAAATAGCAACTGACCAAGAATAATATGAACCAGCATGCAAACCCATAAGTTTTTAGTACGACGATAAATATAATTCATAAATAAAACGAATAGAATTGTGAGCGCTATCATCGGGAAACCATAGGTGTAATGCATGGCTCCAAAGAATAGAGCTACAACGGAAACAGATTTATGCTTTCGATGGTTACCGACTAACAGTGTACGCATTCCGTCATAACCCATGACATTCATACAATATTCCTGCCAAAATGCAGTGAATGGATATAACATTGTGTTGGTTGTGATTTTTCCTGGAGTCAATCTATCAAGATAAAAGAACGGCTGGCATCGCTTAAGCATAATTGGATTCAGCTGCAGTATTGCAAATTTTAATAGAATCATTAATCCACCGAAAAAGGCACAAACCAAAAAGCCTCTAGTAATAGCGTTCCAGATTTTTGCTTTGTTTACTTTTAGTGGTTCAATCAGAAAGTCTGTAGGCACTTTTCTTACCAGCGGCACCAGAGTACCGACTGCCAGTATCAGTCCGACATAGTTTCCGATTCGATAGATGGAAGTTGATTCATAAAAATAATCGATGGCTGAATTAAAAATGATGTACAGCGACATGTAAGTCAGATAAGCAATAATTAGATATTCAGAATATTGCTTTTTTGGATCGATTCCAGATTTTGAAATTACCTTATTGTCCATAACGTGAGCCCCTTTAATACATTATAGAAATATTTTATCACATTTTTTAGCATTGGAACTATAAATTGTCAGTTTTTTATCCGATATAAAATACGAAGACTAGGCACATGGATGTGCAACAGTTTTCGGCGTTTGGCACTTTTATATTCTTTATTTGTGGAAAGGAGTCCGCTATGAAGATTGAAAACAGCCATGTAAACATGGCATCTCAACACAATTCTTATTCTTACACCCATATTGAAACCGTTACAATTGAACAGAGAGCGAATGTGGATACGCTTGGTGCGATTGTTGAGTTATCAAAGGATGGGGAAAAATCATTAAAAGAATCACTAGAAGAGTATCAGAAAACTGAAAAGGAACAGGAAAAGGAAAGACAACAAAAGAATCTTCAAAGCATGATTAACCAAATGGCTGAGCATGATAAGCAGATTCGAGAGGCTAATGCTCAGATGTCCCAGTGGGATTTAGAAGATTTGCAAATTAGTCTTGTGAAGAAGATTCTTGATCTTCTCAATGGAAAAACAAGCCCTAACGACAAAAAGTTGTCTGATCAAGTGCGAGCCTTCAATGATTGGCAACGAAATGTATTTTCAAAATGCGAAGTGGATGGAGTTAAGTTTAGTGTAAATGGCGCGCAGCAGAATACACTGGATTTATCGTCAGGTGGTAGAACTTCCACCCAGGTATGGCAGCGCATTACTGCAACATCCGGTTCTCATTTGGAGTATGAGAATACGGGATTTAAGAGTACGGGGACAGTGCAGACTTCTGATGGCCGCACCATAGATTTTAATGTGGAAGTAATGTTAGGCCGTAGCTTGTCTCAAAAGATTGATTCCATATCAGAAGAGACGTACACAAGAATTCTTACAGACCCTCTTGTAATAAACATGGATACAAATGCTACATCAATAGCTGACCAAAAATTTAAGTTTGATATTGATTCAGATGGAAAGGAAGATGACATTTCTTTTGTTGGACAGGGAAGCGGATTCCTGGCTTTGGATAAAAATGAGGATGGCAAGATTAACGATGGTTCAGAATTATTTGGAACAAAGTCCGGTGATGGCTTCAGAGATTTGTCAGAATATGATGAAGACAGAAATGGCTGGATAGATGAAAATGATTCCGTCTTCAGCAAGCTTAAGGTATGGACCAAAGATTCAGAAGGCAATGATAAGCTTTTGAATCTGAAACAGGCTGATGTGGGAGCCATTTACCTTGGTAATATAGATACTGAATTTTCATATAAGAATGTGGCTGGTCAGACCGATGCAGTTCTTAGAAAATCAGGAATATATCTAAAAGAAAGCACAGGAGCTGCGGGAACTGTAGCCCATGTTGATTTGTCGTTGTAGTATTAGTATTTAGAAGTGCCATAATATGATTTTCAACTAGGAGTCTTAGGTAAAGGCTCCTAGTTTTTTATTTCCATCTTTTTCTTAAACAAATCTTAATAATTTACCCCATTGGAACTTAAGATAATATACAATAATATATATTTGTGATTAATCATAGGAGGCCGAAAGGTCCAAACAATATGGGAGATAAAATGAACAAAATTCTAATATGTGATGATGAACCAGATATCATTTCAGCATTAATAATCTATCTTGTAAGTGAAGGTTTTGTAGTGATTAGTGCTTCAAATGGAAAAGAGGCAGTTGATATTCTTAAAGCTCAGACTGATATTAAGTTGATTCTTATGGATGTGATGATGCCTGTAATGGATGGTATTGCAGCCATGGCTGAAATAAGAACATTTTCCAATGTGCCAATCATCATGCTTACTGCCAAAAGCGAAGATGCTGATAAGGTCATGGGACTTACAATTGGTGCCGATGATTATGTGACGAAGCCATTTAACCCTGTTGAACTTATGGCTAGAGTTAAATCTCAGATTAGAAGATACACGCTACTTGGTGCATCAACAGAGGAAGCTTCTGACAATGACAGCATTCTTCAAATTGGAGGCATCGAGCTAAATGATAAATCCAAAGAGGTTACACTTGATGGCAATCTGGTAAATCTCACTCCACTAGAATTCGATATTTTAAAACTTCTTATGACACATAAGGGGGAAGTTCTCTCACCACGTGACATTTATGAGAAGGTTTGGAATGATACAGTGCTTGGCGCAGAAAGCACTGTGGCTGTTCATATCCGCCATCTCAGGGAAAAATTAGAATATGACAGTGCCAATCCAAGATACCTAAAGGCTGTCTGGGGGCACGGATATAAGATTGATGACTAGCTCATCAGGAGGATGATTATGAAACGACTATACAGTAATGCAAGTAAGATACTTCTTGCAGTGGGATGCACTATTTTTGCATTTATTTGCGTTTTATCACTGGTGATATGCGCATTCTTCCAAAGCTGGAAGTTATATTCGAATGATAAAGATGCATTTTCAGATTTTGCTTATAGATACGCGGGCACTAGTTATGCCACTTTAGCTCTTTCTGATAATCAGGATGATTTTAATAAAGACAAGCTAGATGAAATGAATTGCTATTATGGAATCATCAAGGGGACAAATGCTGAAAACATTGATCTTGATGATGAATCTTTGTATTTATATAAAAATTTCACCACAAATGTTCCAGACAATGCCTATGTAGGAGATTACAGTATTAATCCAGATACAGAATTTGTGCTTAGTGATAATTTTCTGGACATATGGGGTGGCAATCAGATTATTGATGTAAATACTACTGAATGGAAAACTTATGATATCAATGGTATTGGTTATGATCCTATAAGTCAGAATATGTACGTATATAGCAGCGGCGAGTTTTACAAGCTTAGTGAGTCATGTTATGACATTTGTACAGTCACATATGCTGATGAAGAGTCAAAAGAAGATGCTTATTGGAACTCATCTGCAAATATTATTTACAGAAAAATTTGGGAAGCCAATAAACCGGATGTGGTAGATTATTATACTCCTTTAGAAGAGGGAGATAGTGATGAGACTACATATACAATAGAAGATGAGGATTCAGAAGGAACAGAAGAAACAACAGAAGAATATGTAGTTGATTATTTGCCGGCAGAACGTGCTCTGCCTAATGCTCCTGTAGAAAATACAGATGGTTTGTATATTGAAGATACTCAGTTTGCACCTATTACAGATAGTATAGAAGATTTTGCTATTAATATTTATGTGGACGGGTATGGAGAAGAAGCGCCAATGGGTGAATATATTGCTGACTTTTCTACTATACATAACACACTTTCAGAAATATATTATGAAGCATATTTAAAAACGGCTTCTACAGTTGAGGTTGCAACTTTAAATCCTGAAACAGAAAATTATGTTTTTGTATGCTTCCCTAAAGATGCATTTAATGGAGTAAATGATTTTTATGCACAGGCTAAATGGTTCATCGGATTTGCCGAGGATACAAAATACGTATTTCCGATAGTAGCAGTCATTTCATTCATACTATCAATTGTATGCTACATTTTGTATATGAGTGCCATTGGTCATAAAAAAGATTCCGATGAAATTAGCGTTAATTGGATTGGTAAGGTTTGGACTGATGTATTTTTCTGGTGCGCTATTATTACGGAATATATTATTTTTGCAATATCCTATTGGCTTGTAGAAACAATGAGAGATAGCAATTTATCTCTTGGAATGTCTATATTTATATTTGGAATAGTTACAGCAGCTATGATGACAGTAGGACTTTTATGGTCTGCAAATTTAGTGGTAAATGTAAAGCTACATCGATTCTTCAAGCATACATTTGCCTACAAAATTATCGTCTGGGGGAAGGGTCGGCTTGCTATCCTTCATCAGCAGTCAATAAAGATTCGTAAAAATATTAAATGGACTAGAAGAATTTGGTTTATCTTTATCGTAATTACGATAATTGAATATTTTGTAATTATGATGTCATATGATACTAGAGGAATTGCTCCATTCTGGGTGCTTGAAAAAATAGCTTTTGTCGTTGTGCTTCGCAAATTGCTATATAGCTATGCCAAAATAAAAGAGACAGCCACAGCGCTTGCAGAAGGAGATTTATCAGCCCAGGTTGATTTAAAGGGGATGCCACTGTTTTTAGAGGAGCATGCCGTTGCTATGAATCAAATTGGTGATGGTATCAATGTAGCTCTTGATGAGAGAACTAAAAGCGAGAGAATGAAGACCGAACTTATAACTAATGTCTCTCACGACATTAAGACTCCTCTTACATCCATCATCAACTACGTTGACTTGCTAAACAAAGAAAAAATTGATAATGAAAAGGCCAAGGAATATTTGGGAGTCCTTAGTCGCCAGTCAGCTCGTCTGAAAAAGCTAATAGAAGATTTAATAGAAGCATCCAAAGCATCTACAGGAAATATAAAGTTTGCCATGGAGAAAATTAATGCTGTTGTTCTTCTAAATCAGTCCATAGGTGAGTTTAGCGAAAGACTGGAATCTGGCAAGATTACAGTGGTAACAGATTTTCCAGCAGATGACATCTTCCTTATGGCGGACAATCGCTACCTTTGGAGAGTTTTTGATAACCTTATGTCTAACATCGTAAAATATGCGCAACCGGATACAAGAGCGTATATTGATTTGAAGAGAGTAGACGGCAAAGTCAGATTTAACTTTAGAAACACATCAAAAAATGAGTTAAACATTTCAGCAGATGAGCTTATGGAGCGTTTTGTTCGTGGTGACAAGTCTCGTTTCACAGACGGAAATGGCTTAGGTCTTTCCATAGCAAAGAGCTTAACAGAATCTATGGGAGGATCATTGACGCTTGAGATTGATGGAGATTTGTTTAAAGCAATAGTTGAATTTGACGAGCTTAAAACAGAAGAACAAAAATAATAAACTTAATCTATAAACTTGTGGCGAAACCTATCCGATATAAAAAATGGAGAATGAAAAAGGAGGGTTTTGATGAGTACGATTAATAATTCTTATGAGTATTATCAGAGTAGTCAAGGTCTGCTTTCAATGTTAAATAGCAAAAAAAGTGGAAATGCGCTTATCGACCAAATCATCTCAAACAATGATTTGAAATATCAGCAGAAGATGGAATCTATGGGGCTTTCATCTAGCACTTCCAACAGCAAATACAAAAATGTTGATAAGGCTGCTACAAATCTTTTGGATGCTCTTTCAAAGCTGGATGATAAGTCTTTATATGAGGCAGAGTCTGGAAAAGAATACGACAATGCTGAATTATTAAAAGGTGTTACTAATTTTGTAACAGCTTACAACAGCACTGTTACAAATCTGACTTCATGTGGTGGTACATTATACAACACATTCCAATCAGAGTTTTTGGAGGCTTACAAAGCGAAGGCAGAAGACTTTGCCAATATTGGAATTACGATGAGCAGCGATAACAAGCTTGTAATCGACCAGGAAAAGCTTTCGGCAGCAAAGCCAGAGGATATCAAGGCTCTTCTTGGTAGCACCTCTTCATACTACAAAAATATTGCCAGCACAGTTGATTCTATTGATACAATAGTTAACAAGGCATTGGCACTAAGCTCGGGAACTTATAATTCAAGCGGGTTAATGCTCTAAATATATAGTAAGGATATTTTTAAGGTTCATGGATGAAATGATACTCATTCATGAACCATTTTTATTTGTAAGGTATAGGAGAAGACTATGCAGATATCATTTGATTTAGGAAACATGAGTTTTCAAAATAATAGTATAGATGGCCAAACGGTATCAGCTCATTTGACGAATGTGGTTAGAAAATTACAGGAGGAAGCCTCTGATTCAAATAGCAAGGAAGATCCTAAGCTGATGGAAAAAATACAGGCAAAAATAAAAAGCGGGAAAAGGCTAACTAAAAAGGAAGAGTCATATTTAAAAGAGCACAATCCAGAACTCTATCTACAATATCTCAGAATTAGAAGAATGGCTGAAAATTTGGAGCATCAGCTGAAGACCGCTCAGTCTAAAGAAGAGGTTAATGACATTATTTTCTTTGCTTACAACAGTATTTCAGATAAAGACGAATATAAAACAGCTATAATTGCAGCCTTGGATGAAGTAGTAAGGGAATTCAAAAAGACAGATGCATATGCTAGTTTGCCTAACAATAATGATGAAATAGAAGAGGCAAGAAAAACTAATAGAAACAAAGGCGAGGGCTTGGAGGACGAGGATGAAAATGCTAGTATAGGAGAAGATGATTTTGATGTTATGGCATGGTCTCCTTTACAAGAAGTAATAGATTCTATGCCGACTCTGGATTTACAGTCTTAGCGGAGGATAATAATGACTAAAATACTTTTTGTTTGCCATGGTTCAATTTGTCGCTCGCCTATGGCCAAATATGTAATGCAGGATATGGTAGACAAACGCGGAATTGCAGAGGATTTCTATATCGACTGTGCAGCTATGACATACGAGGAAATAGGCAATCCAGTATATCCACCAGTTAGACAACTGCTTAATGAAAAAGGCATAGATTGCAGCGGCTATGGAGCTCGTCACATTAGAAAGGACGAGTATAGAGACTTTGATTATATAATTGGAATGGATGCAGAAAATATGCGTGACCTACGCTATGAATTTGGTGAAGACAGGGACAGCAAAATATACAGGCTTCTTGATTTTACCGATAGACCACGTGATATTGATGATCCTTGGTACACTCGAAAGTTTGACGTTTGTTATAGGGATGTATTGGCTGGTTGCGAAGGCCTTTTAATGCATCTAAATTATTAATATTGATAACAAGAAAAGCTCTTAGTCTTGCTGGCTAAGAGCTTTTAGTATATTTCTTTATAAATTCATCCATTGGAATTGGAGGCGAATAGTACATTCCTTGCAGATAATCGAATCCAATAGATTTCATGGTATCTTCTATTTCTTTCGTTTCTATTCCTTCGGCAGTAAGGCTATAGCCAGCTTTTTTGAATGCTTTTATCAGCATAGGTAAAAGGAAATCCGGATTATTACAGTAGTCCCATACAATACTCATATCAATTTTTACGTTAGAAAATGGCGAATGTTTAAGCCTGCTAATGTTTGAATAGCCTGTTCCATAATCATCAAGAGAAAACAGGAATCCTTTTTGACGAAGACTTTGAATTTGATTATTCATAATATCATCGTCAACGATTACCGCCTCTGTTATTTCAAGATGAATGTCTGAAGGGCGAAGATTATATTTCTCAATGAGATTGCTGAAATCCGATGATAAATCCTTTTTCATAAATTGTGCAGCAGATAGATTTACATTAATCCACTCTAATCCCAATGCACTCATGTCATTTTCGCTGATGAATTTACAGGTTTTCTCAAAAACCTGTTCACCCAGTTGATTTATTCGACCATTGCTTTCAGCAATTGGAATAAACTTGTTAGGAGATATTATCTCGCCTTTATCATCTCTAATTCTACATAGACTTTCGGCACCTACCAAAGTATTTGTCTGGGCATCCATAATAGGCTGCAAGAATACTTCAATTTTATTGTTTTCGATTGCTTTTTCAAGGGCCCTTTTGATGGCAGTATTGTCTTGTATTGCATCAAACATGTCTCGGCCCACAAGTATATGAGACTTGTCCGTACTATTGTTGGCCTTGCTCAGGGCGTTTACTAAAGTATTAATGACAATATCTGAATCATACATTTCATAGTCAGGGCTTACTTCAACAAATCTTGCCTCCAAATACAGTTCAACGTTGTCGGATAACCAAGGGGACTTGAAACGTTCTTCGATTTTTTTAATTACACCTGAAACATCGACGCTGGATTTTGTCATAATGACAAATCTGCCTGATCGATAATAGAATAGCTTTTCTTTTGGGAGAATTCGTCTTAGGTATAAACCGATGAGACGGATACCAACATCCATCTGCTTTGCACCATAGATTTCTACGGCCTCTTGATAATGTCTAATCACAAATGCAAATATAGTGTTATATTTTTGCCTAGTTGTATCTTGAAGAATGATTCGTAGTCCTTCGCTATTGAATAAACGCGTCCTTCTTTCTATAAAATACTCTGGATTCATAAAAAGAAGATTAATAGAGATTATTGTCATGACGCAGAAAGTATCCATCAGTAGATATCTAGGGAACATGATTCTAAATATTAAGCCAACGATGAGGATTAATAAATAGAAAAGAATACCGAAAAAATCCCTCTTAGCTTTAAGCCTGCTTTTAAAAATTACAGTAGCATGTATGCTGAGGAATAGATATATAGCGAAATTTAAAACAATAATATTATATAAAGATCCACGCTGATAACCTGTACTTCCTATAAAAAATACAGCTTTTGTAAATGGGGAAGACAGCGTTACTACCTCTGTAATAATCATAGGTAAGCGGCATAAAAATGTTCTAAATTGATTCTCTGTTGGATCCAACTCAAGAATGCTACAAGTGAACACAAAGAATGCGAATGCTCGTAAGATGAAGAAAATGAAGTAAAACATGTTGCTGGAAACAACTACGAATTTGGGCAAATCTTGATAGTTCTCACAGGCCCAGCTGGAGAATATATCAGATGTAATTACTGCAGTTTCAATTAATAAAAGGCTGACAAAGTTTTTGTTGACGCGGATAGGCAACCTTTGCAGCATAAAGTAATTGATTAGCAATATCGCCAATATTAAGATGCTAGGTATAGCGAAACTATAATCCCACATAAGCCCCTCATTCAAATAAAATCTATAGCTCTCCCTACAAATGATTGTATGCTATTATATCGTCTAATTCCAATGAACAATCTGTGACGGAATTAAGAATATGTTGCAATTAAGTAAATACCTTTTTATCATTTAAAGTAGACATGTTATCTATTAGTAGGATGATTATTGTTCTGTATATAAAAGTAGGAGGAAATAAATATGAAGATTGCAATGGCAAACGATCATGCAGGAACTCAAATGAAGGAGGAAATTAAAGCTTACTTATTAAGTCAGGGATATGAAGTAGAAGATTTTGGAACATACGATGATAACAGCTGTGATTTATCAGATTTTGTGTATCCGGCTTCATTAGCAGTAGCAAAAGGTGAATGCGACAGAGGAATATTCTGCGATGGTGTAGGTTATGGTAGTGCACTTATTGCAAACAAGATAAACGGATGCTATGCAGCAGTATGCCAGGATCCATTGTGTGCAACATTAGCTCGTCAGCATACAGATTCAAACATCCTTTGCCTTGGCGCAAAAATCATTGGTGGTTTGATGGCTATGGAAGTAGTTAAGACATGGCTTAATACTGAACCATTGATGGAAGAAAAGTATAGAAGAAGAGTACAGAAGGTTTGCGATATCAACGATAAGCATTGCGTGCCTGTAAAGTAAAGTTGAGGTGCAAGTAATGGGATTATAATTGGTATTGTGGGGTATTTACAAATATTGTACAAACAATTAGTGCAATTCAAACAAAAGGGCGCTTTTGGGGTGAATAGATTTACTTTAAAAAAATCATCAAAAAAGGCTTTACAAGTGATGATACAGGTGATATTATAATCGAGCACTGAGGGACAGCGAGTCACACAGAGCAAAACAAATAAACGAAGATTGATAACTGAACAGTGAAACAAACCTTGAATTAATACAGTTTTGTATAAAACATGTATCCTTGAAATTCATTTAAGTTTCTTAATGAAACGAAACCTTTATTAGTAAACAAGTCAGTTTTATACTGATTCGGAATTAAACTTTTTAACATGAGAGTTTGATCCTGGCTCAGGATGAACGCTGGCGGCGTGCTTAACACATGCAAGTCGAACGAAGCAACTTAT
>NZ_OBMR01000011.1 GCF_900218035.1 Pseudobutyrivibrio ruminis DSM 9787
AGTATCAACATACTTACTATAGAACTGCTTTAAAGGAGCATGGTATTATCCAATCCATGTCTCGTAAAGGTAACTGCTATGATAATTGTATTATGGAGACATTCTTTGGAAGATTAAAAAATGAGATGTATTATGGCTATGAGAAAGATTATTCTTCTTTTGAAGAATTCTCAAAAGCAGTTGAAGAATATATAGATTACTATAATAACAAAAGAATTCAGGCAAAAACAAAATGGATGCCACCTGTACAATACAGGGTAGCATCCATGTGTTTAGCCTAGTTCATAAATATGTGTCCAGGATTCTGGGTACATATCAAAACTCAGGTTCCTACAACATTAGTCAACGTCAACAATATCAACGATAACTTTCTTGTCAATCTTTGAGGCTGCAGCCTTTACTACAGCGCGGATAGCCTTGGCAATTCTGCCCTGCTTTCCAATAACCTTACCCATATCAGATGGTGCAACGCGAAGCTCAACAACGATTGATTTAGCGTCTTCCTTCTCTGAAACTACAACCTCCTCAGGATTGTCTACAAGTGACTTAGCAATTACTTCAACTAATTCTTTCATCACTATTCATTCCTTTCGAGTGTTTACTGAACGCCTGCCTGCTTGAAAAGTCTAGCAACTGTCTCTGTTGGCTTTGCGCCGTTTGAGATCCACTTCTTAGCTGCCTCAGCATCAACTGTAACTGCTGCTGGCTCCTGGTTAGGATCGTATGTACCGATCTCATCGATGTTTCTACCGTCACGAGGTGCTCTTGCATCTGCTACTACGATTCTGTAGATTGGTCTCTTCTTCTGACCCATTCTCTTTAATCTAATCTTTACTGCCATTTTTAATTCCTCCTAAATAATAAAACTAAATGGTCTTGGCTAAAATGGGAAGCGCATTCCGCGGCGTCCCTTGCCCATCATATTTGGCATCTGCTTCATCATCTTCTTTGATTGTTCGAATTGTTTAACGAAGCGATTAACCTCTGCTATATCTAAACCAGCTCCAGCAGCAATTCTGTGCTTTCTGCTAGGATTTAGTAATTTTGGATTCTCACGCTCTGCAGGAGTCATGGAAAGGATGATAGCTTCGATGTGTGCAAGCTTTTTATCATCCACAGCCCCTTCAATCTGAGCCAACTGGCTAGAATTGATACCAGGCATCATTCCAAGGATGGATGAAAGGCCACCAAGCTTTTTCATCTGCTCCATAGAAGTGAGATAATCGTTGAAATCGAATGATGCTTTCTTTACTTTCTTTGAAAGCTGCATTGCTGCATCCTTATCGATTTCTGCCTCCGCCTTTTCGATGAGTGAAAGTACATCACCCATGCCAAGGATTCGGCTCGCCATTCTGTCTGGATGGAACTGCTCCAAATCTGAAAGCTTTTCACCCATACCAGCGTAAAGAATCGGCTTTCCTGTGACAGCCTTAATAGAAAGGGCTGCACCGCCTCGAGTATCACCATCAAGCTTTGTGATGATTACTCCATCAATGCCAATCTTTTCATCGAATGTAGCTGAAACATTAACTGCATCCTGACCTGTCATGGCATCAACTACCAAAATGGTATTGAGGATATCGATATTGCTCTTTATAGCTGCGAGCTCATTCATCATATCCTCGTCTATGTGAAGACGACCGGCTGTATCGAAGATAACAACATCGAAGCCGTTCTTTTTAGCGTAAGCCATTGCCTCTTTGGCAATCTTTACAGGCTTTTCTTTATCTCCTAAAGAGAAAACCTCAACATCCTGCTTTTTACCGTTTATCTGTAACTGCTCTATAGCTGCAGGACGATAAATATCACAAGCTACCAATAAAGGCTTTTTGCCCTTTTGTTTTACCTTGCCAGCAAGCTTTGCTGTGGTAGTTGTTTTACCGGCACCCTGAAGACCAACCATCATGATTGTGGTGATGGCGCCGCCTGTGCCAAAAGTGATATCTGTAACTTCTGAGCCCATTAAATTAACAAGCTCTTCGTTTACAATCTTTATAACCATCTGCCCGGGATTCAAGCCGTTCATAACATCTGAACCAATTGCTCGCTCTGTGACAGTGTTTGTAAATTGCTTTACAACCTTGAAGTTAACATCGGCCTCAAGAAGTGCCATCTTAACTTCCTTTAAAGCAGCCTTAACGTCAGCTTCTGTAAGTCTGCCCTTGCTTCTTAGATTCTTAAATACGCCTTGAAGCTTTTCTGAAAGTGAATCAAAAGCCATAAATTATAGTTCCTCTAAAATCAACTGAGATAATCGGGAAATCTCTGATAAAGTAGCTTCGCTAGGATTTCCTTCTGTCAATTCGTTTATACGAATGACATCTCCTCTAATGTTCATAAACTTTTCTACGAGATGGAGCCTAGATTCATAATCCTGTAAAAGCTTGTCGCATCTCTTTAAAATATCGTGCACCGCCTGACGGGAAATGGAAAGTGAATCTGCTATTTCTGCAAGGGATAAGTCATCATTGATGCTCATCTCGTATACGCTACGCTGATGCTCTGTTAAAAGCTCACCATAAAAATCATATAAATAACCAGATTTAATCTTGTCTTCCATATCTCTCCTTTTAGCGACCTTAAATAATATACTATAATAAAATAGAGGTGTCAAGTATAAATACTTTACACCTCTAATATTATTAAAGTGAAGTTCTAACTATCTTTGGTCTGTAACCGCCTTCATCCAAAGCCTTGAGGATCTGCTCCTTGTGGTCTGTACCGAAAGCTTCAAGAGTGATGCGAAGCTCTACAGCTGCAGAACGATTTGTTGTAACAAACTGATTGTGCTCAAGCTTGATAACATTGCCCTGCTGATCTGCAATAAGCTGTGATACCTTTGCAAGCATACCTGGCTTATCAGGAAGAAGTACAGATACTGTGAAGATTCTGTCTCTAAAGATAAGACCCTGCTGAACTACTGAAGACATTGTGATAACGTCCATATTTCCACCAGAAAGTACAGATACAACTCTCTTATCTTTGAAACCAAGATGGTTCAATGCAGCAACTGTAAGAAGTCCTGAGTTTTCAACTACCATCTTGTGATTCTCTACCATATCGAGGAATGCAACGATAAGCTCATCATCGTCTACCGTGATAATCTCATCGATATTTTCCTGAAGATAAGGGAAAATGTTTGAACCTGGTGTCTTTACTGCAGTACCATCAGCAATAGTGTTTACAGAAGGAAGTGTTGTAACCTCTCCCTTTGCAAATGATGCCTGAAGTGAAGCAGCTCCACTAGGCTCAACACCGATTACTTTAATCTTTGGATTAAGAAGCTTTGCAAGTGTAGATACACCTGTTGCAAGTCCGCCGCCACCGATTGGAACAAGAATATACTCAACAAGAGGCAACTCCTTGAAGATTTCCATTGCAATAGTACCCTGACCAGTTGCAACTGCTAAATCATCGAAAGGATGAATGAATGTGTAGCCATGCTCATCAGCAAGCTTGTAAGCATACTCACATGCCTCATCATATACATCACCATATAAAACAACATCGGCACCGTAGCTCTTTGTACGGTTGACCTTGATGAGAGGAGTTGTTGTAGGCATAACGATTGTTGCCTTTACGCCATATTTGCTGGCTGCATATGCAACACCCTGGGCGTGATTACCAGCAGATGCTGTAATAAGTCCCTTTGCTCTCTCCTCATCTGTAAGAGTGCTTATTTTGTAATATGCACCCCTAAGCTTATATGCACCAGTAAGCTGCATATTCTCTGGCTTAAGGTAAACCATATTTCCACACTTCTCACTAAAATAATCGCTGTAAACCAGCTTTGTCTCGTGTGTTACCTCAGTGACAATCTTTGAGGCTTCTTCAAATTTGTCCAATGTAAGCATAATTAGTCTCCCTCTTGTGTGGCTTACTATTGTTCAGCGTAGAATAATGCATCAACAAATTCATCTGCGTTGAACTTTTCTAAGTCGTCAATTGTTTCTCCAACACCAATATATTTTACTGGCAATTTTAACTCAGATTGGATAGCAATTGCAATACCGCCTTTTGCAGTTCCATCTAATTTTGTAATAACAATACCAGATATATCTGTAACCTCAGAGAATTCTCTAGCCTGAACAAGGGCATTCTGGCCTGTTGTACCGTCTAACACAATAAGTGTCTCGCGATATGCCTCTGGGAATTCTTTTGAGATAGTGCTGTTAATCTTAGAAAGTTCGTTCATAAGATTCTTTTTGTTGTGTAATCTACCTGCAGTGTCCACAAGGAGAACATCTACATTTCTAGCCTTTGCTGCGTGAACAGCATCATAAACAACTGCCGCTGGATCTGAGCCCTCTGGACCACCGATAAAATCTACTGATGCTCTGTCTGCCCATTCCTTAAGCTGATCAGAAGCAGCTGCGCGGAATGTATCAGCGCCAGCAACCATAACCTTTTTACCAGCAGCCTGAAGCTTTCCAGCAAGCTTTCCGATTGTGGTTGTTTTTCCAACTCCATTTACACCGATTACTAAAACAACAGATGTCTTCTTTTCAAAATCAAATGATGTCTCATCGAGAGCCATCTGCTCTTTAATTTCGTTGATAAGAAACTGCTTGCACTCGGCAGGCTCCTTGATGTGCTCCTTTTTTACTGCCTCTCTTAAATCGTCGAGGATAGTCTCTGTAGTGCGCACACCAATGTCACCCATGATAAGGACTTCTTCAAGCTCCTCGTAGAAGTCCTCATCGATATTTGAAAAGCCGTTGAAAATGTAATCCATCGACTTTATAAAATTGTCTCTTGTTTTGGTCAGGCCCTTTATAAGGCGCTGCCAGAAGCTGATTTTTTCTGCCATATAACCTCCAGCTAAGGATTAATCATCCAACTGTGCTTCGATAAGATTTACAGAAACAAGAGCAGAAACACCCTTCTCCTGCATTGTGATACCGAATAATCTGTCTGCTGCGTTCATAGTACCACGACGGTGAGTGATAACGATGAACTGTGTATTCTTTGTAAGCTTGTGTAAGTATCCAGCAAATCTATCTACGTTTGCATCATCAAGAGCCGCCTCAATCTCGTCCAAGAGACAGAATGGAGATGGCTTAAGGTTCTGAATAGCAAACAATAATGCGATTGCAGTAAGTGATTTCTCACCACCGGACATCTGCATCATATTGATAAGCTTCTTTCCTGGTGGCTGGGCATTGATAATAATACCTGTCTCAAGTAAGTCCTCACTGTCAACAAGCTCAAGTGTACCATGTCCACCACCGAACAATTCCTTGAATGCCTTGTCGAACTGCACCTGGATGTCCTTGAATCCTTCAGCAAACTGCTTTCTCATTCCTTCATCAAGCTCATCGATAATACGAACAAGAGAAGCCTCTGCCTCAACCAAATCATCGTGCTGTCCCTTAAGGAAGTTGTAACGCTCAGAAAGCTCTTTGAATTCCTCGATAGCGTTTACATTAACATTTCCCATAGCTCGGATAGCATTCTTGATTTTAGAAGCATCCTTCTTCATCTGATCCAAATCGTTATACTCTGGATCCTTTAATTCTTCTGCTGAATGATATGTAAGCTCATATTCATTCCACATGTAGTTGTTTTGATATGAAATAGCATCGCTGATTTTCTCTCTCTGTGAATCCAGACGATAGATTTCCTTGTCTAATTCAGAGATTCTATCTGTGATTTCCTGTCGCTGTTCAAAGAAGTTCTTGTGTGAGTTATTAAGCTCTTCTTTTCTTGCAACAGCTTCTTTGATTTCTTCCTCAAGCTTTCCAAAGGATTCGTCAGATGCAGAGATTGTAGCCTTAATCTCGTCGATTCGGGCTTTCTTTGCTTCTGTCTCTTCTTTTGTAGACTGAGCATTTTCTTTGATAACTGCAATATCAGCAACACACTTTTCGATTTCAGATGTGATACGGTCTAAGTTCTGCTGAACGAAATCAACCTTCTGTCTAGCATTAGCCTCCTCAATCTGAACCTCAGACATTGTTCTGTTAACAGAAGTCTCCATGTAAGTCTTCTCATCAACTTCGTCTGAAAGCTTTTGGATCTCAGCTTTGAGCTCTGCTTCTTTATCTTCTGATTCCTGCTTTTCGGACTCGATTTCCTTCTTGCCTGCAGCGATTTCAGTGAGCTGTGTTTCAAGCTCTTCGCTTTCCTTAGAAAGACCTTCGTAAGCAGTTAAGCTTTCCTTCTTCTGCTCATTTGCTCTGTCTAAGCCAAGCTTTGCTGTATTTAAAGCAATAGCTGCTTCATTCAGCTTTGTAGTGTTGTCATCTCTGTCGCTTTCAAGAAGTGCAACAGCTGTCTCAATCTCACCCTCACGGTTCTTGAGCTCATCCATCTCCTTAGAGATAACATCAAGCTTGCCTTCAAGCTCCTCAATCTCACGATTTCTACCGAGAAGATTTGATTTGTTCTTGAAGTGACCACCGGCCATTGAACCACCTGGTGCAAGGTATTCACCATCAAGTGTAACGATATGGATGCTGTAGTTGTTTTTCTTTGCAAGAGCGATAGCTGAATCGATATTGTCAGCAACTACAACTCTACCAAGAAGATAAGCTACAACACCATCAAACTTGCTATCACATGTAACAAGCTCTGATGCAAGACCAAGAACTCCCTTGTCATTAAGGACTTCTGTCTTCTTGAAATTGCCTCTTCCATCAACAGATGTCAAAGGAAGGAATGTGGCACGACCAAGCTTGTTTTCCTTTAAGTAGCTGATAAGCTTCTTTGCGCAAGCTTCGTCTGCTGTAACGATATTTTGAATGTTTCCACCGAGAGCTGTCTCGATAGCCATTTCGTATTTCTTTTCAACATGGATAAGGTCAGAAATAACGCCCTCGATACCATCGATTCTGCCCTTCTGCTCCATGATTTTACGAGTCGAATTACCGTATCCCTCATAGCGCTCTGCAATGTTCTTGATTGACTCTAATCTAGTCTGAACACGAGCGAACTCATCTTTCTTTGCCTGTAATGCAGTAGAATTCTCACGGCTCTTCTTTTTCCATTCAGCTGCCTTTTCAGTGAATTCCTTGTCCTTTTCCTGAAGCTCAAGAAGAAGTGACTGTGCATTCTTAAACTCATCCTCTGCAAGGGCAACAGCAACATCCAAATCCTCTTCACGAGTCTTTCTTTCAAGGAGACGCTGATTAAGCTTTGCCTTACGGATGTTTGTCTGCTCAAGCATAGTCTCAAGACGCTGCTCCTTAGACTTGATTGAAGCACGATTGTTGAGCAGTTCCATGATAGCTTTGTTGTCCTGCTCAATTTTTTCGTTATTCGAAGTGATTGCAACCTGGAGCTCACTGTAGTTAGTCTTAACAGAATTGAGACGTTCTACAGCTTCCTCCAATGTCTTATCAAGATTTTCCTTTTCAGCCTTGAAATCTGCTAACTGGCTTTCTTTATCTGCCTTATCTGTCTCGATTTCAGCGATACGGCTTGCCATATTTTCATCTGTGGCATTAGCAGAACGAATCTGCTCCTCTAAAAGAGCAATTTCGTTTTCCAGTTTGCCCTTCATAAGAGTAGAATCAGACTGATTCTTCTTTAAGGTTTCGATTTCAACATCAAGGTCGTTGATCTGCTGCTCCAAAGAGTCGTATTTTGTACGAATCTCCTCCTGAGCTGTCTTGCTTTCTTCCATGTGTTCTCTAGCAAGATTTGCATTCTTTTCAACCTCATCTAAATTAGCCTGAAGTCTATCAACCTCAAGCATGAAAGAGTTTACGTCGATACGCTTAAGCTCTTCTTTGTATTTTAAGTATTGCTTTGCATCCTCAGACTGCTTTTCCAAAGGTCCGATACGACGCTCCTGCTCAGAAAGAATATCATTTACACGAACAAGATTCTCTCTCTCGCTTTCAAGCTTCTTTACAGATGCTGCCTTACGCTTTTTGTACTTTACGATACCAACAGCTTCATCGAAAAGCTCACGTCTATCCTCTGGCTTACCAGACAAAATCTTTTCGATTTGGCCCTGTCCGATGATAGAATATCCTTCCTTACCGACACCAGTATCATAGAAAAGCTCTGACACATCCTTCAAACGGCATGGTGTACCATTGAGAAGATACTCGCTTTCGCCTGAACGATAAACACGACGAGCAATTGTAACTTCCTCGTAGTCTACTGGAAGCACATGGTCAGAGTTGTCCATTGTAAGTGCTACATATGCATATGAAAGAGGCTTTCTTGCCTCTGTTCCTGCAAAGATAACATCCTGCATGCTGGCACCACGAAGCTGCTTTGCAGACTGCTCACCGAGAACCCAGCGAACAGCATCAGCAACGTTACTTTTACCGGAACCGTTAGGACCAACGATACCTGTGATACCATTATGGAATTCGAATTTCATCTTGTGTGCAAAAGATTTAAATCCGTATAATTCAATACTTTTAAGATACATTAAATTCTCCCTAATTAATTATATAATCTTGATAGAGTCTTCTTTGTGGAGGCGCATCAAGCCTTCATAAGCAGCTTCCTGCTCAGCAGCCTTTTTGGTGCTACCAACACCTGAGCCAAGAACTCTATCCCCAACTAAGGCTTCAACCTTAAATTCCTTAGCGTGGTCTGGACCAGTTTCAGAAATTAGCTGATATGTAAGTGGTTCTTTAAAATTAGCCTGAACAACTTCCTGCAATCTGGTCTTGCTATCGTAAAATAGCTGCTTGTGTTCTATGTCGTTTAAGACAAACCTGTGGATATATTCAGAAGCGGGCTCCATTCCACCATCCAAAAAGATAGCGCCGATTGTAGCCTCAAAGGCGTCAGAAAGAATAGACTTTCTATTTCGACCGCCTGTCATGTCCTCACCTTTAGATAGACGAACATAGTCTCCAAGGTTTATTTCCTTGCAAATGTAAGCCAGAGTAGGCTCACAAACTATGCTAGCTCTAAGTCTAGATAATTTACCTTCATTTAATTCGGTATAATTTAGATACAAAAACTCACTCGAAACGATTTCAAGCACTGCATCCCCAAGGAACTCAAGTCTCTCGTTGTCGCTAAGCTTTGGCATATGGTTTTCATTTGCATATGAACTATGTGTCAAAGCCTGTTGTAGTAAGCTTTCGTCTCTAAACTCATAACCGATAATCTTTTGAAATTCCTTTAAACTATTCAAAATACTACCTCCTGAGTTTAAAATAGTGTCCACTGAAAGTGGACACTAAACGTGTAATTGTTGCGGCCCTATAATAGGCCGCATTTACACATATAATTACTTATTTGCAACTGTCTTCTTGATAAGCTCAACTGCATCACCTACAGTAGAAAGCTTCTCAGCTGCCTCTGTATCAACTTCGATGTTAAGCTTTTCCTCAACACCCATGATAATCTGGAATACATCAAGTGAATCTGCACCAAGATCATCAACAAAAGTAGTCTCTGTTGTGATTTCAGCGGCATCAACGTTTAATACCTCTGCAATAATCTCTTTGAGTAAATCGAATTCCATTATCTAGTCCTCCTTTTTCTTTTCTATAACAATATTATCTCTAATAAACTCGTTAATCTGCTGCTCTTTGAAGGTTACACACTGGAAAATAGTGTTTCTAACCTCTCCGGCCTTTGCACTACCGTGAGTCTTAACAACAAGGCCCTTTAATCCAAGGAGTGGAGCTCCGCCGTATTCACTGGCATCGAACTTTTTAAGAGTCTTCTTTAAAGCTGGAAGCGCAAGTGCAGCGCCAATTTTTGATCTGAGGGTACTCATCAAACCACCCTTGATAACAGTGATAAGTGTACCTGCCAAACCTTCGTATAATTTAAGAATAACATTACCAACGAATCCATCGCAGATAATAACATCTGCATCGCCGTTAGGAATGTTTCTAGCCTCAATGCTACCGATGAAATTAATATCTTCGCATTCCTTTAAAAGTGGCATAGTCTCTTTTACGAGAGCATTACCCTTTTCTTCTTCGGCACCAACATTGACAATGGCAACACGAGGATTTTTAACTCCTACAACCTTTTCCATGTAGATGCTACCCATCTTGGCAAACTGTACCAAGTGGCTAGGACGACAATCAACATTTGCTCCGCTGTCTGCCAAAAGAGCAACGCCGGTCTTTACTGGGAAAAGTGTGCCAAATGGTGCACGCTCAATGCCACGAATACGACCAACAATACCGAGACCACCTGTAAGAAGAGCTCCGGAATTGCCTGCTGAAACAAATGCATCTGCCTCACCATCCTTTACAAGGTGAAGGCCTACTACCATGGAAGAATCCTTTTTTCTTTTGATAGCAGCTACTGGATGCTCAGCTGTCTCGATAACCTCTGTAGCATTTTTTATTTCAATCTGGTCCTGTGGGTATGTGTAAGATGAAAGCTCTGTTTTGATAACATCTTCCTTACCAACAAGAATAACTTTAATAGCTTTGTTTGCATTAACAGCATCAACAGCGCCCTGTACCATTGCTGATGGTGCGTTATCTCCGCCCATTGCATCAAGTGCAACTATAGTATAATCACTCATGATAATATCCTTTCATACATACTTTAGAGATTATACTTTAAATTAGGCATTATTTCAAATAAAAAAACCTTTCGGAAACTCCGAAAGGTTTTTAAAATTAATCAACTGCGATGATTTCTTTTTTGTTGTATGATCCACAGTTCTTGCAAACTCTATGTGGTACCATAAGCTCTCCACACTTGCTGCACTTAACGAGTGTTGGTTTGCTCATTTTCCAGTTTGCTCTTCTTTTATCTCTTCTTCCCTTAGAAGATTTGTTCTTTGGACAAATAGACATGCTATTTCACCTCCTTAAAGCTATTAAAGACATCTAAAAATTGTGCCATTCTAGGATCTAAGACTGTGTCGTCACATCCACAAGACTCGATATTACGATTCTTGCCACAGACTGGGCAAATACCCTTGCAGTCGTCCTGGCACAATATCTTTGCCGGGAAATTCACTAAGATCTCGTTTAATATGAGTTCATCTACAACTATTTCCTCACCATCAACAAATGAGTAAGGACCTATTTCTTCATCTGGAACTACCTGCCCTTCTGAAACCTCAACAGTTTCATCAACAGCCACAGGTACATCAAATGAAACATCTGTCAAGCATCTGTCACATGAACCAGTGATATTAGCACTAGTAGTAAAAGTGATATGAAGCTTTCCAGAACCAATCATAGACAAAACTACATCAAATGGCTCTGTGCGATTGATAGTAAACTTACTGCCAAGATAAGAAAAATCATGTATGTCGCAAGTTCCAGTAAACTTCTTATTTTGATCAGGTAATGAAGTGATATCCTTAATAGAAATCTTCATATAAAATCTCCTATCCACACTTTGCCAATTATACTAAGCTTTAATATGCTTGTCAAACACTTTTAAGAAAAAAGTGCATTAATTTTACAAAAATTTGATGAAATTATTTGCCAGATACGATAGCTGCTGTATCTCTTGCAATCATAACTTCCTCGTTTGTAGGTACAACGTATACCTTAACCTTTGAAGAGTCAGAAGAAACAAGTCTCTCCTCGCCAGCTACGTCGTTTCTAGCGTCATCGATTTCAACGCCCATGAAACCAAGATGGCTACATACAGCCTTTCTAAGGCCTGCATTGTTCTCTCCAAGACCAGCTGTGAAGCAGATGATATCTGCACCGTTCATAGCAGCTGCATAAGCACCAACATACTTAGCGATGCGGTATGCAATCATATCCATAGCAAGCTTTGCTCTCTCGTTGCCTTCTGCTGAAGCAGCAATAAGATCACGGAAGTCTGAAGAAATACCAGAAACACCAAGTGCACCAGATTCCTTGTTAAGTACGTTCATAACGCCTGCAAAATCAAGACCTTCCTTCTTTGCCATGAATTCAACAGCTGAAGGATCGATATCTCCTGAACGTGTACCCATAACAAGTCCTTCAAGTGGAGAAAGACCCATTGATGTATCTACTGACTCACCATTGAGAACTGCACAGCAAGATGCGCCGTTACCAATGTGGCAAACGATGATTTTTGAGTTCTTAAGGTCGCATCCGTCCATCTCAGCTACACGCTTTGAAACATAGCTGTGTGATGTACCGTGGAAACCGTAACGACGTACGCCGTACTGCTCATAATATTTGTAAGGAACTGCATACATGTATGCTTCCTTAGGCATTGTCTGATGGAATGCTGTATCAAATACACCAACCTGTGGCTTACCTGGCATAAGCTCGCGGCATGCATTGATACCGATGATATTTGCTGGGTTGTGAAGTGGAGCAAGATCGTTGCACTCTTCTACAACCTTGATCATCTCGTCTGTGATAAGTGCAGAAGCTGCGAACTTCTCACCACCATGAACGACTCTGTGACCTACTGCATCGATTTCGTCAAGAGACTTAAGAGCACCTGTAGCTTCGTTTGTAATAGCGTTGATTACAGCTGCAACAGCCTCCTTGTGTGTAGGCATAGGGATTTCTGTGATTTCCTTATCAAGACCAGCCTTCTGATAAACGATACGTCCATCAATGCCGATTCTCTCGCAAAGTCCCTTGCAAAGTACCTGCTCGCTCTCTGAATCAATAACCTGATACTTAAGAGATGAGCTACCACAGTTGATAACTAAGATCTTCATAATAATAAAGTTCCTTTCTTTATATGTTTTCTTTCTTTAATAATTGTATTCTTAAACAACATTTTAATTATATCACTAAAATTTGTCTTCTCAACCAAATTTTAATGTATAATACCCATGTAAAAGTATTTTCGGAGGAACAAAATGGTAATTGGTATAGTTGCGGAATATAATCCCTTTCACAATGGCCACAAGCTTCAGATTGAATACGCAAGAAATGTATTAGGCGCTGATCAAATAATTATAGCTATGTCAGGCAGTTTTACTCAGCGTGGTGAAATCGCATGCTTCGACAAATATTCAAGAGCCAAGGCCGCTCTTCTTTGTGGTGCCGATGTAGTTCTTGAAATCCCTACCATTTTCGCCACCAGCTCTGCAAGAGAATATGCGTCAGCAGGAGTTGCTTTGCTTAATGCCACTGGTGTTGTTGACACTATTCTATTTTCAGCAGAATGCGACCGCAGAAGCCTGTTTATTGAAGAAAGCAAAAAACTGGTGGAGCTTGAAAATTCCGGTGAAATCAACAACGAAATAAATGCACTCGTATCTCAGGGAATTAGCTTTGCCACTGCCAGAGCAAAGGCTTTAAAAGCTTTTTTAGCTGAAGATATTATCTCCTCTCCTAATAATATTTTAGGAATTGAATACTGCAGGTATATATTCGCTAATAACCTGGATATGAATATAGAAGTAATGAAGCGACAGGGCAACGAATACAATGATTTAAGCTTATCTGGACAGCTTAGCTCTGCCAGCTCAATACGCCAGCATTACAAGCTATCAAAATCTTTTGAAGCAGTACCTGAAGAAGTAATAAATTTATATAACAGCAGTCCATTTGTGACTTCCGATGATATTTCAGAATTGCTTCATTACAAGCTTCTTACCACAGAAAGCTTCGAGCAATATTTAGATTGCAACAACGACCTTTCAGATAGAATCAAAAATAAGTTGCCTGAATTTGTTTCCTTTAGTCAATTCTGCGAAGTTTTAAAAACCAAAAACTTTGAATATTCCAGAATCAGCCGTGTGCTATGCCATATCCTATTGGGTATTGCAGAAAAAGATTTCAAAACCGCAAAGGAAGCCGGATATATATCGTATATACGAATGTTAGGATTCAGTAAAGACGGAAGTATCCTTCTTAGTAAAATAAAAGAAGCATCATCTGCTCCTTTACTTACAGCACCAAATGAAACAATTAATAAATACGATATTATTTCCAGTGATATTTACCGCACTATCCTGACATCAAAAACAGGCAATGCATATCCTACGGAATATACTCGTAAATTTGACTTAGTAAATATATAAGAATAACAAAAAAGACACCTGAAATCAGGTGTCTTTCTTTAGCAGTTCCTAGCGGAATCGAACCGCTGTTTTCGCCGTGAGAGGGCGACGTCTTAACCGCTTGACCAAGGAACCATATTGCCTTGCCGCTATCAGCGACAAGACATATATTACTATGTAGCCAGACATAAGTCAAGCACTTTTTTTAATCTTCGTATCCATTTGGATTATTCTTCTGCCATCTCCATGAATCTGCGCACATTTCCTTGATGCCAAACTCTGCTGTCCAGCCAAGTTCTTCCTTAGCCTTTGAAGCATCTGAGTAGCATGTAGCAATGTCACCAGCACGACGTGGCTTAATAGAATATGGAATCTTTACTCCAGTAGCTTCCTCAAAGTTCTTTACAATATCAAGAACTGAGTATCCTACTCCTGTACCAAGGTTGTAAATCTTGAGACCTGCATTCTCCTCGATTTTCTTGAGAGCCTTAACATGTCCCTTTGCAAGATCAACGACATGGATGTAATCACGTACACCAGTACCATCTGGAGTATCGTAATCATCACCAAATACACCAAGCTCTGGAAGTTTTCCAACTGCAACCTGTGTAATGTATGGCATAAGGTTGTTTGGAATACCGTTTGGATTCTCTCCCATTGTACCAGACTGATGAGCACCAATTGGATTGAAATAACGAAGAAGAACTACGTTCCATTCATTATCAGCCTTCTGCATATCTGAAAGAATCTGCTCAAGCATTGACTTTGTCCATCCGTATGGGTTTGTGCACTGTCCCTTAGGGCAGTTTTCTGTGATAGGTATCTCTGCTGGATCACCGTAAACAGTTGCTGAAGATGAGAAAATAATGTTCTTGCAGTTGTGCTGTCTCATTACATCAACAAGTGTAAGTGTACCTGCGATATTATTCTCATAGTATTCCCAAGGCTTCTGAACTGACTCACCAACAGCCTTAAGACCTGCGAAATGAATACATGAATCGATTTTTTCGTTTGCAAATACTTCGTTTAATCTATCTCTATCTAAGATATCGCCTTTGTAAAACTTAACTGGCTTTCCTGTAATAGCTTCTACTCTCTCAAGTGACTTTTCAGATGCATTGCTAAGATTGTCATATACAACTACATCATAGCCTGCCTGCTGAAGCTCTACACATGTGTGGCTACCAATAAAACCAGCACCACCCGTAACTAATATTGCCATAAAAGCACCTCCTTAAAGTTCGTTACCACATAATAGATTAACAGAATACTAGAAAATGTTAAAGTAGTTTTCTATTATATTTCTTGCATATTAGTTTAATTTCATAACAAACAAAAAGTCCTAGGAATAATCCTAGGACTTTTAATCGTTTGTTTTGAAATTAAGCTACCTTAGACTTTGCAACTTCAACAAGCTTAGCAAAACCTTCTGCATCGTTAACAGCGAGCTCAGCGAGCATCTTTCTGTTCATCTCAACACCAGCGAGCTTAAGACCGTACATGAACTTAGAATATGAAAGTCCATTGATACGTGCAGCAGCGTTGATACGAGCGATCCAAAGCTGTCTGAACTGTCTCTTCTTCTGCTTTCTACCAGCGTATGATGATGTAAGGGCACGCATAACTGACTGCTTTGCAACACGATACTGCTTGCTTCTAGCGCCTCTGTAACCCTTTGCTAACTTTAATGTTCTATTATGTCTTTTCTTAGCGTTTAATCCGCCTTTAACTCTTGCCATTTTAAATTCCTCCTAACCAAATAAATAACATTTCCAAATCTATTTTAGAGATATGGAAGTACTTTCTTCATGTTCTTTACGTTTGTTGAATCAACGATTGCTGACTGACGAAGATTTCTCTTTCTCTTTGTAGTCTTCTTGGTTAAGATGTGGCTCTTGTATGCCTTGTTTCTCTTAAGCTTTCCTGTTCCTGTTACCTTAAAGCGCTTTGCAGCTGCTCTTCTTGTCTTCATCTTTGGCATGATAAATTTCCTCCTGTATTACGATTTCTTTTCTGTAAGCACCAGGCTCATACTACGACCCTCAATCTTTGGTGCCTTTTCCACTACTGCAACATCAGCAAGTGCCTCAGCAAAATCATCAAGGATATGCTTTGATGACTGCATGTGAGCCATTTCACGGCCACGGAAACGAAGTGTTACCTTAACCTTATCGCCCTTTGAAATGAACTTCTTAGCTGCATTTACCTTTGTGTTCATATCATTAGCATCAATGTTTGGAGACATACGAATCTCTTTTACCTCAACAACATGCTGCTTTTTCTTAGCTTCCTTTTCACGGCGTGCCTGCTCATAACGGTATTTACCGTAATCAACAATCTTGCACACTGGTGGATTAGCCTTTGGTGAAATCTTTACAAGATCTAATCCTTCATCATCGGCAAGCTTCTGTGCCTCTCGTGCTGACATAATGCCAAGCTGTTCCCCATCAGAGCCAATTACACGAACTTCTTTGTCGCGAATCTGCTCATTAATCATTAATTCGCTAATGGTACTACCTCCAAATAATAAAAAAAATAGTGGATACAGAATATCCACCATAAATCATCACAAACAAGGTTTGTGTGAAATATAAGACCCAAGTCACTGTAAATATACGTGCTAAGGTGAGAGTGGATACTCTACTTTGTTTTCACAACATGAATAATATATCACGTAACCCCCACAGAGTCAACAATTTTCTACGAATTAAGAATAAATTTGTTGATTGCCTCTGCTACAGCTCCATTATTATTATCTAAAACTGTAATATAGTCTGCAACTGCCTTAAGCTCATCTCTGGCATTTGCCACAGCAACTCCTACACCGGCAGCCTGAACCATACTGATATCGTTTCTTTCATCGCCACATGCCACTGTATCTTGCATATCTATATCAAGGATAGATGCAAGCTCTGCAAGCCCTGCACCTTTGCTAGAATCCTTTCCAACATACTCAAGAAAAGCAACATTTGAAAACATGCTGACAAATGAATCTTCCATTTCGGCCTTATGAGCTTCCTCAAACTGGAACAGCTTTTCATGGTCTTCGAAATTAACTACCATCATCTTTGTAAGATTATGGCCCCTGAGATCCTCAGGTGATTCAATTACAGTAATTGGCTCCTTTGAAATCTCAGAATATCTGTCTGTATCTTCATTTAACGAAAAAGAATAAATCTGACCAAATTCAAAAATAATGGTGGTTAAGCCAGCGTTTTTTGAATAAGTCATAAGCTTTATTGCTGCTTCATTATCAAGGAAATGTCCAAATAATACTTCATCATCGGTGGCTCTAGTACCAACGGTTCCCTGGTAACCTAAAAGATAAACATTTTCTCTATCAAAAACTTCAAATCGCTTTAAAAGCTTTTTCATGACGTGTATAGGACGGCCTGTATCTACAGCAAGCACATGTCCTGCATCAAGCATTGCATTTAAAGCATCAAGATTAGCCTTACAGATGTCCTTATTGTCATCGAAAGTTGTGTCGTCCAAATCAACTGCAAGTATTTTTCTGTTCATTTTAAACCTCATTGCCAAAGATAGGCGTAAAGGTACGCTTTTTGAAATAATCAATCTCTGGCTCGTTATTTTTCTTTGCCTCTCGACAGAAGGTTTCCTGTGCTCCCACAGGCTTCTTGCCGCGAACAGGCTTTATTCTAACATAGTTTCCATCCTCTGTCATCTCATAAGCCTTTAGGGTATCTCCAAGCTGAACATCCAAAATATGCTTAACTTTATTCTTTAAAATAACATCCTCAACTGGGAAAATAATTTCAACACGTCTATCCAAATTACGAGGCATCCAGTCCGCTGAACCCATGTATATATCTTCTAACCCATTGTTGTAGAAGTAGAAAATACGTGCATGCTCAAGGTATGTGCCAACAATTGATGACACATGAATATTCTCGCTTACGCCAGGGATACCAGTTCTAAGGCAGCAGATTCCTCGAACAATAAGATTTATCTTAACGCCGGCATTGCTTGCCTCGTAAAGCTTTTCGATTATTTCTTTGTCACAAAGGGAGTTCATCTTAGCAATAATGCGAGCTTCCTTTCCTTCTTTGGCATGACGAATCTCTCTATTGATCAAAGTAACGAAAGTGTCCCTTAGCCAAAGTGGGGCTACAACAAGCTTATTCCAGCTTGCTGGCTCTGAGTATCCGGAAAGCATATTAAATACAGCGGTAGCATCTTCGCCATATTTTTCATTACAGGTAAACATACCGCAATCGGTGTATAGCTTAGCTGTAGAGTCGTTGTAATTTCCAGTACCAAGATGAACATAGCGGCGGATGCCATCATCTTCTCTTCTAACAACAAGAGCAATCTTGCAGTGAGTCTTTAATCCCACTAAACCATAAATTACATGACATCCAGCTTTCTCAAGCTTCTTTGCCCAGATGATATTATTCTCCTCGTCAAAACGAGCCTTTAATTCAACAAGTACTGTAACCTGCTTTCCATTCTCCGCAGCGTGGGCAAGACTTGCTATGATAGGTGAATTACCGCTAACTCTGTATAAAGTCTGCTTAATGGCAAGCACCTGTGGATCAAAGGCTGCCTGCGCAATAAAATCAACAACAGGGTCAAAGCTTTCATATGGATGATGGAGGAAAATGTCTCCCTTTTTAATCTCATCAAACAGCTTTTCACCTGGTTTAAGGCGTGGATTGTTCTGAGGCTTAAAGCTTGGAGCTCTAAGCTCGCCATGGCCTTCAATTCCATAAAGCTTCATAAGATAGGTTAAATCAATAGGTCCCTTGATTTTATAAATATCTATCTCATTTACACCTAAATTTTTCTTTAAAATTGAAAGAAGCTTTTTATTAATAGTAGATTCCACCTCGAGACGAATTACTTCGCCCCATTGTCGTGATTTAATTTGTTTCTCGATTTCTAAAAGCAAATCTTCTGCGCCCTCTTCATCAATTGAAAAATCGGCATTTCTCATGATTCGATATGGAGAGGCTGCAACCACATTGTAGTTTAAGAAAAGCTTGTCCATGTTGCGCTCGATAATCTGTTCCAAAAGAATAAAGCAATCGTGATGTTTTTCGTCTGATGGAAGGGATACAAATCGAGGTAAAACTGATGGAACCTGAACAGTGGCAAACTCAACATCATCACTGTCGTTACCTGCTACTGTAGACCCCTTTTTCTTTTCAATCAACGCTGCAATATTTAGAGATTTGTTTCTTATAAGTGGAAATGGTCTAGATGCATCAAAGGCCATTGGAGTAAGAACGGGATAAACCTGGCTCATAAAAAATGAATCCACGAATTTCAACTGTTCTTCATTTAAATCCTCGTATTTATCATAGAGGATGATTCCGTTTTCCTTTAATGCCGGGTTGAGATGCTTGCCCCAAATGTTGTACTGAAGCTCTACTAGCTCTCTTGTCTTTTCGTTGATTGCAATGAGTTGCTCTGTAGGTGTCATTCCTGCAATGTCAGGCTTTGTGTAGCCTGCATGCTCCATATCTTTAAGAGAAGCTACACGAACCATGAAGAATTCATCCAAATTGGACGAAGTTATACTTACGAATTTAATGCGCTCCAAAATAGGAAGCTCTTTAACCATAGCTTCATTCAATACTCTTAGCTCGAACTTTAACCAGCTAAGTTCTCTATTATCATAGTATTTTGCGTCTGAAATATTGATTTTGCTTCCCATAACGCCTCCTAAAAAATCTAGTTTTCTCTAAGAACTGGTTTTATAGAAAAGATTTCCTCGAAATAATCTGCATTCTTTTTGAATAATCCCTTTTCAAGAGCAAGTGAGCTGTTAGCCTCTATAGAAATAACAAGCTCTCTATCTTTTACTCTCATTGAAACATTTTTAATCTTCTGCTTATGCGATCTATCAAGAGCATTGGCAACCTTTAAAATTGCAAGTAGCTTCAGAATAGTTACGTACTCTTCCTGGGTAAACTTGTCCGAAAGGTTCTCATATGGTTCAACAGGCTTTCTGTTAAACTCAACAGTAGTGGCAATTATCTCCCTCTCCTTGTGACTAAGTCCAAGGATTTCAGAAGACATAATAATGGTATATGAACAGCTTGATGCTTCTGATAGAGAAATATACTTTCCACAGTCATGAAGAATAGCTATACATTGCATAAGAACTCTCTGTCTTTTGCCTAGCCCGTGATATTTTTTCATAGCATCAAATATTTCACTGGAAAGCTTGAACAAAGCCTTTAAATGTGGCTGATAGCTATCATATCGTTTGGCAATAGCCCAAGCTGCTGAAATAATATCGTTATCAAAATCGTGGGATGATGTAAGCCATTTCTTGGAATAGCTATAATTATACGCAACGCCCTCACTTACAGACACTCCCGGAGCATACACGATTTCAGGAGCCAGTGTTTCAGCCAATACTTTATAAAGCATTACCATTGGCTCGATAAGATTTTCGTTATCCAGATAAACATCATGCTTAAGCTCGAATGCTTTAATATAGTTTTTATTAATCTTGTTTAAGAATTCAAGGTAGTCCTTTGTTTTAATCTGTTTTGAGGAAAAATTAGATATTCTCTCTGCAATGGTACTAACCTGCACCCCCAAAAGAATCATGTACTTTGGAACCATATCTCTCAAGAACATAGTCTTGAAGACTTCCAGTTCCTTGTACATCATCTCGTAGGTTTGCTCAAAAGAATTATTTGATATAGTGCCTAGTTTCCTAAGATTCTCACTTATGGAAACTGTACCCATTGATAAATGTTGAGTTGTAACGATTTTCCCTTTTGAGAATAGAGTGATTTGAAGTGAGACACCACCCACATCAACAAGAACAGCGGATTCGTTAATGAGCTCTTCGAAGCCCTCTGTGGATGCAACTGCTTCGTATCCTAAGAATCGCTGCTCAGAATTTGAAAGAACATTTACCGTAAATCCGGTATGCATTTTTATTTGCTCAAGAAAGATGATAGCATTTTCAGCCTGTCTAATATTAGGACCTGCCACTACAGAAAAGCTGTCCACTTTGTAGCCTTCCATAGTGCGACGCATATCATTTAAAACATGACAAAGCTTGTCCGTAGTCTGAGGTAAGATACGGCCATGCTCAAGCACATCTCTGATAATATCAGAAGGGATTTTAAGAGTATCGACAGTCTTAATCCCCTTCTGCTTACTAACTTCAAAAACTTTCATTGTAGTCTCATAAGAGCCAATGTAAATGCTTGCAAATAATTTCATGTTCCCCCCAATACGAAATTAATAGTTTCCTAAAACTCTAATGCTTACGCATTCCTCTTTTAGACCAGTAAGTGCATTTCTAACTGCCTCATCGTTGAGATTGCCATCTATGTCGATAAAGAATCTATACTGCCAATTAACGCCTTTAATTGGTCTAGATTCAATTCGATTCATATTGATACCATTGAAAATAAGGTTTGAAAGAATCCTGTAAAGACTTCCTGGTTCGTGAGAAATCTCTAAGCAAAGACTAATTTTATCTGCAGATTTTTTATATTTTTTATCCTTTGAAACAATGATGAAACGTGTCTCATTGTTTTTATCATCCTGAATAGACTCTTCGAGAATATCAAGATTATACAAAACTGCATTATATTTGCTACCAATAGCAGCCTGAGTCTTGTCTCCGTCATCCTGGATTTTCTGGGCACTCATAGCTGTATTTCGTAGGTTTTTAACATCCCAATCAATGTGATACTTACGAATGTAATTTTCACACTGGGCTATCGCCTTAGGATGAGAGTATACTGTTTTAATATCATTTATTGTGGCACCTTTTACACCAAGCAAAGCATGATCAACCTTGAGAATCTGCTCGCCAATAATGGCAACATTGTATTCAGAAAGTAAATCAAAGTTCTCCTCAATAGAACCAGCCAAGCTATTTTCTATTGGAAGAACAGCATAGTCCGCCTTGCCTGTGCTGATTGCCTCCATGGCATCACGCCATAAATCAACATGAAAGCTGTCTTTCATTTCGTCGTCAAAAAACGCCAGCATTGCCAGCTGGGAATAAGCCCCTTGAACTCCCTGAAAGCAAACGATTGCATCAGAAAAATCGAATTTATCTACCTGAGTAAAGCCTGTATCAAAAGATACTCCTCGCTCTTGCAAAATAGCAAATTGCTTTTTGCGGCTGATGGACATTATCTGTGTGTATAGCTCTTTGACAGCCTGCTCGCTAAAATCATCATCAACATAGGATGAAAGCTTTTCAAGTTTTGCATCCTCACGCTCTTTGTCGTAAACCTTTTTACCTGTAGCAATTTTGTACTCAGCTACCTGGCAGGCAAGCTCCATTCTCTTGTTGAAAAGATTGAGAATCTCCTTGTCTACCTGATCGATTTCTACCCTGATGTCTCCTAAGTCTCTCATGTTACTCCTATTCTGTTACTTGTCTAATGCTAAAATTGGTGGATTGAATAGCCCAACTTCTGTGCTACCATTTGCCACATGGAACGTTGTACCTGAATAGTAATCAGCAAAATATACATATTTGCTAGTTACATTGATGTTGTTAAATTCACCTTCAGCAAGAAGAACCTCGGCACCTGTAGTCAAATCAACCCTATAAATACCATCAGGATTTCCCTTGATGGATTGATAGTACAGGTAATTGCCAGAGATATTGTATCCTGATGTACCGTATGTGGTTATACCTGTTTTGTTGTCGCCAGAAAGAGTACTTCTGAAAACTCGATTGTTTTCATCCAGGTTCATGTAGTACAAAGTGTTACCATCGATGATTGGAAGCCACAAATTCTCAGATGAAACATAAGTAGAATCCTTTGTATCAAGATTCATACTATGGAGATTGTGATCACGTTCCACACCTGAATAGTAAAGTTTTTCGCCTACCATGCATCGTGGATCAATTGGAGCTTTTGAAAGCTGGACTCTTTCTTCACCGTCGATACCAACCATGTAAAGAGATGTGGCATCTTCGGAATCATAGTGAAAATATACAACTCTATTTCCAGCGAGAGCAGCCGCATTACAGTTTGCCTGATCAAGAATAATGACCTTTTTATTCTTCTTTGTCATTCTACACAAGCTTTCTGTGTTTACATCAAGCACGAAATCTGCATTATCGTTGTGATTACGACTGTAATAAAGGTAATGTGAATCGGCGTTAATAAAATAAACGCTATCATCTGCGACAATTTCTATATCAGATTCATCTGGATTCATTTTATAAATTCTGCCTTTATCATTTGGATTAGAAAAATAAACTACTCCATCTGTTTCACAGAACAATCCATTTCCATATAGGTTGCCAATAGTATTTCCATTTGTCCCTGGGTCATTATAGTAGGTTACAGTATTGATATACTTGTAAAATCCTAGGCCAGCAACAATGGCAATAGCTACAACTAAAACGATGATTCTTTTTAATACCTTCATTCAACTGCCCTCCCCAAAATTAAAAATTAAAAAAGTCTGATAGTGAAAGCTGATTTGATTTTGGAAGATCTTTTACGATTCCAAGCTCAACCATTTTATCAAGAATAGTCTGTGATACCTTTCCTCTATCGCGAATCTCGTCTTGTGATAAGAACTTTCCTTGGCTGGCAGCAATCTGTAGCTGCTCAGCAGCCTTATCACCCATTCCGGAAATAACATTGAATGGTGGAAGAAGCTTCCCATCTACTATTTTAAAGTATCTTGAGTCAGATTGGTATAGGTCCATAGGTAAAAATTCAAATCCACGGGCATACATCTCCTGACACAATCTAAGTGCAATCAAAATATCCTTATCGGTAGCTGATAAATCTGGCTGAGATTTGTAGTACTTAATCTCCTGCTCACATCTAGCCTTACCCTGACAACACTTTTCATAATCAAAACCACCGGCTCTGATTGAGAAGAATGCTGCATAGTATGCTAAAGGATAATTTATTTTACAGTAAGCAACACGCCAAGCCATCATAACATAAGCGGCAGCATGGGCTTTAGGGAACATGTATTTAATTTTTTCACAGGAACCAATGTACCAGTCTGGCACGCCATGCTCTTGCATGTGCTGCTTGTAGGTTGGCCATTCATCACATTTTCCTTTAGCAACAACACCCTTACGAACTCGTTCCATGATAGTGAAAGATTCCGCTGGGTCAAGGCCCTTATGAATAAGGTAAACCATGATATCATCACGGGTACAAATAGCCTCGGTGATAGTGGCAGTTCCACTAAGAATAAGGTCCTGAGCATTACCTAACCATACGTCAGTACCATGGGCAAGTCCGGCGATTCGAACTAAGTCAGTGAAGTATTGAGGCTTAGCCTCAACAAGCATCTGCATGGCAAAATCAGTACCAAACTCTGGGATACCAAGTGTACCAAGAGGTGTGCCCATAATATCATCAGGAGTGATACCAAGAGCCTTTGTGCTTTGGAACAGGGACATAACATCCTTGTCGTCCAGCGGAATTTCTGTGGCGTTAATGCCAGTCAAATCCTCCAGTCGCTTAATCATGGTAGGATCCAAATGTCCTAAGATATCAAGCTTCAGCAGGTTGGCATCAATCTTATGGTAATCAAAGTGGGTTGTAACAATATCTGTATCTTTATTAGCAGGATGCTGAACTGGAGTAAAGGAATAGATATCCTCACCGTTTGGAAGAACTACTACACCACCAGGATGCTGACCCGTTGTAGATTTAACACCTTCAACACCCTTTGCAATACGTTCGTTTTCAGCACGACGCTTTCTTATATCACGCTTTTCGAAATATTTTAAAACATAGCCAACTGCGTTCTTATCCGCAAGTGTAGAAACTGTACCGGCCTTGAAGGTCTGGCCATCACCAAAAATAACTTCTGTATATTTATGAGCCTTTGACTGATATTCGTTGGAGAAGTTCAAATCGATATCAGGCTCCTTATCACCCTTGAATCCAAGGAAGGTTTCGAATGGAATATCAAATCCATCCTTAGCAAGAGGCTTGCCACATTTAGGACAGATTTTATCTGGCATATCTACTCCAGAAAGTCCCTGGTTAACAATCTCCTGCACCTCTGGACCATCAAAATCTACATAATAGCAATTAGGACATCTGTAGTGAGGTGGCAATGGGTTAACCTCTGTAATACCAGCCATTGTAGCTGCAAAGGAAGAACCTACGGAACCACGGGAGCCTACCAGATAGCCATCCTCGTTTGACTTCCAAACCAGCTTCTGAGCGATAATGTACATAACGGAATATCCATTACCGATAATAGAATTAAGCTCTCGCTCAAGTCGCGCTGCTACTATTTCAGGAAGCTCAGGTCCATAAACCTCATGTGCTCTTGTTTCGCAAATACGACGCAAATCTTCCTCTGAATGCTCGATTACAGGTGGACATTTATCAGGACGAACCGGGTGAATACGCTCCACCATATCAGCAATCATATTAGTATTTTCTACAACTACTTCATGCGCCTTAGCCAGTCCCAGATAAGCAAATTCCTCAAGCATCTCATCAGTTGTATGAAGATATAGAGGTGCCTGCTGGTCAGCATCATCAAAGCCCTTATTGGCCATAATAATACGACGATATACTTCGTCCTCAGGATCAAGGAAATGCACATCGCAGGTAGCAACAACAGGCTTTTTAAGCTCGTCTCCTAATGCAACAATCTGCTTATTAATCTCCTGCAAATCCTTTACAGAATTGATGTTTTCGTATTTACGTTTATCAGAACGAATCATGAATTCGTTGTTGCCAACAGGCTGTATCTCAAGATAATCATAGAAATTAGCAATACGCATAATCTCCGATTCATCTCTGCCATCAACGATGGCGTCGTATAATTCACCAGCCTCGCAGGCAGAACCAATAATCAGTCCCTCTCTGCACTCCATCAGCAAGCTCTTTGGAACTCTAGGATATCTGCTGAAGTAATAAAGGTGTGATTCTGAAACCAATCTATAAAGATTAATACGACCTAAATCGTTCTTTGCAAGAACAATACAGTGATTTGCACGCATTTTCTTTATCTGCTCTGGGCCTGGTTTACTATGATCGTTAAGCTCTGATAAAGTGAAAATCTTTTCATTTTCAAGCTTTGTAATGAACTTTTCAAATACCTTTGCTGTAGCCTCTGCGTCATCTACTGCACGGTGATGATGCTCGTTTACAATATTTTCGGCCTTACATACAGCATCAAGGTTGAACCTAGCCATATTTGGATGTAAGTATCTTGCAACCTCAACTGTGTCTACATGGGTGTAGTCATATTCAAGTCCCAGCTGCTTACAGTTGTATCTAATGAAGCTTGTGTCAAATCCAGCGTTGTGTGCAACTAAAACAGAACCTTTACAGAACTCCATAAACTTTGGAAGAATCACATCGATTGTAGGGGCATCCTCTACCATTTCGTCCTTAATCGAAGTGAGCTCTGTTATGTTGAATGGGATTGGCACCTGTGGGTTTACGAACTCAGAAAATCTATCAACGATTTCTCCATTTACAAACTTAACAGCACCAATTTCAATTATCTTGCATGTCTTAGGATTGAAACCTGTAGTCTCAATATCAAAAACAACAAACTCATCTCGTAAAGTCTGGCCCTTATCGTTGGTAACAATAAGCTTTGTATCATCTACAAGATAAATTTCGCATCCGTAGATAACCTTGAAATCTCCAAGGCCCTTCATATGATCCGCATCACAGAATGCCTGCACAACACCATGGTCTGTAATGGCAAGCGCCTTGTGTCCCCACTCCTTTGCCCTACTGATAATTGTGGTGATTTCGGATACACCATCGAAATCCGACATCTTTGTATGGCAGTGGAGCTCAACACGCTTATCTACTGCAGTATCCTGTCTGGTAACCCTGAAGTCACGAATTCTGTTGATAGAATTGATTCGACCGACAGTAAGCTCCTTTGAATAAATATCTTCATCAAGCTTACCTGCTATCTTATAGAACTCTCCAACTTTAAGTGCTTTTTCAAGCTCACGTCCCTGATCTGCATCACTGAAGAAAAGCTTGATAGAGATAGAGTCGGTAAAGTCAGTCATAGCACCAGTTCCAAAATATCCGCCCTTCTTTGTCTCTCTAAACTCAAGAGCTGTAAGCTGTCCACGTATAATGATTGGTCCAAGAAGCTCTCCGTTAATATCCTCCATTGGAGTTGCATTATCGAAGATTTCATTGCCGTAAATACAATCAGGATCGTCAGATTTTGTTAGCGGCTTAATAACCTTTGTCTCAGCCTCCTGTGGCTTCTTATTATCTGCATCCTTTTTCTTGTCGGAATTATCAGAACCAGAATTATCATCGTCAGATGATTCATGACTAACGCTCTGCGCATTAATTGCAGCAATTTTGTTTTCGATTTCGAGAATTGCATTCTCAAGATACTTGCTTTTAACAGGCTCTTTATAATCGAAATCAATAACAATATTCTGATGACATCTGCGACAAAGAATGGAATGAAGAATATCAAACAGCTCATGCTCTTTCTCGCGGGCAATTATCGTATCTTCGATAGTTACTTTAAGATGACCGTCTTCAGTAAAGTCTAAATCTGCTTTTTTATATATGTTAAAAAGAAGAGCACTTCTATCCTCTAGCTCCTCTAAAATACTATCATTATATGAATTTAAAAGATTTTCAGGTGTGTACTGACTTGATAAATCGAATTCTTCAAGGATTCGAATTGTAACACCATTATTAGGGAAGAATTGTTTTTTAATAGATTTTTCCAAATGCCAGATACGGCGCTTAGGAATAAGGGTATTGAATGTAACGTATATACGAATATCATCCTTCGAACGACCGGTACTTACCTTAGTGACAGTGGCGTCACTAAGGGCTGTATCCAAATCATTCCCCGCTTCCATATTAGGGAAAACTTCATAAAAACTCATTTGATCCATATCATTATCTCCGTGGCCAGTTTGTAAGCTCCTCACGTAATGCATCAAGAAGCTCGCTCTCAGGCATCTTGCGAACGACTTCGCCATGCTTTATAAGAAGGCCTTCTCCAATGCCTCCAGCAACACCTAAATCAGCTTCCTTAGCCTCTCCTGGTCCATTAACTACGCAGCCCATAACAGCTACTTTTATATCTAAATCTGAGAACTCTTCAACAAGATTCTCTACTTTATTTGCAAGTCCAATTAAATCTATCTGTGTACGTCCGCATGTTGGGCATGATACAACTTCGATTCCGCCCTTTCTAAGACCAAGTGTACGAAGAATAAGCTTTGCTGTCTTAATTTCTTCGATAGGGTCACCTGTAAGTGAAACACGGATAGTATCGCCAATTCCCTGTGAAAGAATCATTGATAAGCCGCATGCACTCTTGATATTTCCGGCTTTAATTGTGCCAGCTTCTGTAATACCAACATGAAGTGGATGTGTTGTCTTGTCTGCAATTAATTCGTGAGCCTTAACACACATCATAACATCAGACGATTTGATACTGATTACAAGATTGTAATATCCAAGGCGTTCAATAATAGCCACCTTATCAAGGGCTGATTCTACAAGGCCTTCAGCTGTAACTCCGCCATATTTTTCAACAAGATTCTTTTCGAGAGATCCTGAATTAACACCAACTCGAATAGGAATATTCTTTGCTTTTGCAGCATCAACAACAGCCTTAATACGATCTTCGCTTCCAATGTTTCCAGGATTAATACGAATCTTATCAGCTCCATTTTCAATTGCAGCAATAGCAAGTCTGTAATCAAAGTGAATGTCTGCAACAAGAGGGATGTGAATCTGCTCTTTGATTTTGCCAAGAGCCTTTGCCGCTTCCATGTCAGGTACAGCGCAACGAATAATATCACAACCAGCCTTTTCGAGCTGAAGAATCTGTGCAACTGTTGCCTCTACATCCTGTGTTTTTGTATTTGTCATAGACTGGATAAGAATTGGATTTCCTCCACCTATAACTCTATTTCCAATTTTAACTTCAGTAGTCTTCATAATATTACCTCTACATAAGCTTAAGAATATCGTTGTACATAACAACAACCATTAAAACCATTAACAATGCAAATCCCACCAGATTGATACCGTTCTCAATCTCAGGCTTCATCTTCTTGCCTCTAATTCCTTCGATGATAAACAAAAGAATTCTTCCACCGTCAAGGGCTGGGAATGGCAATAGGTTCATAACGCCAAGGTTGGCAGTAAGAAGAATTGCGATTGATAATAGATTGATAAATACGTAAAACAAGCCACTGCTTATTGATTGATCATAAACATCAGAAATGGTAGTAACAACTCCCACAGGACCTGATACTTCATTTACAGAAATCTGACCTGTAAATAACATCTTTAAGCTAGATAATGTAACGTAAATCTGATATTTGATTTCGTAAGCTGCGTATTTTAAAACACCAATTGGTGATACTTTTTTGTATTCCGCGTTCTTGATAATGCCAATCATTTTTCTGCCGGTTTCTTCAGAGTATGTTGGCACTAACTCAGTCTCATACTTTTCACCATCACGTGAATAAACAATGTCATAACTTTCTGCGTTTGGATGTAAGAATGTATAGATGCTAATTTCATTGTAAAAATGAACATTATATCCATTAATACTAATGATTGTATCACCAGCCTCCATGCCTGCTTCCTCGGCTGCATAGCCGTCCATAACATCAGATATGGTAGCGTCATTTACACCTAAAGCTGCTATGTAAACAACAGAAAGTATATAAGCCAAAATAAAGTTAAATAAAGGACCAGCGAAAACGATTTGGAATCTCTCCCATAGGGATTTCTTATTGAACGCTCTATCGCTGTCGCTTTCTTCATCCTCTCCTTCCATAACGCAAGAACCACCGAATGGAAGAAGCTTTAAACAATATTTTGTTTCGCCTTTACCCCAAGAAATCAGAGTTGGGCCAAGACCCAAAGTAAATTCATTAACCTTAACCCCGCACTTCTTTGCAAAAAGAAAATGTCCTAGCTCATGAAAAATAATAATGAAACTGAAAATTAGTATAGCTAGAATAATCTTCATTTTTACCACCTGCTCTCAATGAAATCGTAAGTCATCTTTTCAGTTTCAAGAACCTGTTCGATTGTAGGATTCTCAATGAAATCAACATTAATCATTGCTTCTGATACGATTTCTGGTATCTCCAAAAACTTGATTTTATTATTTAAAAACTTTGCAACTGCTCTTTCATTGGCAGCATTGAAGACAGTAGGAACATTTCCACCTGCATCCATTGCGTCATAAGCCAAAGAAAGGCCATAGAATGTTTCCATATCTGGCTTTTCAAATGTAAGTGAACCTACTTTGAATAAATCTAAAGGCTCTGCGTAAAGAGTCTTACGGTTTGGATAAAATAGAGCATAAAGGATTGGCAATCTCATATCTGGTGTGCCCATCTGGCCAATTACCGCTCCATCCATAAATTCAACAGCAGAATGAAGCACGCTCTGTGGATGCACCACAACCTCAACCTGGCTAAGATTTACATCGAATAGCCACTTAGCTTCCATAACTTCCAAACCTTTGTTGATCATTGTGGCAGAATCGATAGTGATTTTTGCGCCCATAGACCAGTTTGGATGCTTCAATGCATCTTCTACTCTAACATTCTCTAACTGTTCAAGAGTCTTTCCTCTGAAAGGACCGCCTGAAGCAGTAAGAAGAATCTTTGAAATTTTATTATGTCTTTCTCCATTTAATGATTGGAAAATAGCACTGTGTTCGCTATCAACCGGGAGAATAGAAACACCCTTTTCCTTTGCAAGAGGCATAATGATATGACCTGCAGTAACAAGTGTCTCTTTGTTTGCTAAAGCAATTGTCTTTTTGGCATTGATAGCTGCAATAGTAGGCTGAACTCCAATCATTCCAACTACGGCAGTAACTACAGTGTCAGCCTCTTCACAAGTGGCAACAGCAATAAGTCCTTCCATTCCAAAATGAATATCTATATCCATATCAGAAAGTCTTGTCTTTAAATCCTTTGCAAGCTCCTCTGTTCCCACAGAAACAAGTGTAGGATGATACTTTCTGATTTGCTTTTCAAACAAATCTAGATTCTTTCCGCAGGACATTGCAACCACCTGCAAATCCTCCGGATTTTGTGAAACTATGTCCAATGTCTGGGTTCCAATAGAACCAGTTGAACCAAGTAAAGCTAACTTCTGTGACATTTTACTACCTCTTTATACGTAAAAATAATAAGCCAAGAAGAAAATAATTGGTGCTGTGATAATTACGCTATCAAATCTATCAAGCACTCCACCATGCCCTGGAATCAATTTTCCATAATCTTTTATTTCGAAATTGCGCTTAATGGCTGAAGCAGCTAAATCGCCTATCATGGAAATTAAAGCGCCAACTCCAGAAATAATTACAAGTGGAAGGATTGCAAAGTCATCCATCTTGAATACTGCTGAAATAACGTAGCAGTAAATCGCTGTAAATAACATTGCACCAACTACTCCACCAACTGCTCCTTCGATAGATTTCTTAGGAGAAAGAATTGGAGACATCTTGTGCTTTCCAAACAATACGCCTACACAGTATGCAGATGTATCGCATCCCCAAGAACAAAGGAAAATAAGCCATACAATAAACTGGCCATTTGTAAGCATTCGTGTCTGGTAGAGGAATGAAAGCATCACTCCTACGTAGAATAAGCCAAAGAATGCTGCCATAATCTGATGACTATGGAACTTTGGATAACTAAACACGAATACAGCTAAAAGCAGAATCAAAAATGCAAGGACAATTACCATAACATCCTGGCAAAATTGAAATCTTAAATCTAAATAGTATGTAATACAAGCGAGATACCCTAGTATTCCAGGTAGACTCTTTTCAACTTTAAAGATTCTGTATAGCTCGAACATGCCGATAAGAGACAAAACTAGCATTACTGCTAAAAGAACATCTCCACCTGTGCAAATAAATAAAAGTGCAAGAGCTACAAGAATAATTCCACTAATTAATCTAGTAATAAACATATATAATCCTTCCTATATACCACCGAATCTACGGTTTCTCTTATCATATTCCTCTACTGCCTTTTTAAGCTCCTCTGGTGTGAACTCTGGCCATGGAACAGGTGTAAAGTAGAACTCAGAATATGCTAATTGCCATAATAGATAGTTTGAAAGACGCTGCTCGCCAGATGTTCTAATCATAAAATCAGGATCAGGGATATCCTTAGTGTCTAAGTAGCCTGAAAATACATCCTCTGTAATATCTTCTGAATTGATATTTCCAGCTTTAACATCCTCGGCAACCTTTCGAATTGCTCTAGTCATTTCGTCTCTACTACCATAATTTATAGCAATAGTAAGTGTAAGACCTGTAAACTGTGATGAATACTCTGTAAGCTCAGCAATAGCTGCTCTAAGTTTTTCATCCAGCTTTGTCAAATCGCCAATAAATCTAACGCGTAAGTTATCCTTTTTGGCGGTCTTCATACAAGTCTTTATATATTCCCCTAAAAGCTTCATAAGAGCTTTAACTTCATCGTCAGGTCTAGACCAGTTTTCAGTAGAGAAAGCGTACATAGTAACATATTTTACTCCTAAATCATGTGCCGCTCTACAAATGGTTTCGACATTTTTTGCCCCTACAGTGTGTCCGTATGTACGAGGCATTCCTTTTGATTTGGCCCATCTGCCATTTCCATCTAGTATTATAGCTATATGCTCTGGTACGTTCATAGCACCTCCAAAATAAAATATAATGAAAAAGGGCACAATAACTGTGCCCCATAAATAGACTAGTTTAAACTGTCATAATCTCTTTTGTCTTAGCCTCAACAGCTTTATCTACCTCAGCGATGAACTTGTCAGTCATCTTTTGGCACTTATCCTCAAGGTCCTTTATCTCATCCTCAGAAACGCCTTCAACCTTTGAATGCTTCTTTAACTGGTCGATAGCATCTCTACGGATGTTACGAATAGCAACCTTTGCATCTTCGCCATGCTTTTTAACATCTTTGGCAATTTCCTTACGACGCTCTTCTGTAAGCTCTGGGAAAACCAAACGAATAAGCTTACCATCGTTTGTAGGATTGATACCAATATCAGACATATTAATTGCCTTTTCAATCTCTTTAACCAATGATGGCTCCCAAGGCTGAATCTGAATAAGTCTAGGCTCAGGAACAGAGATATTTGCAACCTGCTGAAGTGGAGTTGGAGCTCCATAATAATCAACAGTAATCTTGTCAAGAATATGTGGATTAGCTCTACCTGCTCGAATAGTAGTAAACTCGCTTTCGAGATTGTTGTAGCTCTTTGTCATTTTCTCCTCGTAAGTTGAAAGTATATTATCCATTAATCCTCCTTAACACACACAACTGTGCCATTAAATTTGCCTGAAATTGCTTTTACTATAGAATCCTCTTCATTAAGAGAGAATACATACATTGGCATCTGCTGCTCCATCGCAATAACTGAAGCAGTCATATCAACAACCTGAAGCTTTTTATCAATAACTTCCTGGATGCTAACCTTATCATAACGCTTTGCATCAGGATTCTTAGCTGGGTCACTGTCATATACGCCATCAATTGACTTAGCAAGAAGAATAACATCTGCTTCGATTTCTACTGCACGAAGAACTGTAGCTGTATCTGTTGAAAAATATGGATGACCTGTGCCACCTGCAAAGAATACAACCATTCCTCTTTCGAAATACTTGTTTGCTCTGTCCTTAGAATAAAGCTTTGAACAATTGCCACACTCAAAAGGTGTAAGTACTGATGTACGCATACCAGCTGCTCTGAAGATTTCAGATACATAGATACAGTTCATAACTGTAGCAAGCATTCCAATCTGGTCTGCCTTTGTACGATCAATATTCTCTGATGAACGGCCTCTCCAGAAATTGCCGCCGCCGATAACGACACCAACCTGAACACCATCATCTACAAGCTTCTTAACCTGCTTTGCTACCATCATACATGTAGCTTCGTCAAATCCAAACCCCTTATCACCTGAAAGTGCCTCTCCACTAAGCTTAAGTAATACTCTCTTCATTTGTAATAATCCTTTATCTATTAGATTGCGAATACGCTGTTTACATCAACATCTGAGTAGCTCTGTGAGCAGAAGCCTTCGATAACAGCACCATTGTTAATCTGTACTGAACGAGACTTAATGTTACCCATAACAACAGCTGATGTATCAACAACTACTGGACCATTAACATCGATATCACCCTTTACAGCACCTGCGATAACTGCTGATGTAGCTGTAATGTTACCGATGATAACTGAACCAACGCCAACCTTTGCTGTACCAGTTGTAACTACTTCGCCTTCGATCTTTGCAGCGTCAGCGAAGAACTCTGAAGATGATGAGTTACCATTAACCTTACCTGTAACAACAAGCTTGCCATTACATGCAACATCTCCTACAATTTCTCCCTGTACTTCGATAGAACCGATTGATTCTACATTACCTGTAACTTTCATTCCTGCTGTAATAACTGCATTCTCATCTGCAACTGCTCTGTTAGTATCAGCAGCATTTCCCATAACATCCATTGTTCTTGGTGCCTCCATCTTTGTTTCTTTCTTTGTCTCTGAGAAGAAAGACTTTTTCTCCTCTACTGGCTCTGTAGTAACAGGAGCCTCTGCCTGCTTTTCAGCTGGTGTTTCAACCTTTTTAGTGACCTGCTCTAAAAGACCATCAAGCTTATTAAGCTCTGACTCAACGTCAATATCGCCATCTAAGGTATTAACCATAACTTCTTCTGTAGATGTCTCTTCTGCGCCAGCCATTTCGTCTAAAGCGTCATTAAAATCCTCTTTGAAATCCTTAAAAAAGCCCATTACAATTCCTCCATAACATTTTATTGTACAACGTTTACGTGCTGTATAACGGTTGTTTCATCTGTGATTGGTAAAATCATGGCCCCCTGCTCTTGTAAAGATTCAATCAATCCAGGTAAAGCCTCAACTGTCGCATTTTTATTTGAAGCGTCATGCAACAATACTACAGACGTTTTGTATTTTACCACATCCTTCATTACATTATCAATAAGCTGTTCTGTTGTAAACGCAGAAGATGTAGCATCTCCCGAAGCAACATTCCAATCGTAGTATACAACGCCCTGATTATTTAAGTAATTAATGAATGTAGACATGCTTGTAGTGCTGACCTTATTACTGCTTCCTCCTGGGAAACGATAATATTTAGTGTCAACACCAGTAGTTTCTAATATTAAATTATGAATTTTGTTATAATCTTGTGCAAAAGCATCCTCAGACGCATATATCTCGCCAAAATTATGGCTATATGAGTGCATACCAATAGTATGACCTTCGTCCACGATGCGTTTGTATTGTTCACCGTAAAGCTCTAAATCCTTGCCACAAACAAAGAATGTAGCCTTTACATTATAATCGTCTAAAATATCTAATATTTCATCTGTGTTGCTGCTAGGGCCATCATCGAATGTCAAATACACCATAGGTATATCGCCCTCTTCAGCAATATTATCAACGTTATCGACTTGGTAGACATCATCCAATATACTGTCATCCACCATTTCGTTTTCATTCTCTACATCAGTAGTAACATAAACCTGCTTAGCAAGGCTATCCAACTGCCTCTGCAAAGAGAAAACCTCAAACAAAAGGAAGCTCATTACAGAAATTGTAAGTAGCATAAATACTAAAACAGTAGTGACAATAAATTTTTTCATTCTGGCAACGCGTCTGCGCTTTGCCCTTTGTCTCTCAAGCCCCTCAAATGAACTCTCCAAAACAAAATCCTCCCCATAAAAATTTCTCTTTTATTTTATCACAACGATTTCTCAATATAAAGGGGGTAAAAAATAAAGAGCCCACTAAATGTGGACTCTTTTATTATTTTCTTAGCTTGGAATACTAATTAAAGCTGAGCTGCAACTTCTGCTGCGAAATCCTCAACCTTCTTCTCAAGACCTTCGCCTGTCTCAAAACGAACGAATCTCTTGACGTTGAGCTCAGAACCTGTCTCCTTAGAAACCTGCTCTAAGTACTTAGCAACTGTCTGCTTTCCATCCTCAGCCTTAACATAAACCTGATCAAGTAAGCAGATTTCCTTAAGCTCCTTAGATACACGACCTTCAATCATACCATTGATAACCTTCTCAGGCTTCTGTGACTCCTTAGGATCGTTCATGATCTGAGCAAGAAGGATTTCCTTCTCGTGAGCAATGTAATCAGCTGATACTTCATCACGGCTAACATACTTAGGATTAAGAGCTGCAATCTGCATAGCAAGATTTGTAGCTGCTTCCTTAGCTGCATCACTCTCAGTGCCAGCCATATCAACGATAACGCCGATACGTCCACCACCGTGTGTGTAAGAAACAACGAATCCGTCAGATACTACCTTCTCGAAACGACGAAGTGAAAGCTTCTCGCCGATTGTAGCTACCATCTCAACGTGTACGTCGTTAACTGTCTTTGATGAATCCTCTGCCCATGGCTGAGCAAGTAACTCATCGATTGTAGTAACATCAGACTTAAGAATCTGGTTAGCAACCTTCTCAACATATGCCTGGAACTTCTCGTTCTTAGCAACGAAATCTGTCTCTGAGTTAACCTCAAGAACAACAGCTGTATTGCCTTCAACTACAACTTTGCAAATACCCTCTGCAGCGATACGAGATGCTTTCTTTTCAGCCTTTGCAGCACCGTTCTTACGAAGGAGCTCGAAAGCTGCATCCATATCACCATCACACTCAGCGAGTGCTTTCTTACAATCCATCATACCTGCGCCAGACTGCTCGCGAAGGTCTTTTACCATTGCTGCTGTAATAGCTGCCATAATTATGCCTCCTCTTCTGCTTCTGCTGACTCCTCAGCAACCTCATTCATTTCACCCTGCTTTGCTTCGATAACAGCGTCTGCCATCTTAGCAACGATAAGCTTAACTGCACGGATAGCATCATCGTTACCTGGGATAACGTAATCAAGCTCATCTGGATCACAGTTAGTATCACAAACACCTACAAGTGGAATACCAAGTGCGTGTGCTTCCTGGATACAAATGTGCTCCTTCTTAGGATCAATAACAAAAATAGCATCTGGAATACGGTTCATTTCCTTGATACCGCCGAGAACCTTTGTAAGCTTCTCCTGCTCCTTCTTGAGCTGAGTAACTTCCTTCTTTGGAAGAAGGTCAAATGTTCCGTCTGCTTCCATCTTCTCGATTTCCTTAAGACGAGCGATTCTTGTCTGAACTGTCTTAAAGTTTGTAAGCATACCACCGAGCCATCTCTCGTTTACATAGAACATACCACAACGCTCTGCCTCTGTAGCGATAGCATCCTGAGCCTGCTTCTTTGTACCTACGAAAAGGATTGTACCACCCTGCTGTGCGATGTCGAAGATAACATCGTAAGCATCGTCTACCATACCTACAGACTTCTGAAGGTCGATAATGTGGATACCATTACGCTCTGTGTAGATGTATGGAGCCATCTTAGGGTTCCATCTACGTGTCTGATGTCCAAAGTGAACACCTGCCTCGAGTAACTGCTTCATTGAAATAACACTCATTTTAATACCTCCTGGTTTGTTTCTTCCGCATAATTCCTCCTGACAACCACCCCGCCTACTGTAGGTTGGGAACCAATGTCAGTCCTTATGCGTGTATTTTCAACAGCTCTAAAAGTTTACCATAAAAAAACCCACCATGCAACACCTATTATTAGGTGTTACTCAGTGGGTGGTGTTGTTGTTCTATGATCTTTGTTGACAAGTAAAACAATAATATCATCGTATGTACTATCCGCTCTTACATAGAATGTGCCGGACTGAATTCTGTTATCAACCCCTAGCGTATTCATGTAGTCGTTGAATTCCGATGCAGAATCAACTAAACCTGCCTTATAAAGATTAGCTGCAACTGTATCTGATGACTCTCCGCTGTTTACTGTAAACGGAATGTATTTAACTGTAGACTCAGAGCTTTCTACAACAGGTTCATTTTCAGCATCAGTCTCTTCTGTCTCTTCAGGCGCTACTTCTTCTGTTGGTTGTTCCTCAGGAGCGGCTGCATCTTCTTCAGATGTTTCATCCTTAGTTTCCTCTTCAGATGCCTCATCCTCCGGCATAACCATTCCAAGCTCTGTAGCTTCTTCAATTATTTCTTCATCAGTCATTTCCTTTGAAGAAAAATCAGTTCTACCAAAATAAAAACTAATGGAAAGCACAAGTGTTGCAAAAATAACACCTATGCCTATACCTCTCATGTAATATTTAAGTCTCATTATTTGCCCTCCTGATATAATCCGAGAACAAATTTAACTTCGCCTAAACCTCTACCTAGCTTCTTAGCTATCTCAACTTCGCTAAGACCTTCGTCGTGAAGAGTTAAGATTTCAAGATTGTCATTTTGTTTTGGACGAACTGTTTCGTCTGCAAATTTTTCTGCTAAAGCCTCAGTAAAGGATACCGGCTCAGTTGCCTTGCTTTCAGTAGATTGAGCCTCAAATTCGATTTTGGCCTGCTCTAGCTTTTGCTTTTCTTCGGATATTTCGATTTCTCTATCTCGAAGTAAATCAAGCTTCTTAGCAATAGATGAATCCAAAGCAACAAGTGTATCTTCTAAATCTGAAAGCTTTTTAGTCATATCAACTGTATCCTGCTGCTTTTCATTAAGCATTGAATACATGAATGTAACTTCTTTATGGGACTTGTCAACAGATTCCAAAACTGTATCTGAATACTGAGAGATTTGCATAATCTTCTCGTTTGTTTCTTTATCTGTTTTACGATCCATTTCTTCAATGGCCTCGTCAATTGTGGCAGAAAGCTTATCTTCCATTTCTACCTTTGCATCAGCCATTTTGTCCTTTATGATTTCTTCTATTTGCTCTTTTGTAAGCTTTTGAAGATTTTCTTTGTCTTTGTTTGATAACTTTTCAGACACAAAAAAACTCCCAATACAAAAGGCTAAGCCTATGATTAGGAGTGTAATTTCAAGAACGGTCATTTCAGTCCCCCTGTTAAACTCTCATATCAAATGAAGGTGTAGGTTTCTCAGATACCTTTCCATCACCTTCTAGCTTTTCTTCTTGTTTAATCTTAGAGGGTTTACGTTTTTTATTTCCTTCATAACCTTTGCCATTGCCTTCACGGTCATATTTATCCTCAGTACGCTTTGCGTTGTAAAGATCATTGACCTGTTTGGCTTGCTGCTCCTGCTTCTTTTCGACGGTCTGCGTCAAAACTTCCTGCTGAAGCATTGGCTTTTGATCCTCAGTAGCCTTTGTATGGCTAATCTCGTTGGTGTTTTGGATCATTCCGTTAAAATTAATAGGACTAATTGACATAACATTCCCTCCCTATGGAATACCACACAATTAAACTGCCAACACTATTTTATTAGTATCCCCATGTATTCTCCAAGAGATCCTCTCATCTTTTGAAGGGCCTTGGTATGGAGTTGTGATACTCTTGATTCCGAAACCTCAAGAGCTGCACTTATTTCTTTTAAAGTCATATCTTCGTAATAATACAAAAGAATGACTTGTTTTTCTTTTTCTGTAAGTTTATCTAATGCCTCTTGTAACTTTTGAGTAAGCTCCTGCTTAGAAATGTTGTCTTCTGGCTGAATAAAATGAGAATTGTGTTCTGCTTCCATAACTGGTTCATTTCCAGCTTCAACAAATTCATTCAATGAAACAACATTAGTAACATTAAGCTGTGATTGCCATTTCAAAAATTCATCAGAAGATATATTTAATTCTGCTGCGACTTCCTCGTCCGAAGCACTGTGTCCAGTGCGAGCTTCAATTGTCTTGATTGCATCATCAATCATACGCTGACGCTGTCTGATTGTACGTGGAATCCAATCCATTTTACGAATCTGATCTAAAATGGATCCTCTGATACGAAGACTTGCATATGTTTCGAATTTAACATCCTTCGCTAAGTCAAACTTATCAATCGCATCAATGAGGCCAAAGATACCATAGCTGCATAAATCCTCGTATTCAACGGTGTTACCCAAGTACATACAAAGACGTCCTGCAACAATTTTAACAAGCGATGCATATTCAAGTATTAACTGCTCTCTAAGCTCTGGGGATGGGCTAACCTTATATTTATCCCAAAGCTTTTCCTTGTCAGCTGCCTTCATTTATGCCCCCTTTAGTATCGTTTAATCAGAAATATTTAGCCTTCCTCTGATTCTAACGAGTTGTCCTCTGTGGTGTCGATTTCTTCTGTTTGCTCAATATCCCCTGCGTCTGGAACTACGCCGTCCAATTGATCATCAATGGAAGCCGGTGGTTCTAATGTGCGGAAGGAATAATCAAGCACAATTTTAATGATAGTTCCCATTACTAAAAAAATGGCAACTACAATAACTAAACGGCTGAGGAAAACTGAAAAACCAGCCCTTTGTACAATTGAAACAACACAAGATATAAGCGCTGCTGCTAGCGTAATTATTATAGGAATAGGCTTAGTATTCATTTGTTCCTCCAACCACTTATTATATATTTTAAATAATCTTAAGCTCTTTGCCAACTGCTTTTATATAGTACTCTCCAGTTTCGCTATAAATCTCAACTGTACGACCATAATTCAAACCACAGTCTTCTGCTACAAGCCTAACTCCAAGCTCCTTTAGCTTCGCTTTTGAAGCCTCTGCATTTCTCTCCCCGACATTAATGCCAGCAGCGGACGCGCCAGGCATTTCAAACATCTTAGCGCCCCCTGCTATTTTTGCTACTAGCTTCATTTTATTTGCCCCAGCTTTAAGCATATCATCATAAAGCTTCTGTATGCCTGTATCTGCAAACTTCGCAATATTTGAATTGTTGCGAATAGCTGTGCTATCAGGCAACATTATATGTGCCAAGCCAGTAATCTTTGTAGATGGATCATATAATGCAATTCCAATACACGAACCGAGACCAATAGTAGTCAGTGCATCCGGAGCTTTACATATTTTTAGATCGGCCATGCCGACTTTAATCATCTGCCCCATACTCTCACTCTCCTTAGATTGGTACACCAAGTGCCGTTAATATTTTTGCATAAGAATCTTCTTCTGGCATCAAAATAAAATGCCCCTTGATTCCCAAATCATCAGAGAATTCTGTATTGATCATCAGTGCATTATCTCCGAATATACCGAATTGTACTGCAGGCACAGAAAGAATGGCTGCTGCCATATCAACTGCTACAAAAGGTACTGAAGGAACTATTGTAAGATTTGTAAGTCCTGAAAGTGCGGACAAATAAGATCCTGCAATAATGTTTCCGATTTCCTTAATAGCTGATAAATCCATCTCGTCGAATGGCTCAGCATAGCTATCATCTCTCATCATAAGCTTATTAACAATATGATGAGCTGATGCCATATCCATAAGGAACATCATGGAACCATCGATATCCTGTTCAACACCAAGCATAATGCCTACTATAATTTCGTCCTCTGCTCCAATCGCTGAGCCTAAATCCTCAACTGGCAAAAAAGCCACCTCTGGAACGCTCATATCGATTCTTAGGCCAAGCATATTGGCGATGGCAGTTGTTGCATTGCCAGCGCCAATATTACCTATTTCTTTGAGAACGTCAAAATATTTTGAATTAACCTCATCTAATGTGAGCATACTTACCTCCCTTTAAGAAGCATCGTTCTCCCCAATAATTGAGCTAATTTCGAAAATAGAAATAAGCTCATCTCCATTCTTTCCTACACCGTTAATAAATGAGTTCTTGCTCTTAAGTGTAGATGATGGAGCCTCAATATCATCCTCTGATAATGAAAGAACTTCCTTAACCTCGTCTACGATAACACCCATTAATCCGCCGCCATCAAGCTTAAGGATAATAATTCTAGATGCATCTGTAAACTCATCATCATCAAGATTCATTCTTCTACGAAGGCTCATAACAGGAACAACTTCGCCTCGAAGATTGATAACTCCTCTGTAGTAAGAAGGAGCCTTTGGAACTCTTGTAATTTTACTCATACGAACAATGTTATCAATATAGGAAATGTCGATACCATAATGCTCGCCGCCTATTTTTACTACAATGTATTGCTTTTTTTCTTTTTCAACTACATCATACATAGCTAAATCTGACATGGTCTCACCTCCTATTAAATAACTGCATTGACATCAAGAATCATAGCGATTTCACCATCACCAAGGATTGTAGCACCGCTGATGAGCTTATTGTTGTCAAGCTTACCAAGTGACTTAATAACGATTTCTAACTGGCCAATAAGGTTGTCAACGATAATACCGCCAAGAGTATCACCCTTCTTACAAATAACAACTGTCATTGTATCTTCGTCGCTTTCCTTTGGCTCCAAATCAAGAATATTATCCAAGTGAATAAGAGGAATAACCTGTCCTCTAAGGTGGATAACCTCCTTAGATTCAACGTACTTGATTTCAGACTTAGGTATATTTTCAATGTTCATAATTGAAGCAAGTGCGATTGCATATTTTTCATCTCTGATTTCAACCATAAGAGCCTGAATAATAGCAAGTGTAAGTGGAAGTCTAACTGTAAATGTAGATCCCTCACCCATAACTGATTTAACAGTTACATCACCGCCAAGTGCTTCGATATTACTCTTAACAACGTCAAGACCAACGCCTCGACCAGAGATATCTGTAATCTGCTTTGCCATAGAGAATGAAGGCATAAACAGGAAGTCGATAATCTCTTTCTGTGAAAGGTTCTCTGCTTCTTCTGGTGTAACTAATCCACGTTCAACAGCCTTATCACGAACCTTATCTGTGTTAATTCCGCCACCATCATCACCAACTTCGATGATAACGTTGTTGCCCTCCTGGAAAGCGTTAAGGAAAATTGTTCCTTTTTCTGGCTTGCCAGCTGCGCGTCTATCCTCTGGAGACTCAATACCATGGTCAGCAGAGTTACGAAGTAAATGCTGAAGTGGATCACCAAGCTGATCAACAACAGTTCTATCAAGCTCTGTGTCCTCACCAGTCATAACAAGCTCCATTGGCTTATTGAGCTTTCTATCAAGGTCACGAATCATACGAGGGAATTTAGCAACTACAGATTCGATTGGAACCATTCGAACCTTCATAACTGACTCGTGAAGGTTTGTTGTAATTCTCTCGAGGTATTCGATATTCTCATGTAATGTCTGGCCATCAATCTCGCCAGATGCATTGCTTTGAGAAGCAAGTGAGTTCTTTGCAATAATAAGCTCGGATACCTGGTTCATCAAAGCGTCAAGCTTTTCAATATCTACACGAATTGTACGAGAAGTAACTGGCTTGTTAGCAGGCTGATTCTTGCCACCTGCCTTAGCTGCAGGTGCTGCTGGCTTAGCAGCTGGTGCTGGTGCAGGTGCTGCTGGAGCTGCAGGTGCTGCTGCCTCTGCTGGAGCTGCTTCTGCAGGTGCTGCTTCCTCTTCCTTCTTTTCGTACATTTCAGGTGTTACTTTTTCTGCCTCTACAGATTCAATTTCAGAAACAGCCTTAACTGCCTCGAGAATTGGATCTAATTCTGCTTCTGTAGATAAGATAAATGAGAAATCAAATTCGAATTTCTCATCTTCAATATCTGAAGAGCTAGGATCAAAGGCCATAATTGTACCAAAGTCTTCAACTGCTTTGAATACAAGGAAAGCTCTAGCTGCCTTAAGCAAACACTCTTTGTTGATATGGATTGTGAATCCATATAACTGCTTTTCACCCTTTAACTTTTCAATAGCCTCAGGATCAAGCTTAATTTGCTTGAATAATGGGCCATCTGCTGCGTCTGATGATGCTTCAGCTGCTGGCTCTGCTGATTCTGCAGGAGCTGCATCTGCTGGTGCTTCACCACCTTCAGCCTGTGTAAGGTAATCATTTAAAAGCTTAATAAGGGCTTCATTTTCTTCTGTACCCTCATTAGATGTTGCTTTAACTGTATCCAAGTATGCTTCGATAGCATCCAAGCACTTGAAAAGAATATCGATAAGTGAAGAATTAACCTTTACATTATCGTTTCTAACTTCCTGGAAAACGTTTTCCATATCGTGGGTAAGATGCTGCATCCTCTTGAATCCCATTGTACCAGCCATACCCTTTAAAGAGTGAGCTGCACGGAAGATTTCATTAACAACATCCTTGTTATCTGGCTCCTTTTCCAACTCCATAATATTGTCGGAAAGGCTCTGAATATGACCACTTGTCTCGTCGATAAAGATATCTAAATACTGACTTACATCCATCTTACAAACCTCCAAGTTTCTTTACTATTGAATTTGCTACTGATTTCAGTGGAACAACTTCATTTGATAATCCGCCCTGTTCCACCGCCTTCGGCATTCCATACACAACACATGTGGAAGCTTCTTGCGAAATAACGTAAGTCTTTTTGTACTGGTTCAAATATCTAATACCCTCTGAACCATCTGCGCCCATACCTGTAAGCACAACACAAATAATCTCATCAAAGCTTGATTTTGCCAATGACTGATACATTACATCTGCACATGGCTTCAAGCTATTTACAGGTGGACTGTCATCAAGCTGACAATAAGCTGCTCGACTTCCGTCTTCGCAGATTTTCATGTGCTTACCTCCAGGAGTGATATAAACAACACCTGGTTTAAAGAATTCTCCATCTTCCGCTTCTTTCACTTTGATGCCGGAGATTTGGTCAAGTCTCGCAGCTAGTGAAGCTGTAAAGCCTTCTGGCATATGCTGAACCAAAACAAGCGGTACAGACAGATTTGCAGGAAGCATTGGCACAAAAGTATGTAGCGCCTGTGGACCTCCTGTTGAGCAAGCCAAAGCTATAATCTTTTTGGTTCTAACTCCGGTGCCCTTTGGTACTGTTGGTCTATCATTAGATACTAATGGCTTTGCTATAGGCTGAGCTTTAGGCTCTGGTGGATTGGTTTGCGCACTACCAACTCCTTTTGCCTCTGCTAGTCTACTACGAACTCCTGCAAGCCTTTCAACAGTATTCCTTCTTGATTCTCCAACTGCCTGGGTAGCTGATGCAAACCCAGTCTTTGAAGCCGTTGGTCTGAAAGCTCTAGATTTAATAACATTATGTAGAGAGTCTACTAATTGTTTGCCAAAGATTTCTCTTGTTTCACCACTAGAACGAATAGGCTTAACTACAAAATCTAAAGCACCATATTCCATTGCTTTCATCGTGCTGTCAGCATCCTCTTTCAAGGATGAGCTGATAAGTACAGCATTGCATGCTACTTTTTCATTGTAGAGCCTCTCAAGTAGTGCAACACCCGGAAGCTTTGGCAATACCATATCCAACACAACCAAATCGTAAGAATTGTTCTTTATTTTGTTGTAAGCGTCCTCGCCGTCTGCACTAACGTCGATTACACGAAAATCATTATCCGCGTTTATAATATCACAGATAATCCTTCTCATGAGTGCAGAGTCATCAACAACTAAAATCTTATACATTCTTTACCCCTGATCTTTTTTTCTTAAACGTCGGTCTTCGTCAAAAATGTACTTTATTATAGTCTCCCTATCTTCCGGCTCTTTGAACAAAAATTCTATACGATGTTCGTACATACCAGAATCGCTTTTTATTTCGGTTTTGATGCGTCTTGCTATAACATTAATTGTTTGGTCTATCGTGCGAGTTTTAAGTTTAAAAGACACATACATATATCTTTCAGTATTTATATCGGTCTTTGCACTGATTTTCGCTCCACCGCCGCTTAAATCAAGAATATTTCCTGATACTGGAGCTCCATATGTATTACCGTATTTTTCCAAATCATCTTCTACTAAATCCATGTTTGGAAGAATTGCCACATCCTGCGGTATTGGTAAAACCTTTACAGGAATCAGACACTGAAATCTGAAGAAGTCACGCCTTTGAACCTTTGAAAGCTTAGTGCTAGGAACAAAAACATATACTGGAAAGTTTTCAAGCCTTCCACGTTTTGTAATTTCACCGGAAAGCTGAAATAATCCTTTTTTGGTATTGAAAACTGCATTAAATGGGACATTCATTGGTATTGTTACAGTGCGTCCCTTTCGAGTAGGAATGTGAAATATTATTTCTCCTTTTTTAGTAACGCCAAAAACACTAGAGATATAAATACTTCGATCCTCTTCGATATTGTTTTCAATGTCAGAATTTGTGCTGGCAATTGAAAATTCAATAGGTGTGCCAGGTCTTAGATCTATAATTTCCATAAGCTATGCCCTATCCTTCAACAATGAGTTAAATATATGAGAAACACCCCATCTAAAGTGGGTGCTGTCATCCTTTTTCAATAGCTTCGCAGCCAATGATTCAAAATTCTTCGCAGCTCTTGAAGATGGATATTCAAGAGATACCACCTTTTGATTTCTAACAGCCTTCTCCAGCTGATTATCGTAAGGCACATATCCTAGATAATCCAAATCTCCCCCCAGGAACTTTTGAACCACTGAACGCAATTTGGTATAGACCGCATTTGCCTCGGCTTCACTTTCGACTTTATTGGCAACCAAATGAACATTAGTGCCTTCCTTTGAATATTTTGGGCTCTTGTATAGTGCCTTCATCAAAGAATAAGAATCGGTAAGTGAACTTGGTTCTGGTGTAGATACTAAAACCACTTCTGGGGATGCAAGAACAAATTCTAGAACTTGATCTGAAACCCCCGCACCTGTATCTATTATAAGAATATCACATAAATCATTTAAAAGTGATAGGTTGTGGACTAAAAACGCAATTTGTTCACGATTTAGGTTGTTTAGGCCCACAACTCCTGAACCTCCTGATACAAAACCAATCCCCATTGGGCCAGTGGTTATAATGTCTCGGATGCTCATTCCCTTGAAAATTACATCTGATAGATTGTAATTAGGCAAGGTTCCAAACATGACCTCTACATTGGCTAGGCCAAAGTCTGCATCAAGAATTATTACTCTCTTACCCATACGTGTAAAGTGAACTGCAAGATTAACTGCCATATTGGACTTGCCAACGCCACCTTTTCCAGATGTGATGGTAATAACCTTAGTTCTCTCAACACTTCGTATGTTTTGAGCTTTTATGACATTTCGTAAATTTTCGGCTTGATCCATTTAATTTCCTCCCAATAACTGTTTTACCAGCTTCTGGGTGTTAAGGATTTCAATGTCGTCTGGTACATTTTGTCCTACAGTAATATAAGATAACTGAGCCTTTGTATATTGTTTCATGTTGAAAATATTGCCAAGGCACTTTGTTTCGTCAAGCTTAGTAAAAATCAAGTTAAAATCAGCAAATTCCATGTAGGAATCGGCAATATCAATTAAATCTCTATGCTTTGTTGTGGCTGAAAGCACAAGATATACTTCTGTATCATAGAAACCATCAAGTGCATTTATAAGCTTCCTTGTATCCTGTCGTTGCTCTTCGTTTTTGTGTGAAAAACCAATAGTATCAACAAGAATAACATCCAAGTCCTCGTATTCTCTGCTCTGTTTTTTTACTGTATCAAGAAGTTCATCAGCAGAGTAAATAACATTTAAAGGAACACCAAGAATATTTGCATAAGTCTGAAGCTGATTTGCAGCAGCCATACGATATGTATCAGCTGTGATAAGTCCAACCTTTTTGCCTTCTTCAACCTTAAACTTTGAAGCTATTTTAGCAATTGTTGTAGTCTTACCAACACCTGTTGGACCAATAAAGAATACAACCTTTGGTCTTCTCTCTCCTGGCTCGATTTTTGTTGGAGTGCCAAGCTTCAGAACCATTTTTTGATATACATTTGAAAGCAAATTATCCAAAGAATGGCTTGTTTGTAGCACCTTGTCCATATCCTCAAGAACTTGATTGATGTATTTTTCCTGAACCTCATTTTCGAGAAGGACATTGTAAAGCATCTTAACAAATACATGATTGTCACCATCAATAGATGGCTTTGAATTTCCATGCTTTACCTGAATGCTATCATCAAAGTCATTAACCGCAGCTCTCTGTGGAGCCTCACTTTTTACAGTTGGCTTTGGAGTTGGTTCACTATAAGTAGATGCGGCAGGCTTTGGTTGAGGTTGTACTGGGCGCGCTCCTACTGGCTTCGAGTAAGTAGGTTCAAAAACCTGAGCTCTAGGTGCAGTATCAAAAAGTGGCTCAAAATCTTTACTTGCAGCTTCCTGTTTCTCAAGGACTTCATTTACCGCGGAAAAAGCATCCTTTAGTTTGATTGCATCATCCGCTACAGCCTCAAAGGTACTTGTCTTAGGCTCCGCAGCAGCCTCCGCCTGTGGTTCTTGCTGAGTAGGAACTGCAAAAGCTTTTGCCTCATTTGAGAATCCATCGTCTTCTACAGCCGCTGTAACCTCATACGTGTTTCCCTTAAAAAGACCACCTAGTCCTTTAGGCTTTACCACCTTTACATTCATTATGACAGCCGCACTTCCAAGCTCCTTGCGGACCTTTTCCATAGCTTCTTCTTCAGTTTTTCCCGTATACTTATTAATAGTCATTTATTCTACCCTGTTACCATGCCTACAGATGAAAGTTCAACATTTGAATCAATTTCATTATAGGAAACAACGATAAGATCCTTTACATAATCTTGTGTTAAACCTTTGAAATACATTCGAACTATTGGAGATGTAACAACAATAGGTGTTTTTCCCATATCCTCAAGTTTTTTGATTTCTTCCTCAAGGGAAGCAATAATTGCTTTAATACGTTCTGGATCAAGTGTAAGATATGCTCCTTGTTCCGTCTGTTTAATTGATGCCATAATATCCTGCTCAACCTTAGGATCAACTGTAATTACTTGAGTGACCTCATTAGGTGCAAAATATCTGCCTGATATTGCTCGCTTCAATCCCTGACGAACATACTCAGTAAGTACGTCTGTGTCATGAGTAGTTGTTGCATGATCCGCCAATACTTCGAAAATAGAAAGCAAATCTCTGATTGAAACACCTTCGGAAAGAAGATTCTGCAATACCTTCTGAACATCGCCCAATCCAAGCAGCTTAGGAATAAGCTCTTCAACAATAACTGGATTGCTCTCTTTAAGATTATCAATAAGATTTTGAACATCCTGGCGAGTAAGCAATTCTGCAATGTGACTTCTAATAACTTCGGTCAGGTGTGTAGCAATAATTGATGGTGGATCTACTACTGTGTATCCAAGTGATTCTGCTCTTTCACGCTGACTTTCTGTAATCCAAATAGCTGGAAGATGGAATGAAGGCTCAAAAGTAGGAATACCTGTAATTTCCTCTTCAACGTAGCCTGGATTCATGGCCATGTAATGATCAAAAAGGATTTCTCCTTCTGTTACCTGTATACCCTTAATCTTAATAATGTATTGATTTGGATTAAGCTGAATATTATCTCGCAATCGAATAATAGGAACTACAGTACCTAATTCAAGTGCAATCTGTCGCCTAATCATAACAACTCGGTCTAGCAAATCGCCACCTTGATTAACATCCGCAAGTGGGATAATACCGTAACCAAACTCTAGCTCGATTGGATCAACCTGAAGCAATGAAACAACATTTTCCGGCTTTCGAATTTCCTCTGCCTCTGTTTCTTCTGCAGCAACCTCCTGCTCTATCTCCTCCTCGCCGAGAGTCTTTGAAATAGAATATCCTGTGATAATAAAGACTGCACCAAATGCAATGAACAATACCCAGTTAAGAGGTGTGGCTATTCCTAAGAAAACCATAGCTCCACCAACGATATATAAAACCTTTGGTATTCCAAATAACTGCTTTACCAAAGTGCCAGAGAAATCTGCTGCCTTTGAACCCTTTGTAACAAGAATACCTGTTGAAAGAGATATCAAAAGTGAAGGAATCTGCGATACAAGGCCATCACCGATTGTAAGAATACCAAACTGCTGAATCGCCTCAGCAAATGGAAGGCCCTGGTTAATAATTCCAAGTACTGTACCTCCAGCAAGGTTGATAACTGTAATAATAAGACCTGCTGTAGCATCTCCTTTTACGTACTTTGTAGCACCGTCCATAGCTCCGAAGAAGGCTGATTCTTCTTGAATCTTGTCTCTTCGTCTTTTGGCCTCTGCATCATCAATGGCTCCGGTATTCAAATCCGCATCGATAGCCATCTGTTTACCAGGCATAGCGTCCAAAGTGAATCGTGCTGATACTTCAGCTACACGCTCAGAACCTTTATTGATAACCATAAACTGGATGATAATCAAAATAAGGAAAATGATGGCACCAATGACAAGGTTATTACCGCCTACGAAACTACCGAATGTTGATACAACGTTTCCTGGATCACCTGTTGAAAGAATCAATCTGGTAGATGAAACGTTAAGTGAAATTCTAAAAATAGTAGTAAAAAGCAAAAGTGTAGGGAAGAATGACATATCCAAAACTTCCTGCACAAACAATACATTCATCAATATAATGAGTGCTATTGAAATGTTGAAAGCAATCATTATATCAAGGATAAAATTGGGGATAGGAATTACAAAGAATGTAACTGCAGCTAGCAAATACAATGCAATACCAACGTCAGCCTTTTTAACTGAAGCAGTTAAATCCATAAGCATCCCCCTTTCTCAAAAATTATTTCTAAACAGCTTTATTTCGCTGTGTATATACAACTGCAAGGATTTCAGCAACAGCCTGATATAGCTCTGGCGGAATAACCTCATCCACATCTACCGTTGCATATAATGCTCTGGCAAGCGGCTTGTTTTCCATGATTGGGACATCATTTTCTGCTGCCACTTCTTTGATTCGTTTTGCTAAATAATCTTCACCTTTAGCAACAACTTTCGGAGCTTCATCCTTTTCATTGTCATATAAAATTGCAACAGCCAAGTGTGTAGGGTTTGTAATAACTACATCAGCCTGAGGCACGTTTTGCATCATACGCCTTTGCGAGCTTTCCATCATCCTACGTCTCTGCTGTCCTTTAATCTGAGGATCTCCCTCGGAATTCTTATATTCATCTTTGACTTCTTGCTTAGTCATTTTCATATCATCATTGAATTTCCAACGTTGATATGCATAATCAGCAAAGCCAAGAACTATATAAACTATACTAATCTTCATACCAGTATCCACGATAATCTGGAAAATAAGGCTCAGCGCTTGTTTTAAAGCAACATCATATAAAATAAATAAGTTATTAGCCTGATCCTTAATACTAGTATAAGCAATGTAAACTATTAAAAATATCTTTGCCAATGCCATCAAAAGATTAACAATTGATTGCTTTGAAAAAATACGTTTAAATCCACTGACTGGATTAAATTTATTAAGCTTTGGTTCCAATGGTTTCATAGTAGGCTTCCATCCTACCTGCACAAGATTAGCAACAAATCCTGTCACAAAACCTATAGCTAAAAATGGTAAAAGAACAATAAAAGTCTTCGCTACAAGGATTCTAAATATTCCACTTATTGTGGAAATAGTCATACCATCACCATTCATAGATACTATATCTGGTATTATAGCATATATCCAAGCGAATATATCCTCTATACGAGTTCCGGCAAATCCAAGGAACAATCTAAGTCCCAAAAAGAATCCCAGCAACGCAATACCATTAACAATTTCCTTACTTTTTGCAACCTTGCCTTCTTTTCTAGCATCAGAAAGCTTTTTACTGGTAGGTTGTTCAGTCTTCTCTCCGCCTTCACCATCTGGAGCAAAGAATTGAAGATTATATGGAATTAAAACCTGATAATTATCCCTCATCAATAAAGCCCCTGAATAAATAGAGTTTGCATCTTTTTCATTTCTTTGAAAATAAATGCAGCAACGTCTGGTAATAGGAAAATTGTTAAGAACAATACTACAAAACCAACGATAATCTTAAGCTGTGCACCAACAGAAAACATATGAATCTGAGGAGCAACCTTAACCATAATTCCTAGTATTGCATTAAGTATCATAATTACAGCAAATACCGGAAGAATAATTCTAAATGCTATTACAAAAATATCTGTAATAAACATAATGGTAGAACTAAGAAGGGAATCCCATCTAAAGATGGTTCCACCAATTGGAATCAGTGTGTACGCATCACAAAATGTCTTAAAGATATATCTATGCATTCCAGACAATACAAGAAAAATCATAATGAAATTGTTGTATAAGGTACCTGAAACAGAAACCTCTGTCTGAAGTGTTGGGTCGTACTCCTGAGCCATAGATAGACCAATATTCATGTCTATCATGTTACCAGCCAACAGGATAATAAAATTGCAACAATATGTACTGAATCCAATTAATAGCCCTGTTATTGCTTCCTGAACAACTAAAAAAGCATATCCTGTAACAGTAGAATAATCCAAAGCGCTAAAATCAACTACGAAATAAAGAAGCAGTGATACGAGTGCCGAAAAACCAATTTTTACTCTGGCCGGCGTATTACGTGTGTTGAAAAAAGGCGCCACTACTACAAACATGGATATGCGGGTAAGGAGCAATAAAAAGTATTCAAAATTTTGTAATGTAAAATCAATACTAAACATCCATCTAGCCTAAGTAAATACTAAAATTAGCCCATAACTGTGTGATATATTCCGTCAAAACCGTAAGCATCCATGGGCCGAAAAACATAAGCGCAGCAAAAACTCCTACTATCTTTGGAATAAAGGTGAGAGTCTGCTCTTGAATAGATGTGACCGTTTGAAAAATACTGATTATAAGACCGATTACTAGAGACACTAGTAAAAGTGGTAATGATGTAATCAGAAGAATGTATATAGCATTTCTGATAATGTCCAAGACCTGTCCTTCAGTCATAACCTATTCTCTCCTTAATAATTCTAATAGAATGTCTTGACTAACCCGCCAATAACAAGATTCCATCCATCTACCAATATAAACAACAATATCTTGAAAGGTAGGGATATTGTGGTAGGTGGAAGCATCATCATACCCATTGACATAAGTACCGATGCAACAACCATATCTATAACAATGAATGGAACATAAATTAGAAATCCAATTATAAAAGCTGTTCTAAGCTCAGATAAAATAAAAGCTGGAACAACGATAGTAAATGGTACAGAATCGTAGTCATCTACTTCATACGAAATGCCAGCAATATCACAGAACAAATCCAAATCCTTTGTCTGTGTCTGACCATACATGAATTCCCTAACAGGTGCAATTGCATTGTCTATTGCTTCGTCCTGAGTGATTTCTCCTGCATCAAATGGATCAATCGCTTCTGTCTTAATCTGTGTAAGAACTGGCGACATAATGAACAAAGTTAAAAACAACGCCAACCCAATCAATATCTGATTTGGAGGCGCTGTATTGGTTCCAATAGCAGCGCGGACAAAATGTAAAACAATTACGCATCTGGTAAAGGATGTTAGCATTATCAGAATCGAAGGGGATAACGTAATGATTGTAAGAACTAACAGCATTCTAAGAGTAGCCGTAAAGTTTCCATCTTCGCCATCAAAGCTAAGCGTAAATCCTCCGCCTCCAACAACCTCGTCTGAAGCATTTGGTGCATTCTCTGTTGCACCGTAATCCTCATTGTCTGCCCCATATTCTGCACTATATTCAGTTGCATGTACAGTTGTACTACTCATAAAAAGGGCGTAACAACCAATCATAGCTGTGATGACCAAGCTAAAGATTACGTACGCCTTCTTGAATTTACTCATAACATTCTGCCCAATCAGTTAATTTTTCTTTCTTGAAAGATTATCTAAAATCGATTTGAAATCTACCGGCATCTGTACAGATGTATCAGTAGTATCCAGTTCTTTAAGTTCAGATGAGGATAATTCCCCTAAAAGGGTAACTTCGTCTTTGCCAACTGCAACGACGAAGTATCTATCCTCACCTGCCCTAATAATCTGAACATATTTATTGGTTGCAAGTCTGATGCCCTCTACAATCTCAAGATTTCTATTGAGACCCTGGGACTTTTGATAGCCTGCAATCCACTTAGTGACAAACGCAGTAAGTGCAAGCACTCCTACGAATACCACTAAAGCAAAAATCAATTGAAAGATGCTCTCTCCAACCGCTGAAAGAAATAGCATGATTAACCGATAACCTTCTTAACAGCCTCAAGAACACGCTCAGCCTGGAATGGCTTAACGATGAAATCCTTGGCACCAGACTGAATAGCCTCGATAACCATAGCCTGCTGTCCCATTGCAGAGCACATGATAACGCATGCATTAGGATCCTTTTCTTTGATTGCCTTAAGAGCCCCGATGCCATCCATTTCTGGCATTGTGATGTCAAGAAGAACGAGATCTGGAGAAAGTTCTGCATACTTTTCAACAGCAATCTTTCCGTTCTCAGCCTCTCCGACTACGTTGTAGCCATTCTTTGTGAGAATGTCCTTAATCATCATTCTCATGAAAGCAGCGTCATCACAGATTAAAATGTTTTTTGCCATGTCTTCATCTCCTTAAATATATTTATTCTTTGATAATTTCTGTTATTCGTACGCCAAAAGACTCTTCGATAACTACTACCTCGCCTTTTGCCACATACTTGCCATTAACAAGTACATCTATTGGTTCACCGGCTATTTTATTTAGCTCGATGATGGTACCAGGTGCAAAATCCAAAATATCTTGGATAGTTTTGTTTGTACGACCTAATTCTACTGTAACTTCCAAAGGCACGTCAAGAATCAAGTCGATATTCTCCTGAGCGAACTGAGCTGCGAAGCCTGGTCCAAACGGAGTAAATTGTGCCGGCTGTACATTTACCTGTGGTCCAGGTGCGTACATATATGGCATCATTGGTTGTCCCTGCATTGGCTGACCTTGCATCATATTTGGGTCCATTTGAGGTGGAGCTTGCATTTGGGGAGCAGCCTGTGGTGCAGGTGCTGGTTCTGGAGCAGGTGCAGGTGCAGCTTCTGCAACACCGTCATCAACTGTCGAATTGGAATCAGATTCCATGTTATTCAGAACAGAACCACACATTTCCTTGGCAAGTGAGATTGGATACAACTGCATCATCTCACTGTCTACCAATGTTCCAATTTCCATCTTGAAAGCAATTCTTACGAAGTTGCCTTTCAAGAATTCATCTATCTCTCCACCGTCTATTGTAGCCAAGTCTGTAAGCTGCGCTGTTGGTGGTGAAATATCTACCATTTTATTCAGCATGGATGAAAGTGAGGTTGCACTAGCTCCCATCATCTGATTCATCGCCTCTGAAATAGCTGATAAATGAAGATCAGAAATTTCACCGTCTGTATTGGTTCCATCTCCGCCCATCATTAGGTCGGTAATGACCTTAACATCATTTTCTTTTAAAACAAGAACGTTGCTTCCATCAATACCTTTTGTATATCCAATACGAACAACTACACAAGAGTTGTCGTAACCAGCTGCTAATTCCTGCCAGTTTGTTTCACTAACAACTGGTGTTGAAATCTCAACCTTTTGATTAACAAGAGAAAATAAAGTTGTGGCCGCACTTCCCATGCTTATGTTGGCAACTTCACCGATTGTATCGATTTCCTGCTCTGAAAGCTCTCCGCCACCAGATGATGGCTCGCCGGCAGGGGCATCGGGGATTCCGCCACTAAGTAGTGCATTTATCTCATCCTGTGATAATACACCATCGCCCATTCTACTGTTCCTCCCTTATAATTTGTGTCACTCTAACCGCATAATCTTTGCCTGATGCTCCTGGAAGGGCTTGGAACTTCTTAATATCTCCCACGAAAACATCCAACTCATCGTCGACTTTTGTATCAAGTCTGACTATATCTCCAACCTGAAGCTGTGAAAAATCCGCAACGGTAATTGTGCTGTTGCCAAGAACTGCCTTTACGGGTATCTTAGCATGATTAATTAAAGCTTCCACAGCATCTGAATAGCTTTCACCTGTTTTCTCCTTCTGACTACTATACCAGAACTTTGTGTTCAATTTGTCCATAACTGGCTCTAATGTAATAAAAGGCAAACAAATATTCATAAGACCTTCTACATCGCCAATTTTAATATTGACTGTAACAATAGCAATCATCTCTGAAGGGGATATAATCTGAGCAAACTGTGAGTTTGTTTCAATTCGCTCAAGTCTTGGATGTACATCCAAAACGTTTTCCCATGGTTCCCTAAGCAAGTCTACGCATGATGTCATTACTCTCTCAATAATGAGAAGCTCTATTTCTGAAAAGTCTCTAATCTTATCAAGAGGTTCGCCCTCTCCGCCAAGCATTCTGTCTACCATGGCAAAGCCAAGATTAGAAGCCATTTCTACGATAATATTTCCCTCAAGGGGAGAAAAATCTACAATACCTAAAAGAACTGGATTTGATAGAGAGTTTGAAAACTCCATGTATGTAACAGCTTCCGAGTTCATAACCTCTACCTGTATATTCTTTCTGAGGAATATAGGCAAGTTTGTTGATAACAATCTGCCATAATGCTCAAAAATAATTTCCATTGTTCTAAGGTGTTCCTTAGAAAACTTAGAAGGTCTAGCAAAATCGTAGTTCTTTACAGGCTTTTCTTTATTGTTTTTAATCTCCTCGGCGTCAAGCTCACCGCTGGTTAACGCATTAAGCAGATTATCTATTTCGTTTTGTGAAAGAACGTCTCCCAAGCTTTCTCACCACCATTCGTCCCAATAATTTCTACTTACAGATTACTGTTTCTGATAAGTAGCACTAGAGAAGTTCACTCTAACGATAAATGAAGATTTGAATAGGGTCTGAAGCTCTTCAAGAATCTCTTCTTTGATTTCATCTTCATTATCTATCATTTCCTGAACTGTATGCTTTTTAATAACTGAGTTTATTTTATCACTAATGATATTGTCCTGAGCCGTTAAAGTTCCATCAGATGCATATGTAGCGTAATCTTCATTTGTGCTATCAAGTGATAATGATATACCAAGCACTGCATATCCATCAACAAGGTTGATTGTAAGTGTCTCACCACCATTAACAGGATAATCCACCATATCAGCCACATCAATACTAAGAGATCCAGCTGTATCTCCTGCTTGCAAATCCAAATCGATTGCAGAGCACACCTTTGTGATCAGCTCGTTGGCCTTTTGTGTCTCAGGAATAATAGTAATTGTAAGAACCGCTGTAAGAACAAGATTCACAACAACCAGTGCCAGTATAATTACTGTAATCAAATTCTTTTTCATGATTTGCCTTTCTACTCGGCTATATCTGACGAGTATGAATTATATATTTTGATTTCAACGCGTCTATTTCTAGCGCGTCCTTCTGCTGTACTATTGTCAGCAATAGGTACATACTCTCCTCGTCCAGCCGATTTAATGTAAGCTGGATTCAAATCTGTGACTTCTCTGATTCTATCTGCAACATAAAGTGCACGATACATTGAAAGCACATCATTGTTTTCATAAGTTCCAGATGACATTGGAACATTATCTGTATGACCTTCTATCTCGATGATATTGTTATCATACTGAGCAAGTATCTTTGAAAGATTATCTACAATAGTAAGGGCATCATCTGTAAGAACTGCCTTACCTGAATCAAACAGTAATGCACCATTAATGGTAATCATTACATAGTTTGCATTAAAATCTACTTCTACCTGGTCTTGAAGACCATATTCACTAAGCTGAGCCTCGATTTCTTCTGCGATTGATTCGCTTTCGCCTGCACCAGCTTGTTCAAGGGCTTCCTGAGCTTCCTCTACAGAAACTCCATTAGAACTAACATCCCCTTCATTTGTAGCGGAGCCGTCCTCTGATTGTTCTCCCTCGTTTTCATTTTCACTTGCGCCTTCTTTTTCATACTGTTCATCATCACCATCATGAACACTATTGAAATAGTCGTCAAACATCTCAAGCTGACTGATACCTGATGATATCATCTGGCCCTCACCAATCGAGGTACCGCCTTGAGAAAAAATACTAAAGCTAGACTGAATACTTGCAATAACTTCCTGGAACTTTTCTGTATCTGTACTAGACATAGAGAAAAGTAATACGAAGAAACATAGCAGCAAGTTCATCAAGTCTGAGAAGGTGGCCATCCAGGCAGGAGAACCAGCAGGAGCTTCCTCTTGCTTTTGCTTCTTTGCCATTAGCCCTCACCTCCTCCTTCGCCTTCGCCGATAGCACCACGAGATGCAGGTGGCAAGAAGGATTTAAGCTTTTCTTCTATTACACGTGGGTTTTCACCTGCCTGTATTGAAAGCAAGCCTTCCACAGTAATACTCTTTGTCATAACCTCGAGAGAATGATTAACACCAAGCTTTGTACCAACTGGGCCTGTAAGCCAGTTTGCAATTAGTGAACCGTACAAAGTTGTAAGCAACGCAACCGCCATGTTAGGACCGATTGTTGATGCATCCTCAAGGTTCTTTAACATGTTAACCAGACCAACCAGTGTACCAATCATTCCCCAGGCAGGTCCCATTTCACCCCATTTAGACCAGAAGTTAATAGTTACTTTATGTCTATCCTCCATACAGTCCAAATCAGTTTCAAGAATAGCACGAACCAATTCAGGATCAGTACCATCTACAACCAGATTGATTCCCTTTTTAAGGAATTCATCTTCTATTCCATTGGCAGCTTCTTCAAGTGCCAATATACCTTCTTTTCTGGAAATATTCGCAAGATTTATAATCTGAGATATGCTATCAGCTGGGCTACCAACCTTTGGTTCGTTGATAGCTAGTGTGATACCTTTAAGTCCTCCGATAAAGTCTGGCATTTTGTTACATGCCATACAAGAGGACAAAGAACCACCGATAGTAATAATAACTGATGGAACATCTATGAAGTTTGCCATGGCTGCGACACCACCAGAAGACACGATACCGAAGATAACCATTACGACACCGAGTACTAAACCAGCTAAAGAAGCTATATCCAAAGCAATCACCATCCTATAAAAAATTGAGTAAAAACTAGTAAAATGTATAGAAATACACGGTATACACTTTTGTGATTATTTTACTAGATTTGTAAATTATTGTCTACTTTTATCAGTAAAATCGTCTCATATTATTGTGTTTTTTCCATGTCCAAACCACAAAATATAGTTTCTTCACAGAATTTTTAGATTTTCAGCAAAAAAGCCAAGCCTTAACGACTTGGCTTTTAGAGACTATAAATTATTAACGCTTAAGATTAATAAGTTCCTCAAGCATTGTGTCTGATACTGTAATAATACGTGAGTTTGCCTGGAAACCACGCTGTGTAGTAATCATATCAGTAAACTCTGCAGACAAATCAACGTTAGACATTTCAAGCTGACCTGTGTTCATTGATGAACCATCTGCAGAAATATCTACACCGATTCCATCAAATTCACCAGAGTTAAGTGTTGTCTTATAGCAGTTATCTCCTATTTCTTCAAGACCTGATGCGTTAGCAAACTGAGCTACGGCGATTTGTCCTAAAAGAACTGTATTACCATTACTATAAGAGCCATAAATCTTACCATTATTGGCAACAGAAAGACCTGTCATAGTACCAAGCTTTTTACCAGCACCAAGTGAAGCATCTGTAACTGTACCTCTATTACCTACAGCAGTTGATGTGCCACCATTGTCGTACATTGTAAGAATTGAAAAATCAATTGTAATGTTAGACAATGCAGAATCCAATGTATTAGGGCCAAGCAATGATGTATTCATAGTAAGTTGTGTCTGATTATTCTGACCAGCAAATGTAAGATTACCTTCACTTGTATCGAATTGTAAATCGTAACTAATATTCTTAGTTGTAATAGATAAGCTTGTAGCACTTGCATGGGTTACATTGTCAATTTCAGCATCTGTTGGAAGTCCAGCTACAACTGATGACAATGGAATTGATGTTGTTCCATCGCTAAATCTAGCAGGTTCAGTTGCTGTAGGACCATAGTAAGTGTAAGGATATGTGTTTCCGCCGTCAGTGCTCAAAGCCAAAGCTCCACCTGAGGTTGAGAACATGTAGTCCGAACCATCAACTTTTGAATAAGTTAATGTACTTGTATTCTCCTCACCAAAGATATCTGCCTTACTTCCTCCATTGTTAATATAATTAGCAAGCAAATCATTATTATCTTTATCATAAAGATTTGTAAGTTCTACAGTATATGAGCCCTTCACTGGATCTGTAAGTTTGAAAGAAAACTTAGCTGTGTATGCATATCCAAGATTATCATAAAGTGTAAATGCACGAACATAGCCCGTTGAAGCACTAAACTGTGGGTCATTCTTATCGATAACACCTGTAAATGTAGCCTGTGTAGTAGCTTCCGGTGCACTTGTAAGGTTCTCTGGGGCCATAACTCTAAGTGGAGATACTGTATCCTTCATAATTACAGGAGATCCACTTGAAGTATCTGTCTGCCATCCCATTACAAGATAACCAGTAGTTGTCATAGCAAGGTTACCATTTCCATCGATATAGAAAGAACCGGCTCTAGTAAATACATTTTCTGTACCATTATTAACGATAAAGAAATTTGTTGTGTTTGTATCAGAAAGTCTGATATCGAGAGCATCACCAGTAGACTGAGCAGCACCTGATGAAGTAATAGAAATCTTTGTAGCTCCATTAGTAACACCAAGACCTATCTGCTTAGCATTTGTACCACCACGAGTTTCTGTGGCGCCTGATGCCTGTGAAGTTGTCTGATACATAATATCAGAAAAAGTGGTTGAAGATGATTTGAACGCAACTGTGTTTACGTTTGAGATGTTATTACCAATAACATCCATCTTTGTCTGGTGTGTCTTAAGACCAGCAACACCAGAGAAAAGTGATCTCATCATAATGAATGACCTCCTCAAAGCGTAATGCTATTGAGGTGACTGTTTGTTCCTTCTGTCAGTCGGGAACAATTAGCTTCCATAAGGTCCAGCTAAACTATAACAGCACCGTCAATATTTGTAAAAATGTTTTCGTCTGATTCAGTCTGATCCATAGCTGTTACTACGGTCTGATTAGGTACATTAACAATAAATGCTAAAGTATCTACTAATACCAACGAATCAGTAATTCCCTTTTCTGAGGCTTTCTGTACGCCTTCTTCTAATCTAAGGGATTGTTCTTCAGAAAGCTTGATATTTCTATCATCAAGTCTCTGAGCGGCGTGCTTTGAAAACTTTAATTCCGAAGCATTATCAAGCTTCTGTTTAAAAATATCCTCAAAGGATGCGCCATTAAAATTGCCCAAAGGTTTGGACTCTTGTGCTGGATTAAGGTAAGTTCCAGCTACCCGCTCAATGGAGGTGAAATTTGGATTAATATTTAAATTGTTCATTGTATCCCTCCTAAATTAAGCTTCTTCACCACTTACAACTTCTTCAATTGGAGATGTACCTGTGGTCTCTTCTGATTCTGTTGTACCTTCTGTGGTTGTAGTCTCTGCAACGATTGCACTAGCTGCATTTTCTTCAGCCTGAGTAGTTGTATCAGTAGTTGTATTTGTCTCTTCTGATGTCTGGCTGGAAGTACTGCTAGTCTCTGCTGTTGTTGAAGATTGATTTGCTGCAGCCTCTGCTGCCTTTGCTGCTTCTTCAGCCGCCTTTTTAATTGCCTCTTCTCTTTCTTTATCGGCAGCTTCCTTTGCAGCCTTAAGCTTATTAAACTGAGAAACTACGGCATTGTACTTTTCTAAGGCTTCCTTACCCACAAATGAAAGACTGTAGGCATCCATTGCGTTGTAATAACTTATAGCTAATCCTACTTTTTCTTCATCTTTAAGAGTAACCTCTTCTGCCTTTGGAAGTTGATTAATAGCATCTGTCAAAAGACTTGCCATGTATCTAGCTGAATAGTATTCTTCATCTACTACAGAATCAACTTTTGACATGTCATACAGGTTGCCATTAACAGAAACTTTCATGGCACCATCGTCGCCTTTTTTAATAAAATCAACCTTACCTTCGATAGTTTCGCCATCTACAGTAAGAGATACCACTTTACCTACCATGCTATTAGCTTGAAGGCTTTCCATACTAGATTGAACTGTTTGAAGAGTTTCAATCTGTGTAAATGAAGCCAGCTGTGTAATATATTGACTATTATCTGTTGGTTCCAACGGATCCTGATACTGCATTTCTGCTGTCAAAAGCTTTAAAAACATCTCCTGATTATACTCAGTACCTTTGTTTTTAGATGCCGTCTTCGAAGTAGAATTGGTAGTTTCAGTTTTAGTTGCCTCTGTGGAAGCAGTTGTCTTTTTGTACTGCCCATTTGTAAGAGCACCAACTAATAAATTTTCCGCCATTTATTTCCTCCTCCCGTTATGCTTGGAAATCTAATGTATTACCATTATCTTTCATCATCTGAGCTATAAGAATATCTTCTTCCGACATGAGCCCTGTCAAATCATCCATGCTGTTAAGATTAATTCTGCTGCTTCGTCTCTCCGACTGATTTGCCTGTTCATCACGTCTTTGCTCATTTCTAGCATCTTCTTCAAGATTCTTTTCAAACTCATGTGTTCCAACCGAAACCTCAATTGAAGTAACCTTAGTAGAACTATTCTGAGTCATCTCTACTCGAAGATTTGCCATTTGCGACTCTAGCGCCTGTTTTACTGCATCATTCTCAGTGAAAATTCTTGCAGTTATTTCATCACCCTTTTGAGTGACCTCCATGAAAATCTTTCCTAATCCCTCTGGGTTAAGAGTCATTTCCATTGTTGTAGATTCTGCCTCATTAAGAATTCTAGCCTGTTCAACTAACTGGTTAACAATTTCCTCAGATGAAACTGTCTGACCTGTAGGAAGTGATACCAACTGTTCTTCTGGTGAGAATTGAATCTCGATTCTTGGCTCTCCAAAAATCATTCCATCATTTCGAATAATTGGTTCCGAAGGCTTTGTAGTCTGTTTTAAAACTACGTTTTCTTGAGTTTTAGCATTAGGCTGTTCAAAAGATGAATCTTCTGAATCCGACTGCTTTGCATCAACATTTTCTTTTAATGTGATTTGCTGACTAGATTCAGTATTTTCTGATACTACGCTAGTACTTTCAGAGCTATCTTCAGGTTTAACAATAGTTGTTTCAACCTGGACTGCAACTGGCTCCTCTGGCATCTCTTCAGCAACCTCAAGAACCTCTTCAGGATTAACCTGGGTAAGGCTTTCATCCTTAGGCACATCCACATCAATCATTTCCTGTGAAGCATAAGAAATAACAATATCTTTTACCTCAACAAAGGAAATACCTGTTTCTTCAAATAGCTGATTTGTGAGTTCATTAACTACATCAAGAATACCTTTAAATTCATCGCTCATTACTAATGCGAAAGAATCATCCTCGCCTGTAAGTGTAGCTACAAGCTGAGCTAAATCCTGAGGATTTAATAAATCGATAACTGTAAGCCCCAAAGTTTCCATTGCTTTTTCAATGTCTTCTTCAGTAACGTCCAGCTCTTCCTCAATGACCGCCTTAACTTTGTCTGCCGCTTCATTTACCTTCTCAACAACTTCTTCATTTACTGTATCAGGCTTTTCTTCGGCTTTGATAACCTTTGGTTCCTTCGATACACTGAAGGATTTGTTGCTTACATCTGCTTGACTAGAATTATCCGCAGGTGCAGGTACATCACTAGGCTTGATGGCATTCTGCAATGTTTTGCCAAATCCAAATCCTGATTTTGGAAGCTCTGTTTTAGCATCCACAAGATCCACATTGACATTTCCCACTTGAACCAGCAAGTTAGAAACATTGCTACTTGTCATGTGTTGTCCTCCTTTCTTATATTCTCTTTTCAAATTGCAAATATAAGACTAAGGCTCCATCATCTTGGTTATAATAGCTGCATTTTCTTCGGACATAGCAGCTAAAATATCTGCCCTTGTACTAGCGTCCATAGCTGAGAGAATCTCGCATACAAGGTCAAAATCATCTGTCATAGTATCAAATATGGCAGCTGCGTCTTTGGCTTTCATGCTTGAATATGCCTTAACATAATCTTCGATTTCTTCATCCGTTTGGATTTGAGAAACCACCTGTTTATAGATAGCTTCAGCATTCTCAGGCTCTATAGACTCATAGTAAGTCTTATATTCATTTATATCGGGTGCATTATCCGAAAAAACAACCTCTTCATAAAATTTTTCTTTAGTTTCTTCGAATGCTGCCTCGTTAGCCTTGTATTCAGCAAGTTCTGCTGAAGCCGCCTCTAATTCTGCAATATAATCACTATTTTGTGTGCCTGTTTCCTTGAGTTCTTCGATTTCCACCTCAAGCTCTTTGATTCGATCTACAGCCTCTTCAACTGTAGTATAAGCTGCATATTCATCTTCTTCTGCTGGGATATATTCCTCAATACCAGGTAAGATTCGATTAACATATGGTACATCCTTTAAAACAGGAAATAGTACTGTCGAACCAAATCCACCAACGTCCATCTTTACAAGAAACGCAAAAATAACGAGCCAAATCAGAATAATCAACAGCACAACAAAGCCCATGATAAGTTTTCCGCCAATACCTAAGCTTTCCTCATCATCAGCTCCCTCTTCGCCGTTATTCTTAGCATCTTTTTTAGCCTGTTTCTCAGCTTTTTTTGCTTCTTTTTCAGCTTTCTTTGCAGCCTTTGGATCTTCTTCAGTAGTGTTTCCTACTTCTTCTGTTACATCTGCCATAACTTACTCTTCCTCTTTCTCTGCATTAAAATATGAATAACTAACCAACTCATCTGTTATCTTGCTTTCTTCATAATCAAGCTCATCCAGGAACTCCTCAAACGCATGCTCTCTAAGCTTTTCATGCATCTTTCGCTCCATCATAACTTCATTAAGCTTTTTTCTAGCAACTTCCATTGCTTTTTGTGCCTTTGAAAGCTCTATCATCTGATCACGAAGGGCAACCTTCATCGAAGAAATTGCATTTTTGCAGGTTTTGATTTTACTAATATCAATATCACCAATAGAAAGCTCTTTTAACTGTCTTTCATAGCCAGCCTGCTTTATCATCAACTCTCGCAGCTTTTGCTGCTCTTCGTTGAACCTGGCAGTAGCCATTCCAAAATTAGCTTTTTCTTGTTCTTCGATTTTCTGTTTTAGCTCAAGAATGTTTTGCATTCTATAAACAAACTTCGCCATAATTCACTCCTTATTAATCCTGGAATATAGCTGTCATTTGCTCAATAATATCATCATACTCAAATCTATCGTGTGTCTGCTGTAACAAGAATTCATTAACAGCATCAATCTTTTTAATAGCATAATCAATAGATTTGTTTGAACCATTTTTGTATGCACCAATATTTATCAAATCTTCTGCTTCCTGATAGGTAGCAAGAACATTTTTAAGCTTACCTGCCACAGCCTTATGCTCTGGTGTAGCTACAGCAGACATAACTCTGGAAATAGACTGCAGCACATCAATAGCAGGGTAATGATTCTTTTGAGCCAACTTTCTGTTAAGCATAATATGTCCATCCAAAATTGAACGGGCTGTATCAGTGATAGGTTCGTTGAAATCATCACCATCAACAAGTACGGTATAAAGACCTGTAATTGATCCAACGGCAGAATTGCCTGCTCTCTCCAAAAGACGAGGCATTTCCGAATATACTGAAGGTGGATATCCTCTTGTAACAGGAGGCTCACCTGATGCAAGGCCGATTTCTCTTTGTGCCATAGAAAAACGAGTCAGTGAATCCATCATAAGAAGGACGTCTTTTCCCTGGTCTCTAAAGTATTCAGCAATAGCTGTAGCTGTCAATGCAGCCTTCTTTCTGATTAGGGCTGGCTTATCAGAGGTAGCACAAACTACTACAGAACGTGCCATACCTTCTGGGCCCAAATCATTTTCTACGAATTCTCTAACCTCTCGTCCACGCTCTCCAATAAGAGCAATAACATTTATTTCAGCCTTTGTATTTCTAGCGAACATACCCATAAGTGTAGATTTACCAACACCTGAGCCTGCAAAAATACCAATTCTCTGCCCCTTACCTACAGTAATCAAACCATCAACGGCCTTTACTCCCAAAGATAAAGGCTCCTTTATGATTACACGAGACATTGGATCTGGTGGATCAGCTTCTGCAGGATAATTAACCATGTTGTCAAACTGAGTTAAATCATCCACATCCGATGGCACTCCAAGTCCATCAACCAAATGGCCTAATAACTCATTTCCAACAGCAACCTCCAGAGGATGCCCAGTATTTTCAACCATACATCCTACGCCGATTCCCTCTACATTCTCATAAGGCATCAAAAGCAGACGTTTATCTTTAAAACCGACAACCTCTGCTTTTATTCTTTCCTCGGAACCTTCTACAATGATTTCACATAAATCACGTAGCTTGGCCTCAGGTCCAACTGATTCAATTGTAAGTCCAACTACTTTAACCACCTTGCCGAGAGATTTAAAATAATCCTTTTCAACAAGCTGCATTAGTGAATTTTGGTCCAAATCATTCTCCTTAGTTCAAGGCTTTTATCTCTCTAATAAGATTGTCCAGTTCAGTATCAATACTGCAATCAAATATTCCACCGTCAGTTTCGATAATGCACTGGTCATCATTCAAAAGGGGATCTGCAATAATATCAAGTCCTACCTCAGCTCCTACCTTTCCTTGAATCTCATCTTTTTTGCTCTTTATATATTCTGCATTTGCATCGCTGACCTTGATTTGCATCTGGCCAGTACGCTCAATTTTCATAATACAATGATCTAAAAGATGATATATTACATCCTTTCGACCTGATAACTCTGCAGCAAACACATGCTCAAATACAGGAAGGCACATTTCTACGATTTCTCGCTCCATTTGAAGCTGACGCTCCATATACTCATTTTGGACACGCTCAACCTCTGCTCTCATTTGAACTTGAGCATCCTGAAGCTCCAACGCTGCTCTTTGAGTACCTTCGTTGTATCCTTCCTTTTCTCCATCCTGACGTGCAAGATTTTTCATAGCATCAGCATTAAGCTGAGCTGCATTGAGAATCTCCTGAGCCTGAGCATTTGCATCATCAATAATAGCCTGCGCTTGATTTCTGGCGTCTTCTAAAAGCTCTTCTACCTGAGCAGATACATCCGGCTCATCCTTTTGCATGATAGTATCGGCTAAGCCTAAGAACTCATCAGCATCCATTCCATCAGGAATTTCCTCGCCAGCTTCACGCATAGCTGCTAAACGACGCTCTCGCTCTTCTTCGAGAAGCTTCGCTTTATATTCTCTTTCTTGTTTAAGAATCAGCTGCTTAGCTAATTCATTTGAGTCAATTACAAGCTGCTCAGCTTCGCCTTCCTCATCTGGAAGATTTGGTGCAACCTGGAAGCCGTAAATGACATTATTACTAGACAACAAGCTCGTCTCCTCCACCTCTTGAAATTACAATCTCTGCGGAATCCTCCAGCTTTCTGATTATACCTACAATCTTCTGCTGTGCTTCCTCTACATCTTTCATACGTACAGGGCCCATGAATTCCATATCTTCCTTGATCATTGCAGCAAGACGAGAAGAAAGGTTCTTAAATATAGCCGCCTGAACCTCATCATTTGCTCCCTTAAGAGCCACACCAAGATCAGAGTTATCAACATCTCTAAGAACACGCTGAATAGCTCTATCATCAAGAAGCAAGATATCCTCGAATACGAACATCTTCTTTCTAATTTCTTCAGCAAGCTCTGGCTCTTCGATTTCCAGAGACTCCATGATACGCTTTTCTGTACCACGGTCCACTGTATTCAAAATGTTTACTACCGCATCTACACCGCCGGCGATAGTGTAATCCTGATTGATAAGTGAAGAAAGCTTTCTTTCAAGCACTCGCTCAACCTCTTTAATAACTTCAGGACTGGTTCTATCCATCATAGCAATACGCTTTGCAACATCAGCCTGCTTTTCTGGAGGCAAAGCTCCGATAATAAGAGATGCCTGACCAGCAGACAGATATGACAAAATCATAGCTATTGTCTGTGGATGTTCGTCCTGTATGAAGTTCAACACCTGAGAAGGCTCGGTCTTTCGAATGAACTCGAATGGTCGAACCTGCAAAGATGCAGTAAGCTTTGTGATAACGTCCTGAGCTCTGTCGTCGCCAAGAGCCTTTTCCAAAAGCTCTTTTGCGTAGCCAATACCACCTTCTGCGATATATTGCTGTGCAAGACAAACCTGATAGAACTCTTCTATAACTTCTTCCTTCAAGGCAGGAGAAATGCTCCTAGTATTAGCAATCTCAAGTGTTAATTCTTCGATTTCCTCTTCCTTGAGATGTTTAAATATCTGAGCAGACTTCTCCGGACCAAGAGCGATGAGAAGTATAGCCGCTTTTTGTACGCCATTTAAATCTTCAGTAGCCATAGCTTATCCCCAATCCTCGTTTAGCCAATTTCTCAAAAGCTGTGCTACAGCCTCTGGTTTTTCGTCTACGAATTTTTCTATTAATATTCGAGCTTCGGACTTCTCTGTATAACCGATATCCTCAAGCTCTTCTTCCTCTTCCTGTGTAGAAGCAATCAAATCATCAATTGTAAGCTCCTGCTCCACAGGCTCCTCTTCTTCTGTACGAATGCTTCTGAATACAACGAAGCCAAGCATTAAGAAGATAAGTGCTGCAAGTACAATCTGAAGGATATCTGTAAGACCAATTCCTGAACCCTCAGAATACTGGAACATTGGAATCTCGTAAGCTACGATTTTAACGCTTGATGCTGGAAATCCTGTGGCCTGTGCAACTACTTCCACAATATCATCTGTAACTTCAAGCTGAACTGGATCAGAATTTTCTTTGACAAATTCGTCAAATGTCTGTCCCAATTCCTCGAGAGTACCGTCGTCTTCCATCTTGTCCTGATTGTAGATTGCATATGTTTTACAGGTAACAGAAATTGAAGAATTTTCAAGCTCTCTCTTACCCATTTCATCTGTGTGATTTGTGATGGTTTCATCTGGAAGATAATCCTTGTAAAACTCTTCCGTTGTGCTTTCCGACTGACTACCATCCTCTATAACGTATGTAGTGTCATCGTCATTTGAATCTGTACCAGGCACGCCACCAGCACCTGAAGTGTTAGTTGAGTTAGAACCAGATTCACTATCTAAATAGCCTTCTGTACGACCTTCATCTACAGAATAATCGTAAGTAACATAACTGTTTTCATCGAAATTCATTGAAAGATTAACGCCTACAGAAATATCATCATAAAGGTTTGTACCTTCCAAAACAGTATGCACTCTATCTACGATTTCACTACTAGCTCTCTCTCGAACATCCTGATTTGCGCTAGCATTTCCTGCAGCTGAAACTGCATCACCACCGGAGAATAAAACATTACCATTTGTATCCATGATAAAGATATTCTCTGTATCATCATTTCCAAGATTGACAGCAAGAGCTCTAGCTAAGCCAGCAGCTGTATCTCCTGAAATCTGTGAATTTAAATCAAGTGTAACATTGGCGTAGGAATCTGCTTCTCTAGCAAGAATTGTTCCATCCTGCTCAGGAATAGTAAGAATAACTGTTGCAGAATTAACAGCAGTCTGAGACTCCAACATTTCCTCAAACTGATTTTCAAGATAAAGCTTATATTTCTTTTGTTTGTCAGCCTCGGTTGTAGAAAAGCTTCCGTCTACAACATCATTGATAGAGTATCCTGAACTAGGAATGTCATTAGATCCAAGTAAAACATTGGCATTAGCTTTATCCTTGTCCTCAATATAGAAAGTAAAGCCATCCTCACTTGTCTCGTATGCGATTCCTTCGTCGTCAAGGAGCTGCTTAACCGCTGCTGCCTGCACTCCGTCCTCACACTGGATTAACTGAACCATAGTAGGACGAGAAATAATCACTCCTAATATTATAAATGACACAATAACAACAGCAGTAATTGATACAATCAACACTTGCTGTCTTCTAGTAAACTTTCTCCACCATTCAAGTATTCGATTAATGATAGCTTGAATTTGTTCTGGCATATTTTTCTCCCTTTAATAATACCTAATTAGACTTGCATCTGCATAATCTGCTGATAAGCCTCAAGCACTCTATCACGAACTGCTACAGTATACTGTAATGCAATGTTTGCCTTCTGCTCTGCAATCATCAAATCATGAGTGTTGTCTGTCTCACCAAGCTGAAACGCAACTTCTTCTTTATGAGCCTGTTGAATCTGTGAGTTTGTATCCTCTAATAAGCTCATAACAGAATTAAGCATGCTTTGAAATCCTGTATCTGCGTTTACTTTTGTTTCGCTTGATGTAACTGGCGTTGCGCCATATAAACTCTGAATAGAACTAACGTCCATTTAATTCTCCTTTAATATCATCCCTGTCCAATTGAAATACCGCTTGTCGCCATTGACTTAATAGCCTGGAATGCAGTGGTATTTGCTTCGTATGCACGGCTGGCATCGATAAGGTTAGTCATCTCTGTAACAGTGTTTACATTTGGATAGCGAACGTATCCATTTTCATCAGCATCTGGATGAGATGGATCGTACTCCATGATGTAGTCTGTCTCTGTATCCTCAGATACCTTCGAAACCTTTACACCATTTCCATTGTATGCAGCTGTACTCTCTTTGAGAATATTTCTAAAAGAAGGAGTGCCTGCCTTTAACTGCTTTTCCTGAAATGTAACTATTTTACGTGTGTAAGGGCCGCCATTCTCTGTACGAGTGGTGTTGACATTTGCAATATTTTCAGCGATAACATCCATTCTGAAACGCTGTGCTGTCATACCTGATGCAGCAATGTCAAAAGGTTGAAATAATCCCATAGCCTTTCCTCCGTTTATCTAACAATCATGCTTATGAAATAACTGACTTAAAACGTCCAACTTCGTTGTTGACACTAGTTGTAAGAGTTTGATATCTGATCTGTTCAGAAGCAAGCTCTACGTTTTCTGTGTCCATGTCAACATTGTTGCCATCAAGTCTGTAAGAATAATTCTCGTAATCTGTATATTCAATGCCATCAACATGATTTCCATCATCGTCTAAGACATTAACTGCTCTTTCCAAGGAACGCTCATGAGTATTGATAAGTTCTTTTCTAAGAACACTCTCAAACTCTATATCCTGTCTCTTATAACCAGGAGTTGTAGCGTTTGCAATGTTATTCATAATAAGTGTCTGGCGCTGCCAGCTCACATCTGCTGTATTATCAAGTAAGTTGATATATCCAAATGCATCTGAACTAATCATATATACAATCCTCCTAGACTAATTTAATTATAAATTATATGTAAAAAAACACAAGGCTTTTTTACATCATGTAGTATATTTTATAAAATCTAAACACAAGAAATAGTGTCCTTCATTCATTTACTCAATTGCCATTAATAGTGTTGTATTTCGCGAATATTGTGGAAATATAGAATACAAATCTCCATCTTATAATCACTTTCATAATAAAATAATTTTGTGTTTAAGTTATGAAATATAACAAAAAGGGACCTACAAATGTAAGTCCCTTTAAAACAAAATCCTAATTATTTATTTTTCTTGATTTCGTTAAGCTCGTCAAATACTACGTCGTTGAGAACCTTGATGTATGTACCCTTCATACCAGATGAACGAGATTCAATTACACCAGCTGACTCAAACTTACGAAGAGCATTTACGATAACTGATCTTGTAATACCAACTCTATCAGCAATCTTTGAAGCAACAAGAACGCCTTCGTTTCCATCAAGCTCATCAAAGATATGGATAATAGCTTCAAGCTCTGAGTATGAAAGTGTAGAAATAGCACTCTTAACAACCTGGAGCTTTCTGTTCTCTTCTGCAGACTCTTCATTAACTGAACGCATCATCTCAAGTCCTACTACTGTTGTACCGTACTCTGTAAGGATGATGTCATCGATATCGTACTGCTTATCGAATCTGTATACAAAAAGTGTTCCAAGTCTTTCACCAGCAATATCAATTGGTGCGATGATTGCTGAGTACATATCAATATCAGACTTTTCAAAACCTAATGTCTTTAAGTTAACATTTTCCTTTGTTGAAAGAATTGAAAGTAATCTCTCGTTTAAAAGTGGATCAATAAATCCGCCAACCTCGTCAACGATTAACTCACCGATTTCTGTTGTGTTTGGTAAGTGTGAAAGTCCAAGGACCTTACCCTTCTTAGAAATAACAAGTACTGAAGAATCCAAAATCTCTGTAAGTACAGAGCAAATGTCGTTGAAAACAACCTTTGATGAATTATTATTGTGAAGAAGTTTTCCAATCTTTCTTGTCTTGTCTAATAACTGTACGCTCATTTAAAATGTATTCCTCCTGAATCTAAACACTGTATTGTGCCAAATCAATCTAACTGTCGTCCCCGAACTAATGTGAAATTTGTACCAATTATAGCACCGATTAGAACAAATCGCAATAAATATCAGAAAATTTACTACTATTTATTCTGATTTTCTACAAATCTGCAATCATCATTTGCACAAACAAGTTTATTACCCTTTTCCACCATATAAGTTCCACACTTTGGACACTTCTCAGTGGTTGGCTTTGACCAGCTAATAAAGTCACACTCGGGATGATTTGCACATCCGAAGAATTTTCTTCCCTTTTGAGACTTTCTAATAACTACATCGCCGCCGCACTTAGGGCATGGCACTCCTATCTTTTCAAGGAATGGTTTTGTATTTCTACATTCTGGAAATCCTGGACAAGCTAAGAATTTTCCATGAGGCCCAAACTTAATTACCATGTTTCTTCCGCACTCTTCGCAGATAACATCAGTAACTTCATCATGAATCTCAACTTTTGCAAGTTCCTCTTCTGCCACTTCAACTGCCTTTTCAAGGTCTGGGTAGAAGTTTCTTACAACTGATTTCCATTCAACTGTTCCCTCTTCAACACCGTCAAGCAGCAATTCCAAGTTTGCAGTAAATTTATCATCAACAATTATAGGGAATGAAGCCTCCATAATTGAATTGACTACTTCGCCAAGCTCTGTAACAAAAAGGTTTTTAGCCTCTTTGGTAATATAATGACGTTTTAAAAGAGTTGTAATGGTAGGTGAATAGGTAGATGGTCTACCAATTCCTAGCTCTTCCAATGTCTTTACAAGAGATGCTTCTGTAAAATGAGGCGCTGGCTGTGTAAAATGCTGCTTTTCCTCAAAAGAATTAAATCCAAGCTTTGTATCTTCTGTAAGCTTTGATAATGGATGAGTCTTTGACTCTGCCTCATCATCTGCTGAAACATAAATCATCATAAATCCATCAAACTTAATTGAAGAATCAGATGCTGTAAATACATGATTCTTTGCTTGAACATTTAATGAAACTGTATCATAAACAGCATTAGCCATCTGGCTTGCCACAAATCTCTTCCATACAAGCTGATACAATCTAAACTGATCTCTAGTAAGACTTTCTTTAATCTCAGATGGAATCAATTCGATATTAGCAGGACGGATTGCTTCATGAGCATCCTGAACCTTGCCATTATTTTTCTTACCTGCATTTACAGGGGCTGATAAATATTCCTGACCGTAATTGCCAGTGATAAACTGCTCTGCTGCTGCTCTTGCTTCATCTGATACTCTTGTTGAATCAGTACGAAGATAAGTGATAAGACCGATTGTTCCGTGCCCCTTAACGCTAACACCTTCATAAAGCTGCTGAGCAACGCTCATTGTCTTTTGAATTGAGAAATTCAAAGCCTTTGATGCCTCTTGCTGCATTGTAGATGTAGTAAAAGGTAATGGAGCTTTCTTTTCCCTTGTTCCACGCTTGATTGAAGCAATATTAAAATCAGCGCCCTTTAAATCAGACATGATTTTATCAAGACTTTCCTTGTCAGAAATATCCTTCTTGCCAGATGTATCACCATAATACTTAGCCACTATAGGCTTTTTCGCATCCTTTGCATCAAGCAATACATCAAGAGTGTAATATTCCTGTGGAATAAATTGTTCAATTTCCTTTTCTCTGTCGCAAATAATGCGAAGAGCAACAGACTGTACACGACCTGCTGAAAGGCCACGTTTAACCTTTGCCCAAAGAAGTGGTGAAATCTTGTATCCAACCATTCTATCAAGCATACGTCTCGCCTGCTGTGCATCAACTAAATCCATATCAATTTCTCTAGGATTCTTAAGTGAATTCTTTACAGCAGTCTTTGTAATCTCATTAAAGGTAATTCGATATACCTTTTTATCTTGTAAGTTGAGTGCGTGAGTAAGATGCCATGAAATAGCTTCTCCCTCACGGTCGGGATCAGTTGCGAGATAAATCTTATCTGCTTTCTTCACTTCTTTACGAAGTGCAGCAAGAAGCTCGCCCTTTCCACGAATTGTTATATATTTAGGTTCAAAATCATTCTCAGGGTCAAAGCCAAGCTGGCTTTTAGGCATATCACGAACGTGGCCCTGGGATGCCATTACCTCGTAATTGCTACCTAAAAACTTTTTGATTGTATGCACCTTTGCTGGTGACTCCACAATGACTAGATTTTTTGCCATGTTTTTTGCTCCTATTCACAAAGAAATCGAAAATCACTATACAACATTATTTTTTTCTTTTCAAGGAAAATTTTACCTATTGACAAAACAATTTAATAATTTTCATATAAAATCCATCAACAAATCACGCTGTTTTTACGTAATTATTTTTGAACACTTCTGAAAGCAATTCAAGCCTTTCTAAAGACAGCACAACAGACAATAAATCGAGATAATCCATGCCGCTTTCCTCTATAACTGTGGAAATGCTTTTTGGATAATCATCAAACAATTTATATACTCTTTTCTGCTCCTCCGAAAGAATAATTTTAGGCTTCTTTTCGGTGTTTATTGTCTTCGGATTTAGTCCATAAAAATTTGTTATATCAGCTATAAACTGATCTGTGTCGTATATGATTCCTGCCCCTTGGGCAATAAGTTTGTTGGTCCCAGCACTCAATGAATCCCCTATTCTTCCAGGAGTAACAAAAATATCTTTGCCTTGCTCTAATGCAAAATCTGCCGTAATTAAAGAACCGGATTTCTCTCTCGCCTCAATTACAACAACAATATCTGAAAGAGCTGAAACTATCCTATTTCGTCTAGGAAAATTCATTGCTACCGGGCTTGTTCCCATCTGATATTCAGAAATAATTGCTCCACCAGATGAAACAATCTCTTCATATAATAATCTATTAGCAGTAGGATAAATTACATCACAGCCACTTCCTAAAACTGCTATAGTTTTACCCCCTGCATCTATACATCCTTTATGGCCATAAGCATCAATTCCTCTGGCCATTCCACTTATAACAGTGTATCCATTTTGTCCAAGCTTCTCTCCAATTTGGAGAGCAAGTCTTTTGCCGTAAGCGCTACATTGCCTAGCCCCTACAATGGAAATCGCCCTTTCAAAAGAAGGCATTTTTCCAACATAATAAAGGCCATATGGCTTGTCATAGATGTTTCTTAGCTTATCTGGATATGTCACATCCTCCATCGTTACAAAAAAAAAAGGTGAATGCGAAAACTCCTCATACTCTTTGGATAAGTCAAACTTTGCTCGATTGTTTATAAAAACATCGGCTGTTTTATTATCCACGAGCCCTGAATCCACCAAATCCTTTTTCGTTGCAAAATAGATATTATAACTATCGTAGAAATAATCAATAAGTTTATGCTTCTTTGAATATGTTATATCTTCGTTTCGCATAAACCAATACTGGTAAAGGTGTTTATCCATCAGATTCCCTCCTCCCAGTAATGCTTATCTAGCCCTCGATAGCAGATAGCCTCTTGAAGATGTAAAAGACTAATGTCCTCGCAGCCATCCATATCCGCTATAGTTCTAGCCACTCTCAGTACCTTGTGATAGGTTCTGGCTGTAAGGGAGTACTTTTCATACATCTCTTCCATATATTTAGCTTCTTCAGCCTTCAGTGGACAAAACATATCTATATGGCTACTAGGAATCTGACTGTTAAACTTAAAGTCATAATTCTTGTATCGATTACGTTGAATTTCGTGAACACGCTCAACTCTGAGTCTTATATCAGCAGATGATTCGTTTTTCTGACGTAAGGCAATCTGTGCAAAATTCAAAGTAGGCGCTTCTACACAAATATCTATTCTATCAAGTAGCGGTTGAGATATCTTGGCCAAATATCTTTGAATTGACATCCTACTACAATGACATCTATTCAAATCCGGATAATATCCGCAAGAACAAGGATTCATTGCAGCCACCATTACAAAATCTGCCGGGAAGGTAAAGCTTCCTGATGCCCTAGAAATATTGACCTTTTTATCCTCAAGGGGCTGTCTAAGCATTTCTATGGTGGACTTTGTAAACTCAGTAAGCTCATCTAAAAACAGCACACCTCCATGGGCCAAGGATATTTCCCCTGGTTTTGGATTCTGTCCACCGCCAACCAATCCTTGAGGGGACACGGTATGATGAGGGCTTCTAAAAGGTCTTTTCTTCATGAGACCGCCTCTCTCATCAAACATTCCGCAAACCGAATATATCTTTGATAATTCTAACTGCTCATCTGAATCCATAGCAGGTAATATAGAAGGAATACATTTCGCTATCATAGATTTCCCTGCTCCTGGCGGTCCAACCATAAGCATATTATGCATGCCTGAAATAGCTACCTCGCAAGCTCTTCTTAAGGCCTGCTGTCCATTTATCATGGAAAAATCGTACTCCATGTCTTCCTGAGATGTTTCTTCTATTTCAAGTGCTTCTTCTTTAACTTCGAATACGCCTTCATTTAGTAGCTCGATTACCTCTGAAATCTGGCTTACGCCAATTGTTGTCAAATCGTTTACCAACCTAGCTTCTACTAAGTTATCTTTAGGAACAATCATTATCTGCAAATTATTCCTTCTGGCCTCCATAGCCATGGATAATACACCATTTACAGGCTGAATTTTGCCATCTAAGCCTATTTCACCACACAGACATATAGATGGAAGCTTCTCGCAATTAATTATTCCAATAGCAGATAAAATAGCCACAGCAATAGGCAAATCAAAGCCTGCTCCTGTTTTTCTAATACTTGCTGGTGATAAATTGACCGTGATTCGCTTTATAGGAAGTGCATAGCCTGCATTCTTTAATGCGGCTCTCACCCTTTCCTTCGCTTCCTTCACTTCTGATGAAAGATAACCCACCATCTCAAAAATGGGCATACCTTCAGATATATCTGCTTCCACAGATATAAGTTTAGAATCAATACCGAAAATAGTAGCGGTATTTACAATACTATACAATTAAACTCCTCTGGAATTAAAATTGAAAATAGAAAAAGACAGGAGCTATCATAGCACACTCCTGTCTTAAAAACAATATCATTATTATCTAATCATCTCTGTTAAACCAAGCTTCTTGTGAACCTTGCGAAGAGTTTTATTTGCAAAATAAGATGCCTTTTCAGCGTTCTCCTTTATGCAACCGTCGATATATGCCTTATCCTTCTCAAGCTCTGCACAACGAACATGGAATGGTTCAAGCATATCCGCTACTGCTTCACCAACAGCAAGCTTAAAATCACCATATCCTTTGCCCTCAAACTCCTTGGCAACTTCATCCATAGACTTGCCAGTAACAACGCCGTAGATTTCCATAAGATTTGATACACCTGGCTTATTTTCAACATCATATCTTACTTCAGCATCTGAATCTGTAACTGCCTTCTTAAACTTACGGATAATAGTATCCTTGTCATCAATAAGATAGATTGTAGCATTAACATTCTCGTCTGACTTAGACATTTTCTTTGTTGGCTCAGCAAGAGACATAATTCTTGCACCTGCCTTAGGGAAATATCCCTCAGGAATAGTAAATACATCACCATAGATGTTGTTGAAGCGCTCTGCCACGTCTCTACAGATTTCCAAATGCTGCTTCTGATCTGCCCCGATTGGAACTAAATCAGCCTGATATAAAAGAATATCTGCAGCCATTAATGCAGGATATGTAAATAGACCAGCGTTGATATTATCTGCATGCTTTGCAGACTTATCCTTGAACTGAGTCATACGGTTGAGCTCGCCCATGTATGTGTAGCAATCAAGAATCCAACCTAACTGAGCATGTGCTGGCACATGTGACTGAAAATAAATACAGTTTTTCTGAGGATCAAGTCCTGCAGCCACATACTGTGTATAGATTCTTCTTGCATTTTGTCTAAATTCTGTAGGATTCTGTCTAACTGTAAGGGAATGCAAATCCATAACACCAAAGAAGCAATCATAATCCTCATGAAGATTTACCCAGTTCTTTAATGCTCCTATATAATTGCCAATGGTAAGCTTTCCTGTTGCCTGCATACCTGAATATAATACTTTCTTCTCTTTTTCCATAATGTTATCTCCAAATTACTTTTTATTCTTTAGTATATTTTTACGAATGTATTCGTTTGTCGCACTCTCACCGTGTTCAGCAAGATATGTAAGCATATCTTCCAATAAAGCCGCTGTTTTAGGATGCATCATGTATCGGCCCTTGCCCCTATTGTAGTATTCCAAGGCACTAGCATCATTATACTTTTCCTTTTGATATGTTTTGCAGGCTGCCACTCTATCACAATACATTTCAACCACGTATTTAACAGGCATTTCCATGCCAGTCATGTGATGATGCTCATCCAAACTATAATCTATCCAATATTCAAAATGATGTTTGTTTCGACCCTTGTGATGAAGCCAGGCCATAGAAACTCCTGTCTCTAATCTTTCAGCATTATTAGGGCTTTGTGTCCCCTGATAATACTTAGCTCCCACTCTGAATTCAACCCATGAATACTTAGATAAATCATGTAGAAGCCCTTGCATATATAAACCTACAGCAAAGCATCCTTTTCTAACTAAACGACGATGATGGGTGATTGTTTTAAAATGCTCCCAAGCCTTCATTAATTACCTCTTTCCTGGCTTTACCCCAACAAGCACGCTGATGGAATTGCCTGGAACATTGATTGACTGTTGGTCATGTATAGGCTTTGGTTCAAAATCATCAGTATATTTAGCCGTGTTAAAGCACAAACGCCATCGTTTTCCTGGAGCCAAAAGTGGAAGTGCCATATCTACAGCATCATAGTGGAAGTTATAGCAAACAAAAACTTCCTCTTCTTCATCAACATAAGCGCCATTATAAAGGACGCCCAATGCCTTTTGCTCCTCACCGATAGACATCATCCATGGCTCAGTACCATGAAATGACATATCTGGAAGACCTAAATGTCTGTAATCGTTCATTAAAAATGGACTTTCAACTCTAAGACATTTATGGTTCTTTCTAAACTCAATTAAGTTTTTGACAAAGCTTGTAAGTGAATCCTTACTCTTTGTCTTTGTAAAACAAGTGTATCCAACCTTATTATCCTGGCAATATGGATTGTTATTTCCAAGATGTGTAGCTGCAGCTTCATCTGCTGCCACAAACAATGGAACACTTTGAGAAAGCATCAACGCTGCAAAAGCATTTCGCATCTCTCTGAATCTATTAGCATTGATGGTCTTGTTTGTAGTCTTTCCTTCAACTCCATAGTTGAAAGAATAATTGTTGTTAGTACCATCTCTGTTATCTTCGCCATTATCCCAGTTGTGTTTTTCACCGTATGAATATGAATCCCACAATGAGAATCCATTAACATTCGCCATGTAATTAACAAATCCATAGGCACTGTTTTGTCTGCGCATATGATTTGCAAACTGAACCATACTTCCGTTCATATGGTTTTCTATCTGACGAGTCACATTCATAAATGAATCGTTGTATACAAACAAATGCTTTTTGCCTTTTTCATTACAAAGGATTTCCTCTGGAATAAATTCGTAGAATATCTTTGTATCTGCTAAATAAGGCTCAGATGCAATACGCCCTATTGGAGCATTACATCCTACTATATGAAATCCATCTATGTGGAAATACTTAACATAATATTTTAAACATTCTAAGATAAGATCATCTGATGTTTCAGCAGCAAAAGCCATCTCCATAATGACTTCAAAACCACTGCTATGAAGATTGCTCACCATGTTGCGCAGGCCTTCGCATGCATTGGAAGCCCCACCAAAATAAGATGCCTTTGGCGCAAAATAATTAGCAATTCCGAATCCCCAATAGTTCTTCTTACCAGAGAATTCTTTTGTCTCGGTAATCATTCCCTTTGGAGATATCAGCATTTTATTATCTAAAAATAGCTCTTCAAAATCATAGAGAGGCATAAGCTCAATACTGGTAACGCCCATGCTTTTCAGATAGGATTTTTTCGAAAGGAGCCCATTGAAATTGCCTACCTTGGATGCTGCCATATTAAATCCAGCAGTAAATCCGCGCATATGAAGCTTATAAAGAATCATATCCGATGGTGCAACCACCACTTTTGTATCCTTCCACTTCTTCTCCACATGAGAGATTCCAGAATATACCGCAAACTCTTTTGTCTGACGCTCTTTTATATCTCCCCATTTATCGCGGCCTACAATCGCTGTGCAATATGGATCAAGTGCAGTTTTATCATCTTCTTTTATGAGATAACAAATCTTATCAATCTCTATACCAGTAACCTCAACAGAATATACTCTTCCCACAGCAAACTCTGGTAAAAGCTCTATTTCATGTAACTGTTTTTTAGTCTTAATATCAAATAAAAGAATGGATGCTTTTTCCGTAGTAGATTTGATTGCTACTGTGAAAACAACACCATCCTTTGAACTTATCCTTGGACCATATTCTCTAAAATCGCCCCTCAATACCTTCATAACTATGCCTCGATTCCAAAAAGCTGTATATTAAACTCAATAAATAATTAATTTTACTAGACAATATTCCTGATGAATTATATCATAAGGACATGCCTTAAACAAATAAAATAAACAAAAGGAGTATAGAATGGACGAAAATCAGGTATTTCCAGTTGACAATGAAGATGATGATGTTGTTGTCACTTTAAGTTTGGATGATGGCTCAGAAGTAACATGTGAAATTCTCACAATCTTCGACATAGGCGATCAGGACTATATTGTACTTCTTCCTCTCGATGAAAACGGCGAGGAAAATTCTGAGGGACAGGTTTACATCTATCGTTATTTCGAGGATGAAACAGGCGCTCCTTCTCTTGACAACATCGAGTCTGATGAAGAATACGATGCTGTAGCTAAAAAGTTCGATGAGCTTTACGGTGAAGCATTAGACGAAGAATAATTCAGCTCATCTAAGAATCGGGATTTATCCCGATTCTTTTTATTTGTATAAGTCAAAAACAGATTCCTTTTTGTCCTTGTAATTCCAACATAGAACAATCGACGCTCCGCCTCCATCTCCTCCTTAGAATCAGCTTTATTACTAGGGATTATTCCATCATTTACGCCTATTATAAAGACATTTTCGAATTCCAATCCCTTGCTAGAATGCAACGTATAAAGTCCGATTTTATTCCTTTTATCTATCACCTTTGTCTTGTTTTCATAATCCACTTTAAGCCTCATAATATTTAGCTTATCAATCGCCTGCTTTATAGTCTTGCAATCCTTCGTCATTTCAATAAAAAAATCCAAGACATCATAGTATTCGCTAACATCTGCATTCTGCTTTACCGCCTCTTCCCTCAAGAAGCTATCATAGCCCATCACATTCTTTATGTAATTAATTGCCGCGCATGGAGACATTTTACTTATCAAGTTTACATCCGCAATTAGTGCTTCAGTAGCCCTTAGGCAGCCTGGATTATCTTTATAGAAGGATTTCATCCCCTGTAAATTTCCTCTGTACTCTACACTTCTTCTGTGCAGAAAGCGATTTGGGCGATTAAGGATAGATAAAAGCCTGGCTCTCGTTTCATTTCCAATAGCAATTTGAAAATATGCTTCCAAATCTGAAATGATGAAATGAGAATAAATATTAGGCATTTTCTCTTTTAGATAAAATGGTATTTTTGACTCCAGTAGTTTATCAACTATATACCTTGCATCAGAATGATTACGATACAGAATTGATATTTCATCAAAGGATGTTCCCTCAGCAGAAAGCTCATTAATCTTTGAAATAATGTATTCTGCTTCATCGCCCTCGGATTTAAGCTCTTTAATACACAAGTTTCCCTCATCAGCAGTAGCCATAATTTTCTTTGGAAAGCGCATTGTATTTTTTGATATTAAATTTCCTGCTTTTTCTACGATATTAATAGGATTTCTATAGTTATAATCAAGTACCACAACATTAGAATCCGGATAATGATTTCTAAAATCCTCCATTAATTTAGGATTCGCTCCTCTGAAGCCATATATAGACTGGTCATCATCTCCAACGCAAAAAATATTATTAGTCCTGGCGGATAACATTTTAATCAGTTGAAACTGCAAATCATTCATATCCTGCATTTCATCTACAAGAAAATATGAAAACCGATTCTGCCATTTTTTAAGAATTTCTGGCTTTTGTACAAAAAGCTCGTAAGCCTTCTTTAGCATGTCATCAAAATCTATGACATGATATTTAGCCTTAAGATTTTCGTAGGCTAAAACAAAATCTCTAAGTTCTTTCTTATCAACAGCCTTTGGCAGATAATTATCCATTCCTCCCACTCGATTATTTATCACAGATAGTTCCGACGAAAAGCTTTTTACAAGCAAACTATCATCATGGTCCAAGTTAACCTTTGCCATTGCCTCTCTGATAATTTTCGTTCTGGTATTTCCAAGGATAATATCTGTAGATTTAAAGCCAATTTCTTTTTGTAGAATTCCCCAAAATAAAGAATGGAACGTTCCAAAAGTCACAGGATGAATATCATCTGATAACCTTTCGAAACGTTCCTTCATTTCTAAAGCTGCAGCCTTGGTAAATGTAATCACCAGGATTTCTCGAGCCGGTACACCAGATTCTATAAGAGCACAAACGCGCCTTGTAAGCACAGCAGTCTTGCCACTGCCTGGACCTGCCAAAACAAGACAAGGTCCATTCTTGTGTGAAACTGCTTTTTGCTGGCTATCATTAAGATTCATAATTTATTGATAACCGTGTTTCTATATAGAGGTTTCCCAACTCTATCTGCAAGTATTTAATTATTTAGACAGCTTCTCGATAGCTGCTTTAATTCGTTTAATTGACTCTTCTTTTCCAAGAATCTCCATGAGCTCAGTTGCACCACCAGGAGTCATCTGCTTACCTGAAACAGCTGTACGTACTGGCCAAAGCACATATCCATTCTTGTATTCATGCTCTGTAGCAAATCCAGAAAGAAGTGCATATAAAGCATCATTTGAGTAATCATCCTGTGCCTCAAGTACAGGAAGAAGCTCTTTCAAAACTGCAAGTGAAGACTCTTCGTTTGTCTTCATCTTTTTATGAGTATACATTGCACTGTCATACTCAGGCACTGCATCGAAGAAATCAACATGATCCTTGATGTCTGGGAAGATTTCGATTCTAGTCTGAACCATCTTTGCAATCTTCTTTAAATCATAATCACCCTTGATGTATTCCTTGAGATAAGGCTCAGCCATCTCATAGAACTTATCAAAGTCCATAGCTTTCATGTATTCGCCATTCATCCACTTAAGCTTTGTAATATCAAAGACTGCTGGTGACTTTGAAATACGGTGATAATCAAACTCTTTAACAAGCTCTTCTAATGAGAAGATTTCGTTATCATTTTCTGGAGACCAACCAAGTAGAGCAACAAAGTTGACAACTGCTTCTGTCAAGAATCCCTGCTCAATTAAATCTTCATAAGATGAGTGACCTGAACGCTTTGAAAGCTTCTGGTGCTCCTCATTTGTGATAAGTGGGCAGTGAATATACTTTGGAACTTCCCAACCAAATGCTTCGTAAAGACGATTGTACTTTGGTGACGAAGAAATGTATTCATTACCACGAACAACGTGTGTAATACCCATAAGGTGATCATCAACAACGTTTGCAAAATTGTAAGTAGGATATCCATCAGACTTGATAAGAATCATATCATCAAGCTCTGCATTATCTACTGTAATATCTCCGTACAACTCATCTACAAATGTAGTTGTACCTGTACGAGGATTGTTCTGACGAATAACATAAGGCTTTCCTGCAGCAAGATTTGCTTCTACCTCTTCCTTTGAAAGGTTTAAGCAATGCTTGTCATAGATGTGGATTTCCTTACCACCAATAACCTGCTTGCACTCTTCAAGACGCTTATCATCACAGAAGCAATAATATGCCTCTCCTTTTTCAACAAGCTGCTTTGCATATTCAAGATAGATGCCCTGCGCCTGACGTTCAGACTGAACGTAAGGACCAAAGCCCTTATCCTTATCTGGTCCCTCATCATGGATAAGACCTGTAGCAGCAAGTGTTCTATAAATAATATCTACAGCACCCTCAACAAGACGCTCCTGGTCTGTATCTTCTATTCTAAGAAGAAAATCGCCGCCCTCGTGCTTTGCTACTAGGTAAGCATAAAGAGCTGTACGAAGATTTCCTACATGCATTCTTCCTGTAGGAGATGGTGCGAAACGTGTTCTAACCTTACTCATTTTATACCTCGCATAAAATCTAATTAATTTAAGACTTACATAAAAATGCAGTCCTAAACTATTCTATACTAATTTTGTAAATTTTCAAGTATATACCGTTACGTTATACAATGTAACGTTGTGTATAATAATATCCTGTCGTATAATCAAATTTATGGTGACTCGAAAAATAAGAAAAGATGAATTAAATAGTTTTTATCAATCTAAATTTGATTATTTCAGGGTTGTTAGTGGATATTCTGCCATATTAATCGGTCTTTTAGAGATGTCCTATTTCATCTCCGATTGTGTCTTATATGGAAGATTTGCAACCGAAACAGTCATTCCACGTTTTTCAATTATCATACCACTTATCCTATTTCTAATTTTGTATCCAAGGGTAATTAATTATAAGTGGGGAACCCTTCTATATTATTTGATGCCACATGCAGCTATGTGGTGTACAATATGGGCCATTTATCATCTGGAGAATAGGGATTATGCCCGTGAAGGCTTCATTATCATGCACTTTGCTTTCCTGGCTATCGGTTTTGCTACTCCACTGAAGTATCATATAGTTTTGCACGCTCTTTTGATGGCCAACATCATCGTTTCAAATATGTGGAATCATTATGAGTATTACACCATCATGTTAGCGCTTGCGATTCCCCTTTATATCGGTGTTGTTATTATGCTTTGGATTTTGGAAAACTCATACGCTGATCAATACCTTGTAAAGAAACAATTAGAAATAAGCTCTGTATCAGATGAGCTTACTGGTGTAAATAATCGATATATCATAAATGAAATAATCGACCAATCAACAGATAAGTTTTCATTGCAAAAAGATATTGTAGTTCTCATGTTTGACATCGACTTCTTTAAGAAAGTAAATGACACCTATGGCCACGAGGCTGGTGATGAGATTCTCAAATATGTTTCTGCTAAAATTAAAAGTCATCTTTCAAAAGATGATTACATCATTCGCTGGGGCGGCGAAGAATTCATCGTCATTCTCGTAGACTATGCAATTGATAATGCCTTAGAATTAGCTGAAAAGCTCCGCTCAGATGTTGAGAATTCCAACAATGGAATCTGCCCTATAACAATCTCTATGGGCCTTTGCAAATACAATAAAAACGAAACATATCATCAATGTGTAGACAAAGCCGACAAGGCTTTATATTACGCAAAGAATCACGGTCGTAATCAAATTATTAACTATAATGACTTATAAAACTAAAGCCATCTAGCTTCTAACTAGATGGCTTAATTTATATCATTATAAAGTATTTACAAATCTCATAAATGCTTCCATTCCTTCTTCTGTGCACTTATATACTCCAGCACACTCAAGAACTTCACAGAAGACCTTACCAATCTCCTGCTGAAGGATTTCATTTACATTGCTTTCATCAATCTTATCGTAATTCTTTGAAAAGCTTTCAACCCAATCAGCATGTTTTTCAAGTGCTTCATCAGCTCTTAAATCCTTGCCATTAACAATATAATCAGCAAGCTGCTCCATTTCACCTTTAAGACGGCTAGGAAGAACTGCAAGTCCCATTACCTCGATTAGACCAATGTTTTCCTTCTTAATATGATGTAAATGAGCATGTGGATGATAAACTCCAAGAGGATGTTCCTCTGTTGTAATATTGTTTCTAAGAGCTAAATCAAGCTCAAACAAATCTCCTCTTTTTCTAGCAATAGGAGTAATTGTATTGTGCTTTTCTCCATCAGTTTCTGCAAATATAAATGCTGATTCGTCTGTGTATCCTCTCCATGCATTTAAGATATGTTCAGCTAAATCAATGATTCTCTTTTCATCCTTGCACTGAAGACGAATAACTGAAAGAGGCCACTTAACTATGCCTGCTTTCACATCCTCATATCCTTTTACAGAGAACTCCTTAATAATAGGAGCTTTTTCCATTGCAAATGTATAATGACCACCCTGGAAATGATCATGGCTAAGGATAGAACCACCAACAATAGGAAGATCTGCATTACTTCCAAGGAAATAATGTGGAAAAAGCTTTACAAAATCAAAAAGCTTTACAAATGTAGCGCGCTCAATTTTCATTGGTGTATGCTCACCGTTGAATACGATGCAGTGCTCATTGTAGTAAACATAAGGGCTGTACTGGAATCCCCACTTGCTATCATTAATAGTGATAGGAATAATACGATGATTCTCTCTAGCAGGATGATTTGTACGTCCTGCATATCCCTCGTTTTCCATGCAAAGCTGACACTTAGGATATGCTGATTGTTTTGCATTCTTTGCAGCCGCAATAGCCTTTGGATCCTTTTCAGGCTTTGAAAGGTTGATAGTGATATCAAGTGTTCCGTAATCGGTTTCTGTGGTCCACTTTAAATCCTTCTTTACTCTATATGTACGAATGTAGTCAGAATTACGACTCATATTATAGAAGAAATCTGTAGCAGCCTCTGGCCCTTCATTCTTATATATAGCATTGAATTTATCAATAACCTGCGATGGTCTAGGACAAAGCTGGTTCATAAGCTTTGTATCAAATAAATCTCTATATGTAATGGAATCTTCTATAATTCCTCTTTTGACCGCCTCATCAAGCAAATCCTTTAAAACATCTTCCAATACTATATTAGATAAATCACAATCAGGATCAGTGTACTCATCTTCCTTCATGCACTCTAGTAAAAGATTTGTGGTATAGATTCTTTCACTTTCTGGTGTAAGCCCTGTATCAATTCCATACTGAACTAATTTCTTTATACTTTCCTGCAACATATTTCCCCTCCGAAAAATTGTAGTTATTTAATATGAAACTTATTCTTCTGGAAACTATTTTACACCTTTTCGGTTTTCTTCTTCAAGTATTCTTGGATGTAAAATTTGCAAAAACGACTATTCCTAAAAAACCATTCATCAACCTACAGTTGAGCAACATAAACAAATTGGAGATAAAAAATTGTGCAAAAACACTATACATAGTTACAAAACCATGTTATTATTGCGACTCGTGTTTCGAGTATAACTTAAAACACTGATAGCAATAACATGTTCATTATTCACGGAGGAATAAAATGAAAAAGACAACAACACAGAAAACAAAAAAACAGAGCGTAAGAACAAAACTTATCTCTATTATGCTCTTGGTATCAATTGTTCCTTTGTTAGTTGCCGTAGCAATCAGCTATAACAGCTCAACTAACAGTGCAAAGGAAACAGCAAAGCAGAATTTGGACTGGCAGGCAAAATACATTGAGTCTGAAGTAGACAAGATGTTAATCAAAGCTGAGACATCACTTGGAAGCTTCGCTTCTTCCCCAGAGACAATCGCATTCTTAAAGGGTGAGCTTGAAGATACTACAGTAGTAAAACAGCAGATGGTACAGATTAACGAGTCATTCCACGATAGCAACACAATCGTTATGTCAAATTCAAACGGTGATATGGTGCTTCGTAGTGATGATGGAGACTTAAAGAACATCGGCGAAAGAGATTACTTCCAGGCTGCAATCAAGGGTGAAACTTACGTATCAAATGTATTCGTAAGCTCAGTTACAAACTCAAGAAACATTTGTGTAGCCGTACCTATCTTTGATACAAACGGTACTACAGTTCTCGGTGTTGTACATAAAACATTAAACCCAGATGATATTCATACATTATTAGCAGAAGATGCTGAGGAAGCATTCGTTGTAGATAAGAATGCTGATATGGTAGCTCACTCAGATTTCGAAATCGCAGCAACAGACGAAGCTCAGAACTTCTCTTCTTCACCATATATGTCATCAGAAGATGCGACTGGTTTCTATATTAGTACAGCAAAAGGGTACCCTGTATACGTAAGCTACGTAAGAAATGCTTCATCAGGTTACGTAATCTGTGCTGCTAAGGCACAGAAGGACATTGTCGCTGAAGCTAGACAGGGCGCAATGTTAATTATTTTGACTGGTATCGCTATGGTTATAGCTGTATTAGTTCTTTCTATCATTATTGCAAACAACTTCACAAAGCCAATGCTTGAGGTAAACAAGGTATTATCAGCTTTAGCTAACGGTGAGTTTAAGAAAACAGATAAATTTACAAAGCGTGCTGACGAATTTGGTCAGATGATCAACAACGCAAACTCTCTTATTGATAAGCTTTCAACAATCGTAGGTCATATTAAGGATTCTACAAACACTGTAGGCGAGTCTTCAGACGAGTTATCAGAGATGGCAAACCAGATTGCAGCTACAACAGAATCAGTTGCTGTAGCAGTTCAGCAGATTGCTAGTGGTGCTGTAGAGCAGGCAGAGGAAATCCAGTCAGCTGCAGATAGCACAAACCAGATTACAACAGCTGTAGACAACGTACAATCTTCTACAAACGATATGTCTAACCTTGCAGATCGTATGAAGTCAGCATCAGAAGCATCAAGCAACTCTCTTGCTACACTTCAGGCTACAAGCTCTGAAATGACATCTAAGATTGAAGAGATTTCTTCAAAGATTTCTTCTACACAGAACGCTGTTGCAAACATCAACGAGCGTGTTGAGGGTATTTCTGGCATCGCTGCTCAGACTAACCTTCTTTCACTTAACGCTTCTATCGAGGCTGCTAGAGCTGGTGAGGCTGGTAAGGGCTTCGCAGTAGTTGCTGAGGAAATCAGAAAGCTTGCTGATGATTCAGAAAACCTCGCACAGGAAATTAGAATTCTTATGGATCAGCTTTTAGCTGAGGCTGAGCAGGCTGTTACTGCTGCTGCTCTTGTTATGAACGGAAATGAAGAACAGCAGAAGGCCCTTGGCGAGACACTTTTCGCTGTAGAGGGAATGCTTCAGGATATCGAAGAAACTGTATCTAGTGTTTCAAAGATTTCTGGCGAAGCAACCAATTGTGTAAATTCAAACACAGTAGTAGCAAACGCTATGTCATCACTCTCTGCTATTTCAGAGGAAAACGCAGCATCATCAGAAACAACAGGTGCTTCAGTTGAAGAGCTTTCAGCTACAGTTACAAACCTTGCAGAATCTGCAACTAATCTTAGAGACATCGCTGAGCAGTTAAATGAAGAGATGAAGTTCTTCAAGTAAGGTAATTATAGTCATTTGGAGGATTAGAAATGTCTAATTTAATTACTAAGACAGACAACAGTGCTGACGAAAAGCAATATATTATTTTCACTTTAAATAACGAGTTTTACGGTATCGACATCATCAATATCAACACTATTATTATGATGCCAGAGATTACAGATGTACCTCTCGCTGCTGATTACATCAAAGGAATGATTAGCTTACGTGGTCACGTAATTCCTGTAATTGATATGCATAAGCGAATGAATTACGGAGAAGAAATCATCACCAAAGACACACGTGTCATCGTATTCAACATCAACGAAAACGAGCAGGTTGGCATCGTAGTTGATTCCGTAAAAGAAGTAATGGTTATTTCTAGCGAAGAAATCGAATACCCATCTCCTTTCATTAAGTCTGATGAGTCATTTATTTCAGGTGTAGGTAAAAAGACAGATATGCTTATATCTATTCTTGACATCAATTCACTTGTTGATGAAAAGGCTATTGAGGAATGCGTAGCATAATATAAAAAAACGCCTAGAGCAAATGCTCTAGGCGTTTTTTATATTATGTTCATATTATTTACTATCATAGCAATTCCAGAGATAATCAAGAAAATAATTACAAGCTTCTTTATCAGCTTTTCATCCAAGATATCTCCAGCCTTCATACCCACCCACAAACCAATAAACATTACAGGAACGAGGCATATTGCCTTTGTAAGGCTATCAAAAGTCATTACACCTAGAAATATGTATGTAATAAGCCTAAAGGTGTTTTCTGCTATGAATACTAGGCTTAGATTAGCTTTAAAATCTGTGCTAGTCTTTGTAACTTTGCTCACAAATGCTGCCAAAAGCACGCCTACACCAAACATTCCACACATAGCGCCTGCAAGTATTCCTATTACAATATCGAATACTTTATGACTCCTTCCCGATGATGGCTTGTACTCTCGGTACATCATATTTATACCTACAAGTGTAACCATAACACCAAATATCATTTTAACGATATTCGCATTTACGTATCGAAGTACTAGGGCTCCAGGAATGCTCCCTAATATCACTACTATAATTAACGGAATTACGATATTTTTATTAATATGTTTTCTATTTTTATAAACTAATGTGATATTTGCAGGATACCCTAGAATAAGCTCCACTGGAGAAATATTTACATTGTTTACTCCAAATCCCAGGATTGTATCGAATACTAACGTATTTGCGAAGCCACATAATCCCTTAACAAAGAAGGCGCAAAAGGCTGCTAAAATCCATAAAAACATAAAAATAACCACCTAATCTATAATAAATCAAAAATGCTCATCTGATTGTCAATCCAAGACTTTTGATTAGCCTCATGGATTATATCTCCCTCTCGAAAGCCTCCAATTAAAAATGGAGAATTCACATCGTGGAGTTTTTCATTTATTCTTACCTGACTTAAGTCATTATTTGCATAACAATATTTGCAAAAATGTCTGCAAGTATCATATGTTCCTATGTCCGCACCAAGGTAACAAGCACAAGTTGCTCTGGCAGGCTTAACATTTGATTTAGGCACATTCAAATGAGCAGAAATGGCCTTTTCATACATATCGACTGTCATGCAGCCACTGCAATCAGCTCCGTATTTAGCAAGAAAATCTCCTTCGGCGCATGGCTTTACAACCATATTGTTGGCTTTTGCGATACGAATAATCTCCCGACCCAAACGTATCTTATCCTCTGCAGATACAGCCATTGCGTCAGGAAAGTTCTTCTTTACCTTTTCATAAATATCTATAAAGCTGATTACCACATGATTGGTGTATCCTTTAAGATTTTCTGCCATCTTTGTGAAGGCTTCAATATGAAAATCGACTGTATATTTTTCATTTACAAAGATTGGATCATATCGCCAGCCAATGCGATTAATCCCCACCGTTTTAGAGAGGAATTTAAAGGACTCCATTACCTCTTTTTTATCTGGAACACCTGGCTCAATATCCTTGCCATAGGGTGTGATTGTTACATACCAATACTGACCATAGTCTTTTACTAAATCCAAATACGAAAAAAAAGGTGCTGGATTCTTTGTGCAAAAGCCAATAGCATCCACCACCTGTGGGTTTAACATATATTTATTTACTGAACTTTGATTGTAAGGATTGCGCACACATACATAGCCTTCTTTCAAGCGATTGGCAAACCATTCCGGAAAGAATGCAGGTATGTCAGTGCGCTGCCCTGTATTAATAATCATTTATTATCCTTTATAGATCGTCGATAGCGTCCTTTATTTTATCAGCAAAGCCCTTCTTCTTTTTCTCAGCCTTTACTGACTTTGGACCGCCGACTGTTGTGTTGCCTGTAAGCTCATCGAACTTGCGAAGTGCTTCCTTAGCTTCCTTAGAAAGTCCTGTAGGAACCTGTACAACAAGTGTAACATACTGGTCGCCACGAACATTTCTATTTCTAAGTGAAGGAATACCCTTTCCACGAAGTCTGATTGTTGTATCAGTCTGTGTACCAGGCCTAACCTCGTATGATACCTTACCGTCGAGAGTATCAATGATAACCTCTCCACCAAGAGTAGCCTGCGCAAATGAAATAGGTGCTGATGAGTATACATCCATATCTCTACGCTGGAAAATAGGATGATTTTTAACGATTACTTCTACAAGTAAATCGCCTCTTGGGCCACCATTTCTACCTGGCTCGCCCTTCTCACGAATACGAACGCTCTGTCCGTTGTCGATACCAGCTGGAATAGAAACAGAAATCTTCTTCTTGCGAGCAACATATCCAGTACCATTACAATCAGGACATGGAGTATCAATAACCTCACCTGTTCCCTGACAATCAGGACATGTAGTAACATTCTGAACCATACCAAAGAGTGATTGCTGAGACATCATTACACGTCCCTTACCACCACACTTTGTACATGTACGCTTGCTTGTACCAGGCTTTGCGCCTGTGCCATGACAAGCTGCACATTCGTCCTTAAGAACGATTTCAAGCTCTTTCTCACAACCGAAAGCTGCTTCTTCAAAAGTGATATGCACTGCTGCTCTAAGGTTTGCACCACGCATTGGACCATTAGAAGCACGGCCACCGCCGCCTCCAAAGAAGCTACCAAAGATGTCACCAAAGATATCGCCGAAGTCCATACCAGAGAAATCAAAGCCACCAGCTCCGCCACCGCCGTTTTCAAATGCTGCGTGACCAAACTGATCATACTGACGTCTCTTGTCTGCATCAGAAAGAACAGCATATGCTTCAGAAGCTTCTTTGAATTTCTTCTCAGCTTCTGCATCACCTGGATTCATATCAGGGTGATACTTCTTAGCAAGCTTTCTATATGCACTTTTGATCTCACTATCTGAGGCTGTCTTAGAAACTCCAAGCACCTCATAGTAATCACGTTTTTGTTCTGCCATTATTTATCAATCCTTCTATTATCTTTACATACGGTTAAAGAGCACAAAATAGGAATTGTGCTCTTTAATCTTGCTTCGCAAGACATGATTTTCATCGCTTCACTCAGAAAATCCTGCCATATACGAATTGAATAATTCTGATGAATTATTCAATTCTAAACTTCCTTGAAATCAGCGTCTACGACATCATCTGCTGGGTTAGACTGTGCACCTGCACCAGCGCCTGCTCCTGTGAACTGGCTCATATCTGGGCCTGCACCAGCTGCTCCCTGAGCTGCCTGTGACTGCTCATACATCTTTGCAAATACCTTCTGAGCTGACTCTGTAAGCTTCTCCTGAGCTGCCTTAAGCTCACCAATCTGTGAATCGCTCATCTCCTCTGGAGTCTGGTACTGATCAAGGAGCTTCTGAGCTGCTTCGATGTCAGCCTCTACTGCTGCCTTGTCAGCTGCATCAATCTTATCGCCTACTTCATCAAGAGCCTTCTTTGTCTGGAATACAAAGCTCTCAACATCGTTTCTTGTATCAACAGCTTCCTTACGCTTCTTATCCTGAGCCTCATACTCCTGAGCCTCTTTAACTGCCTTATCGATATCCTCATCAGACATGTTAGAACCAGCTGTAATTGTGATGTGCTGCTCCTTGCCTGTTCCAAGATCCTTAGCAGATACGTTTACAATACCGTTTGCATCGATATCGAATGTAACCTCAATCTGTGGTACACCTCTCATTGCTGGTGGGATACCATCAAGTCTGAACTGTCCAAGTGACTTGTTATCCTTAGCGAACTGACGCTCACCCTGTACAACGTTGATATCAACTGCTGTCTGGTTATCAGCTGCTGTAGAGAAGATCTGGCTCTTCTTTGTAGGGATTGTTGTGTTTCTCTCGATAAGTCTTGTAGCAATACCACCCATTGTCTCGATTGAAAGTGAAAGTGGTGTTACATCAAGAAGAAGGATATCGCCTGCACCGGCATCACCAGCGAGCTTACCACCCTGGATTGAAGCACCGATAGCTACACACTCATCTGGGTTAAGAGTCTTGCTTGGCTCGTGACCTGTAAGAGCCTTTACCTTATCCTGAACTGCTGGGATTCTTGTAGAACCACCAACAAGAAGTACCTTTGAAAGGTCTGAAGCGTTAAGACCAGCATCCTTAAGTGCCTGGTTAACAGGACCTGCTGTAGCTTCTACTAAATCATGTGTTAATTCATCAAACTTAGCACGTGTAAGGTTCATATCAAAGTGCTTTGGACCTTCTGCTGTAGCTGTGATGAATGGAAGGTTGATGTTTGTAGTTGTAGCAGATGAAAGCTCTTTCTTAGCCTTCTCAGCTGCTTCCTTAAGTCTCTGAAGTGCCATCTTATCTGTTGAAAGATCTACACCCTCAGCTGCCTTAAACTCTGCAAGCATCCAATCTGTAATCTTCTGATCGAAATCATCACCACCAAGTCTGTTGTTACCAGCTGTAGCAAGTACTTCGATAACGCCATCACCGATTTCAATGATAGATACATCAAATGTACCACCACCAAGATCGTATACCATAATCTTCTGCTCCTGCTCGTTATCAAGACCATAAGCAAGTGCAGCTGCTGTAGGCTCGTTGATGATACGCTTTACATCAAGACCTGCAATCTTACCAGCATCCTTTGTAGCCTGACGCTGAGCATCATTGAAGTAAGCTGGAACTGTGATAACTGCCTCTGAAACTGTCTCACCAAGGTAGTTCTCAGCATCACTCTTAAGCTTCTGAAGAATCATAGCTGAAATCTGCTGTGGGCTGTACTTCTTGTCGTCGATGATACGACCATTGTCTGTACCCATATCTCTCTTAATTGAAGAGATTGTCTTTTCTGCATTTGTAACAGCCTGACGCTTTGCTGGCTCACCAACAAGTCTCTCACCTGTCTTTGTAAATGCTACGATAGATGGTGTTGTTCTAGCACCTTCTGTATTTGCGATAACGGTAGGCTTTCCACCTTCCATAACAGCAACACAGCTGTTAGTTGTTCCTAAATCGATACCAATAATCTTTCCCATTTTTATTTCCTCCTATATATTACTTAGTTAGCAACCTTAACCATTGAATGACGAACTACTGAATCGTTGTACATGTAGCCCTTCTGGAATTCTTCTACGACGATATTCTCGCCAACTTCCTCATCCTCAACATGCATTACTGCATTGTGGAAATCAGGATTGAATTCCTTTCCTACAGCCTCGATAGGCTTAACACCTGCTTCCTCGAGAGTTGTAAGTAACTGCTTGTATATCATGAGCATTCCATCAGCAAATGGATCTGCTCCCTCCTCAACTGTAGCAAGACCTCTTTCGAAGTTATCAACTACAGGAAGAACCTTTTCAATGATGGCCTTTGCGCCATTTCCAAACATCTGAGCCTTTTCCTGCTCTGTACGACGACGGAAGTTTTCGAATTCTGCCATCTGACGAGTAACTCTATCAGTAAGCTGCTCTATCTGCTCATCACGCTTATCTTTTTTCTTTTCTTTTTTCTTGAATGGCTTCTTGCCATCCTTTTCCTCTTTTGAAGATTCTTCTGAAGTGTTTTTCTCAGAAGCTTCTGTCACATCAGCTTCGGCTTCCTCAGCCATCGCTTCCGCATTTTCCATAGCTTCTTTAACTGCTTCTTCAGTAGAGAACTCTTCCATTTTTTCTTTATTCTCTGCCACGAATTTACATCTCCTTAATTTCTTTTATCCTTTATTTCTGTCAGCTTCCTGTTTCAGTAATTTATCTAGCTGACCTTTAAGACTTTTTATATTGTCAACAACATTTTCGTAGTCCATACGCTTTGGACCAACGATACCAATTGTACCTTTGACTCCATCGCCAAGCTCATATGTTGCTGTAACAATCGAACAATCCTTCATAGTTGATATTGGAGATTCATCTCCGATATATACCTGAATTCCTGTGCTCTCATTTTCACTTGAGCTATCATTAAGAAGCTCTATAAGTGATTGTTTTTCTTCGAATGTATCTAATAATTCAGAAGCCTTCTTTGAATCTGCAAGCTCTGGATACTTGAAGATGTTGGTAGCACCTGAAGTATAAACCTGTAAATCATCGCCTTCAGTGATTGTCTCTGCTACGGTGTCAAGTACCTGCTCTACAATCTCATCATGGATACCTGCCTGCTCCTTTAATCTGGATATAACTGCCAGATTAATCTGGTCAACTGTCAGGCCGTTAAGATTTGTGTTAAGGAGCATGTTAAGCTTTAACATTGTTTCATTATCAAGTGGCTTATCCACATTGATAATTTTGTTCTTAACGATGTTGCCATCCATGACAACTACTGAAAGTACCTGGTGTTCATCAACAGCTGAAAGCTGAACGAACTTTAATCTATTTGAAACAACTGAAGGAGCTGAAACTAATGTGGCATACTGGGTATTGTTTGCAAGTGTTTTTGCTACATTCTTGAGAAGGCTTTCCATCTTTTCTGTCTTCTCAATCATCCATTCCTGCATGTCAGCAACTTCTTTGTCCTTCTCAGCTATCAGGTTGTTTACATAAAATCTGTAACCTTTATCTGAAGGAATACGACCTGCCGATGTATGTGGCTGAACTATATAGCCTAAATCCTCAAGATCTGACATCTCGTTTCGGATGGTAGCTGAACTAAGATTCAAATCAGTGTATTTTGATATTGTTCTTGAACCAACTGGCTCACCAGTTTCAAGGTAATTCTTAATGATTGCATTTAAGATTTTAACTTTTCTCTCATCTAGTTCGATATCAGCCATACATTCACCTCACTCCCACTCAGTTTTATGTTGTTAGCACTCATCCGATTGGAGTGCTAATCATTTTCTGATGTTAATTTACACCTAGGGTCCCCTTTTGTCAACCGCCTTAAGATATTTTTTATACTTTCTTTATTAATGTTATATAATTGTTATTTTTCCTAAGCTTTGGTAATATATGAGGGCAATCATTTTTGTAAATATCATCGTTTTTTGCAAAAATAATTACATTAATATAGAGGTGTTTTATGGATCAAAGTAAAATCAGAAATTTTTGCATTGTTGCACATATCGATCACGGCAAATCAACCCTTGCCGATCGTATCATACAGATGACTGGCACTCTTACTGAGCGTGAAATGCAGGCCCAGGTCCTTGATAACATGGATTTGGAGCGTGAGCGTGGAATCACAATCAAATCACAGGCTGTAAGAATCATTTATAAAGCCGATGATGGAAATGAATACATTTTCAATCTTATTGATACCCCAGGTCACGTGGATTTTAATTACGAAGTTTCTCGTTCTCTCGCTGCTTGCGATGGTGCGATTCTCGTTGTTGATGCAGCTCAAGGTATTGAAGCGCAGACTCTTGCCAATGTTTACCTTGCACTTGATCACGATTTGGATGTTATTCCTGTCATCAACAAAATCGATTTGCCATCTGCAGATCCTGAACGAGTAATCGAAGAAATTGAAGATGTCATTGGTCTTGAGGCACAGGATGCTCCACAGATTTCTGCCAAGACTGGTCTTAATATACATGACGTTCTTGAAGCAATAGTTAATCAATTGCCACCACCATCAGGGGATGTTAACGCACCTCTTCAGGCATTGATTTTCGATTCACTGTATGACCCTTACAAGGGCGTTATCGTATTTTGTCGAGTAAAAGAAGGTACATTAAAGGTTGGCGACAGCGTCAAAATGATGGCTACTGGTGCAGAATTTGATGTTGTAGAAGTAGGCTACTTCGGTGCCGGTCAGTTCATTCCTTGTGATGAACTCCCAGCTGGAATGGTAGGTTATATGACTGCATCCATCAAAAACGTTCGCGACACTCGTGTTGGTGATACAATCACTCACGCTGATGCTCCTGCTGCCGAGCCACTTCCAGGATACAAAAAAGTTAATCCTATGGTTTACTGCGGATTATATCCAGCAGATGGCGCTAAGTATCCAGATCTTCGTGATGCCCTTGAAAAGCTTCAGCTTAATGATGCAGCTTTGCAGTTCGAGCCAGAGACATCAGTTGCACTTGGTTTTGGATTCCGTTGTGGTTTCCTTGGACTTCTTCATTTGGAAATCATCCAGGAGCGTCTCGAGCGAGAATATAATCTAGACCTTGTTACTACTGCTCCGGGCGTAGTTTACAGAGTTTACAAAACAGATGGCACAATGATAGAGCTTACAAACCCAAGTAATCTCCCTGATCCTAGTGAGATTGAATACATGGAAGAGCCAATCGTTGAGGCTGAAATCATGGTTACCAGCGAATACATTGGTGCAATTATGGACCTTTGTCAGGAGCGTCGTGGCCAGTATATTTCAATGGAATATATGGAAGAAACCAGAGCACTTATCAAGTACACTCTTCCACTCAATGAAATTATCTATGATTTCTTTGATGCTCTAAAGAGTCGTTCTAGAGGATACGCTTCATTTGACTATGAAATGAAGGGATACATGAAGTCTGACTTGGTTAAGCTTGATATTCTTATTAATAAAGAAGAGGTTGATGCACTTTCATTCATCGTCTTCTCTGGTACTGCTTACGAGCGTGGACGTAAAATGTGCGAAAAACTTAAAGAAGAGATTCCACGTCACCTTTTCGAAATTCCTATCCAGGCTGCAGTTGGTTCAAAGGTTATCGCCAGAGAAACTGTTAAGGCTATGCGTAAGGACGTTTTAGCAAAATGCTACGGTGGTGATATTTCACGTAAGAAAAAGCTTCTTGAAAAGCAAAAGGAAGGTAAAAAACGAATGCGTCAGGTTGGCAATGTAGAAATTCCACAAGAAGCCTTCATGAGTGTTCTTAAATTGGACGAGGATTAAAATGACTCCTATCGAACTATATATTCATATACCATTCTGTGTAAAAAAATGTTTATATTGCGACTTCCTTTCAGGAGTGTTTGATGAAAAAATGCAGCGGCGTTATGTCGCTGCTTTGTGCACTGAAATAAAATATATGGCAAGTCAGGTCCACGGTGTAGAGGTTGCTACAATTTACGTTGGCGGTGGCACTCCATCTTGGCTTTCTGAGGATTTGATGGATTCAATTATTACCACCGTCAAATCATCCTTTAGAGTCAATCCATTGGCTGAGATATCTGTTGAGTGTAACCCGGGAACATTATCCGCTGAAAAGCTCAATGTATACCGTAGCGTCGGAATCAACAGACTGTCCATTGGTCTGCAGTCAGCAAATGATGATGAATTAAAGGAGCTTGGCCGAATCCACGACTACAATCGTTTCCTTCACACCTTTGATTTAGTTCGAAAGGCAGGTTTTGATAATGTAAATGTGGATATCATGACAGGATTGCCTCACCAAACAGTGGAAAAACTTGAACACACCCTAAACGCAGTCACTATGCTTCGACCAGAACATATCTCTGCTTACTCTTTGATTATCGAGGAAGGCACTCCATTCTACGATAAATACAAGTTTGATGCTGTTAAGCAGCATGCAGGCATGGAAACCGAGGATTTACCTACCGACGAAGAGTCTTATCATTTGTATAAATACACAATGGACTATCTTGAAAAGAAAGGTTATAAACGTTACGAAATCTCCAATTATGCCCGCGGTGGAAAGGTTTGCCGCCACAATATTGGCTATTGGGACCGTGTTCCTTATTTAGGACTTGGCCTTGGCGCTGCTACCCTGTATCAAAACAGACGTGCAGACAACATTCGTGACATATACAAATACTGCGAAATTGCCGAGCAAATCGCTGAAGGCAAGGAAATATCTACTGAGCTTTCCTCTCCTTTCTATGACAATGAAGAAACCCTTTCCAAAAAAGAGGCCATGGAAGAATTCATGTTCTTAGGTCTTAGAAAAATAGATGGTGTCAATCGTTCTGACTTCTTTAATATGTTCGGAATTGATATCGAAGCAATATATGGTCCAATCATTACTGCCCTTAGAAACCAGGGATTTATGGACGCAAAAGAAGGTCGTCTGTTCCTTACCGACATAGGAATAGATGTAAGTAATCAGGTTCTTGCCCAGTTTTTATTAGATAAGTAGAAATATTTACATTATTTCAATAAAAATATTCTCAAACTATTGACAACTTGGGATTCATTAACTATTATATTTGAGTATGCGTTGAACTGTCCGTGTCCGGCTACAACGTATTTAATTTGAACATTTTATAATTATACAAATTGGAGGTGTAGCAACACATGGCAAATATTAAGTCTGCTAAGAAGCGTGTTCAGGTAACAGCTATCAGAACAGAGCGTAATAAGGCAATCAGATCAGAGGTTAAGACATACGTTAAGCGTGTTGAGGCTGCTGTAGAGGCTGGAGATAAGGCTGTTGCAGAGGCTGAGCTTAAGGCTGCTATCAAGGTTATCGAGATGGCTGGTTCTAAGGGCGTTTACCACGACAACACAGTTAGCCGTAAGGTATCTCGTCTTTCAAAGCTTGTAAACACACTTGCTTAATTTAAATACGAAATAATTAAAAGCATCGGTCCCGTCAGCCGATGCTTTTTTTGTGTTATTTTTTATTCCTCAATGTTATCTTCTTCAGATTTACTAATCTCTTCCGCTATATCTTCTTTCCAAAACTCACCTGTTTTAATTCGTTTTATACCAGACTGAGCGCCTTTTCCCCTAATAGCCTCAATTTGTTTTGTTGCAATATATCTTTGTAGAAAGGCGGCATGATCTGAAGAAATAGTACATCCACTAAAAACGCCACCATTCTCATCTTCCTTTTGATTGATAACCCTTCCAAAAAACTTTCCTACTTCTCTCTCTCCATCATCTGTATCCTCAAGAAGATGCAGTATAAACTCTCGATTCGGATCAATTTGAGAACCTAAAGGCTCCACAAAGCCCACACCGCAATATGATAAATCTCGAACGATAACCGAATACATTATATCGTCCTGCTCAACCTCCATTACCTTATCAATATTAATACGAACTCCCCGACGTCGATTATATTTGTATCCTTCTTCTAGTGTTGGCAATACAACGTGGATTGCACGACCTGATGAAAATGTAAATTTATATATTTTAATATTTTCCCACTGGAAAACACCTTGATCATTCACTACTATCAAATCAAGTTTTGAAACGCTTCCAGTAAAATCAACTTCTCTAACTGAGTTTTGCCACATCTGAATGATGTTTTCTATAGGGATACCTTTATTGCCAAACTTAGTAGTAAACTCTTCTTGCTCCTTTTCATCTAGAACAGCATACTCTGTCGGCAACTCCAGCTTTTTATTCTCAAGAGTTGCTTGCACTGAGATGCGCGCCTTTTCCGTCACCTCTGAAATATGTATTTTCGTAATTGTTTTTTCTTTATCCATATTTTAATTTTAGCAAAGAAAAAAGTTCCTGACTACTAAAGAATTACCGATGATATCCCCCTTCATTTGTAACAAATACTTCACACAATTTGCATGATTTATCATACAGTATTATGTATATTTAAAGAGGGAGTATGTAAATGCAATGAGGGCGATAATTTGAAACAATATAACTTTGAACTAGAGAATATATCTCATCTAGAAAATGCGCTCGATTCTTTACACAAAGACATCGACAATGATTCATATTCATCTATTCTCTTTCATATTTATACAAACGGTATCGACAAATCAGAAATAGACATTGTTAAATCTGAGATTCTTGATGCTTTTCCAACTGCGTCTATTGGTGGAACAAGTACAAATGGAGGCATTTGCGATGGCCATCTAGTCGACGAAGGAATGGTTATTTCTGTCTCAGTTTTTGAAAGCACATCAACCCAAGTAAAACTTTTCAAATGCATCCCTGGAAACGAAGATACTATTGGTAAAAGTATCTCTGATTTCATTGATTCAACAAATAATATCGTTGCCGCCGAATTACTTATTACCCTCAAATCAATTAACAGTCATATAATTTTAAATAACGTAGAAAAATGCCATAAAGATATTTTCGTATTCGGCGGAGGAAGTGCCGCTGTTAATATATCAGACGAAAATACATGTGTTATAAATGACAATGACATCTCTCCTAATGGTGTCCTTGTGATAACCTATTCCGGTCCAGATTTTCATATCGATGTGCACCACGCAATAGGCTGGAAAGCATTAGGCAAGGAATTAACAGTCACAAAAATAAAAGGTAAGCAGCTATTCGAAATTAATAATACCCCTGCCGGTAAAGTATATAGCAAGTACTTGGATATCCAGGCTGATGAAAACTTCTTTTCAAACATATTGGAATTCCCAATAATGTCTCATCAGCATGGCAACGAGGTGCTTAGACTACCATTTTCCTGCAATCACGATGATAACTCCATTATACTCGCCGCAGATATCGACCCGGGAACTCCAATCAATCTTTCCTACGGAGACCCTGATGTAATCAAGGAAGACGTAATTGCTCTTGTAAAAAAAGTAAAGTCCTTCGCACCACAAGCAATATTCTTGTATAGCTGTGGAGTTCGGCGACTTTACTGGAAATACCTTATTAACAAGGAAACAGCACCATTTGCAGCCATCTCTCCAACCTCTGGATTCTACTCTAGTGGTGAGATTATGCGCATGGAGGACCACATCATCGAGCATCATGTCACATTGATAGCAATTAGCATTCGCGAAGGTGAAAAGGCTATTGCTCAGCCATCATTTAACGGCGACAAAGCTCTGCCTATTCCAGAAGAGCAAAAAATGCACAGTCAGGTTTCTATGGTACGTCGTTTGGCCAATTTTATTAACGTCACAGCTGCCGAGCTTCAAGAGGCCAACGAAAAGCTGCAGGAGATTGCAGATACTGACGAACTAACAGGATTATATAATCGCAGAATGCTCAACAAGCTTGTTTCAAACGCTATTGATAGAGCGAATAAAAACGGCTTTGATATGATTATCGGTATTGCGGATATTGATAATTTTAAAGAAATAAACGACACCTACGGCCATGTAATGGGTGATAAGGTTCTGGTAGAGCTAGCTAAGCAGCTGGATAATGAAGTCGAAAAACTTCCTAGTGGAATTATCGGACGCTGGGGCGGCGAAGAATTCATGTTTATCGCCCCTACATTAAAGCTAGATGATGTTCTATCCAATATTGAAGAAGCCAGAAAACGAGTCTCCAGCATCAAATTTGATGGAATAGACTCTCCTACTGTAAGCCTTGGGCTTACCGCTTTCATCGCCGGCGACACTGCCGAATCAGTATTTAAACGAGCTGATGCTGCCTTATACGAAGCCAAGGAAACAGGAAAAAACAAGACATGCGTAAAATAAAATAAAGCCCTGTCCCACACATAGGGACAGGGCCATTTTTATTTACCTGCGTATTTCATAATAATAAGTTCTACTGCAAGCTTTTCATCCAAACGACCAGTCTTAAACTGCTCCTCAAAATCAGCCGCATCATTTAATAGATTAGTAATTTCCTTTGCAGAAAAATTGTTAGCCAGCTGCATTGTTCGTCTGACAGCAAAATCTGGCATTCCAACTTTGCTTGCTATCGTTCCTGCATTGTTGCCATATGCCGACAACTCCTTGATAACCTTCATCTGTCTGAACTGGCGAACTATCATAGTCAGAATTCGCATAGGAGGCTCCTTCGCAGAAAGCATATCCTGATACAAATCCAATGTCTTTTTCAGATCCTTGGCAGAAATAGCATTTAGCATATCGAAAATCTTTGTCTCTACTCGAGCAATACAAATAGCATTAACATCTTCAAGTGTTATTTGATTTCTATCCCCAACATAAGAAACAAGCTTATCAAGCTCTGTGGCCATATTATCCATTGAATCGTGGGTCATGTTCAAAAACTGAGACCATGCGTCTCTTTTCATCTGCTTGCCAGCAGCGTTTAGCTGACCACCAACCCATTTAGCCAAAACACTTTCATTTGGCATATTCATCTCGATTTCACGACCTGCAGCTTTCGCTGCCTTATATAGCTTTCCTCTTTTATCTGCAGAAGGCTCTACAAAAATAAATATAGTGAAATCCGGAATACTAGATAAATAGTTGCCCAAATCCTCAGGCATCTTTTTTCCAAATCCGCTATTTTCTATAAGAATGACTCTGTGCTCAGCAAAAAATGGCATTGTCTCAGCCTGGTCAATTACCTGGCCTACATTGATGCCATTGTCTTCGTATTTGGTGAAGTTCATATTATCACCTTCATTTACAAGTGCCTTCAAGAGCTTGTTCTTGTACTGAAGCTTTAAATAGTCTTCCTCACCATAAAGCAAATATATATTTTGAAATTGTCCTGAACTAATATCTTCATCTATACGTCTCATAGGTAAAAGTATAGCCTAAATCCAGATTAACTACTAGTGAATATTGAAAAGAAATAATATTCTATAAACTAATCCCATTCGTTAGAAAACTCTGGAATAAAGCTCTCCTTTGCTACTTTTCTATCCTGTATAAAAGCGTTTTCTATGCCCAAATCCAAAGCGTAATTAATAAGGCTATCGTATTCACGTTTAGTAACTCTTCTGTTTAATTCGGGATATTTTGAAGCTACATGAGGCCTCGGTGTATATTGACTCATCATGCTAATGAAAATATTATCCTGATATTTGTCATACAAGTATTTTATAATCGCTTTCCCATCCTTAACATGGCCTGGCAATAAAAGCTGTCTAACTATGACGCCGGATTTAACAAACCCCTGCTCATCAAACTCCACAGTCGGACACTGGCGAACCATCTCATCAATAGCCGCTTTTACTACCTCAGGATAATCTGATGCATGTGAATATTTTCCAGCCAACGCTTCATCCATATATTTAAAATCTGGCAGATATACATCTACTATTCCTTCTAGAAGCTTTAATGATTCCACCTTCTCATAGCCACTGGTATTGTAAATTACAGGTATCTCAAGACGACTACCATCTTCCAAACCAGCTTTAGCCAGCTTCACCGCCTGAACAATCTGCGGGATATAGTGGGTACCTGTTACAAGATTTATATTGTTTGCACCTTGTTTTTGGAGCTTAACAAACTGACGCGCCAACTCTTCTACAGAGATTTCCTTGCCAACCTTCCCATGGCTTATCTCTTCATTCTGACAAAATACGCAGTGAAGATTACATCCTGAAAAAAACACAGCTCCGCTGCCGCTTTCGCCTGAAATACATGGTTCTTCCCAATAATGCAAGGCGATTCTGGCTATCTTAAGCTTATCAGATACCTGACATATCCCTCTTGAATTTACTCTATTAACTTTGCAATCTCTAGGACAAAGCCTACATTCATTCATATTTTCCATAATAAACAAAAAGTGCCTGGCATAATACCAGGCACCCTATCTTTTAATTATTTATTTCGACCCTTTGTCTTGATTTCATTAACAATAAGCTCTACAAACTCATCAAATGAAACTGTTGTAGTGCCCTGCTCGCCATGAAGTCTGTATGAAACTGTTCCTTCAGCTTCCTCATTCTTACCAAGTACAGCAAGATAAGGAACCTTCTGGATCTGTGCTTCACGCATCTTGTATCCAAGCTTCTCTGAACGAGTATCAAACTCAACACGTACATCTGCATCATTGAGTGCATCAACAAGCTTCTGTGCGTATGCATTAAGCTCTTCATCATCATTCTTTACAGGAAGCACCTTAACCTGTGTAGGTGCAAGCCAAAGTGGAAGATTTCCCTTTGTCTCCTCAAGAATGTAAGCCATAAATCTATCAAGTGAACCAAGGATAGCTCTATGGATAACTACAGGTGTCTGCTTGTTAGACTCTGCATCTGTGTATGTAAGGTCAAACTTAGCTGGTAAGCAGAAGTCAAGCTGGCATGTAGAAAGTGTAATCTCGTTACCAATAGCTGGCTTAACGTTAACATCAAGCTTTGGTCCGTAGAATGCTGCCTCTCCGATTTCCTCTGTGAACTCAATACCGATTTCTGTAAGAGTCTCACGAAGAGCCTGCTCTGCAGTGTTCCACATATCATCATCCTGGTGATACTTCTTTGTATCAGCTGGATCACGAAGAGAAAGAACACATCTGTAATCTGTGATTCCGAAATCTTCGTATGTGCTGAAGATAAGATCACAAACGCTCTTAACCTCGTCCTTAATCTGCTCCTGTGTACAGAAGATATGTGAATCATTCTGGCAGAAGTGACGTCCTCTCTCAATACCCTTAAGTGTTCCTGAAGACTCGAAACGGAAATCGTGAGCGATTTCAGCGATTCGAATTGGAAGCTCCTTGTATGAGTGTGGACGGTTAGCGAAGATTCTCATGTGGTGTGGGCAGTTCATTGGACGAAGAACAAAGTTCTCACCTTCTACTTCCATAGCTGGGAACATGTTCTCCTTGTAGTGATCCCAGTGACCAGATGTCTGGTAAAGCTGAACTGTACCAACACATGGTGTCATAACGTGAAGGTAACCAAGCTTACGCTCTTTATTACGGATGTAATTCTCAAGCTCTGTCCAGATTGTATAACCATTTGGAAGGTACATTGGAAGTCCACGACCAATTAAATCGTCAGCCATGAAAAGCTGCATATCCTTGCCAATCTTTCTGTGATCACGCTCTTTTGCTTCCTCAAGAAGTGCAAGATGTTCATCAAGCTGCTCCTGTGTTGGGAAGCAAACACCATATACACGGTTAAGTACCTGATTCTCAGCATCGCCCTTCCAATATGCACCAGAGTGCTTGATAAGCTTGAAGTAACGGCAAAGCTTTACATTGTCAACGTGAGGTCCACGACAGAGATCTGTAAAATCTCCCTGATCGTAGCAAGAAATTACTGTTGAATCCTCATCCATATTATTGATAAGGTCTACCTTGTAAGGATCATCCTTGAACTCCTCTAATGCCTCAGCCTTAGAAATCTCACGACGATAAATCTTAGCTCCTGTCTTAGCGACCTTCTTCATTTCTTTTTCGATTTTTGCGATATCCTCATCTGTAAGCATAACATCGCCAAGATCCATATCATAGTAGAATCCTTCCTCTACAACTGGACCAACCCAAAACTTAGCGTTTGGATAAAGATGCTTTACAGCCTGTGCCATCATATGAGCACATGAGTGATTGAGAGTGTTTAATGCCTCATCTTCTTTGAAATTAACCATTGCTTTTCTCCTTTTAAAATGTAATGAAATCTGTACATTACCAAGGGTGTAAAATAAAAAACACCCATAGGAAAGCTACTTCTAGCAATCCTAAGGGTGCATCATTCATTTTAATACACGGTTCCACCTTAGTGTTTCACTCATTTTGTCTTTAACGGAACTACCCGGAGGCGCTTCACCAAAAGGCTTCTACGCTCAGCTCGAGAATGGTGTTCATAAATGCTTCCGCTAGACGCTTCCAGCCTAGGCGTCCTCTCTCTTAGCTTTCACAAATACTACTGTTTCTGTCATCGCTTTTCGTGTCTTATCCTACCACAAAAATACTGTTAAATCAATAAAACAGTTTGGTTATCTTATATTCATTAAAGTCGCTCTATAACTCTTTTTGCCCAGTCAAGCTCCCATTTGATTCTTACGTTTAGAATTTCTATCTGCTGATTTATGAGATTCTCTAGCGTATCCTCTTTTGATGTAAGTCCCTTCATAGTTTCTATAGAATCAAACATGTTATCATACTGTGACACCTTGTTTCTATATTCATTTTTTAGCATAGATGGTACATTATCCATCTCAAATAAACTCTGAGCTTTGTCATGTACCTGTACCATTTTGCTGTGTAATTCTTCTAGTTTTGTCATATCGATTTTATGTCCTTCAAAATTATTAATACTGATATCATATAGCTAATATGATTCATACAGAATTTGAATTACTGTTATAAAGTAAATAATAGATTAAATATACTATTATTCATATATAGTTTGAATAAGATTATCGTGACTATCATACACCAACTTAATCGAGAAAAACTCACACTTCCTCTCTTGGTCTTGGTTCATAAGAATCTTCAGGAAAGCCTTATCCCCCTCCCAAAGATTCAGGTCCATCACCTTATCAATATCAACCCAAGTCAGCTCACCTTCGCTACAAGATTCTGCCAAATCCCCAGAGAAATCATCGCTGGTGAAAAGAATAGCATGCTCAGTCTCATCCCCCATAACGAAAGTGATATAGCCTCGCATTTTTACAGAATTTAGTGTCAATCCAGTTTCTTCCATTACCTCTCGCTTAATGCAATCAGTAGGCGATTCTCCCTCTTCAACATGTCCACCAACACCAATATATTTTCCAGCATTTATGTCATGCTCCTTCTTGGTGCGATGTAGCATCAAATATTTATTATCTTTTATTAAATAGCATAAAGTTGTAAGTGTCATATTTTTCCTATTCTATATACTCCAGTAACTTTTTGCAGCGCTCCATTGTGACACTGGCATAAGTATCATTATATGCAACAGACGCAAAGCTACCACCATCATATTCGTCCGCTGACTCTTGTGCTTTAGCATCTCTGTCCTTTAACCATTGCCTCTGTTCTTCAAGAATCTTGTTAAATTCAACCTCATCTGTATTGTACTTTATTACTCTCCAAATATTATTGAGGCAATCATCACTAATTCTTACCTGTGAAGAAGTTATTTCAACCATATCAGCAGTAGTTAACGCTTCAGAGAGCATATCGCTATAATAATCATAGCTGTTTTCTGTTGTATTATAGAAACCTTCAGCTTCTTTCTTTGCAGAAATTCTCTCACTGCTGACAATACCTTGATTTTCTGCTACATTTACTAATGCCAAATTTTCTAATGTATCCTGCTGCTCTTGATAGTCTATGAATAACCATCTCTGTACTTGTTCATCAATTTCCGAAACAGTTTTACCTGGCATATAAATATCAACCTCATCTGCACCACTAAGGGCATATGGCGAAAGTGGAACATATTTCACTCCATCAGCAATATACTCCTTATCATCATTAAGAATTGTAATATCCTTCATCTGCATTTTATAAGTATATTCGTCCACCTTTTGAATATTCTCAAAATGTCCTTCGTAGTCACAATAATATCGAATGCCATCTGGATAATCTTCACCAGTATCACCCATATCAGAATCGTGATAACTGCCATGAAAATATCCATCTTTTTCTATATCAAAATCATCTTCCCAACCACCAGCTCCGCTGGAAAACGAATAGCTATACTTCGCTAAATCTGCAAATGTGATTGTAGAATCATCAATATCTTCGCTAGTTTCTGAAGCGTTGCCATTATCACCACTTGAATCCTTCGAACTCTCTTCCTGAATCTCGTTATTTCCATTTAGCTCCGTGGCTGTATCATCTGATTCTTTTCCATTTAATATGTAGAAAATGCAACCTCCAGCTAGTAATAATAAAACAAAGTCAATTATCAAAATAGTCCTAATTCTTTTTTTCTTTCTTTTCTTATGTTGTGTTTTCATCTAGCATTCTCCCTTTCTGTTTACAACATCACTAAAGACATTGTATTACAAACAATTTATTATTTCATCCAAGAACCACCGAACAATTACTGAATTTAGATTACACGCAATATGAACTACAACAAAAATAACTTAATTTTATGCTCAATCAAATTCACATCCAAATTTATTCCATAGGCTTCTGTAGATATTATTAGATTTTCTCCGGAAATAATTCCAGATTTCTCATATCTTGCAAGCTTTTCTAGATTTTTATCTGAATATGTATTATCGGATGTTAAGCCAAAATGTTCCCAAAAATAAGTCTTCCTTTCTCGTATGTTCAATAAAACAAAATCTGGATAGCACTTAATCCCATTATGTAGGATTATCTCAGGCTCATATTGATAAATAACACCATATTGGTAAAACAAATCAGCAATAATCTTTTCTGATTTAGACCTCACCTCCTCACCATTGTTTGTCGTATAAGATGATGACTTGTCATATTTATTTTGTGCTCCACAATACTTCCCATACCACTCTTTAATATAATCAGCATCTGATTTGATAATAGGATTTATCAATTGTTTCCTTCCATCAGATAACTTTTCATACAAATTACTAACACTAGCACAATTATATTTTAATATAAATCTTTTTATGGCCATCTCCTGCCTATGAAGATTTGTTAGCATTTTCTCATAATAATCTTTCTGCGCTAAACGTTTTGCTATATCCTTATCCGCTGCAGAAATATACTCTAAATTATCATCTGCATCCCTATAATAGTATTGGTAAATGCCATTGCTTTTCTTCAATACAAGAGTTTTATCTAGAAGATCACTATAATTTGATAGTTCATTCAATACAAATTTTTTCTGTTCTGTAATTTGTGTTAGTTCCTCTTTTAATACTTCTATATTCATACTTTTAATTCCTTTCTTTTATCAAAATTACTATTTATCCACAAGATAGTAAGCATTCACTCATGTCCTACTATCTAAATCTAGTTTTTCTCATTAGATAGTAAGAAATCTGTCATGGCTTACTATCTATAACTCTTTTTTCTCACTAGATAGTAAGAAACCACCAGTTCATTACTATCTAAATAATGTTTTCACCATCAGATAGTAAGATTTCCGTCATGGCTTACTATCTATAACTCTTTTTTCTTACCAGATAGTAAGAATTCACCAATTCATTACTATCTAAATAATATTTTCGCCATTAGATAGTAAGAAATCTGTCATGGCTTACTATCTATAACTCTTTTTTCTTACCAGATAGTAAGATTTCACCAGTTCATTACTATCTAAATAATGTTTTCGCCATTAGATAGTAAGAACCAGCTCATTCCCTACTATCTAAGCGCAAAAATCAACTATAGGTTTTTGTTTTTCATCAGAAAAACAAGAACCGGACATAGACCAATATTTTCTGAAAGAAAATATTGCTTGGCGAAGCCAAGTTCTTGTGGGCTTTTTCCTTAAGTAGCCCACAAGAAGTCATAGATAGTAGTTCATCCAGAATAGGCATAACTACCGTGTAAACACATCAACTCCCCCTGCCCTCGCTCTCACGCGGCCTGAGTCCATGGTGTAATAAATGCTTCCTGCCGCGGCCTCAATGCGTTCGACGGCTTCGGCGGCTGGGTGGCCGTAGCGATTTACCTTGGCGCAACTGATAACAGCAACATCAGGGGCCAGTAGGGATAAAAACTCTGAATCAGAGCTGAATCGGCTGCCATGGTGGCTAACTTTCAGTAGGTTAACATGTCCCACTTTTCCCGACTGGGCAATAGCTATCTCTTGCTCAGCGCCTAAATCTCCTCCAAAGAATCCTGAATAATCAACAGTTCCGTCACCATCCTTGTCATACTCCATCAATAATGCCAATGACAGTGCATTAATGTCATCACTGACTATTCCATCAAAGGGATAGATGCAAGTAAATGTGAGATGTCTACTGCCACACTTATCTCCCTGGTTCATGTATAGAACATTGGTGCCATTAGCTATACATAATTCCAGTAATCGGCCCAAAGTTTCGTCGCTAGGTATCTCTGCTGAAAGCACAATATTATCGATTCTATACCCAGACTCAAGTAGTTCTAATACACCGGATACATGATCCATGTCCATATGAGACAGAAACCAATAATCAATATGGCTGGCTCCTTTATATTTAAGAAAAGGAAGCAACGTATATTTTCCAACAGCATCGGAGCTGGTGCTTCCTCCATCTATGAAAAATCTCACACCATCCTGAGAGGAAATATATATGCCATCCCCCTGTCCTACATCCAAGATATCCACTTCGAATGATTGTTTAGAAGGGATGAACCATGTGCAAATCACTACTATGAAAAGCCCCATTGTAACAAGCATTTTCCTTCGTATATACGATATTCTGGTTCTAGGATTAATTAGCTCAGCATCGATATGGCTATTAAACAATTCAGAAAGACGCCATGCCACAAATATTAATCCATAATAAATGACAATTCTTATAATTCCACGGTGCCCAACAATTGCATTAGCATTTGGTAGCTTCGAAAACATTGACGCTATCATTTCAAAAATGTAAATAACAAAATGACATGGCATCAGAATAAGCTTTCCCAGTGGTAAATAGATTAGTCCAAGAAATCCACCAAACAAACCTAGCCCAAGCAGCACCGGCATAAGCGGCAAGATTAATAAATTAAGGATTGAAGAATAAACCGGAGTTTCATGATACATTTGAGTAACAATCGGAAGCATTGCCCCATATATACCAATAGAAAAAATAAAGCTAGATACGAAATATTCAACAATGACTCTATGGATTGGCTTTTTAATTGCTTTTCCAAAGCCGTCATCTGATTTCATAAGCTTCTTTCTTTCGTTACAATACTTTCCATATATCCCACTTAAAGGTAGCGCTACATACCAAATACCAAGAATTGCTCCAAAGGAAAAAATAAAGCTTCCATTTCTGATAAGCAATGGATTTCCCAGAAGTAGAAAATCTGCCACAACAGCCAACGCTGTCAAAGAATCATATGCCTCTCCTAAAATGTCCGCCAAAAGAAATATCAGAAACATGCAAATCGCTCTCACTGAAGATATACTTCCCCCTGTAAGTAATCCGTAAAAAACAGCCACTATTCCAGCAAGGATTCCAGCACAAATAAAGCTTTTTCCCCGTCGTCTCAGAAGTTTATAGAATGACATGCACACAACAGATACATGAAGTCCCGAAACAGCAAGCACATGCGCCACTCCTACCGTTTGAAAAAGCTCTCTTAGGTCTCCTAATAAATCACCTTTATTACCAATAGCAATGCTAGATAAAAAGCCTGCTTCTTCACCTGGTAGCGCCCAGTGATAAACACCGTCAAGCGCTTTGCTAAGCTTATATAAAATATCTTTTCCTGATAATAAGCCACAGCTGTATCCTAAAACTTCAGGATTAGACAGCTCAAAATACAGCCCCATTGACTGATAATAATTGTTCATATCAAAAGCGCCATCATTTCTAGCAGTCATAAAATGACTAACCTTACCTTTAATATTTAGTTTGCAATAATTTGGGATTTCATCTGAATTAAATTTGAAAATAAATGATGTATTTGAAAGCCTACCTATTTCAGAGTCAACGGTAGCATTTCTTACATAATAGAGTACACTGTCGTTTTTGATTTCCTTATGATAAACCCTGCCAACAGCCTGCACCTGAGTGCCTTCTGGCATACAATCAGCTGCATTAGCTTTTGTATAGACCCCCAGATAATCCCAGGGGCCATATACACTAAAAGCAATCGTTATTATTATCAACAAGGAAATCTTACAAAGTCTTCGACCTCGTAACATATGTCCTCCTTGTTAAAAATTATTCTTCTGTTTCTGTATAGTCGAAATCGCTATCATCTTCTAGATATAGCTCTTCGTCCTCTTCCTCTTGATCAGCAAGCTCATTGATAATATCCTCATTACGAGAAATTGAAGACGATAAATCCACATCCACATTTGAAATGTGGGGGGTATCTCCATTAACAAGAATCTGCACTTGCTTAATATTATCCAGTTCTGTCAATGAGTTTACAATTGAGTACACAGTAACATTTTCAGTGACACCTGTTACTGTAGACTCAATAGCAGCGTCAAAGTTTACTATACACACTCCACTTTCTGAAACAGAAATTGAGTTTAATTTTGTTCCTGGTGGAATTGCTGAAAGAAGCTCATCGGAATCAGGCCCCTTCAGTAATTGTTCTATGACAAGTCGCTCAATTGTAACATTACGACTGTAGTAAACTTCTCTCGTTTCTGCCACTGTAGACATACCATCTGCACTAGCAAAATATAATGTAAGATTTGTAGAAAGAAGCGAGTCTGTCTCCTGACCAAAATCCTCGATGAAAGTATCTGCAGTCATTGCACCAATGCTATCGCCATTTGAATCAGCAAGTGGCGCATCATTTACGTAGATAGAAACAGATTCTACACCATCGATTTGCACTAACGTCTTTACGATAGCTGCTCTAACAAGTATCTCTGTGTAAGTATCTAACGAATCATAGCCGCCAACTAAATACAGACTAAGGTTTCCATCATTAATCTCCCAGCTTTTAGCTTCAACCTCTGATGGGATTGTATTGATGTAGTCTATGTCATCTGGCGATTCAGCCAACTCGTTGATAGCCTCTTCCACCATTTCTGCAGTGTCATCGGACTGGAATGTATAAGCAGTTGGAACGATTCCAGCTTTGTCAGATTTCAAGTAATAGATCTGATAGTCCGACTCTTCATTCTTTGAACCACATGAAACCATAGAGAGTGCTAATGTAATTGTAAGAATTAAGCTAAGTAGTCTTTTCATTAGTGCACCTCCTTTTCAATGTAGTTAAGAGGAATTCGCACATCAAATGTAGATCCTTCATTAAGCTTTGAACGAACCTTGATTTCACCATTGTGCATAGCAATGGCGCTCTTGGTAATTGCCAAACCAAGACCTGTTCCACCAATTTCTCTAGAATGAGATTTGTCTGCACGATAAAATCTTTCAAAAATATGTTCCACTGAATCCTCAGGGATTCCAAGACCATTGTCTTCTACCTTGATATAGAAGAATTGATGATCTGAGTTCAAAGAAATATGAACCCATCCACCTTCGTTATTATATTTAATAGCGTTTTCAACAAGATTTGTAACTACCAGTGTAAACTTAACTTCATCAACTTCAGCAACAACTGGTCTGAAGGATTCATATACAACCTCAATATCAGACTTCTCTGCAATAGGCTTAAGTCTCTTTAAGATATGCTCAATAAGCTCGTTGATATTTACAGCTGTAACATTAAGCTGCGCACCACTCTTATCCATTCTAACAAGACTGAGAAGATCGTTGATAATCTTGGTTTCTCTGTCGATTTCATCACCAATATCAAGCATGAATTCCTTGTACATTTCTATAGGTACATCTTCTGATCCATTTAAAGAATCCGCTAAAACCTTCATAGACGTAAGTGGTGTCTTAAGCTCATGGGATACGTTTGAAACAAACTCCTGACGAGACTCATCTATGGAATGTAGTTTACCAATTACTTCGTTGAACTTAGAAGAAATATCCTGTAGCTCTGTGAATGAATCTTCCTCCGGCATCTCACTTGTATATTCACGAACAATAGCATCCAACGACTTAGACATTCGCTTTATTGGCTTTGTGAAATGAATATGAGAAAATACCGCTACTATAAGTGTCAATGAAACAATAATAATCTCGCCTATCAACATGTAAGAAAGGAAAGTATCTTCATTTGTAAGGATGTAATCCATTGATTTATTAATAACCAAAACACCTACAGTCTCCCCCTCTGAGCTGGTGAGAGGAACTGTAACTATAAGATAATTGGTCAACTTATCATAGTAATACAATGACTGTCCCTGCATTGAATAAATGATATTTTCCCAAATAACAGTCTTTCCCACATCTGCAGAAAAAGAATCTCTCACTATCTTTAAGGTAGAGTTCACCACAAGAATTCGACCATTGTAACTCTCCGCTACAGCCTTAAGCTGGGTGTCAAGAAGTGAATTCTCATCACCTGTAAGATAACCGCTTGTTACTATTTGATTATTGTAGGAAATGGCCTGTGCCATAAGATTTGTGGCATCAGTTCTGATTGAAACTGATTCATATGCACGCATAGAAATAGGCACGCAAACCACAAATGGAATGATGCCTACGCAAATGATAATAAATGCTATTTTAAAACCTATACTGCGAAAATAACCGTGACTAAATAACTTTTTCATTAACAACCCACTTTACATATAATAATAGCCAACGCCCCATTTTGTGCGAACGTATTTTGGCTCCTTTGGATTTGGCTCTATCTTTTCTCTAAGACGTCTAACATGAACGTCTACTGTTCTTTCATCACCAGGATAGTCCTCTCCCCAGATAGTATGGAGCAAATCCTCTCTTGAAAATACTTTCTTAGGATTTGTGACAAGCAAAAGAAGCATGTCAAATTCCTTTGAAGTAAGATTATATTCAACACCAAGAATTGTAAGACGGCGATTACTCTTATCTAAAACTAAATCGCCATTTTCTACGATATTTTCCTCAGCTTTATGATCAGTAGCAACAGGCTGTCCCAAAGCTGCTCTTCTCATAATGGCTTTGATACGTGCTTTTACTTCAAGGATGTTAAAAGGCTTAGTAATGTAGTCATCTGCACCATATTCGAGGCCAAGAATCTTATCCATATCGTCACCCTTAGCAGTAAGCATAACAATAGGAACATTAGAAAACTCTCTAATGCTTTGGCATACCTCAAACCCATCAAGCTTTGGAAGCATAACATCAAGAAGAATCATATCGTATGCATTGGCTGAAGCTAAATCAAGAGCCTCCTGTCCATCATATGCACAATCCACTTCCATGCCATCCTGCTCAAGTGAAAATCTAATTCCCTTTACGATTAGTTTTTCATCATCAACTACTAAAACTTTTTTAGCCATAACAATCCTCTATACTGTTCTTTATATTTTGATAAGTGAATTAATTTGGTTGAAAATACCATCGCCAATTCCTGAAACATTTTTAATATCCTCTACCGAAGAAAAATCTCCGTTAGCCTCTCTGTAGGATACTATCTGTTTTGCTTTAGCCTCCCCTATTCCAGGCAATGACTGAAGCTCAGCGGCGCTGGCTGTATTAATATTGACAAGTCCGTCGTCCTGCTGTGACGAAGCAATCATCTCTTGCTTTAACGCTTCGGATTCTTCTACCGTATATACGTATAGCTTCTGTCCGTCCTCAAGCACTGATGCCTGATTGATGTCGCTATCATCTGCTGAATCTAACAGACCTCCTGCAGCTTCTATTGCTGCATAGACTCTGGAGCCAACTGGTAATTCATATACATCTGGATTTTCAACAGCACCTGCAACCTGAACAAAAATAGTTTCCGGCAATAATTCCTCAACCATCTCGTCCTCTTTAGGTGTCTCTTCTGTGGAATCCACAAGCTCCGTTGATTGAAAATATGATGCTTGACCGCATCCTGTAAATAAAAAAATGCTACAACAAGCAATAAATAAAAATCTCTTCATGTAATCTCCTATAATTCTCTGTAGGAGACTCCAATATCGTCCTGCTTATTGTAGCTAATTTTTCCATATATTACAATAGTTTTACAAAATATCGAAATATTAAAATATTTTTGACATAATTTGAGTTAATCAATAATAACAATTATAATAAAGATAATATTGAAAGAAAGGATAATCTTAATGAATCAATATTTTCTTTGTCCGAAATGCAAAAAGCACTTAGTCAAGTATAGTCCAGAACAGTTTGTCTGCCCAAAATGTAGAACAATATATGGTGTTGCCAAGAAACAGCAATACACTATGCGCTTTATAAATTTTGTTATATTAGCAGCTATGATTCTTGGCATTGCAGTTGGCATAATCAATTCCTTCATTTAGAAGAATCACTTTCTAGCTCACTATCGCCAGTAGCATAGTCGATTGTTATCCCCGGTTGCACATTGTAACAATATACGTTAAACATAACACCTGCTCCCTGGTCTTCCACTGAGTAGGCTTCCATCTGAACACCGGAAGCCACCAAGTTATCGCCTTCGAATACAGGTGTGACTCTATACAAAACATGATTACCTGTCTCTTCTACATATTCAGCCACCTGATTTTCAAAAGGAAGCATCCCCTCCACATTTAGATATCTAGTCCCTGTAATAAGATTCTTCTCATTTGCATTTTCTCCACTTAGCTGATATCCAATGAGATGGCATCTATTATATAGGTAATTTCCATCTACATATTCATGATAGTTTACTGTATGCCATCCACTAGGCTTTACACTTCCTATTTCGCCTCGCTCTTCTGTAGGCATAAGTTTCTGACAAATATTTGCATATGCCACTCCGCATCTGCCTAAAGAATCCAGTTCACTATATGTTTCAAAAGCATCAGTACGAGTCAAATCCTCCTCTGAAAAATATGGGACATTATCATTTACAATTGTATAAGGATTATCATTTGTCTCATTACCTGCATTGCTAGTTCCATAGTACAAATAATCTGCTATGCATAACACTGATACAATCAAAATCGTATATAGTTTTTTCTTTTTCATTCTTGTCGCTCCTTGTTGTCTTGTCTTATATCTAATCATAACATATGATACAATTCCAATATCAGACTTGACATAAAAATCAAAGGATATACAACGTTGAAGGATTTTGTAAAACTCAAAGAACAATGCATAGATGAAGTTACTCATCTTGGAATCAAATTAGGAAACATTTCATCTTGGAAAATTAATACTAGAGCAAAAACTCGTTGGGGACTCTGTAAATTAAACCCAGATGGTAGCTACTCAATTGAAATAGCTGCCAGACTTTTAGAAGATGATAGAATTTCTGAAACAGCCTGCAAGGAAACTATAATTCATGAATTACTGCATACATGCAAAGGATGTATGCGACATACTGGAAAGTGGAAATATTACGCAGAGGTTGTTAACCAAGTGTACGGTTACAACATAAAGCGTGTTACTCAAGGTATAGAAAAAGGCGTTGAAAACTACGAAAGTAAAGAAATGAATGTAAAATATGTCTTCACTTGCGGCAACTGTGGAGCCACAATCTACCGCAAGCGAGACTCTAAATTCACTAAATATTATAGATACTATGGATGCGCCAGATGCGGTGCATCAGCCTGGTCTAGAAAAACTGTAGGATAATTTATCTATAATCTGCGCTCTTCTGTTGTTGAAGTTGAAATGTCTGGAGCCATAGCACTTACCTACTTTATCTGTCTGTCCTGGCGATATACTGACATGTAATCAGCATTAATCTCTGAAATCTCTCGCCTACCATCTATATAGTCCTGATATATATCCCAAGGACTTCCACCACCTAACCAACAAGATGAGCAGTTTTCACAACCGCCTCCACAATCAAGGGAAGACCTAATAATCTCTTCTCTTTCTTCTTTTGTTGTATCTTTTATTAATATTGACTTCATAGGCATTTACCTCTTTTTCTTTAGCATACTATCTCAATAGGTAAATAGCAACTATATGATGGTGACCCATTTAACTATCTTTTTCCAAATACAAACAAACAGCATACATATCATCAGGAATCCTATATTCTAATGCACCATTTTTTAGAGAAATATGCTCCTCCTGATATGAGTAATAATTTACTAAATGATAATCACAATTAAGATTTATCTGTACTTGTACCCCTTTGGCTTGATTGAAACCATGGATTACAATATAAGCTTTACTTTCATCTATACTTTCTCTAAATATTGCCTGCCAGCCTTTTGGATGTCGATAGCTGCTTATCTTATTTCCATAAAAATATGTTTTACCATCTTTAATGATAGATGCGATTTTCTTGTAGAAAGAAATACCATCATCTATAACTTTCCACTGTGGTTCATCCAATGAACACACGTCACCTGATAGGCACATTCTTCCTAAAAACGTATTTGCGATAGAATAAGCTATTCGCTTCAATGAATCTTCTTGTCTTATAACTGCCCAAATTTGACTTTGTCTTGGCAAAATAACTCTATGTAGATTTGCAGCAATAATCGGAATTTCCGGGCACTCATGAGCATCTGAAAATGAAGCCATGCTACAAAGCGACATCATCAATGGTTCAAGTTTATGTCCGCCAGAAGCACAGTTTTCTAATATTATTCCAGGTATTTCTTCTTTTACTTTTTGGATGAACTTAATAGAGTACTCTTGATTTTGGCGAAGACCTTCTCCCAAGGATTCTGCCCCATCACAGCCGATGCCAACAGTATCGTTGCAATCTATTTTCATGTATTCAAACCCATACTGTTTTAATGTACCAATTACTTTTTCTCTTAGGTATTCCTGCACATGTTCCTGACGCAAATCCCAAAATCTTCTCATGGTGGTTGTTAATGGATATCCGTCCCGCTTTAGCAAATGTTCTGTATCATTATAGGCTTTTGATTTCTCTCCAACGTTGTCTATTTCGAACCATATACCCGGCTTCATTCCAGCATCTTTAATAACCTGAACAGTCTTATCTAAGCCATCCTTAAAGAGTTCCTTTGATACCTCATAATCGCCCATAGACACATCCCATGGAATCCCCTCTTGCTTGTACCAACCGCAATCAATTACAAAATATTCGAAGCCCTTGTCTTTAATTGTATTAACTATCTCGCATATGTTTTCATGACTTGGATTTCCCCATGTAGTGCAATATTCATTAAACATCACAGGCAAGCTTTGCTCCGACTTCGGTCCTTCATTCACCACACTATTTAATGACGAAGTAAGACGACGATATACTTCTTCCTCCTCATCCCGACATACAGAAATAATTGCCTCTGGAGAAACAAACTCCTCCTGTGATTTTATGTTCTTTGTCCAATGACCATACTCACGATCAGCTAAACCACCTGAGATTTGAACATAATCTCCTCGTCTATATACCTCCATTTGCCAAGAAGCATTATGCATAAGTTGAACACCCCAAAAGATTTGGTTCTTAGAATCTTCCAACACCATAATAGGGAAGAACTTATTAACTGGAAGTGATCCTATAGAACCAAATCTTTCGCATCTAACAGCGTGGCCTCCCCATGATGGCTCAAGTTGAAGATCTTCGAGAGAAAGTGTCTCCTTTCTTCCTTCCATGCTCCAAACACTGCGAATCCTATGAAGCTTTAAAGTATCTGCGCCATCCCCATCCATCAATGGAGAAATCTTTCCCAATGAAAAACTAGAAATAGATTCCAAGGATACTTCTTTGTCACTATTATTCTTAAAGCTAGAATATGTTCTAATAACCTTTTCACCTTCTGTATATTTAAGATGATGACATAATAAGTACCCTCTAGAATCTTCTAGAATTGTATCGATTTCAGTGGTATCTTCAACGATTTTTACAGTCTGATCCTTGTATTTAAAACCAACCACTGAAGGACTTTGACGCATCGTAACACCAGGAGCATACCCGCCATTATAAGTATCTCCCATTATCTTAACTTGAACGGCTGAATCAATATATGGCTTTTCTTTCATGTCATCCATATTTTTATATTCAATAGCAGCAGGAAGTAAAACGAATTCAACATTCTTGGTATCTTCATCAATAAGATATGTTGCCTTCATGTCCCCCAAAACATAAGTGTTTAAAATACTTTGCATAGTTATTCCCCCAATTTAAACAAGCATATAAAAAGCACCGCTTTCATTATATCTGAAAACGATGCCTTCTGTTTACACAAATTGCTCAAATACTTTTTCAATCTTCTCTTTGAACAAATCGATGTCCTGTTCATTTATCACAAGTGGTGGAAGTAAACGCAGCACATCTGAGCCTGCTGAAAGTACAACCAAATGCTGCTCTAACAATGCTTTACTTACAACCTCTTTTACCGGAATTGTAAGCACAAGTCCCTGCATCAAGCCCATACCTCTTCGTTCTGTAATAAAATCATATTTATTAACAAGATTATCAAGAGTCTGCTCCAAATACGGTGTAATCTCCTTTACGTGGTCGATAAGTTTATAATCCTCAAACATATCAAAGACTTGAGAAACTGCTGCGGTGCAAAGTGGATTGCCACCATAGGTTGTGCCATGATCTCCCGGCTCCAGAGAGCTCTGGGCCACCTTGTCTGTAACGGCAAATGCTCCAATTGGAACACCGTTACCAAGAGCCTTTGCTGTAGTGAGAATATCAGGCTTAATACCATACTGTTGGAACGCATACATGCTTCCTGTTCGTCCCATACCGCACTGGACTTCATCGAGAATCAGAAGAATATCTTCCTCGTCGCAAAGCTCACGCACCTTTTTCAAGAAAGTCTCATCCGCTGGATATAGACCGCCCTCTCCCTGAACGGTTTCCATAATAATGGCGCATGTATTGTCACTTAGATTTGCAAGAACACTACCGAAGTCATTAAATGTTGCAAATTTAACTCCAGCCATCAAAGGGTAAAAAGGCTCTCTATAGTGGTCAGTTCCTGTTACTGAAAGAGAACCAACGGTGCGACCATGGAAAGAATTTTCCATGGCGATAATTTCATAATCCCCTGGGCCTTTCTTCGTATATGCGTATTTCTTTGCAGTCTTAAGTGCACCTTCTATAGCTTCAGCTCCTGAATTTGTAAAGAAAACCTTATCCATTCCAGATGCTTTTGTAAGCTTTTGTGCAGCCTCTATCATAGGTACATGATAATAAAGGTTTGATGTATGAGTAATGCGTTTCAGTTGAGTTGTAAGTGCAGCCTCATAATCCTCATTACCATATCCAAAAGCCATAACCCCTATTCCAGATGCGAAATCCAAATATTTCTCATCTAACTCATCATATAAATACACACCTTTTCCATAGTCAAATATAACTGGAAATCTATTATATACGTGTAATAAACAGTTATCCGCTGCCTCTATATATTCCTTTTTATTCATTGTAGTACCTCGTGTCCTTGTCTCCGATAATTGCTGTTCCAATTCCCTTGTTAGTAAAGATTTCAAGAAGAAGGCAATGTGCTATTCTTCCATCCAATATATGCACACGGCTAACTCCCTGTTCGATGGCTTCGATGCAATTGTTAAGCTTTGGAAGCATTCCGCCACCAATGTATCCGTCCCCAATTAAATCCTTTGCTTCCTCAATTGTAAGCTCAGAAATAAGTGAGTCTGGATCATCTTTATCCTTATAAACTCCCTCGATATCTGTAAGGAATGCAAGCTTCTCTGCATTTACCGCTTTTGCGATAGCACATGCAGCATCATCTGCATTAATATTATATGTAACAAAGTTCTCATCCATTCCAATAGGGCAAACGATTGGAAGAAAATCATTTTCAAGCAAATCCATAATAATCTTTGGATTTACTTCTGTAATCTCTCCTACAAAACCAATATCTTGGCCATCGGAAAGCTTCTTTTGAACCTTTAATAGTCCACCATCTTTTCCAGATACGCCAACTGCATTAACACCAAGAGACTGGACATTCTGAACAAGAGATTTATTAACCTTGTTTAAAACCATCTCTGCAATTTCCATTGTGGCTTCATCTGTTTTACGAAGACCATTAATGAATTCCGGCTCCATTCCTGTCTTCTCAACCCAACGGCTGATTTCCTTGCCACCACCATGTACGATGATTGGCTTGAAACCAACAAGCTTAAGCAAAGTAACATCCTGGATAACCTGCTTTTTAAGCTCCTCATCAATCATGGCGCTTCCACCATATTTAACAACAATAATCTTACGGTTAAAGCGCTGAATATATGGCAACGCCTCTATTAAAACCTCGGCTTTGTCCATAACCGCTAACATGCTCTTGTCCATTGTGTTTTCCTCCCAGTTTTATTATGAGCGATAATCTGCATTAATCTTTACGTAATCATAGGTCAAATCACAGCCCCATGCTGTGGCCTCTGCATCACCTTCATGCATATCTACAAATACTGTAACAGCATCAGCTTTCATTATTTTAAGGGCCTCTTCCTCATCGAATACAATAGGTGTTCCCTTATCAAAAACCTTTAACTCTCCATTTGCACTTTTGAAGAAAAGCTCCACGTCATTCTGGTCAAAATCTGCTCCAGAATATCCCATTGCACAAAGGAAACGACCAAAGTTTGCATCGCATCCAAAGATTGCAGCTTTTGAAAGATTTGAACCAACTATCGCACGTGCCAATGTCTTTGCATCTTCTTTCGACTTGGCATTTACGATAGTAGCCTCGAAAAGCTTGCTTGCTCCCTCTCCATCGGCAGCCATTGTTTTAGCAAGACTAGTACATACATAAGAAAGGGCTTCTTTAAAAGCTTCGTAGCTTTCATCTTTAGATGTAATTTTCTTGTTGCCAGCTAAACCATTTGCCATGCAGATAAGTGTGTCATTTGTTGATGTATCTCCATCAACTGTAATCATGTTAAAGCTATCTGCAACCACATCGCTGACTGCTTCCTGCAGAAGCTCCTTTTCAATATCAAGATCTGTGCCAAGGAAAGCAAGCATTGTACACATATTAGGATGAATCATTCCTGAGCCTTTGCTCATTCCTCCAAGCTTTACTTCCACACCATCTATCTCAAATGAAACCGCAATCTCCTTATTTACAGTATCAGTAGTCATGATTGCTTTTGATGCTTCTGTTCCTGCATTTACACTTCCATCAAGCTTTGGTGCCATAGCTTTTACACCAGCCACAAGCTTATCAACAGGAAGCTGCATTCCAATTACACCAGTAGATGCCACTGCTACAGTATCGTAAGGTACACCAAGAACCTCCTGAACACCTCTTGCTGTAGCTTCACATGCATTAAAGCCTTCCTGACCTGTACAGGCATTTGCAATACCTGAATTTATAACAACTGCCTGAACTGGCTTGTCAGATTTTACAATTTTCATATCCCACTGAACACATGCTGCCTTTACCACATTAGTTGTGAATGTTCCAGCAGATACACATGGCACCTTCGAATAAACCATTGCCATGTCAGTACGCCCCTGATATTTAATCCCTGCTGCTGTGCTTGCAGCCTCAAAACCTTGTGCCGCTGTAATTCCACCATCTATAACCTTCATTATATGTACTCCTTAACTATTAAATTTGATTATATTCTCGTCATTTAAAACGAAATCGTATGTGTTGTAATCTTCGCGCTCTCTCCATCCCTCTGCATGCCAGAAATGATTTCCAATTTCATTTCCAGAAAAGGCAACCAACTGAACCTTATTGATTCCTTCGTTTTTCAGACGAACCATCGCAGATGTAACCATAGCTTTACCTATACCGTGTTTACGATAATCCTCGTGAACACAAACATGATAAAAGCTTCCATGGCGACCATCATGTCCAGCAAGAATAGAACCAACTATTTTTCCATCAACAACCGCAACTACAGATGTGTTTGGATTCCTTTTTATGAACTTTAAGATTCCCTCTTTTGAATCATCAAGGCTTCGCATTGCAAATCCATGAATTGTTGTCCAAAGTTCATAAACCTCTTCATAATCAGACTCTTCCATGGTGCGAATTTGATACTCTGTATATACACCTAAATCCATTGAAATCTTAAAATTTTCCTGTACAACCATACTTACTACCCCTATTACCTATGGGAACATTGGTGCAAAATCAAGTCCCATCTTTTCATCTAAACCAAAAATAATATTCATGTTCTGAACAGCCTGCCCTGCAGCACCCTTAACAAGATTATCAAGAGCACCCATCATAACGATTCGGCCTGTTCTTTCATCAATCTTGCAGCTAACATCTACAAAATTACTTCCTTCAACCCACTTTGTTTCAGGACACTCACCATACTCAAGAACTCTCACAAAGAATTCATCATCATACATGTCGTGATAGGCCTTCATTACCTGCTCTTTTGTAGGAAGCTTTCCATCCTTTTTAACAAGTGTTGCATATTCTGTAACAAGAATGCCTCTATTCATAGGAACAAGGTGTGGTGTGAAATTAATCATAATCTCCTGCCCACATGCATATCCAAGCTGCTCTTCTATTTCAGGTGTATGTCGATGTGATGTAACTCCGTATGCCTTCATACTTTCATTTACCTCACAAAATAGATTAGGAAGCTTTGCTCCACGTCCTGCACCACTGGTTCCTGACTTTGCATCAATAATAATTGATGTAGGATCAATAAGACCTGCCTTTACAAGTGGATAAGCTGTAAGTATCGAGCATGTTGTGTAGCATCCAGGATTTGCAATAAGTCTTGCACCTACTTCCTTATCTCTATTGATTTCACATAAACCATAAACCGCTTCATCAATAAACTGAGGACTCTTGTGCTCAATGCCATACCACTTTTCATATGTAGCAACATCCTTAATACGATAATCAGCAGATAAATCGATTACTTTACAATTGCTAAGAATCTCTTCTGTAAGAACCCCTGCTAAATATCCCTGAGGGGTTGCTGTAAAAATAACATCTACTTGCTTTGAAAGCTCAAGTATATTGTCATCTAAGCATTTATCATCTACCAAGGTGAACATGTTCTTATATATAGAAGCAAATCTCTCATCCACATATGAACGTGAGCCATACCATACTATTTCAGCCTCTGGATGACTATATAGAATTCTTACTATTTCTGCTCCAGCGTATCCTGTAGCACCGATAATACCTACCTTAATCATAATTATGCATTTCCTTCTCTTTTATTTTTGTACAACTGCATTCATTGTATAACTTTACTTTCACGAAGTAAAGTGGTGTAGCGTAAAAATATGAATTAATATTGCATAAATATACATTGTATATTTCGGTAATTCAACGTTAAAATTAACTAAATTTATTTTTATGCTATTTTCATGTATAAATAACCCTTGAATTTATCACTTTATTGTAGTACAGTATTTTCAGACTATAGAACAATAAATTCAAAAGGAGATATACATTATGGCACAGGAAAAAGTTGTACTTGCATATTCAGGTGGTCTTGATACCACAGCTATCATTCCATGGCTTAAGGAAAACTATGGATACGAAGTAATCTGCTGCTGTATCGATTGCGGACAGGGCGAGGAATTGGATGGCCTTTCAGAAAGAGCAAAAGCATCTGGCGCTTCTAAATTATATATAGAAGATATTGTTGACGATTTCTGCGACAACTACATCGTACCTTGTGTACAGGCAGGAGCTATTTACGAAAACAAATACTTACTTGGAACTGCTATGGCTCGTCCAGGTATTGCTGCAAAGCTTGTTGAAATTGCCAGAAAAGAAGGAGCTGTTGCTATCTGCCATGGTGCAACAGGAAAAGGTAACGATCAGATTCGTTTCGAGCTTGGAATCAAAGCCCTTGCACCTGACATCAAAGTAATTGCTCCATGGAGAAGTGATAAGTGGAAGCTTCAGTCTCGTCAGGACGAAATCGACTACTGTAAGGCTCACGGCATTAATCTTCCATTCTCAACAGATCAGTCATACAGCCGTGACAGAAACCTCTGGCACATCAGCCACGAAGGACTTGAGCTTGAAGATCCATCTCAGGAGCCAAACTACGAACACTTACTCATGCTCACTACTCCACCTGAGAAGGCTCCAGACAAGCCAGAGTACGTAACAATGACATTCGAAAAGGGTGTTCCAACATCTGTAAATGGAAAGAAAATGAAGGTATCAGATATCATCAAGGAATTAAATGAAATTGGTGGTAGAAACGGGGTTGGTATTGTAGATATAGTAGAAAACCGTGTAGTTGGTATGAAATCTCGTGGCGTTTACGAGACACCAGGCGGCACTATCCTCATGGAGGCACACGCTCAGCTTGAAGAGCTTTGTCTCGACCGCGCGACAATGGAAATGAAAAAAGAAATGGGTGCCAAGCTTGCACAGGTTTGCTACGAAGGCAAATGGTTCACACCACTTTGCGACGCCATCCAGGCATTCGTAAAGTCTACACAAGAATACGTAACAGGCGAAGTTAAGTTCAAGCTCTACAAAGGCAACATCATCAAGGCCGGCACAACTTCACCATACTCTCTGTACTCAGAGTCACTTGCATCCTTCACAACTGGCGACCTTTACGATCACCACGACGCCGAAGGCTTCATCACACTTTGGGGCCTCCCACTCAAGGTCCGCGCCATGAAGCTTGCCGAAAACCAAAAGACTAAGTAAAACATAGGTATGGGTGGGACGGACAATGTAGTTTATATAATCATCTAGTCTTAACTAGTCTTTGTATTATTACTTTTGCTACTCCGTTCACAAAGAAAAATTAAAAAAGAGATATTTGTATGTATTGGCACCGTGGCACATTCAACGTCCTGTTTCAAGTGACCACTGCTGCCGCCGTCCTAGCGGCAGCTGCCAATTCATATCAAATATCTCTTTTTATTTTTCTAAGTTCACTCCAAAGCAAATAGTAATAAATACAAAGCTAGTTTAAGAC
>NZ_OBMR01000014.1 GCF_900218035.1 Pseudobutyrivibrio ruminis DSM 9787
GAGGTACATCAGCTTCTACTGTTTTTCTAATTTCCATTTCTGAGTTCTTTCTATATATTATAAAGCCTTTTCAAATATCTGATCTGCAAGTCCTACAATAGGTTTAAAATCTGCAATCTTTTTAAATCCATATTTTTCATATAGGCCACGATGTTCGCTTTTTAGATAAACTTTATTTAATCCTAGTTCTTTGCCATAACTTAGGGCTTTTTCTATTAGCTTTTCTGAAACTCTTTTGCCTCTATAGGATTCATCTACAAATACTAGATTTATAAATGGGTGGTAATTATATTCAGGTGGAATATATCCGTTCTCTTCAAAAACGCAAAATCCTGCGATCTCATCATTTTCAATCGCTGCAAATATCTGCTCGTCATCTTTAAAGTCACCGTTTTCCATTCTTGTAGCTAATTTTTTACCTGGTAACCATGAGCACTTACTTGAAAAGGCTATCAGCTTATCCCAATATGGCTCATTCTCATCTACTAATATAATCTCCATTACTACTTATATCCCTTTCGCTCTTTTGCCTTTTCTATAAGTTCTTTTGCTTCCTCAAAAGCTTCTGGAAGAGTATCCGCAAACCATTCCTTGCCTGCCTTTTCACGCTTCTTTATTTCTTCCCAGGCTGCATGCTGTTCTTCCTTTGAGTTATAGGTTACTCCAGCAAAGACATGAGGGTGTCGTCTGACCATCTTTTCAGATACAGTCTTTGCTACATCATCAAATGTAAACAGGCCTTCCTCTTCTGCTATAACAGAATGGAACATTACTTGAAGGAGAAGATCACCAAGCTCTTCCTTAAGGTTTTCTGCATCACCCGTTTTATCAAGGATGTTTATTCCACTGACAACCTCAGCAGCTTCTTCGATTACTTCTGGCTTTAGGCTTGTATGAGTCTGAGCTCTATCCCAAGGACAACCGTTTTCACCTCTAAGTGTTTCTACTATTTCTTTTAATCTATCGATTTCTGCCATAGTTACCTCGCTCCACTATTAATGTTTTAACAATCGGAGTGACGCGATTTGAACGCGCGACTTCTACATCCCGAATGTAGCGCTCTACCATCTGAGCCACACCCCGTTAAGAAAATGGCTGCAAAGATTACTCCTTGCAGCCTTATATATTTTAGCGGATAAGCTTAGCTTGAACCCGCAATGTCGAGTTTAGGCCTCCACAATGTGGAGGAATTGACGTCTTTTCATACGCAAGACCTCCTCTCCTAAATTCAACATTTATTATAGCCTAGTGCTATATCTTTTTCACTCATAGAAAGGACATTTTTCTTTAATGCATTGTTGATTCATGCTGTGAAATTCACAAGTCTGTGGTTCGTATTCTAGTTTTACATCGTAGTGATTATTGATATATTCAATGCCATGTTTAAATGCTATCATTGCATCTCTTTTACAGCATCTTGGACCATTAATCTTTCCAAGTTCACCAATAGCATCAGAAGTATAAGCCATATGGTTTCCCCATGTACCATCATCAGATAGAGGTCCTGTCTTATCTAATATAGAAAGAACTGCACCAATAGATGTAATAGCACCACAGATACCCCAGTGACCACACATAGCCCCTGGCATTTTTAATCCTTCAGATACTAGTCTTTCAAGACATTCATCTAGGTTTATATTTCCACCTGCATTATTGTATGCTACTAAAACACAAGCTCCATCTAATATATGATGTTCTGGCCCATGCATACTAATGTAATCTTTAGATGCCATTCTTTTAAATATCTTTACAGGATTAATTCCGGTTTCTTCTTTAATATCCTGTATTATGAGCTTTGCCTTTTCTTCTATTGTCATAGAGTATTTCCTTTACTTTGTATTACAAATTAATTCTCATGGATGCTATACCATTCTCATATCCGGTTTCTTCAAAGCCCATACGCCTATACAATTTGTAAGCAACCTCCATTACATCGGGTCTGGTGGTAAAACAAACTTCTTTATATCCTAATTCACGAGCTTGAGCAATCATAGAATTAAGCATGATTCTAGCATAGCCATTTCCTCTGAATTCAGGTTTGATATATAGACGCTTTGCTTCACAAATATTATCATCTACCATCTTAATAGCTATACATCCAAAAGGTATTTCATCCTCGTAGCCAACTAATATGGCTCCACCTGAGTAAAAGCCTTTCAAATCTTCAAGTTCCTTATCAAAAGAAACAAAGCATCCTTCAGCACCTTTAATCCTAGAATACTCAACGAATAAATCCTTTATAGTAGAATAGTCTTCTGAACATTTAATTTCTGTCATTATTTCCCCCTCGTATTCATGTTAATCTTCGACTTCGATATTAAATATTACTGTCTCTCCTTTTTTACTATATACTCATTACCATACATTCCTCAGATGCCTTAAAACCAAGTTTTTCATACAATGGTCTACCTTCGTCTGTAGCATCTAAGCTTATTTCTGTGGCATGCTTTTCTTTAGCATCATCTATAAGCAGATTTACCATCTGTTTTGCTATACCTTGTCTTTGGTAGTTCTTATTAGTATATACATTCATAAGATGTGCTCTTTTTCCCGTCGGATGAGAATAGGTTGGCATTACTTCTATATAAGAGATACTTGCACAACCAACAGCTTTATCACCGTCAAAAACTAGACAAGTAGTTTGGTTACCATTTAAGAAATAGTCTTTACTACATTCTAATAGTTGTTCACTAAACGGTTCGTCTTCTTCCATATGGTTTACAACTCGAAGCATTTCAAGACGGATATCCATCAAGGTGTCTATGTCTTTACTTGTTGCTATTCTAATATCCATTTAATCCCCCTCTATGAATGCCAAATACATGTTTTTCTCATTATAAGTATTTAGAGTAAGAATTGAAACAGTTCTTTAGAATAAAAACGGCCCATCAAGAGCTTTCGCGGCATAAATCCATTGGTTTATTCCACGGTCTCTTGACAGGCCTAGACCTCCTGCTTATTATCGGATGCCGATAACAGGGGCTGTTGATCTTATATTTATATATATCAGTTATCGCTTAATTCATTCTAGCAGGAGGTCTTCTCTTGTTTTACCTCCTCCAGGAACTGTTGGATTTGATTATTGGCTAGCCTTGGGGTTTAATTAATATCCAAATCTTACAGTGCCTACATAAGTATCATCACTAAAGTCTACGTAGTGAATAAAGGAAACCATAAACACATCATTACTATCTGGATGATTCATAAAGTAATCTTCAAAGGCTACTTTATGATATTCTCCTTCTTCAGTACGTTGACCTACTATTCTTACAACTGACTTTTCGCCTCTTTCATATGCTTCAAGAAGGTTTTCTCTTGTAAATGCTTTATCTAAAGTATCAACATCCTCTTCTTTACACATACTTCTGGCATACTTATATCCTTCAGTATAGCTTCCTGTTTCAGGAAGAAGTGTATTCATAAAGGTTTCTCTTTTCATCACATGGTAGCTATCTCTTGTTAGATTTGTAAATACTACCATATGGAACTTACTATAGACAGCATCTATAAGTGCTCTTACCTGACCGAAAGCTGTCTGGGATGCAAATGGATCAAAGAAGTCTACATCTACAGGAGCTTCATTAGTACACATGTTGAAAAATTCATCATGTGGTACAGGCTTTGAGAACAGGTATCCCTGGATATAATCACAATCGCAGGTGTTTATGAAATCAAGTTGCTCTTTTGTTTCTACACCTTCTACCACTGTTGTAAGTCGAAGTCTGTGTGCCATATAGAAAACGGATTCAAGTGTGATTCTTCCTTTTTCTGACTGGCAGTTATCCTCCAAGAAGGATTTATCTATCTTTAATACTTTTGCAGGAACATCTTTTACAAATGAAAGGGACGACATACCTGAGCCGAAGTCATCAATGGATACTGTATATCCAGCTGCTTCTACTCTTTGAACCCAGGCGATAACATCTTCTTTTTCAGCTACTACATCAGATTCTGTAATCTCTACACCAAGCAAACTCTTATCAATATGATACGCTTCTACCATCTTATCAAGCTTTTCTACAAAGTGTTCATCCTTAGCGTGCTCTCTTCCGAAGTTTACGCTTATCTTTATTGCTTTATCGCCAAGCTCTTTGATGGTTTTACAAGCTTCTTCTGTTATAAACCAATCTACTATACTTACCTGGCCTTTTTCTTCAAGTTCTGGGATGAACTCTGCTGGTGGTACTATGGTGCCATCTGGCTTTACCCAGCGAACCAGTGCTTCGGCTCCGCCGATGACTCCTTTTCTTGGGTTATACTGTGGCTGATAATATGCCTGCAGCTCATTATTTTCCATGGCTGCTACTATGTTATCGAGTAATGTTCCTTTCATTAATTATCTTCCTTCAAACGTTACAAAACTATATAGCGCGACAATTTCAAATTTTATTATCACGCAAGCAAATTGTCAATAAATTTCTTGTCTTTTTAATGTCACTTATTTGAGTAGTCTGATACTGCCTACTACTGGTACTTCTGTTTCTTCTTCACGGGTTGCGTAGATGAAACCTATAAACCAAAGGATAGTTGCAAGTGGCATTACTACCATTCTTATATAAGGAAGGAATCCTACCAAAGAGATTAAATGAATGATTAATGCCTGGTTTAAATGAAACTTTGCTCCTTCTCTATCACCGCATAGGTATGCAAGGATAAATCCTATATATGAAAAGTATGCTACGATACCTGTCATCTTCTTTGACATTGTCTGATTTGTTGATTTGTTTTCCATTATTAATTACCTCTTTCCATTTCTTCAAAAAACTCTTCCTCGTCTATTTCATCAAGAAGAGTGTTAACTGTATCTTCATCCAGCCCTAAGAACTCAATATTTTCTGTAGGTGCTATAAAGTGAATGCCATTTGGTATTTCATAAGGCCTTGATGCCTTATAGGAATACATGGCTCCTACCACAGTAAGATAGTTTTCTATATCTCCTGCAGGCATAATTGTAAGTGTTAAAAGTGGTGGGATTTCTGCCTTTGAGTTTGCTTTTGATACAAGACTAAAATACTCATCCAAAAGTCCTGTCAGCTGAACAAACTCATAATCTCCACTATCGCTAAAGGTCAGCTCAAAGGCTGAGTTATGGTCTGGTACTATGGCCACATCCAAGATGCCGTAGAAGGATGTGACAGTATCTATCATTTCATTTTTAACTACATCCATGATGCCCACTACTACCTGAGCTTTTGACTTGCCATCTTCATCTAAGCCTTTGACTTCATTTAAGAATTCATTTTGATCCAAACTTTTGGCCCCTTTCTTTCTGATATCTAGCTTTATAATTTAAAAACGTCGCACTTGTATGAATACATATTTTATTTATGTTTTTTATATAATTTATATTTTTTATGCGCATAGTATTGCTTATGTGTATTTAAAGGTTTATCTATCCAGGTTTTTAAAGTATTTCTTTGTATCGAATAATCCTTTATAGTCCTGATGAAGTCTTAGTTTCTTAGCTTCCTTTACCATGTAAAGTTCCATGTAAGCTGCATCATCAGAAGACATAAGCTTATATCTTAGGCCTTTAATCATGGTTTGGGCTTGGGTAGTGGCTTCTATTCTTTCCAAAAGACCTAAAGTCTCGTTCTTATCCTCCTTCATCAGTGCCCTAAGAAGCATTATCTCCTCAAAATCAAGGACTACTCCTTCTGTCAGATAGTGGCAACGCTTTAATATTAAAGAAAGGTCCATCAATCGTTCTTCATTAAGAAAGGCCTTAAGACAAGCCATATCTATATCAGGCTTTGATGGATAATATCCCTCATTAAGAAGAACCATATATACAAGAAGCCTGTTGTAATCCCTATTTTCTACCTCTTCTTCTGTAGCAAACAGTTCTGCTAATATCTCAAGCACTGCCCTATTAATCATGCCTTTATCACTGAACTGGCTTGTATAGACGTTCTTTGCAATGTAGGCCTCACCATTTCCCTTATCAAAGTGGCCAAATCTACCATCCCATAAAAGCTCTGTAGGGCGTGGAGTAATACCAAACACCTGAAAGAATCTTGTAAGATGATTAATGCCCACATCCGATTTCTTTGGCGGTCTGACTTCCTTCACTTTGGCTCTGGCAAAAGTCATTTCTTCCTTAAAGACTGGAAGGAAGATTTGCCCTTCTACTCCAGTAAAACGCTTGCCCAATTCAACAATGCTATTTTCAGGAAGCACGTACTTTTCAATGTTTCCCTGATTAAATAGATATGCGTGATTGAAGGCCCCAAGATTTGGATTATTAACTACGATTTTTATGTATCTATCAAGATTTGTAGCATCAAGGGTTTCTAAAGCTTTAGACAACTGCGTAAGCATTACCCACCACCTGATAATTCTTTAATTTCTTCTTGATTACATTCAGCATTTCCTGCTGACGGAATACCTCATCTTTTATGTAGCCACCTGCGTAGAGATTTAAAAGCACTGTAAATACAAGTTTCATGGCCTCTCTATCTCCATACTCCTTCTTTTCAATGTTAGAAAGTGTTGTATGCTTCTTCAGAAGTTCCTTTAAGTCATTGGCTGGTTCCATGGCATACTTCTGCTTATCTACCTCTGTTACTACCTCAGTGCCCTCTCTTGATACAGACACATCTACCTCAGTAGTATCAAGGAAACATTCAAATAGAAATCTCACGGAGCCAACCATACGCTCTGCAATCAATTCCTTTACCTGTCTGGTTTTCACTTCCATTGATTTATCTTTCATTCAATAATTCCTCTTCCTTTGTAAGCTCATACTTTGCTTTTTCAGCTTTTATACGGGCTGCCTCTTTTTGCTCAAAAAGCTGTTTCTTTCTTAGATCCTTTTGTCTTTGCTCTCTCATAGTTGCTTCAAAGTAGGACTCTTTCTGCTCAATAAAGTTTGTAGGCTGCTCTTCAATATTTACTACATCTTCCCTTTGCTTCTGCTTAGTCATGAAGGCATACTGCATGGCAGCCATAAAGCCCAAAACATTCTCATTAACAGGGTTGTTTTCTACAGGCTTTTCAGCGGCCTTCTTTACAATCTGCCTATGTCTTAGATTTACAAAGATCATGTCTATAAAATTTGAAAACAGCATTACTACAACAATGCCTGCAACTAAGATAAGAAAATATACGTTATTAAGAGGGGTTGGCAGGTTCGCAAAAAACTCTGTAAACAGTTTTGTCCCCTCTACGTAATCTATAAATTTATCCATTTGCTACCTCTTTAAATAAGTCTTTTTAATTCTTTCTTTGCTCTGACTTCTTCTCTTTTTTCCATTTCCTCAAAGGCCTTGATTTCCTTAAGGTCTGATGTAAGAGCTTTATATATGTCATTACCCTTAGGGAACCTTGAATAAAATGGCACCAGGTTCGCCCCTGTATACAAAAGCCCCTGTCCTCTTGGAGCATTAGTTATATAAGAAACCTGAGTATCAGATAGATTCAAAATCTCCCTAAGCCTTTCTCTATCAGGTCCAGATTGGCTAAGTATGGCCAGGTAACAGCAGTTTTGAAGCATGTCTCTTGCTGTTGGACTTTCAAGCAAGCTTGATACGTTTTGAGTAATACCCGTTGGAACTCCTCCGTACTTTCTGGCTCGTCTGAAAAGAGTATTTAGGAATGTAGCTGAATACTCATTCTGGAATAATAGATAGATCTCATCTACAAAGAACCAGGTATTCTTTCCTACCTTTCTGTTGGTTACAATTCTGTTCCAGATATGATCTAAGATTGTAAGCATGGCAAGAGACTTAAGTCGGTCACCGATATCCCTGATTTGATATACAACAAAGCGGCTTCTTGTTTTTACGTTGGTTTTGAAACCAAAGGTGTTAAGAGATCCCTTTCCTGTATAAAGCTTTAGTGCCATGGCAAGACTTCTTGCTTCTGGCTCCCTTCTTTTGGCTAGCAAAAACTGCAGGTCTGTAAGGGTTGGCATCTCATCTTCAGGAATGTCCCTTAGTCTTCCGTTTACTACAAATGGCTCAAACAACTCCTGCACACACTCATCGATGATGGTCTGCTGAATTGAATCAATACCAAATGGGGATGATAAGATACATTCCATTACCTTAAGAACAAAGTCGGCTTTTGCATTAACAGGATTTGTTTCATCCTCAAGCTCATAGCTGTTTACAATCTCGAGAGGATTTATATGGCTCTTTCCATCAGGCATGATTTTTATTACTTCTCCACCTAGCATGGTTGCAAGGGCCGTGTACTCATCCTCTGGATCTATAACGATGATGTCAGCATTGGTTTTTAAGAATACTGAAAGCATCTCAACCTTACTGATAAATGACTTACCAGAACCTGGACTACCTAACACAAATCCATTAAAGTTGTTGGAACTCATGCGGTCATAGACAATAAGATTCTTTGAAATCAGGTTACAACTATAGTTGATTCCTGACTTATCGTTTAATTCCAGTGTTGAAAATGGAATAAAGATAGCAGCTGAACTTGTAGTAAGTGTTCTTCTGTCTCTAATCTGGCTGTTGCAAAGAGGTAGTGTTGAGTTAAAGCCCTCTTCCTGCTGATTAATCATTACGTTAATAGTTGCCGCAGCCTTTTTATATTCAGTGATTATGGTCTCTGTATACTCATCAAGCTGTTCCTTATTCTCTGCAAAGATTGTTACTGTAATGCTTGTTTCAAAAAGATGCTCATCCCTTGTATGCATAGCATCTCTTAGAGCCAGAGCCTCAGCTTCTCTATCTAGAATCTTTGGATCCACGTATGAGTCATCATAGATACCTGCCTTTTGTCCTGCCTGAAGAGCTCTTTTCTTTTCATCTCTGATGAAAGATAGGTTCTTTGCTACCAGAGCGTCTGCCTGCTTTGCAGAGATTGGATGAATGTTTATTGTTGTAAGCAGACTGAAATTCATATCTGTTACGTTTGTAAGAAATTCATCTGAAAGCCTGCTTGGAAGCTGTGTCACCCTTAATGTTCTTGCAAACTTATTGCCCATGGTCATATACCTTGGCTCAAAGGTAAAAGATGATGGCGCAAGAAGGTCATTTATGGTAAGACCCTGGGAGCGCATGTTTTCAAAGTCGAAGCTCTTTTCTTCCTTAAGCTGGCCCTTATCATCTACTGTTCTATGGGTTTGAACCAAAAATGTGTCATCATCATTAAAGATGTCATAGAGAATTTCTATTTCCTCAGGAAGTGTCAGGGGGATTGCAAATGAGCCGATCTTTTCAAATGACTTATTTAAATCGTTGCTTATTCTTGAAAACTCATCAAAAGCCTTCTTTGGAGTCTTTGATTCTACTGAAACAGATAGGTACTTAGCTTTTACAATTCCGTTTTTACCTTCTTTGATTCGGTCTAGGATAATGGTATTCATCTGCTTTCTCAGATAATCCCATTCATCACCAGCCTCTTTAATTAGCACATCCTCAGATACTTCGTTTTCATTGATGGCTCTGTTAAATATTGTGATGGCAAAATCTACATTTGAACCGAAGGAATTAAGAACCTTTCTGTATCCCTCGTAAATCTGGGCCTGCTCTTCTTCCATGGCTGTAAGATAATTGTTATCTCCCAGTCTATAAATCTTTACGAAGCGTCCCTTTGAGGTTTCAATAAGACCGTATTTTTCATATACACCACTTATTCTGATTGTCTTTTGTGTTGTTGATATATTTATATTCATCTTATGTAATTCTCTTTAACCTTTGATTTCTTCTGCTTCTTAAGGCTTTTTCTAACCTGCTTATTAGCTAAGTCAATCTGCTTTCTTCTTGCATACTCCTTGTTTAGAAGAGTCACGTAAGCATTCTTTGTTCTATAGGTTCTTTTCTTGGTTCCATAAAAGGCCTCGTTTATCTTTTTAAACAAAAACTCTTCCATTGGTACTCCATCAAACTTAATCCATCCAAAGGCAAAAGCTATGGCGCCAACCACCATTGAAGGAATAATGCTTACATAAAAGTTCATTGAAAACAGCAGTGCAAACAATATAGCCATAAGAAGACTTATTAGAACACATATGAACTTTCTCATGCTTAAGCCTAAAAGAATCTTGTTTTCCTGTTTTATTTCCTTTTCAATATCTACACTTAACATCTGATCCTCCTTAACTTAGTTTCTTAGGCTATACCTAATGCAGTCTTAGTTATGTCATTAGCTCTAAAGCAGACACCTACCTGAACTATTCCTACAATTACCTGCTCCCAGCAAAGGGAACCAAAGTTGTTTGCTGTTACAGCCTCTGCAAAAATTGAAGCCTGAATGCTTGAACCAATGATTACTGCAAGCAAGATAATTGAGCCTGACATTGAAAGTGCTATGACATTTTTTATGGCACGAGCTGTATTTGATGTATTGGCATCACCCTTTGCTATATCAGACAAAGCTATAGGACTTACCACTGCCATAAGGGTTAGCTCTATAAATCTTGACCAACATACTACCTGTAAAAGCACCCAGCAAAGCTTATTGATAACCCATGGAATAAACATCTGGGTTACATAGCCTACCTGAACTCCAAGATCTGCCATGTTTTGAAGTAAACGCTTTATGGCACTGGCATCAGGATTGACTGTATAGATGTCTGACCATATCTCTGCTTTTACATCATCCAAAGCTGGAGTGTTGTAGCCTGTGGAGGTAGCCACGTTATAAGCTTTAAGGACTATGGCTGAGCCAATGTTGGCTATTCCATAGACAAGCTCCATAGCCTGGCTTATAAGAACTACTCCTACAACAAGGAATACAAACTTCTTAATCATCTTTTCTATGTACATCTGGTTAAAGGAAAGCTCTTCAAGTAAACCTGCTCCAAAGTACATAATCATTACCATGATTCCCAGGTTTTGAAATATCTTATAAAGCTTTGGGATTACTGCCATGTTTATTGTCATTCCACCACTTGCGTTTCCAGTCTTTCCAACATTGGCTGCTATAGTGACTGACCCATTTTTAATGGTGTCAAAGTCTATGTAGAGAAGATTTTTAATATCTCCTACTGTCTGACCCTTGAACATGTCATCAATCCAGTCACTGATAAGGCCACTCATGATGTGCTTTTCTGTAAATGGATCAGGAATAGCAAAGGCAAGAGAAACAACTAAGAAGGCTGTCATGGCAAAAAAAGTAAATGCCAAAATCTTATATTTACTAATTCTTATCATTTAAAATCCAAAGCCTGAAAGACCTGCAAGTGCTATAGATGCATTGTCTGTCTTAGGCTCTTCCTCCTTCTTTTCCTGTGGTACTACTTTTTGACTTATTGGCTTTGTATCCTTCTTCTGGCCAACTTTGCTGGTACAACCTGTTTCAACAATCAGCCATGAAGGAAGGTACTCATCACTTTCTTCCATAAGTTGATAGATAAGCTGTGTTATAACTGCACTTCTCTTTCTTTTTAATGCCTTAACAAACTTGATTACTTCCTCATCTTCAACTTCAAAATAAAACCTTGTCATGTGCCACCTACTTAACCAGCGCCTCAGCGATTTTTTCATATCCAATGGCATTAGCTGAGATTGAGTCAATGTAATGAGTAATTCCAAACATCTTTGACTTTTCAATGTATTCCTTAAGAACCATTGAGCCACCACCTAAGAAAATTGATGGATAAACTCTAAAGTCAGCAACCTTGGTATGTAATTGGTTGATAAGTTCTGTAGTAAACTCAGCTGTAGTCTGCTCAATTCGGTTCTCAACCTGCTCTTTAATGTCATCAGGAAGTGGCAGCCTCTTATCTTTCAGATATCCATCAACTGTTTTTGTATCAAGTGTTACTCCGTAATCATTGATTACATCATCAATAATCTGTCCTCTTAGCTTTGACATACCCATTTCTCGACTCAGCATTGTGTCCTTATCTGGCATTCCATCTGTAAGTCCTACCATGTCTACTGTTCCATCGCCGATATCGATGCAATAAACAGTGCTGTTCTCTTTGATCACATCTCCCATCATGATGGTTGCTCCAGCATAGTCCTGAGGAAGCACAATTACATCCTTCAGATATGCCATTATTGACTTACCGTTGTACTTAAAGTTAATTCCATTTTTCATGTGATCCTCAAAGTACTTCTTAAATGCCACATGCTGCTTTTCAAAATGAGCTGGTGGAAGTCCTAGAGCCAAAACTATTTCTTTTCCATTTAGACCTGAGAAGTTTTTCTTGAAGTCATAATCTTGCGTTTTTTCCTTCAAGCGGGCTTCCCATTCCTTTGCCATGGCAAACATGGTAAGAATTAGTGCTTTATCATCAGCAGTCTTATCTGTCTGGTATGCAAACTTGTTTGTAGTCAGGCTATAGAACTTACCCTGATATTCAATGATGTCTTTTGAGAACAAGTGAGATGGTTCTGTCTCCTGCATCTTGAATCCACAAGGGAAGCTTTGTCTGACCGTCTTCATGTTTCCATTTCCATGGTCAATTCCAAAAATGATATTTTCCATTCTTCTTTCCTCCTGCATATAAAAGGGACCAAAATTTGAGTTTTGGTATACCTAGAGTTAAAATTGGACAAAGAAATTATTTAGTGTACAAAATCTGGTTGCAGGGAGATTTAAATAATGGAAAAATTGATAGCACTAGCTGAGGCAGAATTAAAATCCTTTTATTTACCTTATTTTAAAAATGAAAATGAACTACAGACATTTTTAGATACGGTTTATGAAATGGATTTCGATGATAGAATTCCTCGCCAAATGATTTATCAAATACAGCGATTCGTGACATTATCACAGAGAATAGAGGAAATATATCCTCCAAGAACTGGTTTAAGACTATTGTTTCTAAGGATTGCTATGGAATCCTTATGTACTCTAGATAAAAGAACGACAAAGAACAACCCTTTATTCTATTCCTTATTCGTGGATTGTTTTAGCGAAGCAGCCAATAATTATATCCTCGGAAATTTCGAGTTAACTGCTTGCTATTACGCATCTAATGATATGGCTATTGGGCATTCCGATCTCACTATGAGTGATATCCTTACAATCATCAAATTCATTAGAAATCAAGTTGTCCATGATGGCGTTTTTTGGGATTTTCAAATGTTTAATGATAATATAGAAATACCTTTATTTACACACATTGAGGCTCAAAAACTTAAGCTTGAATGTGTTAATTACACGGAAAATGCCAATATTCCTATTGTGTATCACTTTGAGACAACACTCCAATTTGATGTATTTATACGCTATTTTACAGAGGCTTGTATTCAATACGTTAATGACTATATTGATCATCTAAAAAACAGATGATAAAAAAGACCTAAAGCATCAATAATTGAGCCTTAGGTCGTTATTTTTATTTATATTTGTTTTGTACTTATCAGTTTTCCAAGCTGTTCATCTTTAATCAGATTTCTTGTATAAACGGATCCTGAATCCTTAAACACTACCACTTCATCACTCATTGTCAGTTTCAACCCTTTTGAATATGAGAATACATAAGCATTGTCATACTCACTTACGGTATCAAGCAATACCTTTCTGGATTGGGCCAGTTCTCTGGCCTTTTCGAATTTGATCATATGCCTTTACCTCCCCATAAAAAAATCTGCCCTGGTTTCGGGGCAGATTACTTATCTTTTTCCAATGTTTTAATTGCTAACTCTTCCGTCATTTGACGAAGTAATTCTTTTTTCTCCCCTTTTGCTTCTTCTATCATTTGTTTTAGAAGTTGTTCTTTTTCTTCTCCAACGGCCAGTCGCTCAAGTGATGGCGCTGACTTTAAAACGTAACCACCGTTTCGTCCATCAGTGGCTTCAAAGATACAGCCATGATTCTTAAGTCTGTCGATATCATCCTGAACAGTGTTTTTTGCTACACCAAAGTAGTCTCCAATTTCAGTAGCGCTAATCGACCTATTTCGGGAATTAAAATATTCGATCTCATATAGAAGTCTTTCTCCCTTTTTCATGGCTTCTTTCCTTTCAATTTCTATGTAAAATATCACATTTAAACGACCAAGTTGTACATGGTCGAATTGGGCGCAAAAAAAAGGCATCCGCTTAAAACGAATGCCCTTAAATCGTGGTATAAAAATGTGTATTTTACATGAATGTCATCGTTGTTGGGTCTACGCCAATGATAGCCTTAACCAATGCCTTAGAAGCACAAAGAACAATTCCTCCAACTAAAAGTCCTGCGCCTCTACCAATTGTTCCTGGCTGTGCTGTCTCTCCAGATGCTACTGACATAACGACTCTAATAAGTGATACTGCACCAGCAATAATCAAAATGATTCCAACAAAGATTAAGAGAGAAAACAGAAGCTTTAAGAAGTTCTGCATTGATGAATTTCCGTTAATCTCGCACATTGCTGGAGAAAGAGTTGTCATGATTGTTGATGTTAAGCAAATAGCTACTGCTACTGCAGGCTTAATCTTCTGCTCTAACACTAAGTTCTTTACATTACTAATTACATTTTGAAACATTTCTTTATTTACCTTTCTTCTAAATCATCTTCAATTAAATCCACATCATAGAAAACATCTGGATCAGCAAATGAGTCTATAGGTGTTGCTGTTACTACATTTTCAATGGTTTCATCTGATGTTTTCACCTTATAGTTATCCCCTATGTCAGGATTGTCTGTCTTTGTCTCATCAGAAAACTCTATGGTATCTGCAAATCCTAGGTCCTGAGGGGTATATCCTATTTCGTTATCTATTCTTGCAAAAGCCTTTAGCTTATTTAATTCCATAGATATGGTTATTCTTGCAGCCTTCTTCTCTTTTTCATTGTCAGAAGTGGCTATAATCATATTTAGCCTATCTATGTTTTCCTTAATAATCTTGGCCTTCTTACGGTTTTCAATAATGAGGTTTCTTCGTCTAGCACTATCTACTACAGCAGGTTTAATATAGCCATCTTCACCAACTGCCTTGATTCGAAGACCTTCGATTTCCTCATCCTCATAATTTGATTCAATCTGGTTTATGTAAATCTCGCCCTGACTTCCTTCAGCAAGAAACTTATAGTTCTTATGGTTTTCCAGTACAAACTTCTTTGTTCTGAAAGGACGAAGAGCTCTGATAAACAAGAGACACTCGTTGTTAGACATGGTCTCTACCTGAACTCTTGTCATAAGCTCCTTTGCAGAAAGCTGCTTACTTGTAGAATTCTGACCTCTTGTAAAAAGAAGGGCTGAATTCATAGACAGTGTTTTTACAGTCTCTTTTCCTAGGTGGCTTGTTATGATTTTCAGGGTTGCCTCATCTGATCCTCCTAAAAACAGGAAGGCATCACAGTTTGAAATGATTGAGTTTGCGCCCTTTTCACCATAAACCTCTTCAACCTGCGAGTAGTTTTGGAATATAGGTACAATGGAAATCCTATACTTTCTACAAGTAGCCAGATATATGGATAGATTTGGTATCTTTCCAATATTTCTACACTCATCTATAAAGAATCTCACTGGTACCTTAAGCTGAGGGTCATTAAGCCCCTCGTCCCTCATACGCTGCTCACCTTTAGCATAGAGTCTCTTAAAGAGGATGCTATAAAACATGGCAGTCAGCCAGGAATAAGTGGTGTCAGCCTGAGGAATACACAGGAATATAGCCATTTTTTCTTCCGAAAGACGGTCTAATTCCATCTCATCTTTATAAGTCAGGTTCCTAACTTCTGGAATATCCATCTGAGACAGGTTTACTGAGGTTGAAATCAGGATGTTAAGCCTGGTCTTTGCTGGGGCCTGCCTGAAAATCTTGTACTGCTGGTATGCATAGGAGGCTGGGTTTGCCTCACCAAGTCTTATAAACAGCTCATCAAAAGCGGTTTCACTGGTGTTGTCATCACTTTCAGAACGTCCATCAAGCCTTATAATATCCAAAACGTTAGAGAAGTTTCGGCTTTCTATAGGGCAGACTTCCACCGTGTATCCTATGCAGGCACATAGAAGCGCCGTAGACGCTTTTAGCCAGAAATCACCATCTCCTGATGCGCTCTTTTTCTTTTCACCATCCACGTTTTCTAGGAAACAGTTAACAATGATTGCTATATCCTTGGTATCCCTTATGTAATACAAGGGATTAAACCTTAGGGACTTAGTCATGTCATCAATGTTGAAACACTTAACCTTATATCCTGCCTTCTTTTCCAAGAAATAGCCTGTAGACTGCATAACATCAGATGATGGATCAGTAATTACTATGGATGTATTTGCCTGGAGAATGTTTGGCTTTAAGAAATAACGGCTCTTTCCCGTTCCTGAAGCACCAAAGACTATTGCATTTGTATTTCTCTGACTCCAATTACCATTCAGTGACAGATAAATATCATTGGTATAAATCTGTGCTTGGTCCTTACAATACTCGATTAACTTCTTATGCTTGTCTTCTTTTATAGATTCACACACAAGCTTACCTTCATCATTTCTGGTAAAGCTTGCCTTTATAGGCTCAGATTTTCTAAATCTACGCCTGAGTAGTGCAAACCTAACATATATATGCTGCAGCCATTTGACCTTACTTTTCTTTACTGGCTTTATGTCATCTTTTAGGCCTTTAGCCTTTATCAAGGTTGGATCACATACAAACTCTTTGTTGTACTGGTGATAATCCTCTTCGAAATATGAGTCTCCGTGAGCATCTTCAACTGTACCTTTTACTCTCATGTATTCATTAAAGAGAATTGCACACATAACAAAGGCTGCAAGTAATCCTATTCCTAAATAAGTAAGGTTTGATGGAAATAAGGCATACCACTTGGCATAGCCTCCTCCAGAGAAAGTAATAACTACGTTAAATAGATCTCTTTCTTCTAAAGGCATGTGATAGGCTACATTTCCAAGGCGCAAGCCAAAATATATGCTTGATATGGTAACTACCACACAGTTTGTCAGGAAATTAGATAGTCTCTGTTTTTCTGATATGTGAGGTTTTACGGTTTTCATCGATATACCTCACTCATCTGCTTTTCATTCCAGACCTGAATTACAAAGTCTGTTTTCTTTTCAGCATGCATCAGAAGGAAAACCAAAAATGCTATAAAACCAGCTACAAGTACTGCGATAAGGATTATGATTCCTAGATATGAAGACTTTTCTATATGGGTTTCTATGGAAGACATGTACTGATCTCCCTTTGAAAACAGATCAGAAGTATAAAAATATATGGTTAAATCCTTATACTTATAGATACCGTTTTCTGGGATAGTATCTGTCACATCTATAGTCTTTCCACCATCAGTGGAAATGGAAAACTTAGCCTTTCCCAAGGTCTCTGAGGATAGGATATCTATCATAAGCTGAAGATCTTCCTTTGAAGCTCCAGCCACAACCACGTTACTTTCAAGGGGATTAAGCTGAGATACATAATTCGTTGCAGGAACATCTGCTGTAAAAGTATCTCCTACCTGTAGCTCATCTGTATCTACATCAGTCTTAAATCCAATCGTTATTCCATAAGACCCTAGATCAAACTCCTCTGAGGTAGTGTCATCTCCTATAAATGTTTTTCCTCCATCCAAGGAAAGCTTAAATTTAGCTTCTCCTACTACTCCCTGTTCTATGATTTCAACATAGACCTTATAGTCGTTAGTGGCGTTTCCATATATTTCAATGGTTCCCTTATCAGAATCAGCCTTAGTTTCATAGTAAAGAATGCCTGTAGAATCAATGGTTACGCCTTTTAGCCCTGTAGGGGCATAGTCTATAACCTTTGGCTTTTCCTCACCTTTGTTTTCATCTATCTGCGCTTTAATCTCGTCAAAGTTTGAAATCTTTACCTTGATGCAGAAAAATGAATTACTCTCTCCATCCAAGGTAAACTCATCCTCACCCTCCACTAGGTCGAAGGTATATTTACCAGTGTTATCACCATAAACTCCAGCTGAAACAAAGGAATAGGTCCCATTTTTCACATAGGCTCTATCTGAGTATCCATTCTCCTGGGATACAGAGATGTAATAATGAGTCCCCTCTTCATCAGCAATCTCAATATAGGCATTTAAACCGAATCCCTCAGGAATCTGACAAACACCCTCTATCTGGTTAGGTGTCTCATCCGTTTTAGAGGTGTCATAGCTCATTACAGCCTCCACCTCATCACCCTCATCTAATTCCACTGCAGTGGCAGTTAAAGGCGTAAAATAAAGCAAAGACACTAGTACTGCCACCCAAAATCCCGTGGCCTTATATATCAATGTCGTTATCAATCTCTTTTGAAACATGTTTCTTTTGCATCTCCTTAAATATCTGATTATCAAGAACCTTTGCTACAAGGGACATCTTTAAATAGTCATCCCTTGCTTTTTCATGTTCTTTAGACACGCCCTTTTCGCCTCTTGCCATCATGTCGACAAATTCAGCTCGCTCTTTTTCCTCTTTTTCTATGAGGTGTTCTACTGCAAGGTTTCCTACATCTCCTATGGCTATGGATTCAATCATCTGATCTCTTCCAGGTGAAAGCATTTCCTGTTCAGTAAGCCCTATAGGATTACTTAATTCCCACATGTAATCTGAGACAAATCTCTCATAGCCATCTGATGTATTAAGAACTTTTGCAATTTCCACCCCATCTTCAAGGAGCATTGCCGCTTTATTGTCGATTCTCAGGACAATGTTTGGCTTATCTGGCTTAACAATGTAGTAAACATTGTCTGATTTTCCAGAAAGGTCCATGAGATGCTTTCCACTTCTGCCATTTATATACATTCCAAAAGATAATCTTTTTAATCTATCAAGGCCCTTTAGTTTTTCTCTAAAGAAGTCATCTACAAGTTTCTTATCCTCTTTTTTGAGAGCAATGGAACCATCGTAATGCATGTATATCTGCGGATACTTTTCTGTAAGCTCCTTAAGATAGTTTTGAGGGATGTTTACAAATCCCACTATCTCCTCTCGTTCTATAAGAGACTTCTTCTGCGGAAACTTCATGATATTTGGCTTTTGATTTTCAAAGCGGTAAATCAAGTTTTGAAGGTTGACCGCAAAATAGTCAGCTTCCTTTGCCATACCATTTCTTGAATAGCCTTTTACCAAGTCAAAATCTTCCTCTGCCATAAGCATTGGTTTCTTGTAGGTCATTGCTATTTTTAGAACATCTTTTGGCTTTGCATGTTTCACAACTCTGGCAGCTGGGTCAGATACTACATCAATCATCTCACCGTCAGGCTGCCTTTCTTTGTTAATCACAAGGTTATGAGTTGAGAAACTATCTTTTGTCACGTGGGTGAAATTGCAAGGATCTGCTCCATCAACAATATAAAAACTCTTTGTCTTCATCAGTGAGTTAATCTTGTTATACTGAGCAGAGTACTTATCAATCTCGTTTCTATATGCTCCACCATTCAGATTGAAATCAAAGGAAATACCAGCAAGTACCCTTGATAAACCTTCTTTATTGTCAGCAAATATCTGGTATCTGCCTTCATTCTTTGTATCCTTACCAACGCAGAACATGAACTCTTCTTCTCGCATAGCTCTTCTAAAAGCGTATATTTCACCAATAGTAAGATTTGATGCTGCAGCAATCTCAGAGTTTTCCATGAGCGCCTTAAAACTATAAATATCCAGCTCCCTTGTATTCTCAGATAGAAAAGATCTATAGCCCTTTACAATATCTTCAACTATGTCTTTGTCTTTATCCCTGAATACAAGTGTCGCTATAGGAGATTCATTCCCTAATATGGTATTCATAGTCACGTAAGGAACATGGTTCATCTTAAAGACCGCTTCCAAATCATCTATATGCTCAGAAAAGATTTCTACATGTGATAAGTCGCCACCTTTATCAACCCAGTCATTTAAAGCATCAATACCTCGTTCTTCTTTATAGGCCTTATAGTATCGGCCTACATTAGCTTCAATGACCTGGTAAGGTACAGCGAATATTCTTGATAGGATTTCAATAAACCTCTCAAGATTGTATTCATCTTGAACTGTATTCATAAGTAATTCCTTTCTAATACAACGAAAGCTCTATGTTAGAAAGGAGTTCGCTTACTGCCACAACTAGTGGCCAATACATAAACTTAACTACTACAATGCAGCCGACAGCTGCCACTAATGTACTAATTAGTGCCTTCTTTTTATTTTCAAGAGGCTGTGAGAAAGTCTTTACCTTTGTAGCTCCATCTCTGGTAATGCTGTTTGACATGTAGCTATACCCACCAGTAAGAATCATTACTAAATCAAGAATGTATCCAAATCCAAGTAGTCCAAAGGTAAGCGCATACAGTATTCCCTGTAGGTAATTTCCGGTATAAAACTTATGGCCTCCAAGCAAGCCAGTAGATAAAGCTATTGTAAAAAAGCTATCTCCATCTGCACTCATACATGGAAAGTAAGCCTCTCCAATTTCATAAAATGTCTGAAATGGTCCTACCTTTGTAGTAATCCTTCTACGAATATCAATAGAGCCATCTTCGTTGTATCTATATTTTTCTATCATTTATATCTCCAATAAGGGCAAGCTAAGCTTGCCCATTACTTATGCAAAAATGTCCAAGATGTAGGTTTGCCCTGCCACACTATACTGGTATGCCAAAACATTGTTTTCTAAAACTGTGACATTCTCTTCATTCTTCCTGTCTTTTGAAGATGTAAGTAACTCGCAAGAAAATAGGATTTCATCACTTTCGTTAAATACAGTTAGGATATATGTATCCTTCTTGAGATTTCTAAAAATGAACTCACCATTTTTATTTGTTCTTGTTCGAAGCTTATCCCTTCCCTCTAAAGTTACGACACAGTTAGAATAGTTAATGCCATCCTTTGAAATAAGCTTTCCTCTTACTTTTCTTCGTCTAAACCATATGATTACAAAGAAGATTCCACCTGTAGTTCCTGCAGCTGATACAGTTACGACTACAGCCTTAATGACCTTTTCGACGAAGGATGATTCTTTGGCAGTATCGTCAGCCTTATCATCTGCAAGATCTACTTTTTTAAGCTGACTGTCATCGCTCATAGCCACAATATCTACAGTCTTAAGCTCTAAGCCATCATCAATTAGATTGTCATCAGGCTTTGAATTTGGTAATGAAACAATTAATTCATGACCAGGATTAATTGGAGTCTCCTCTTCTTCATCAATGACAATATCAATAATTAAGTCACTTGGTTTATTGTCATCACCGGCTCCTGGCTTTGTTGGTTCCTGACCAGGGTTTGGGTTCTCATTACCTGAAGGATTAACGATGTCTTGAGGTTTATTTTTCTCTATCTTTGGTATGCTCTTAGTCTCTCTGGAAAGTTCTACATGGCAATGCTTGCAATATACGACGCTTTCATATGAACCTTCCTCTTCTTCTGTTGCATCAACCACATTTTCTCTTACTTCGGCACCAGCGATATGTCCTAATGGGTCAAGAGTGATTGTTTCTCTTGATAACTCGTCGCCATCATCAACACAATAAACAACCGACTCATAATGGCCTGGTTCTGTACATGTGGCATCCACTCTGTTTTCTTCAACAGGTGTACCTGGTACATGACTTGTAGCAGCTACCGTAATTGTTTCTCGGCTTAGCTCAGCGCCACATTCTTCACAATAAACAACTGAGTCATAATGGCCGTCCTTTGTATGTGTTGGCTTTACATTGTTTTCAGTTTTACTTGCTGCTGGTGTGTGTGTATGAACTCTTGTTAGAGTCATTCCTCTTATAGGCATTGTTCCAGGAGTGTACTCATCACCATCTGCATTAATCCACTTCTTGCCATAGACTTTAAGAATATCCGCAAGTGGCTCTCCATAAGTTACATGGTCTGAATAAAGAACTTTTCCTTTCTCATCCTTGAGCACCAATTTGAATGTAGCAAGTCTAAAGGTGTACGCTTCATACGCCATTTCGTTGCCTTCATCAACATTAAAATCCCATTCATTTCTTGATAAAGTTATCTTTTCACCAGTAGAATAGATAACAAAATCTTTAAATTCCTCATAGTATTCATCCTTTTTTAGCTGTGAAATCGGATTTAATGGTTGATACATTATATGATTTGAAGGTTCTATATCCCAGCTACTATAGTCATCATCAGTTCCATAGGTTCCATCAGGGCCTGACCTTTTGCAGTGTTCACCTGCTATTACTTTTAATACGTCACCATCCATCTTTATGGTGTATACAAATGCACGCCCTGTTTTATTTAAAGGATCACTTTCATCCAGACACTCTTCTTTTATAATTTCAAAATCCTTTACAAGATATCTATTATGAAATACTACTTTTCCATATTCTGGATCTAAATATTCAAATGCCTCTGCATCATCCGAAGGCTCCACAAGATTTATGATTGTATAATTCTTTTTGAAATTCTCTAATGTATTCTTCTCAGCTACAGGATTGTCATCAAATATATATCTATGCGACACGCTATCCTTTTTGAAAACTTTAAATTTCTTATAAGCGCTATCTGCTTTTCCGTCTTTGTTATCATCTATATACATAAATGAATTACCCAACATCAAATTCGAAGTTGTTTGTGCGGATGGAATTTCCGGTATTCCAACTTCTTCTTTAATGACGTCCGTTCTGAACATGTCAATTACAGTAAGATTGTCACAATCTTGAAATATTCTATATGTTGCCCCACTACCGAAATCTTCAACCTTTGATACATCCCAGGTACTTAAATCTAGATATTCAAGTTTTGAACAACCATTGAACATCATATACATGTTTTTAACCTTAGATACGTCCCAGCCTGATACATCAAGCTTCTTCACCTTTATATTTCCATAAAAAAGCTCACCCATATCAGTACAACTTGATGTGTTCCACTTAGAAACATCTAGTTCTTCAACATTACGTAAGAATGATAGAGCATCTTTCATATTTGTTACTTTAGCAACATCCCAATTTGATATATCTAGAATTTGTAAGCTTTCACATCTATCAAAAGCATGCTCAATATTTGTAACAGAAGAAGTATTCCAATTTGAAACATCCAATTCACTAAGTTTGAAACAATTAAAAAACATTTGATCCATTGTAGTTACTCTGGAAGTGTCCCAATTTGTAGTTGAAAATCCACCTTCTAGCAAAACGCTATTTGCAAACATCTTACTTACGTCTTTTGCAAGTTTTAAATCAGCTGGCAATTTTATTGTTTTGATTTTTGACTGATGATATGGACTTACTAAAAACATTGCTATCATGGTCTCTGCTGATGAACTATCAATACAACTCAAATCTATCGATTCGAGCTCATAGCATTGATAAAACATCCAATCAAATGCTTTTACATTCGAAGTGTCTGTAAAAAGTCCGCTTTGTCCATTGAAATTATTTTCTCCATCTAATGTTTTTAATTTCTTGCACCCAGCAAACATTTCATCCATTTTACATACATTACTTGTATCTAATGGATTAGTAATTTTTAGGGTAGTAAGGTTTTCACAGAAATAAAACATGCGTCCCATATCAACACATTGAGATGTATCAACATTCTCAAAAATTATTTCCTCTATTGAAAAACAATTTCCAAATAAATCATACGCGTTTAATAGCTTTACATCCTTAAAATGCACTTTCTTAACTGGTGTTATATGACTAAACCATGGAGGCATTGCTGTAGTATCATTTTGATCAGTAAAGCCTAAATTTTTCGATCCCTCGGTACTAACATAAACAGCATCTTTTACATACTTGTCTCTATATGCCTTTTCTTCTTCAGGACTATCAAATCTTACAAACGCAGGGATTGTTTGTTCTCCAGTAACGACAACCAAATCTGGTTGATTATCATTATCCTCATCAAAATACTCATAACTTAATCCCAGATATGTTCCCTTAGATAATGATTTATATTCTGTAGTACCTACTGTGTATGTTGTGAAATGGTCAGTATCAAATTCCAGGCTTTCTCCATTTTGAGATGCAGACATATCAGAGACAGTACCATCGTCAGTAATTCTATATACCTCTAGCTCCTCTGCTGTATCTAATCCTTTGATAGTAACTGATACTTCTTCACCAAATTCTGTCGGCTGGTATTGCTTTTCACCTGACATTAGCTTGATATCAAAAGAAACCTGAGCTGCAAACGTTATATCCAACTTATCTTCTACTGTTTTTTCTGCTGTGGAATTTCCAATCTTTTCTGCTAAAAGCTCAGTATCTTCTGGCATATTTCCAGTGATTATAATCGTATAGCCTGCTACTTCTGAAGATAATTCTTTGTATACAAGCTCATTACTTTCTTCAACCTTGTCATACTTTGCTATTACTTCCTCATCAGAAACCACATCTATATAATTTCCGACATACTCGACAAAATCATATCCATCATGCGTAGGAGCCTCAGGCAATTCCTCAACTGAATCTCCTTCATTAACTGTGTATGCGGCAAATTCAGAATTATCTATAGAATCAATAAATGATACCTTGAATGTTTCGTTATCATTTTCAGACTCTGCTTCTAACGGATTTGTATTAGCTTCTTCGCTTAAAGTTTGCTCCTCTTCGCCGACTGCAACATCTGCGTCCTCTACTTCGACTTCCTTTGATTCAATTTTTTCCTCACTTACAGTCTCATTAGATTCAGAATCTGAAATCTCTATCTCTTCAATTTCTTCAGATTCTTCAGCTGCTGGTTCAACTATTTCCATAGGCGGTTCTACTGATTCTTCTGCATAACTCATAGTCGTGAAAATGTTACAAGCTATAAGTGCACAAGAAATCAACGATAATATCTTCTGTTTCATTTACCTCTCCTCTCCTGAATCCTCTTGAGCTGCTGATTGAACTATCATTAATATTTGCTCAAGATAGATTTCATACTCTGGACCGTCATAGATCATAAAAGTTTTTGTTGGTGCATCTACAGCAAACATTGATGTGACTGTTTCATCCGTTGTTATGTACCAGTTCACTGCTTTACTGAACTTTTCTGCACCTTCAACATTCTTAATGCGTAAAAGTCTGCTAATAAGCTTTTCAACATCTTCATCTGAAACATCTTCATCTCGATAAATCTTGTAACCATCCTCGTTGTCATACTCTTGAGCATCACTTACCAATGAATATGAAACCTCTGGCTCGTCTTCCGTAGTCGTCTCAGTTGCGTATATCACTGTTTCATCAACAACCTGTTTTTCTTCTTTCTTATTCTGATTTGTGATATAAACACTGAAGATCAAGAGGTTTACCAGAATAACAACAAAAGAAATCTTTCCAAAACTCTTTTTCATATACCTATCCTTTCATCAAGTCTTCATTCCAATCCTTGTGCTTCGATACAATACTTCTAATGGTGTTAAATCTATCTCTGCAGCTTTGCCCTGCTTTATCGTTATCAACTGCCAATACGCATTTTCTTCCATACTTATCTATTAGTTTTTCTATGGTTTTATAATTTGCGACACCACCGATTGATACATAGAGAGCATTCTCTGCATCCATATTCCTAATAACCGCCAAGCTAATTGCATCGATTGCAGATTCACATATATATACTGTTCCAATCTCATTACCTGTCATAAAACTCCAGTATTCGTCTAACGCTTTTCTTCCATTACCGTGAAAGCTCTTTCCAAAAGACAAAGTTCCATGAATTTCGTAATAAGACTGCGTATCATTAACAAAAACACAATTGCAAAATCTTTTATCTCCTTGGGGAATACAGGATTGGTATATTAGCTCCTTCTTCATTAACCTAGCTATTACGTCTCCTGGTATCCTGCGTGTGATACAAAGGTATGCCATTGTCTCTTTGAATGATTTAGCCTTAATTGGTAATTCGTAATGTGATACATAGTCGATTTCACTTTTTTTATAACTGGAGGCATCTGCGCCTATTTGTGATTCCATTACGCTTTTAAATGTTTCTCCATAATATGTAGTCAAAAGATCAATCAGATTACCTGAACTACCTTTTCCTTGCATCGCAAAATCTATATATCTGCTGGAACCGCGCTTAAAACAAACTGATTTATTACTTCTTAGTCTTGCCCAGTTACCTTCTTTAACAGCATCTAGATTTTTCAATGCGAAGTCGTACAAGTCGATATTTACGACTTCCTGAATTTGTTCTTGTGTGTACATCTTCACCTCCGCTCTACCCATAAAAAGGGACCAAAATCTGAGAAATGGTACACTTAAATAAAAAATTTTTTCCGTACGATATTTGTGCAATTTGCGAATTGCTTATTTTTCGGGCTTTTGCAATAATCAAATTAAATTTAGAAAGGCGATTTTTATGGCTGCAAAAAAAGAAACTTCTACTGGAACTTATGATCCAAATACAGAAGTCGTTAGAAAAAAATATGATTCAGAAAATGTAAATCGAAGAGAATACACTCAGGGTAAAGGTACTTATGATCCAGAATACTACCAACGCCACAAGGAATATTTCTCTTCCATGCATGAGCGCTATTATAAAGAAACATATAAGCGAGTTCCTTTTGATGTTCCTAGAGACTGGTATAACACTCTTACTGATGTTATTGATTCATTAGATGAGAAAAGCTCAGTAAATGGTTTTATTAAGAATGCTGTAGAATTCTATGTTGCTAATGAGCTAAGCGATAAGCGTTTTGAAGAATACCATATAAAGAAAGCTCTGATTAAAGCTGATGGTCTTGTTTGTTCTAAATGTAATAAAGAAGTTGAAAGTATAGATAAGCTCTCCTTAAACAAGGATGGCACTGCTCTATTATGTTCTGATTGTCTTAAATAGGCTCTTGGTTCCTTTGAAACCAGGAGCTTTTTTCCATTATTCTAATTAACGTTACGTTATTCCACTTTATTGGAAAATTCCTATTTTTATTTGATCTTTATTTTTTCCATTAATCCCATTAACGCTCCATTAATCACAACTAATGGAAAATTTTGCGCCTTGGTGTACCATTTCTCAGATTTTGGTCCCTTTTATATATGGCTATCCCGACTATAAATGAGGTCCGTTTGTTTTTTGCAAGCATAGGAAAATGTCCCATTTTTCCATTAAAACTTCGTTTTAATAACATGTTGGGCAAGCCCAAACCCTTGATATTGTAGATATCAAAGGCTGCGCACTATTAATTATTGTGGAAAGGTAAACTAAAACATGAGTAATTACAATTTATACATAACACTATCACAAAAAGAAAAACTACTTCTACAATCTGAAGCTAAGAAAAGGGATATGAGTTTAACTTGTTTTGTAAAATCATTATTGCCTTTGAAAGAATCAGATGTTGCCCCTCCTGCTCTTTATATTCCTGCTGATAAAATTGATTATAAAATCGGATCTAGAAAGAAATGTGTAAAAGCATATTTTACTGATACTGAGATGAAAGCTATTGAATACATGGCTGGCAAGGAACCATTATCGCGATTCGTTGCAAGGAGAGCTCTACAAGGGGAAAATGTATTGGATATAAAAATAGAGGACGACGATTACTACTTCGTTTACTCGGTGATAGAACCTATTTATACCTCTATTTATATGTATTTACATAATCTAAAGGGTATAAAGGAAATTGACCCAGTTACCATAGAAAACTTTATATGTGAACTTGAGAAGTCAAATACGTTTCTTGTTAATCTAACTGAGTATTTCAAAAATAATAGACGTAGTCTTAGAAAAACAAGGCTTAGGGAATTACGCAAGCTATCAAATTTTCTAATCAAGGATTATGAACTTTATACTGTGGAGGACCAGTAATGACAGCAATTTGTAAAACAATTGCTGTTCATGGCGAGCATTTATCAAGTCTTTTAGATTATGGAGCAGATATTGAAAAGACTTCTCTTCTTGGTAATGATGCGCTTTCCAATCTTTTTGATTATGCAAAAAATGAAAGTAAAACTTCTTTTGTTGATCCGCTTAATGATGAAAAGTCTATATTAGTAACTGGAGTAAAATGTTCTCCTGAAACAGCAAATAAAGAGTTTAAAGATACACGTGATCTTTATCCCGATTCAAAACGCGGACTTGGAAATAAACAATCTCGTGTTATTGCTATTCATCTAATCCAATCTTTTAAAGAAACCAATATATCTCCAATTATTGCACATAAGATTGGAATAGAACTACTTGAAAGAAATGGCTACATGGGCGTTGTGGATACCCATATGAATAAAACTCATATACATAATCATATAATCATTAACTCCTATATTCCTGGAGGAGACAAAAAAATTATCCTTGAGAAGAAATTCTTGATGAACATTAGAAAGTTCTCTGATGACTTACAAAAGGAGTATGGTATCCCGATTGATTTTGAGTCTCCAACAAAGCAATTAGAAAAATCAAAAGATTCCCTCCAATATGGAGAATGGGCTGCACAACGTAAAAACAAATCATGGAAAGCTGATTTGTATGAATCCATGCTTATATGCTCTGCTTCTTCCTCTAGCAAAGAGGAATACATAAAGCTCTTAAAGCGATTTGGATATACCTTAGCTAAACAACAACGCAATGGTGATTTAGTATGGTTTAACTTGGATAAAACCAAAAAAATAAAGGAATCAACCTTGTATAGAGAATTTACTGATTCAACTTTAAGGCAGTTTAATCATTCTTCTATTCATTTTGATTATCTTGAGACACGATATTCCTGGGATGGACGAGAATTGAATAATATAGAGAATACTCTTAGAGAAACCTATAACATTATCTGCGCAGTTGCAAACTATATATCTAATTCTCATTCAATAGCACAACTTAAATCTTATAATTTGGAATATAAGAAGTCCGAACTAACATGGGCCTCAAACATTAAAGGCTTATATTCTGTAGATACGATTAAAGAATTAGATGAAAAACTTAATTCTGTTGGAACTTCAATATCCATTATAAAGAAACAGATTAAGGATATAGAATCCATCAAAGACTATTACCACACAATCGCAGAATACTCTTCTTCTGCCAAACTATTAAAACAGTCTTTCATAAATCAAGGTGGTCAATCGAATTTGCTCAATGAATTGTACTTGCCGCATATAAGTGCTTTAGAGGCTTCTGAAAATAATGCAACTATAGCTCCATTATCCTCAACTCAAAAACGCGACCTACATATTCTAATGGCGACACATCCTGATTATAGGATTGTTAATGCTCAGCTAGGCTATAGGAACCTTTCTACTGTAGACTACTTTAATATTGTAAAATATTTCAAATATGGTGGTGAGCTACCAGGCATCCTGTGCAACAGGAATTCATTTAACCATGACATGGCTTATAAAAATCAATATGATTTTTTATCTAAGAAATTTCCGTTCGCAGCTAACCCTAGACAAATAGGTGATTGTAAGAAGCTACTTGTTGATGCAGGGTATGATATTACAAAGATTAATCTTAAATCACTTACATTAGCAGATGTAATCAATATTCAAAACTGCTTAGGTCCAGCTCCAACATTGGAAGATACTAAAGACATTACTTCCCCTAGTGTCAATGATATAAATAGATGTGTTGATATCTGTAAACAAAAAGGTATTGTCCCACCTATGCATCCAAAAGATATGTCCTCTAAACAATGTAATATCTTTTATAGTTGGGCATGCTCACAAGGTAAGGATCCTAGAATTATTGAGTTGCAATCTAAACATATTAATGATGACAAAGCCTTTTCAAAATCGATTGTGAATCTAAAACCTGAATTACAAACTGCTATCAGATCATATAGGAATGCTGTTATTAAACTTCATAAAATTGGTCTATCGCCAGATGATATTGATGTATATATCAATCAATTTGAAAATATTGATGAACATTTAAATTCTTTAAAGCTTAATCAAACTACTCTAAATAAACAATATAAAGATCTAATTCATCTGAAACAAATTTTATATTTTTCTCATGATTTAAATTATGTTTATGGTTCACCTAATCTTAGAGAAGAATTTTATGAGTTTAAAAGACGTGATTTATCTCTTGATAATGATCGATTGCAATTTCAAAAAGACAACTTCAAAAAGAATAAAGATAAAGATTTGGATTTCACATTTTGATTTTCTATTGGCCAGGGATTAATATCTCCTGGCTTTATTTTTTAACATAAAACTAGTAAAATATTAGCATAAAGTTAAATTATTTCTTTCAAAATTATCCTAAATTAGTTTTGAAGCCTTAAAATTCTATAAACGGGTTGCGCAGAGTTGTTTTTATGGCCTGTAAGCTTCATATTTGCCCCTAGGAGAGTTTCTACATATTTTTACGAACATCTATAAGGTTTTGATTTAAAATAGCTTAAATCGCGTTTTTCGTAAATTATTTATGTTTTTTATATAATTTATGAATATTATATAACTTGTCTTTGTTATATTTCTTTTACAATTCCTCTTTATTTTATTATTTATATGTATTATATTGTTTACGTTGATTATATTTATTGTATTATTTATCATGCTTATATTATCTATCTTATTAATATTTATATTCTTTTATTTATTATTTTTATATTTTATATGTATTATATTATATATATATTATTGATTATTTATCTTATTTAGATTATTATTATAATAATTAATTTTATGATGTTTAATATAATTATGATTATTTACATATATAATATGTTTTATCATTTCTATATATAAATGATTATTTATATTGTTTACATTTGTTGGGAAAATAATATAAATAAGAAAATCAATAAAATAATGATAATTTGTAAAATAATTCTTTCTTATATAAATAGGATGGTTTATAATGATTACAGAAACGGAGAAGAAAAATGAAAGTAATTTGTATGACAACATCAAAGGGTGGAGCTGCAAAAACAACAAATACTGTAGAGACGGCTGCTGCTCTAAAGATACTTGGAAAGAAAGTTTTGGTAATTGATATTGACCAAACAACTGGATTAACAAAATACGTAGGTGCTTACTACGAGCCAGATGAACGTGAAAGTCTTGGAATAAAGACGATTTACGATATTTTAACAGGTGATTGTTCAGTTGATGAAGCTATTTTAGACGTAGAATGCTTTGATTTGATTTCAGGCGATGAAAGACTTGCTAATCCTCAAATAACATTCAACAAAGAAGATGACCAATATTTATTAAAAGACATCTGTGAAATGCTTGAAGAAAACGGATATGACTACATTTTCATCGACCATGGCCCTCAAAAGGACCTTCTCCAGAAAATGTCATATATCGCATCAGATTATTTCTTTATCACAACATTAATGGCCGAAAATGACAGACAACAAGCAAAAAATGCTGTAGCAGAAATATCTCAGTTACAAAAATCTAGAAATAAATTAGTTACTGGTGATGTTTATGGATTCATAGTAAGCCGTGTTAAGAAAGTTTCACTTTCAGATCTTGCAATTAGTGATATGGAAAATGAAGCCGCTATTTACAAGGAAAACAGGTCAGTTGAACCACGAATCTTCACAATACCAGATGCAATAGCAATTGCAGAAGCACAAACCTTTAAAGTTCCAAATACAATGGCTCATAAAAGCTCAAATGTATCAAGAGCATATTATGATTTGGCAGATTATATTTTAGAGATTAACTAAGGAGGATTAATACGTGAGTAAAGCAGATTTATTATTAAAAGCACAAAATTCAAAAAGAACTTTACCAAAAAGAGACGCTTTGCCTCCTACTAAAACTGTGTTGAGTGATGAATCAACTATAATAGAAAAACCTACAATACAAGAGGAAAAGCCAGCTCCAGAAGCTAAACCAGAGAAAAAAGAACCTAGTGTAAAATCAGAACAACCCAAAAAAGAGACTACAAAGAAAAAAAATACAAGTGAATCGAAACCAGAAAAGAAAGTTAGCAAAAACGAAGGAACTATAAATATTACTGTAAAATATTTTGAAGCTCTTGATCAAGAATTCTTTAATGCCCAAGCTACACTTAAAGGAAAAGCAAAATGGCAATATCTGCAAATACTGGTAGAAAAAGACATGAAAGAAAAGATTGACAGAACAGATGACCTTCATAAAGAAATAAAATTTATGGAATCATCAAAACCAGGAAATTTACCAGTTACTGAAGAAACAAAGCAGAATCTTATAAAACAAGCTGCAATGCACTCATTTAGTGGAGTAGCTCCTTATGTTGCTTACCTAGTTAGAAAAGAACGTTTAGCAACTCCAGGCTGGAATTAAAATCAATGGATCTAGTTAAATTTAGACTAGGTCCTTTTTTTGTGCTCTGTCGGAAAGAGTATATAACAGTATAAAATACTGTATAGATAGTATAGCAAGACATAAAGAAAGCCTAATTTTATAAGGATTGCGAGGATTTTTGAAAGACAAATAAACGAGTGTAGTACGACAAATTGACGTTTACTTAAGACAACCCTACGTAAAGGAAAGACAGATAAACGAGATGGTGCGACAGATTGACGAGTGAATACGACAGATAAACATTTTGTCTAATTTAAATTCAAAAAACAACGTAAAATCAACGTTTCTGAGGTTCTAATTTGCAAATACGACAGATTGACGAGTAAAAAGACGAGACGTTAATTTGTCTAGAATATAAAATAAGGCGTAAAAAAACCGACAAATTAACGAGTTAAACAAAACCGTTGAAAATAAAGGATTTTCCAAATGCATTTTTGATGAAAAATCAAGGTTTCAAGTGTAATAATCGCTTGATTAGACAAAAACAAAGAATGTCTATTTTTGACAAATTGACGAGTTTAATAAATGAATATATATCTTCTTGCAAGATAAATACTGTTTATGTATAATGATTTAGACAAGACATTTATTTGTCGTGTCTAAAAATGCAAGGGAGAGATAATATTAATGGCTATCATAAGACAAGATGAAAACGGAATATATCGAGACGTAAACCCTAAAACTAATAGGTTTTATGATGAAGATGAATATCCAATAGGCTCAAAATTAGGACAGGTAGATCATCAATATACTCATACAAACAAAGGCCGAATAATCGATAGAGATGATGATACCCCGGATGTAGTTGATAGTGAAACTGGATTAGCTGTAGCATCAGAAGATGAGAATAAGATAAAGACTTTTATTAAAGAAGCAATTTCTATAGATAATCTTGTAGAAACTTTTGATGAGAATTCACATGAAACATTATTAAAGCTGCTTGCATTACAGGATAATAAGCATCCGCTGAAAAAAGGTGGAGTTGGTATTGCATACAGAACCGATGCTCTTATTATGCACTGTAAAATGGAGTTCTCAGCTGAAGAAAACGTAGTATTTGATGCTATATTAGGTACAATTAGTACATTCCCAGAGAATAAGACATATAGAATTGAACCAAGTAGTTTCATAAAGTTTTCAAAATATAAAGTGGAAAATACATTATATGATGTTTTTAGAAAAGGAACAGCTAAGCTAAAGGATAGACATTTAGTATTTGATGAACTGGGACCAGATGGACAGGATGATATTGTTGTTCCATGGTTTGACATTCTTCGATACCATAAGAAGGGTAAAAATAATGATGTAGCATATATTGAGTTTAAACCTTCTGACTTTTTCAAGGATTTAGCACTTTGCTCTGGAATAATACATGGAGCATTTGGCTCAATGGAAGTAACTACACAGCTGCAGGGTAAATATACAATAGCTCTTTATTGGTATCTTGAGAATATGAAAAATTACAAGGAGTATCCAACAGCTACACCTGGTGTGTTTGAGATATCAATTGAAGAATTAAAGCATCAATTCTCGATGCCGCAGTCTTATACGAAGACAGACATTGAGAGACGTGCTTTAAATCCAGCAAAAGCAAGTATTAATTCTATTGAATTATGCGATTTTACTTTTGACTTTGAGGCAAAAAAAGAATCTGGAAAATATGTAGGATTTATATTTAGAGTAACAAATAAGTCTTATATAGAAAGCACTGCGGTTGAATTGCTTGAAGATAACGAAGTAGAGGAAAGTGGTATTACAGAGCTTCGAATGCTTCTGTCACTATCAAAACTTGAATTTAGTGAGGAAGAAATACAGCGAATAGCAGCATGTGCTAAGAAATTCAATAGGGATTCAGCTTATATGATGCAGGTTGTCTCAGTTTTTAAGCAACGTATAGAAAACAAATCGCTTGAACCTGTTGATGATAAGATAGGGTATATGTGTAGAATGATTGAGAAGGGTGCAACTGCTAAGATTTCATCAAACGATAAAAAGAAAAAAAATAATTTCAATAACTTCTCTCAACGTGATTATGACATGGATGAGTTAGAAAAAAAATTAATAGGTCATTAAAACAATGATTTTACAAGGCTTCAGCAAATTTTGCTGGAGCTTTTTTTATTGCAAGTGTACCATTTCTCAAATTTTGGTCCCTTTTATGTGTGGAGGCGCAAAGAGAAAGTGAGGTAACAAATGTTAAACGAGTTTAGATTTTTAGGACGCCTTGCTGGTGATCCAGTAATAGCAGAAAAGTATACAAGATTTCCTCTAGCTGTAAAGCAGGATAAAAGAGGTGATGCTGAAGTAGAAACAGATTTTTTTAATATGACATGCTTTGGAAATACAAAGAAGGTTGTTGATGAGTACCTTTCAGAAGGTAAAGGAAAGCTTGTCCTAGTATCAGGCGGAGTTAGAAATAACACCTATGAAAAGGACGGAGAAAAGAAATACGAGATTTCTTTTATTGTAGATAGAATAGATTTTTGCGAAAAAGCTTAATATATTGGCGCCTCCAACTTATTAGGTGAAAAGATGAAACAAAGAAAAGTAGATATAAGCATGATTCCATATGATAAATGCTATGAGGACAGTGGAATAATTAGCAGCTCTGAAGGAACATATAGCAAGTCTTACAGAATAGAGAATGAAAAGAAGACAGATTCTAATGTTGATTTGGAGCTTATATATTTAGCTTTTTCTCAGTTATTTGTGGAATTAAAAAATACAACATTTCAATTTGTTATTAGAAATGCAGCAATAGATAAAACTGAATATTTAAAGAAGATTCAGCTTGAAAAGAATAAAGAGCAAATAGTAAATGATGTGATTTCAAAATACAACAATGTGTTGGAAAAGAATATAGACGTTGGCCATAACAATTATAAGACTGATGTAATCCTAACAGTAAAGGTTGTTGCGGATAATTGTAATAATGCAAACCATATATTTGAAGAATTATTCCAGACGATATCAGAAAAAATAGAGTGCATTCCGGGATTTAAAGTATATGATATGAATCTCTTTGAAAGATTAGAGCTTATGTGTGATATCTATAATCCAGGGATTGATAAGAGTATTGATAAATCCCTGTTTAAGAAACGCTCTACGAAAGAAATGATTGCAGCGTCAAAGTATGACAGGAAAAGGCGAGATTTACTTGGCTTAGAGAAATACTACGTTAGGATGTTCTTCATTAACAACATACCAGGTGAAAATACGGATACTATCCTGCATGATTTATTGTCTGTAAGCAATAACAGCATATTATCGGTTGGTTATCAACCTTTAGATTCAATGATTGGATATAACGGAGCTAGAAGAGCTATTAAGGAAAATACTGATGTATTAGAAATCCCTGTTAGGCGAACTATTGAAGATAGAAAGCTTAAGAGAGTATCAAAAGTAGAAACTATTAGGGCTGAATGTGAAAATGATAGTTTTACCAGAAGCGCTATAGAGATATTAAGGGACAGTGCATCAAAAGAAGAGCCTGTTATACAGGCATCATTCATCATAGGTTTATATGCAGAGACAATTGAGGAACTTGAAAGAGATACAAAAATGTTAAAGCTATCTGCCTCAAAGTATTCATGTCAGATTAAAACCTGTGATTATATGCAGGATAAGGCTTTCCAGTCAGTACTGCCTTTAGCTGAAACAAAAATCGATGTATCCAGAGTCTTTAATATATCGAGAATTAGCAAAATTCTTCCTGTTAACATAAACAATACTAAAACTAGTAAACCTATGTTAGAAGGATTAAATGCTATAAACGATAACATGATATTCATTGATAAAAATAAATATCAGATAAGTTTGATTACCGGCGGATCTGAGCAGGTGCAGACATATGCATTAAAAAGAGATGTGGTAAATACTCTGATGTCGTCTGATGCTTCTGTTGTTATCGTGACAACAAAGGCAGAGAAATATAAACGATTTACAGAAATATTTGATTGTAAGTTGTATAAAGGTATTTTCCCAGATTTGTTTTCAAAAGATGAAGACTATGGATTAGATACTGATGTTAAGAAAGCGAGGGCTATATTCTTAGAGGCTTTCGTTACAGCAAAGGATGGATTCTACAATCGAAGACTCATGAAAGAAGAACTTAAGGAGTATTACGAGAAAGTAGAAACAGATGTGGGCATGGTTAACGAATTACATGACTTCAATATGGTTTTAGATTATTTAGATCTAAATCCAAAGAGATGTGAGCTATTTAGGCGCGCAATTGGAGGATATATTGTTGATTCAACTATTCCAATTTTAGATGATTCGCGAGTCAACATTATTGAAACTGCCAACTTTGCTGAATATTTGACAACTATCGACTATTTGTGGTGTCAATCTATAAAATTGAAGAAAAACTGCAAGAATGTATGCGTTTTTCTTGATGGCGTGGATGAATTCTTGAAATCTGAAACTACATCTGATTATTTGATATCTATTTTAGACCGTTGTAGACGCTTGAAAGTACCTATAACAATGGTCTTAGAAGAGCCGGTGAAGATTGTCACCGATGATGATGCGGTAATTGAATTGGAATATTTCCTTAAGAAAATCCAACTGCACAAGATTTTATCATTGGGACCAATAGAAAGAAAGTACTTTATTGAAAAATTAAACATACCAAAGATTCTTGTTCCATACATAACAGATAGGGAGCCAAAGGAAGGTATTATAGTAAGTCCATCATTGAACATAGCCTTTAATGATCACTTTGAAAATAATGATGATCCTTTCTTTAATATATTCAGTTAGCTATGGAAGATATACAATTCAAAGCTCAATTGAATAATGAGAATGAGGCTTGCGAAAACCAAAGCCTTCATAAATTTGTAGATGCTTTCAATGGAATTCATCTTGATAGATATGAGCATACCTTAAAACAGGCATATGATGCATCGGTACAACAATCTGATTCGAACTTTTCAAAAGGCTCTGCAGAAATAAGGAAATTAGCAATTCCTTTAAAAGAAGCTGTTACAGTATGCGCATCAAAAGCTGCAGCCAGCGACTATAGACAACATTTGAATGACCAAGGCAAGGCTGCAGTAAAACTTGATAAATTTATAAAAGAAAGAAGCCTGACAATAGAAAGCCTGACTTCAATGAGCAATAAGGAATTAAAAGGGAAGTTGAAGGATTTAGGTTTTTCTCGCAAGGACTGTAATATCATTTCTAAAAATAAAGAATTCTATCAGGGAATGTTTCTATATAGAGATGAGTTAAAGAGCTATGTAAAAGGAACAAAGTACGAGACGCATATCAACTCCGCAGATTTCTTCTTTATTAACAAGAAGGAATCTGTGAAACTTCTAAAGCTTTATACCATGCATTCAAAGGATGATGCTATTAGAAATGTATCTGACTGGAACAAGAAATCTTCGAGAACTATAAAGAAGTTCTTGAAGAAAGCTGAAAAGAATGGCGTGACTGAAATTGGTAAGCATGCTATCAGGATGCAAGATAGGCTCAATAACTTTAGAAGAAGAAATAAATTAACATCACATCTAGTTAATAGAGATTTGAGATTTGCCCTATACAAGTTCAACAGGAGAACTAGAGAAGCTGATGATAATGCAAAGCTTGGCGCAGAAAAGCTTATTAAAACAGGTCAGATAACATATATAGGTTATAGAGTTTTAATTGGCCAGCATAGGTGTGGAATTGTGGCATTACCTGTGAGAGTAGGAATGAAGGTTACCTTAAAAATGGGAAATGCTTTAGATCGATTATGTGTTAAATATAATCTCCTCTATAGAAGAAGCTTTGGCATTGCACTTAGTAAAGGAAAGACAGCACTTGTAAATAAAGCATTATCAGCTGGCACAACTGTAAAAAAGGTAGCTAAAGAGAAAGCTAAGTATACGGTGAAGTCAGCCAAGAAGATAGTCAAGGCAAAATTCCAGCATAAACAAAGTGTCAAAGCTTTCAAAGAAGCTCAAAAGAAAGCAGCAGCAACAGCAAAGACAATCGCTCAATCTAAAGCTGCAAAAAGTGCTTCAATTGCTGCCAGGAAGGCTGGTAAAGGAGGCAAAATCGTAGGAAAAGCAAGTTTGACTGTTATTGATTATGGAATGACTCCAATAAGAATGTTCAGAAATGGAGTGGGAAAGTTCTTTTCTATAATTCATAAACTGAAATACATACTACTGGCAATATCCATGATAATCATAGCAGCATATATGCTTATCTCATTAATGTTCTCTATTACTCAGTCTATGCAGAACTATAGCCATTTAACTTCTTCAACAATACTGGGGCCAGATGACAATTCAGTATATGACAAGGTTGTTTACTTACAGGGATTATTGGATGAGAGAAAAGCAGAAGCTAGAAAGCGAGGGGAGGGAACACCTAAAACTACTCTAGTAGCAGCTGGCCAGAGTATTGATAGATATGGTCATCCTGAGACAGATGTGGATGGAAATACTACATGGACTAAAGGATATAAAATCTATTACAAAGACAGTGCTGGAAATCTCATGGCCGATGGAACCAACAATATAAAAGATGCTATTATCCTTGCTTATGTTGGTGAAGATGGTGAATGGGAGAAAAGCGATAGCCTGGATGACATAATTGATAACTATTGGGAATACTTAAATCCAGCTCTTACAGACGACAACTTGGTTGAGACAGATATATATTGCTGCGCAGAAGGATGTGAAGAATATAGCTACAGCTGTAACGATAGCAGTGCATATGACTTTATTAATCGTATTTCTTCTGAAGGAGGCCATATATATAGCAGTGTTGCTCCAGCTTCATCAGAAGGATGTAAAAGCAGAGTAGTTCAAAAAACTGGTATTAGACTTAATTCAAAAACTCATTTGCCAGAGCTGTACACGTATGATGAGGTTGAGCATTACTGTGATGGTCATACTGTGAATGTTTGCTATGGTCATAGAGACGTTGAAATACATCTTGATACTTATTTCATGCAGGATGCTTTTGACCATGATTATATGGCAGGAGCTATTTTTGAGAAGCTAAGCTCCTGGGGACAGGATGAAATAGACTGGTGCAATAGTCTCTATGATTCAGATTGGTATGACGCCTATGGAATAGATCCTATGGGTGGATTTGGCTTTATTGTAGAAGCTACTTATACTCCGGAAGAAATAGCAGCCATGCTGGCCAATATTGATGTGGATGATACAAGAAGAGCTATTGTTAGCAATGCTATTTCGCTTGTAGGTAAAGTTCCTTATTACTGGGGAGGTAAGGCCACTGAATTTGGAGTCTATCCTTTTAGTACTTCTGCAGGAGGTAAAGTAGGAGAGACAGTATCACCTGATGAAAAAGGAAGGACATTAGCAGGAGTGGATTGTTATGGCTTTGTTCAGTATTGCTATAACTCAACAATTTCTGGACTACTGCCTACTAGTACAACAAAAGGAATCATAGACCAGAATGGATATGGACTTAAGGCGATATCAGCAAAGAATCTTCAACCAGGAGATATTGGTGTGTTTTATAAAAATGGTTCAGGAGGACATATAGGAATCTTCTATGGATATGATGATAATGGATCTGCGTTATGGGTTCATTGTACAGGAATGCCAAGAAACAATGTTGTTTTAAGTACCTGTGGTTTTGATCATTACTATACGATTCCATAACAGATATGAAGAAGAAAATCGAAAAGCTATTGATGTTCATTGCCATTGGACTATTTGTAAGTGTTATTTATTACAAGGTTGCATACGGTGAGTTTTTATTACTAGGATATAAACCTTTTCTTATAATGTCTGACAGTATGGAGCCTTGTATAAGTACTTACCAGTTTGTCCTGGCAAAACAGGTGGATGCGGATGAAATACAGGTAGGAGACATAGCAGCTTATGAACTCTATGCAGAAAATTCGGAGATTATAAAAGAGACAGTTATACATCGAGTCCATGCTATTAATGAAGATGGAACATATTTATTTAAGGGTGATAACAATAAAAACATAGATGTAAATCCAATCCAAAAAGACAGAATTAAGTACAAAATTGTTATATATTGACAATATCGTACGATATAAATGAGAAAATATAATGAAATATGCCACTATTATTGTACGGAATGGGATGATATTATAAACTTGTTCCAATTCCGTACGATATAACTTTTTTATAACGCACATATATCGTACGGTGTAATTGTTCTGAAAGGATGGATATATGAATGCAAAGGAAAAGTCACTTGAAGAAACATTGAAGTTAACAGCTCCAGAGTTTAAATTAACTGAGCAGGAAAATGAACTTGTAGATTCTTTAGTTATAAACTACGGAGAAACCTATCTCTTACCCTTCTGTGAAATTAAAGAAATGGAAGAGAAGACCAAGTGTTTACTAAGATACAGAATCATTAATGTTGCTAGTCAAAGACAAGGTACATTAGTTGAAAGTCTCAAGTCTCTTAGTTCTGGCTCAAAGTGGCTTGATGAGAATTACTATAATATGATCCATGCAAACTCTGATGAGGAGAGAGTCATAATAGAGGCCTGCCAAGCCGGTGCTGAAAATGCCTTCACTTATATGTATCTTCTTATGGGACACAAGGTAACTTCCTTTGTTTACGATATTAAGTTTGAGGGATATCGCTATGTTGAACCTGGAGATCTATATAACGATCTTCTAATTGAGCTTTTTAGAATATGTTGCACTTATCCATTAGACAAATATGCTTTTGGTGGACTTACTTATACTTACGTTCAAAATAACCTTATGCATTTTCTCTATGAGGATATATTTAGCAAGAACGATATTCTTAGCTACAATGCAGGTACCAAAAAGCGTTTGAATACAATTAAGAAGACTCTTGATGATATCTGTGATATGGATGGGAAGACATCATTATCTACAGAAGAGATTAGAAACCTTACCTCTGCTAGAAAAGGTGAATTCGATATATACCACATGATTTCAAGTCCTCTTAGTTTCGATAGCAACGATGGTTTTCTTAACAGAACGGTTCAGGATAAAACAGCAAATATATCTATTGAAAAGATTTGTCCTGAAGAAGAAAACATATGTCAAACAGTTGCAAAAAACTTAAGGTTCACCGAAGAAGAAATCGATGAACTGATCAATGCTCTTATAAAGCATGTCGAAGAGTGTCATGTTACTGTCACTGGTAAGGTAAGAAAGATATCAAGACGCAGCCTTAGAACTTTCTGCCAGAAACAAGGTAAAACAGTAAATACTCGTGACGTAAAACGCATACTTGAAGAATATGCTTTTGCTAAAACAGGTCGTAAAATTTTTTTTGCGTGACAACAATACCGTACGATATAAAAGAACTTCTTTTTAAAAAAGTTCTTTTTCTAAACGTACAAATGTCACATTCTTATTAGGAATATTGTTTTTGATTTCATTGACCATATCAATGAGTGTACTCACTGATGTAGATAGAGTTAAGTTTGCGATGAATTCATCATATGCTATGGTAATAGCATCAGCTAGGTTCTTAGTACAATGCTTGAACCAGTTTGTCACAACTTCTACTGGAGCGTTAGTTGCTAGTTCAATAAATACTGTCATATCATCTCCGATAGGGAAAAGTGCCAGATCATCATTGTCACCAAACTGAGCAAAGATTAACGTTTCATCCTCAGTTTCTTCAACTCTAAGGGATATTAGTTGGTTCGGAAGGTGCAATTTAAGCTCCTGCACCAAGAGCTGATTAAATTGCCTTTTATAGGCATGTACAGCGGATAACTTGTTCATATACTCCTCCATTGATAAACAAAACGTTACATAAAACCGCAAATAACAAAAAGTTTAAACATTTATCACACTTTATTCACCAATAGGGTTTATTATACTGCCTGTTTTTGCAAACTGAACAACGAGATTTTGGTTTTTACGTTGAAAAATCAAGAGTTGATTGATGAAACAACTACAGTTGGTAACATTTTTGGAGGGAAAAAAGTTGAATGCTGCTAACGAGAGAATTAAGGAACTGAAGAAAGAGAAAAATATTACAGACGGGATGATTGGTGAAGTGATTCAATATCACCCTAAGGTTGTGAACAGGATGCTCAATAAGAAGGCAAAGATTCCAGAAGATGTCATTGCAACTTTGAGTGAGTATCTGGAAGTATCTCCAGAATATTTAAAAGGTCATAGTGAATTTAGGACAAGAGAAGAGCAGGAGTATCATATCCTTGCTCAAAAATATAAACTTGTTATTGATATAGTAAATAGCATTAAACATTTGAATCTCTGTTTTGCACCATACTTTATATGGACAAGGAATGATTCATCTGAAATGGATAAAATCAATTATATCCTTGAGGCTGCAGATGATCCTTCCAAGTGCAAGGAGATATCAAGTACGACTAATCTTAATGATTTGGTATGCATGAAAAAATGTCAATTATATACCTGTAGAGAGGATGAGCCAATAGCATTATTCTTTGACTATGAGAGAAATCATATGGGAAAGGGGAATATCTATTGCTTCCATGAGGTCATGCACAATGGTGAAAGGACTGGAATTATTAGTCATGAGAAGTTCCTTCATTTGATTGATAATATTAATAATAACATTGCTAATATTGTATCTCTTACATTAGGATTAATATCTATAGAGGTTTAAATTAGGGTGTCCGTAAGGGCACCCTTTAAATGTTCTGTTATTCAGCTATAAATAATACACCAAGTGTTCCAGGTCCACAGTGGGATGATACAACAGCACCGGCATTAGTCTCTAGGATTTCATCAAAATGATTTAGGCTAGTGAGATAGTCACGAACTGATTCAACAATATCCCTATCACAGCCGGAATGAGTAATGAAAACTCTCTTCTTATTAGCAGATAATAGGTCTGATTCCATATCTTTTACATAATCCATGACATATCTAATATCCTTGCCGCGGTATTTCTTTTCAGGATGCATAGCACCCTCTGATACTGCAATACGTGGATGAAGCTTCAAGGCTCCTCCAACAAGTGCTGCAAGGCCTGAGCATCTGCCACCTCTATGAAGGTATACAAGAGTATCTATCACGAAGCTAGCTCTAACTTTATCTCTAATGTCATCAAGTTCTTTTACGATATCATCAGCATTCATATCGCTGGCTGCAAGCTCAGCTGCATATAGGACTTGTAATCCAATACCGGTAGAAAGATTAGCGGAATCAATTACATGCACTCTATTTTCAATTCCAAGATCTTCTGCGGCAAGTCTAGCATTATTGAAGCTTGCAGACATAGAGGAGGAGATAGTGAAGATTATATATTCATCAGTCGAATCCTTATCTAGGAATTTCTCTATATCTTCTACACTAGGTGCGGCAGTTTTAGGAGTCTCTCCATGTTTATCAGACCAAGCATAAAGCTCTGATGGGGTAATGTTTATACCATCCTTGTATTCTACATCTCCTAGGCGGACATACAAGGGGATGATACCAATATTATATTTCTCGACCAATTCTGGTGACAAATCACATGTGCTATCAGCAAGAACCTTAATCATAACTATCCTCCAATACTTGTGCTCACGTTAATAGGTGTTTCGCTCATTTTACCACTTTAGCCTTGTGGTTTACCATTTTATTAGGAAAATTCAGAAGTGGGAAATAAAATAACGATTAAGATGTTAATATTTGCCACGCTAATAGCCTTTGAGTCATGCCAAAGTGGCGAAATATTTGTGAAAAAGGGATGTTACAGTTGTGAAATTGTGGTCTATTCAAACCCATAAGAAATGCCGCCAAGGCATTAGAAAAGTTCAATATATATTTACAATTAATAATATTCTCTATATAATGGAAATAAGAAGAGGCGCCACCGATAGACGGACGCCCTAACTTATATGGTTACTTAGAACCGCAAAGTTGGTAGCTTGGGCGGTTCTATTTTTTTGTCTTGCTATTTCGACCTACGGAATAGCCAAGACTGAAGCAAGTAATACATAAACTAGTTACAGCTATTAAATCCGATAAAGTCAACATGACATTGTCCTCCTACGAAGATTCCCCTACGGGGTTATGCAAACGAAGTTCACAGTACTTCGGAATTGGACGACCGCCTACCCGTTAATGGTAGCACCGATGTATAGTCTATCAAATCATATATTCATTTACAATCGAACATCATAATATTCTAGATAGAAATTCCAATAGAGATTCGGCAAACTTTTTATGCCCATCAATTGAAAAATGAACTCCGTCGTAACCCATCTCTATATTCCATTTTCCAGCATCGATAGCATTTATGTTATGCTCTTTTGCTAGTTTCATATAGCCTGCATTAAGTCGTAAACTGCAGTCATGGTATAGTTCCAGTTCAGAATCTGATGCGCTTATATATGGTGGTGCGATCAGGATAAACCTAGCCAGAAAGTTTTGATTAACATAATCAAGAATGCTATTAAGTCTTTGAAGAGTAGCTTCAACATCTGGATGATTGGTTAACAAGATATCATTGGTACCAAGCATCATCACAAAGACATTTTCTTTAGTTAGATTTTGAATGGTTGTTGTGAAATAGCCATAGCCTAATTCTGGCAACATTCGGCCATTCATTCCTTCCTCAATGACTTCATAGTTATCTTTTAGGGCTTCTTTTACATGAGTAGTCCAGCGAACTTCTGTAGGATATCTACCACCCAAGAAGCCTCTTGGATCATAGCCATATGTATTTGAATCTCCGAACAGAATTAGTTTTTTCATAGAGATAACCTCATTTGGTACCAGGTAACATTACCGTGAACTGATTCACTTATACCTTCATTAACAAAACCAAATTTTGAATAGTAATGAATTAGCTTATCCTTGCATGTTAGAACAAGGCCTTTACGACCTTGGGATTTAGCATCTGAAATGGCTTGTTTAATAAGCTCTCCAGCGAAGCCTTGGTTTCTATATTCTGGAAGAGTATTTACGCCAAATATCATTTGCCAAATGCCATTTTCTTGGTGCATATCAGCTTTTGCATACATTTCATCGGTAAGATCAGGCTGATTAGTGCAAAAGCCATCTACAAAAGCTATAAGCTTGTCATCATCAAACATAAGCCAAAAATGATTGGCATAGTGAGTAAGCCTATCTTTAAATTCATCTAATGTGGCAGCTTCTGCAGGTGGGAAGCATTTTGCTTCTACACTTGTAATAGCATTTAAATCATCTATAGTCGCTGTTCTAATTGTCATTAAAAATCCTTTCAATACACCATACAAAACCCTTGGCAGTTCTAATATCTGCTTCTTTAAAGTGATTTCCTTCATTCCACTCAAGTGTGGAATCTATATTTCTTGAATTGAAGAGCTCAAAAAGTTGTCTAATACAATCTCCAACTGTAGACATAACTGGATTTTTGGCTTTTTCTTCTTTATCACCAAGGCTTAAATAGATATGACGTGAAACTGTATCATTTTCCTTAACATAATCGATAAACCCTGGGAACCATGCCGATGGAGACGCTGCGTTAATAGCTAAAAAAGCATCTGTTTGAAATGCACTCCATAAAGCAAAAAGACCTGCAAGGGAATATCCTCCAAGGATGGTTGGAATGTTTGTTAGGTTATATGTATCTCTTATGCTTGGAAGAAGCTTTTCTAAAATAAATGAAAGATTATCATTTGCACCTTCGCCAAAGCCAACTTTTCCAAACACAGGTGGAGCAAGCCAAGGGGATAAGTCTTTGTTCCATTCATTAACGCTAAAAGCTATTAGCATAAATGGAGTCATAGAATGGCTTGATATATAAGCTATTTCATCATCCAAAATATCATAATCATGTGAATCTATTGGCTGAATGAGTAGTATTTGTGGCATCTCATCAGAATATGCTATGCAGTTTGTACTCCCAATCTGAAAGGTTTCTTTTTTCATCTTCAATCCTCTATGTTAACTATAGATTGAGGATAGCTTTTGTTGCCATATTTTTCAAGGCATGTAGCTGTCCGATTTATAGCCCTTGTAGCGAGTACACTTAGAATTAGAAGAGAAGCATGATAAAGGAGGTCTTAAGATATGGGAGATAAGACATGGGTACACAAACCAACCGGTAAGTATTTTTTTGATGATAGATTGAATATGAAACTCTTGTATGAGGACATTGCTCATATGACAAACCAAGAGTTTGCTGCTTTTTGTAAGATGATTGAATTTAATGGAAAGTATCCTAAAAAATATTCTGTAACAGGTAACTGGGAATAGGAGGCGCTATGAATAAGATGGGTTTTACATATGTTGAGCCAGCATCATACATATCTGAAGAGATGAAGGAAATTCTATTTGCGGAAGATTATGAGAGGATTCGTGCTTTTGTATCAAAGTATCCTTGGACCTTTGCTAAAACTTATGCCAAGTTTGCTCCACATGAATACTATGTAAAAGATGAGCTGGATGAACATGGTCAAGCTGAGTTTGTATGGTTTGTAGAATATATCAGAGATAATGGCTTTGATTGTAAGTTTGCAGGCAAAGAGTATACTTACTTTGAGTTAGATGGCCACTACTATTGGACTATGGGTGAACCAATTGAGGAGACCATAATTCTTAATAGATGTGATAAAGATAACTATGTAATTCAAGGAAAGAGCATGGTTTTTAATAAATCATAGAGGGTACTTGTAGATACATTCTCATTAACAATATAATTATTGTAGACGGCACTAAGGAGGACATAAATGAAGAAGAGATTACTAATAGGCATACTTGCCTGTATTATTTCAGTAGCAGGCTATGGCTTTTACAGTACAGGTAGTGCCAATAATGAGGCTAGCAATGTAGAACCTCAAATAAAGGTTGAACAGCCAGTAGAAGCAAAAGCTATTGAAGATAAGGTAGACAAAGAAGAAGTAGAAGAAATAGAGGTTGAAGAAGTTGCACCGGCTACAGCAATTGATGAAGAGATACCTTCTTCTAATTTTTCTTTAGATCAAATAGCGGCTTATTCAGGAAGCCCATATATTACTGTAAATAATAATATTCCCTATTTCTCTGATGAAGACAAGGTTCGTACTGATGCTTTTGAGATATTTAGTAATCTTGATTCATTGGGGAGATGCGGAGTTGCTTATGCAAATATCTGTAAAGAGCTTATGCCTACAGAAGAACGTGGCGAGATTGGTAGTGTAAGGCCAAGTGGCTGGCATACAGCAAATTATCATGAGTATGTAGACGGAAACTACCTTTACAACAGATGCCATCTGATTGGTTATCAGCTTAGTGGCGAAAACGCCAATGAGAAAAATCTCATTACTGGCACAAGATATTTAAATGTTGTAGGGATGCTTCCTTTTGAGAATGAAGTAGATGACTATGTAGATAGCACTGGAAACCATGTTTTATATAGAGTTACTCCTGTGTTTGAGGGTAACAACCTAGTAGCTTTAGGTGTTCTTATGGAAGCTTATTCTGTAGAAGACCAAGGCAAAGGTGTGATGTTTAATGTCTATTGCTATAATGTTCAGCCTGGAATAGTAATTGACTATGCTACAGGAGATAGTCAGTTATCTAGTGATGCCACACCTATTCAAAGCCAGGAAGTTACAACAGAATCATCCCTCACACAAACAGAGGCTGCTGATTATGTTTTAAATACAAACACTAAGAGATTTCATTATCCTGATTGTAAATCAGTAACTGATATGAAAGAGAAAAATAAGCAGTATTATCATGGCTCAAGAGAAGACTTGATTAATCAGGGCTATAAGGCCTGTGGTAACTGCCAGCCTTAGATATAATGGGGGAGTTATATGCCATTTCAAATTATTAGAAACGATATTACTAAAGTAAAAGCAGATGCCATAGTAAATACAGCAAATCCAAACGTGTTTATTGGAGCTGGTGTAGATTCGGCCATATATGAAGCGGCTGGTAAAGAGCTATTGTTGACTGAGCGCAATAAGATTGGTCTTTTAGTGCCTGGAGAAGTTGCAATTACCTCTGCTTTTAATTTAAATGCTAAATACATCATTCATGTAAGCAGCCCATGGTGGGCAGGTGGGGATAAAGGTGAAGCTGAGCTACTAAGAAGTTGTTATGATAAGACTCTTAAGTTAGCCAAAGATAATAATTGCAAGTCCATAGCTTTTCCATTATTAGCAACTGGCTCTTATGATTTTCCGAAGAAATTAGGTCTAGAGATTGCGGTTAGTGCTTTTACTGATTTCCTCGAAGAAAATGAGATGGAAATAACTCTTGTTGTCTTTGAAAAATCCACCGTACATATATCTGGTGAGCTAGGCAAAGAAGTCAAAAGCTACATAGATGATTTATATGTAGAAGGAGCACTTCAAAAAGAATATGCACGAGATAATTATCTTGATGTAGAAGAAGCATCTTCAGTTTTACGTATGCCTGATTTTATGACTTCTATAAAAGGGGCTGCAGCTGAAGATGACGATGATGCATGTGAAATAGAAGAATCAGAAGATTTAGAAGATATTCTTGGTGATATCTATACAGAGACATTTGGAAAGCATTTACAGAAACTGATTAACAAAAAGGGCCTAAAGAATTCGCAAGTCTATGCTGCAGCAAATATATCAAAACAGTATTTTTCTAAGCTCTTAAAGGGACAGGTAAAGCCTTCAAAGGAAAAGGTATTAGCATTAGCAGTAGGTTTACGATTAAACATGGATGAAGCTGAAGATTTCCTGAGATTAGCAGGATATGCTTTTTCACCTATATCACAAACAGATACAGTAGTAGCATTTTTCCTTAAGAAGCAAGAGTTCAGTGTTGCTATGATAGATATTGTTTTATTTGATTATGGGTTAGATACTCTTTCGAAAGAGTAATATTTTACATTACTTAGAGTCGGAAATTTGGTAGATACGCAATGTAATATCAATATGATGGTAATAATAGTGACCATCGTTCAACTAGGGAGGCGCAAAGATGCCAGAAGATATGTATTTTGCATATGGGCTGGATAAGGCAAAGAAAACAGCCCAGAGAGTATATAGAATGATTGACGGTCTTTTTGAAAGAAAGATGAAAGACGGAGCATGGAAAGAAGCTCCAGAACAATCATGCATCCTTATCGGAGAGGATTGGGATTATGAAGAGATTACACAGGAAGAGGCGGAGAGGCTGAAAGTGCTGTGGTAACAATTTAATAATTTGGGTTTATAAAGAGGTACATTTACGTAGCTCCTTTATCAATACGATGGTAACAAAAAGGACCATCGTTCAACAGAAAATGAAAAAAATTCATGAATAGGTGATTATATGAATAAAACAGAACTTGATAAAACATTAGAAGATGAACTCGTAAAAATAAGACAAGAAAAAGGTTTTATTAGATTTGTTTTCAATTATTGCGAAACACAAGAGGAAAGGAAAAGATTATTAACGTTTATCCAAAGTGGGCACAATGAAAGAAAAGAGGTATTGCTGATGGCATCCCAAATAGCTATTGAGGCTGGAACCTCTGAGGGTGAATTAATTGATGAATAATAAAAAATAAAAGTTTTGATGGTCAACCGTGGGTTGACCATTTTTCATTTTCTGACGTGTATTATTTAACCATCAAAACAAATAAGTCTCGCTGCAGAGAGGATTAGGTGAAATGTACAGGAGGAAAAGATTATGGGTAAAGGATTAACAGAAATCGTTTATATACTTGATAGAAGTGGATCAATGGCTGGTTTAGAGGAAGATACTATTGGTGGTTTTAATTCCATGATGGCAAAGCAGAAAGAGACAGGGGAGAAGGCTGTAGTATCTACAGTTCTTTTTGATGATGAGTGCGAGGTGATTCATGACAGAGTTCCTATTGCTAAAGTTGAGAAGATGACTGACAAGCAATACTACGTTCGTGGTTGTACAGCTCTTCTTGATGCAGTAGGTGGTGCTATTCATCATATTGGAAACATTCACAAGTATGCCAGGGAAGAGGACAGACCTGAAAAGACTATATTTGTTATTACTACCGATGGTTTGGAAAACTCTAGTAGCAACTACTCTTATGAGAAAGTACAGAAGATGGTTAAGCGGCAGCAAAAGAAGTATGGATGGGAGTTCATATTTATCGGTGCCAATATTGATGCTTATGCTGTTGGCCAAAAGTTTGGCTTCAGAAAAGACAGAACAGTTAATTATATTGCTGATGATATGGGAACAGCTAATGTATATGATGGTGTTTCTTTAGCTATTAATACCGTTTTAGCATGTCCTGATTTCATGTCGGTATCAGAGAACCTTTCTAAGAGTGGCTGGTCGGACAATATAGAAGCAGATTACAATAGACGTAGTGGGAAGAAGAACAGGAGGTAATATCATGGCAGTTAAAGGTGCAGTATTAGGCGATATTTTAGGATCACAATATGAATTTAATAGACCAAAGAAATTAGATTGGAAGAATGTTCCACTTATTAATACAACTGCTATGGGATTTACTGATGACACAGTAATGATGATGGCTATTAAGAAGGCTATAATAGAGGAAGCCGATTTAGTTGATACGATGGTTGAGGTGGGACGGAAGTATCCACATTGTGGATATGGTTGTCGTTTTTTTGTATGGATTAATGGGAAAGTACATAGACCTTATAACAGTTGGGGTAATGGTTCTGCAATGAGAGTAGCATTTGTAGGTGAATACTATGATGATTATAACGAGATGCAAGAAATGGCCAAGAAGACGGCTGAAGTTTCTCATAATCATCCAGAAGGTATCAAAGGAGCTGTTGTAACAGCAACATGCATATGGATGGCAAAGCATGGCAAGAGCAAGCAGGAGATATACGACTATGTAGCACAGGAATACCCTAAAAGCAAATATGAATATAGCATTGAATATAGCCTGGATGAAATCAGACCTCGATATAAATGGAATGAAAGCTGCCAAGGTTCAGTTCCTGCAGCCATAAGATGCTTCTACGAAAGCACTGATTATGAATCTTTCATTAGAAATATTTACAGTCTCAAATGTGACAGCGATACCTTTGGAGCTATAGCTGGAGGAGTTGCAGAGGAGTTTTTCCATGGTTTTGGGAATGTAGATGCGGAGGGGGTGCTAGAGTCATATTTGGATGATTATTTGTTAGCTATATTGAAAAGATAGAAGCCTTTTATAAAAAATACAAGAAAATACAAAGTGTAATAAATGCTGTAGAATCAACGTTTATAGGCATTTTATATCCTAACACACAATACAGACTCACAATACAAACTTATCTATACAAAAGAATAATGACGTGCTATATATGAATTATCATTTAGCTACGAGGAGGTATAGGTAATGAAGAAGAACGAGTATATGGCTATGATTATTAAAGATTATTTGAGATCACTGGGAAAAGGAACACATACTTTGACAGCACTTGAAGCGAGAAAACTTCCAGGCATGGATGATTATGCAGCAAACAGTTGTTATCCGAATGTTTGTATAGCCATGGATAAAGTTGCAAAAGAGTATTACGTTGGAACAGCTCTAAATGATCATAATCAGAGTAGTACCTATGCCTATGAATATATAGTAAAGTGAGGATTCGATTATGGATTGGAATGACGATGGTCAAATAGGAATGGATGATTTGATACTGACGGATATTATTCTTAATGACGATGAAGAAAAAAAGGGTGGTGGAGATAATAAGCCTAATGGAAGTTGTCTATCTAGCTTGTTATTATTTATTATTCCACCAATAGCGCTGATTGCTACACTATGTAATTTTATAAGTTGATTGTAGTGACTCTTAATTAGTAAACATCATTTGAAACTACAAATCCAGTAGAATCTGAAGTTATGATTTCTTTATGATTACATGTCCCATAAATATCAATAGTAGAATGCTAGACTATAGTTGTTAAAAGTGAAGTGGTATAGTTAAATCATAAATACATGGCAATGTTTGCAATGGAGGGGATATGTTAGCAGGGATTATTATTGTAGTTATTCTGTTATTAATCGTGACATTCGTTTATAGCTTTAAGAATGCTTCTAACGAACAAAAAACAGGCAGTACAAATACTGATGCAGATGATAATTGGTGGAGTAGCGAAATGGAAGAGGATTATCGTAAGTTTCAGGAGCAACAGAATCGAGATCTCAAGAATATGCCTTTAACCGATGCAAATGAAAAGCTTACACCTAGCAATGATACTCAGTTATGTTCAAAAGAAAAACTTGCTGTCTATGTAGCAGAGATTGAAAGTCTTAGCGTATCACATGAGAATGCCGAAGATTCAAATTCGAGAAAGAGCATTAAAGTTTTTGATCCAGATTATAGCAATCTGGGAGACATAGATCCTACGTTTCAAGAGCAGTTGCTCAAATTGATTGGTGATAAAGGCCTAACAAATGTTGAGTTCTATAATGCAGCTTGGATTGATAGAAAACTTTTTTCTGCTATAAATGGTAATAAATTCTATAAGCCTAAGAAGGAGACGGCAGTAGCTTGTTGTTTTGGATTGAAGCTTTCCTTATGGGAGGCTGAAAAGCTTCTCAAAGCAGCGGGATATGCTCTATCAGACTCTATTCTATGGGACAGAATAATTAAATATTGCTTACAGCATGACATAAATAGGATAGAGCAGGTAAACCAAATCTTGGATGAAATGGGAGAGAAATGCATAGGCTGTTAGTTTTGAAAATGTCTTTTTAGAAACGACCTTTTTATAGGAATGATGGGATATATTGAAGATGGCTAGTGGATACCGACCGGCAATTGGAGCCTAGTACGTATCTTTTTAGTCCAAGTTAACGTCTGTAGAGCGCGATACTTTAAGGATGCTATGCGACACCGCGGTTAACTTGGTTTACATCTGGAGTCTGTGTAGTGTAGTAAATGACACTGTCCTATATGCATATTTCAGGACATTGGGACTTGACTATGTATTAACGTTTCTTGGGTATTGGACCCTTGCCCGTTAGGGATAATTCTTGCATCCCATAGATATATTCAGATGTTTTCACTCATCAAATTAAGATGATTCGTGGAGGGATTCACCCAACGCTACATCCTAAATACGATGGGAGCCTAAGTTTTTTAAAGCGTCGTTAATTCGACGTAAAGCTTATGCAAATAAGACTCCCTTTCGGTGGGATTTACTCACCCCGGGAGTCGTGAAGACTATCTGGCCTTTGCAGCGCTTTTATGAGGAGCAAATGCACACTGGTGTTAGTCTTTGAAAATTATAGTCCATATGAGCAAGTGAGTTAATCGTTGATGTTGTTGCTGTTTGACTACGTTGAAGGGTGATTAGCTAGGGGAACTAGTTTTAATTCTAGTCAGGTAGGAGCGACAAGTGCCCATGATTAGCCCTCCTAAAGCTTTAGGCATATGACTATGATTATATTTTGATATGGCAAGAACTACTAGAATTAGAATGCTCATAACACTAATCAAAACTTCGGTTCGTACTTGCTACCATTATTCTATATATTCATTCATGTAGGTGGGATTTGCCCCGCCCTTGGTGAATGAATAATATGTATTAGCACTTTTAGAGAAGATTGACTTCTCATTAGTGCTTTCTGCGTGTCTGCTAGCGATTTACGCTAGCAGCCGTACATTGTTTTAAATAATGAAACTGATGTCCAAGGCAAGCGAGCAAATCTATTACTCGTGCTATCTGTGAGGTTAGACCTCGGGCGACGATTTTAGAATTGTGACACCCCTTGGAGGTAAAGTAGGTTTCATTATAGGCATACTCGGCTGGAAGGATTGAGACGATTGCTCTTTTTGTGAACAGTTGAGTATGCTTTTTTATTTGGGGGTTATATGGAACAGATAAAGATTAATAAAGCGTTATATGATGCGATGGAAAAAGATAAATACACGGAAATTAAAAAGCTTATAAATGGAGGCGCAAATCCTTTAGATTCACATGATGATAGAGATTTAGAGGATAGTCCATTAGCTAAGTTTTTATTTTTTGCAAGTATGCATGTGGAAGATAACCCTGGTAGTACAAGGATTACAAATATGTTTTCGCTTCTTATCGAAAATCATTTGCTAGATTATATTATATATGATGAAGATGGGAGCGATAATTTACCTCTTTGGGATTTGGAATTTTGCTGTAGTAAAGATGCTGCCGTTGCTTTAAAAAAGATTTTGGATGCAGGGTATACGGGATTGTCGGTAAATGAATTGGTTGAGCATTTCTGGACAGATTTGTTTTTGGCAGATTTTATGGAGTTTGAAGGATGGAAAACGGATGCTCATATAGAATGGGGCATTAGAATGATGATGTTAGTAGCCTCTTATCCAGAGATTCTTGATAAAAATGAGTATATTCAAAGATGCGTAGAGTTAAAAGAAAATAAAGCGTCTAATATTTCATTTTTTAGAAACATAGATGGTTATTCAATTGAGTATGATGAATATACTTGCGTAGAAGATAATAAAATGACGGGGCTAACAGTCAATATGAAGGTGAATAATAAGTTGATTTGGAAGATTCATATGTAGGCAGAAACGAATGATTATGTAAGTTGTTTTTTGATGGAAGGAATTGAAGGAATATGTACACAGATAAAGGGTTTTATTCATGCCTAGAAGAAGGAGAAGTTGTAGCTGAAGGCGTTGATGTGGAATTTGAGTGTAGGATGGAAGAAAAGCTAATATATTTTTTGTCATCATATTTCCAGGCATTTGGGATGTCGAAAAGATTTGCAATTGGATCTATCAATTCACTTACAAAATTGCAGTGTGTGGTTTTAGTGGGTTATTTTAATTTATGCGTTGAGTATGAAATAACACCTACAAGAGAAGAGCTTATTAAAGCTATTGATTTGATAAAGATAAGAACAAAGGAATAATATACGATAGTAAGTTGAATAATTGTCGTCTTAGAAGCGACCATTTTGGAGTTGCCATATGTTATAAATAGACAAGGCTAAAGAATAACTATTGAAAGGCAATTGCAGCTCGGTATTTAGATTATTCAAATGAAATGTAGAGTGCGGATCCCTTGACTGGGTGTTTGGAGGGTAGGCTCCCCGTAGAGCACATTTCCCTGAACCATCTTGGGCAATTGGCGCCCTCTGATCGTAGGAGCTAAAAGTAATGAGTGAAGGCACAGTGCCAGGACAACGTCCTCTGTGGTATCCACATTACTGAAAAACACCAATATGACCAAGGAGTTCCGGGAACACTGTGCTCATAACACAGAAAGGGGCGTTCGACTCGTACCTGCCATCATATTGGTGTTTTTTTTAGATTAGTGAGGGGGGTGAACTAGCTATGAATAAAATGATAAAACCAGGTATGATGAAATACTGTGTTGTTGCTAATATCAAAAGCGATTCCTACTGTGATAAAAATGGATTTATTCGATATGGAACTAAAGTATTTCCAGCCGGTCGGAAGATATATCTTTCTCGTAGATTATGGAAAAATGGAGTTGTTGCTATGGGACTGAATAGGTATAAGAGTCGATATGATACAGATACTGTACCATTAGATCTTGTAGAAAATATTAGAGTCACACGTACATTTAAACCATCTATTCTTATTAAAATGGGATTTTGTGATGAGTATATAGATATGTGGTGGTCACATAGAGCAGAAGATTTTAAAAGAGCGCAAGAATATGCTGAAATGCTAAATTGTATAAAAAATGGTGATATCACGGCATTTGATAGATATTTTGATGAAGTGATGGTAAATTATTGCTGAGTATAGTTAATGGCGGAGCAAAGGCTCCGCCCATTTACTATTACCAATTGTCGTTATCATCTGAATTTGCCCAACTAGAAGAGGTGTTATCAGTAAGATGTAGGTCTCCGGTTTCTAGGTCCATAGCCATGCCGGAACCCATGTTCTGCATGAGATGGCCTTCTGTATCCATGGCCATGCCAGAGCCCATATCCATTAAAAAATCTCCATCAGTAAAATCAAAGATACTCATAGTCTAACTCCTTTCATTCATATGCATTACTGAATCATAGATTGAATTAAGCTCATTTATAAGAGCTTGTGTTGTACTATTAGAGGATTTCGCGTTGATGAAAATGAGATTAGTTACAAATCCATTGATAGGTTGTCCCTTTTCCACATTAGGGTTTGTGTAAGCAAAAAAGCCTTCTTTAGGGTATGGAAAGAACCATTTCCAAGTAAGACTATTTACAGCTTCTTTATAATACCCTGAGTTATCGTCCTCGATGTTGATGCTTTTATAATATTCTTTGCTTTGCTCAAGTGCTTCTCTTGAAGCCTTTAGCAGTTTTTTATGAACACTTTTGTTGTAATCGATAGCTGCAGTGAGCCATTTGTTTGCATTAGGATGTTTGCTTTTAATCATCATTGAAAGCAGTTCATTTAGATAAGGATATATAAAAGTATTTGTACTATCTGTAAGTGATGAGTCAATAGAAAACTCATTAAAAAAATATTCAATGGTTTTATCATCACTTGAGGCTATAGCTTTTAACAGTTCTTTTATATCAGGTGTTAATGCTATTGGATCATTAGTAAGGGTATGGTGTCCCAGAGTAGGTGTTAACAAATACAGTCTTGGTATTTCTCTAGCATGTAGCTTATCTAATAGTTCGTAATTGCTATTCTTAATAGCAAGTGTAATCATTTTGATTCTTAGGGTGTCATTGCTGCCTAGATATACATCAAGAGTATCAATACTACCGACGTCCCTTCTTTTAATATTTGTTCCTGCCCCAAGGCTAATACCATAGTCATTCTTATTACCACTGACAAACCAAATAATATTTTTATCCATCAGATATGTCAGTAGTTCGTGGTTTTCAAATTCAAAAGCGTAGTCTATAAGCGTCTTATTATATTCATCAGCGTTTAAAAATGGTTTATCGATTTGATTGATATATTCATCCCACATTTCTTTATCCTTTGACTGAGCAACAGAGAAGTTCGTAGGGCGGTTCGACATAGTTGCTGTGTGCTTTCCAGCGCTAAGTATTTCATCTACAGATACTTCGAGCATATGTGAGAAGTATGGCAAGTCTTCCAACTGAATACTTTTATTTCCATGCTTAATTTGACTGATACGGTTTTGCATGTTTTGAAGTGATTCGTCTGAATCAGGTCCGTAACGTCTTTCTATATAATCTCTGGCAAACTGTCTATCAGATTGATATTTTCTACGTATTAATATGTCTAGATAATTTCCTATTTCTTTATTACTCGCTGTTTCAAACATAATCGGAATCCTCCTGTTGCTATCAGAATATAATTTTTATTTCCGGCAGTATATATATGATTGGCATATATAAAAAGCATACAAATATAATATCACATTTATCTATATGCTATTAGCATATATTATTTGTTTCTCATCTTGATATACGAAAGAAGAGTTTAGGGAGTTTTATAGTACAGCAAAGATGATATTTTATAATCACAAAATTTAATAGTTGTGGGTAATGAACGGGATATTTCACAGGAGGAGATAATTATGAAGCACGTAGTTGTAGATTTAGAGATGAATAATGTAGCACAGAATTCTGAGGCACGTTATATTTGCTCGTCAGAGACAATAGAAATTGGAGCAGTAATGCTTGATGATAATCTCACAGAAATATCTTCATTTCGTACATATGTAAAACCAGAGCATAATGTTCGCATTATGAATAAGATAACAAAGCTTACAGGAATAACCACAGAGATGGTAGAAAATGCACCTGTATTTAACGAAGCTTTAAAAATGTTTATGAATTGGTGTCTCGGAACTGGTGAAGAGGTGACAATCTATGCATGGAGCGATAGCGATTTTAACCAGATTTCAAAAGAAATTATTTTAAAGGGATATGAGATTTCTGATGATGAAAAGAATCTACTTGAAAATCCATGGTCTGATTTTCAGCAGGAATTTGATACTAACTTAGGATTTGAAAGACAAATTTCTTTAAAAATGGCTCTTGATATGGCAGGTGTTGATTTTAGTGGCAGACAGCATGATGCGCTTGATGATGCTAGAAATACTGCGGAGCTTCTTCATATCTTTAAAGATAGCGATTTGTTCGAGCTTACACTTAGAAAGATTAAGGATATTATGCAACCAAAGGAGTTAGGATGTGCCCTTGGCGATATGTTTGATTTCTCCGTATTTGCAGTAGCATAAAGTGCGGATTAAATGATTAAGAGAAAGCTATTTATTAATGTTTTATGATAAAATTGAATTGTTTGTAAAAACGATTTATATATAGGATTAAAGGGGGTTGCGTATAATTGGTTACTGAAGGAAGAGGTTCCGCTGAATACGAAGATAATAGGTTTATGATTAATCCTAATATGAGTATTTTAGGAAACATGCTTTTTATCACAGATCAATATATTTCTAGAAAACTGGTAGGAGGGTTTAAACTCACAGAGATGGCCAATCAGCTAATGAATGAGGGGCGTATTGATGATGAGTTACTATATCCATTTGAGGATGTGACCTGGGATACAGTTTTTGGAAATCTTAAATGTATAGAATTCTATAATTTTGGTTCTGATCCTGAATCTGCACGAGGGGTTGAGAAATATATAAATTTCTTAGACTATATTCACAATACAGATACTACTAATTTCATAGATGATACAAAGACAGACACTTCACAGATGTTAGGACTAATGATGTCAGAGGTCTGGGCTGAAGTTAAACAAGGAATACTAGAGCTTCTTGAAAATGATAGTTTTGACAGAAACGAATTAATAGAAAGAGCATTGAAAATTATGATGGATTCTTTCTATAAAACTATTGATGAGTATTTCTCTTCGTCATACTTAGATGAAGCTGAAGGCGAGCATTTGTTTATGAATGTTTTTGCAGGAATGCAGGATGTTATCAATGATATGGCCTTTGATGAAAATACTTTGGTTAAGACAACTTATGCTTCTATAGTTAAGGGCGCCGAAGTACTTATATGTAATCCAGAATACTTACCATTTGGTGAAAGATTAGCATCTGCATCACGTTATTTTATGGCGGGAAGTAGTTTGCTAGTTAGTGAGAAATTCATGACATCAATGGGTGATTCCTTGGATAAGTTAAGAGAGAAGTATGGGGATGAAATAGTTACTTTATTACCAGCTTTGATTAGCTCAACAATTTGCTGTGCTTGCCTTGTTTCGTTGGATCACAATCCAATGATTCAAGAACTTATTGCTAGGTTCAATGAAGTGCCTACACTTACCTATGAGATTAGGCAGTTAAAAGAATCTGCAGAGCAATTTGAGAGAATTGCGGCAGAACTAGGAAGTTATGATTATGACAAACTAAAGATAGAAATTGATGCTTATAGTGCTATGGCTGAAGATATTTCGGTCATTGATTCGCCTGAGGCACTTAATGATTATCTTATGAAATATTATGAAAAAACAGGAAAGCCAATACCTTGGGGAAATAGAACTGTTGAGGAACATTGGGCTGATCCAAATAGTAGATTAGTATTTGAGTAGGGAGGATATTTGAAATGCCATTACCAGTGATTATGTTAATGGGAGCTGCCGCTGCTGGTACAGCAGGAGCAGCTAATGGAGTTAAGGGTGCGCAAAAAATGTATGAGTCCAATAAGGATAAAAAGATGATTGAGGCTCAACATGCAGTTAACACTCAGTTTTATGAGAAGACATTTGAAGTTGCAACAAAAGCAATGGACGAACTTGGTGAATTTGAAATTATGATTATGTCAGAGTTTCAAGATTTTTCTGATGTCATTGAAAAGATTGAGAACAGACCAAAGTTCGGTGAAATCAAAGACAAGGATTTTAAACTTCCAGAATATAGTGCTGATGAAATCCAAAAAGCTGCTGTAGGGGCTATCGCTTTAGCAAGCGGGATTGGTGGAGCTGCATTAGGAACTTTTGGTGGTTTTGCCGCAGCTGGTGCTACAACAGCTGCTGTTGCTGCTGTTGGAACAGCTTCTACAGGAACAGCTATAGCATCATTGTCAGGTGCTGCAGCGACAAATGCAACATTGGCAGCATTAGGCGGAGGTTCGCTGGCTGCAGGAGGCGGTGGAATAGCTTTAGGCACGACTGTGCTTGGGGCAGCTACTCTAGGCGTAGGATTGATGATAGGTGGTGTTATTTTCAATATTTCTGGTAATACTTTGAAGCAGAAGATGGAAGAAGCCAAAGAAAATATTGAAAAAGAAACAACAGAGGTTGATGAGGTATGTTTATATCTTCAGGAGTTATATAGAGCTGCAGAAAACTATAAGAATGCTCTTGCTGTAGTTAAAACAATATATGACAAGCACTTTGCTAGATTACAATATACAGTAGAAGTCGAAGGGACAGTGGATTATCGTAAATTCTCTGACACTGACAAATTGGCATATAAGAATACTGTTCTTTTAGTTGGTATTCTTTATGACATGTTAAAAGCTAAGCTTGTTGAGAAGAAAGATGAAAATTATAACCAGGTAAATCAAGCGTTGCTTAATGATAAACTAGGTGCTGCTCACGATTTCCTTTCATCAGATAAGCTTATCAAAAAAGATATGCTTGGAGTTTTAGAGCATCATGTAGAAGATCAGCTGGTTAATGAGAAGCTTCCAGAAAAAGAAATAGCTGTAGTAGAGGAAAATGAACTTACTAAAAATGTAAAAGATTTATCTGGTAAGGTTGGAAAAAGTGTTTCCGAAACAGCAACTAAGGTTTCAAAGCTTATTAAGCCTGGAACCTGTCCAAGCTGTGGAGCTAAGTTAGATAAGGGTGCCAAGTTTTGTAATAAATGTGGAACTGAAGTAAATAATTAATATTAATATCTGAGCGGATAGAATGTCCGCTCTTATTTGTTGCTTTATATAATTGCAGTTAGAAGAGTAATTGACTGCACTGTGCGTGCAGTTTTATTCTAAGTTATTGAATTATATAATGTAACGATTAGTGTGGTACAATACTAATTGTGTGAGAAATGAGTAGGAAAACTTAAATATAAATATTTAGGAGAGGATCATGTATGTTTTGGAGGAAAAGAAAACTAGAGAAAACAGGCAAGATGCGGTCTGCTAAACAATTGGGAATGATAGTAGGTTTGTCAGCAAAAGAAGTAAATGTAATTTTGCGTAAAAAAGGTTACTTATCGGGGAAGCCTGGAGCATACAATATAACATCTAAAGGAGAATTATATTCAGAAGTTAGAGGAAATTCCAATGGATATGGCGGGTATGCCGCTAAAAGCTGGGAGTTTATTATGTGGGATTCGTGTATGATATATGAATTATCTAATGATAAATATCCAGGTATAGATTGGTATTGTGATAAATGTAATGCTTTTCTAAATGTTCAAAAGGGTTTTAATGACCATAAGAAGCATTGGAAATGCAAAGAATGTGGCTATAAAAATCTGATTTCAAAAGAAGGTATAGTTGCAGAATAGTATCTTATCGTGAGAGGTATATATGAAGAAGTTAATATTTCTAAGTTTAATGGTGTTATGTCTTGGATTAACTAGTTGTGCAAAGGAAGATAATAAAGTTAATGACGTAGCTAAAAAAGTATTTACCGGTGTTGCTGATATTGAGGATGATGAAAATTATAAGCAATACAAGGAACTTGATGACGCTGGGCAGCTTAGTGAGGATGGTATGTATAAGGAAGCATCTTCTTTAGTAAATGAAGATGAAAGTGAAGAAGTGCGTCCTGCTCAGGTATTAGTTACATTTGCTGAAAATGATAATTTGAATATTTCTTATTATAAGGATTCAGGAATGCAGGAACAAATAGAGGGCTCGTGTTATTTAAATCCTAATGAAGCTGTTTATGCAAATGTAGCTGTTAGTAATGATGCAAAAAGCAATCTCTATAAATTCTCAGAATTTAAAATCTTTGAATACGATGAAACAGGTAAAGCAACAGAAGTAAATTGGGCTAATACTAATAATGATGAAAATTTGGTTTTCCAAATCCCAATGGACTATACGGGCAAAGATATTTCAGTAGTACCTGTAGGAATGTATGAAAAAAGAGAATTACTTTTAAATGATTATTACATAGATGAAGATGGAAATAGCAAATCGTTAGCAGGCGCTTGGACCGTGGATAATGAAGAGACTGATTCCAATTCTATAAAGATTAGTTCAGTTACATCGTATTTAGTGAGTTATCAATACGATAGTTCAAAATACTTTTTTGTAAAATCGGAGCCTGAAGCTCAATACCAGGATAATGATGATGGTGTTGTCATTTTTGAGGAGGGGAAGGCATTTAGTGATGTAGGTAAGTATAATATAGAATTGCATCCATATATTACTGTGCAACTTAAAGGAAATCGAGAATGGACATATAAGGTTAATAAAGTAAGTGCAGGAGATGAGAAGAAGGAGCAAACTATTTCTGGTTTAAAATATAACGACAAAATAACTGTAGAATCAAAGAAAAAAATAGATTGGGACTACAATGATTCACTATTATCTTATGATGAAGATAAAGTTGATGATGGATATGAGTATACATTTGTAGTAAAAGAGGCCAATGCTAGTTTTATGTTTGATCCTAATGAATATACATATCCACATGGATCATTAAGATTTAAATGTCGAGGACAAATATTAACAGAAAGAACTTATATAGGTGAAGGATCTCAGATAGAGTATGAATGTGAAACTGTGGATGATGGATATTGGCTTCCAAATGGAAATCATAGTATTACAGTTTCAACAGCTGAACAGACCAAGCAAGAGCTGAGTAGTATAAAGTTTTTTGAGAAGAAGGAAGTGACTGTAAATTTACCTCAGCCTAGCTACGGTGGAAGCATAGTATATTACAATAATGATAGTGAAATAAAAGGTAATAATGTGAAGGTGTACGCAGGAACACCTATATCATTGGATTTTGTCGGCTGGGAAGGTTGGATTTGTAATTATGAAGATGGCTATCAGTATAGGTCAACGGAGGATTCGTCACAGCAAGTTTCTATTGAAGGAAAAGAAGTGGACATTGCGTTTACTGAGGATGAAAGTCATAAACCTGAATTGACTGTTGTATTAGACAATAGTCTTGAGACTGATTTAAAGGTATCTGTTAATGCATCTTCATTTAGTACTGAAAAACATTATAAAGACGGCATATTGTCTGGTAGCACAACAATAGAAGCAGGAAAGATTGGTACGGAAAATGGCATCTCGCTAGGTTTTGCTAATGATACTATCAAGGCGGGGCAAGCACTAAAAATAACATATAAAGCAAAAAATGCTGATAATAAAAAGTACATAGAAGAGACCAGATATGTACAAAAGATTCCATCTACAGAAATATTCAATATATATGATGCAAACGATATAGCGACAGCTAAGGATTATTATGAGTCTGTAAAGATTTCTATAAGCCGAGTAGATGTAAATACGTTTAAATCCGTATCTGTTGATAATGGTAATGTATCTTTACAGTACGAAGATACTGGAAATACCATAACAAATGGAGATATTGTTGATAATGATAGAAACGTAATTGTTACGATTACTCCAGATAAAGGATATTACGTTTCAGGATCTAAAAATGTATCAAAAGATATATATACAAATACTATGTCATATAAGAAATACAAGAATGATATAGAAAAAATAATTAAAGACCACCAAATAAAAAAGGTATTTACCGTTACATTAGATAGTGAAGATGCATATGGAGATGTTCTTTATAAATTAAATGGTACTGAGGTGACAGGAACTATCAATGTCAGAGAAGGACAGAAAATAAAATTAACATATACAATTTCTGATAGTAAATACCAAATAAAGACAGGCTTTGTTCATTTACCAGGTGCTGGAAAAGAACAGAGCGTGGAAATTAAAATTGATAGTAGTTTAGATGGAAAAACAATCAAAAGAGAGGATTATTTTGATGTTGAATCAAAATAAGGGAGGCAAAAAGCATGCGAGATAAATCAAGTAAATATGGGTTTATTTGCTTAATTGTGGTTATTGCTTTATGCATAGCGTTTGTATTAATGCCACTATATAAAAATGCGCAATCTATAGGAGAATCTGCTGGCGAAGCATCTGGTAAGGCAGTTGGTACAGCGGTTGGATCTTACAAAGGCGCTACAGAAGAGTTCCCTGCCGGCTTTGATGATGGGAAAAAAGAGGGATTATCAGGAAAAGATACAAAAGTAGAAATGCAAAATTCTCTTACTGAAGTTGAGAACTTAGAGGTACTAGTATCGAGTTTTAAAATTAATAATTTTCATGAGGTTGCCGATAAGTATGCAGCTTTGTATCTCTTAAAAGCGGAAGCAGTTTTTTCTGTTGATTTATCTAAGGCTTCGGTCGAGGTAAGTGAGGATGGAAATACTATTTTTATAACTCTACCTCAACCTGACGTGGATATATATGTGGATGATAGTCAGACTGATAAAGCATGGTCATATCAAAAAAGTTGGTTTAGCGGAAGTGCTGAAGATGGGTTTGATGCATATATAGGTTCGATGGACAATTTGGAATCTAACGCAAAGGAAACTGCCCAAAATGATGATGGTTTAATGCAAAGTGCACGTGATTCAGCAGAAAGACAAATACAGCAGATAGCTAATTCTGTATGTGTAAATGGAGAAGACGTTAAAATTCTATGGGAGGATAACTGATGTATATTGATAGAAATGAATATATAGACAAAAATAAATCTTCGGATGATCCTTCTGCCGTTAATGATTATTATAGATGGACATTAAGTGATGAACCTGACAATCATAGAAATAATAGCCATAATAAACCGGTTATCATATGTTTAATTGTCTTATTAGGTATAGCAGTTCTTTTGGTTATTTTATCTGTTTATAAGGGCTCTGGTGCAGTGTCGTTAGCATATGATACAGCGAAGGACAAGGCGATTTCTGAAATAAGTGATAAGTTTTATAATCTAGGGTTTGAAAAAGGTGAACAAAAGTATCACGTTAGTAACAATGCGACATTGTCTATTGAAGGCATAAAGACGACAGCTAAACTGGAAGTATTAGAGGTAAGTGATGTTGAGTTTGTTGCTGTAGATGAGAATGATAATGAAGGCGATATTACAGCTGTTTTGGAAGTCCCAGGTAGAGGTGTATATACTGTTGATTTGGCTGAAGCTGAGTTTGTCGTTGATAAAGAAAGGAGCTATGTCCTAGTAAGAGTACCTAAGCCAGAATTAGGTAATTGTAAAATTAATTATGGAGACGTAAAAAAGCTCACTTTTAAAAATGATAAATTTAATGATAGTATTGAGGTTGGTGAGAATTTAGCACAGGAGATGATAGGAAATGGTTATTTATTAATCCAAAAGGAATTTGCTTCTAATGCGAGATATTATAGTAGTGCTGAAGAATCCGCAGAAAACCTTATAGAAAACATGGTAAAAGAACTTAATCCTGATGTAGAAAACTTACAGGTAGAAGTTGAGTTTGTCGAATAGTCGATAATACTAATATATGTTATTAAGAAAACAGATTGAATTATTAAATTCAGTCTGTTTTTTTTTGACTGCACGTAACGTGCAGTTTTACGGTGAAATAGGCGATTGTGAACGATTCTAAATTCGCAGAATGAACACGTCCTTATATGGAAAAACCAAAAGCACGCAAGTGCAGCCATATAAGGAGGGAAAGTTGAATGATAACATTAAAAGAATTATGCGATTACACGAGAGTAACACGTAGGACTATTCAGGGGTATGAGGAAAAGGGCCTATTGAAATCCGTGAGTAAAAACAAAATGGGACATCTACTTTATGACAGTGAGTCCATCGAACAGGTAAATTTAATACGGTTTTATCAAAGCATTGGATTCAGTCTCAGAGAAATCAAGCATTTTGAGGAAATGGATCCGGTAGAATTCAAGAAGCTGATGGAAGAAAAGATAGTTACTCTTCAAGCAGAGAGTATCTTGGTAAAGGATAAGATAAAAAAGATACATTCTATTATTGATGATGGAGTACAGTTTCCTTGGAAGGAGTGATAGTAATGATTTCAATGGCATTTTGCGGACTATGTATATATCTGCTTTTTAAGATGATGGGGGTAATTCTTCGTACATCAGGGGAATTATTAAAGATAGGAATATGTATTATAGCTGCGCCACTATTAATATGCGCATTCTTAGTTAGTGGTATGGCAGTGTTGTTAGTAATAATGTTTATATTTGCAGGCCTAGTATGTTTACTAGGTCTGTTGTAGAAAATGGAGGGATTATATAATGAAAAAGAGACTTTTGGGAGTAGTATTAGTAATGGCAGTATCAATGAGCTTAGTAGGATGCAAGAGCTCAGATTACAAGGAAGCCATAAAATTAGAGGAGCAGGGTGACTATAGTGGGGCACTCGAACTATTCAACGGCATTCCTGATTACAAGGATAGCTCAGATCACATTACGTATTGTTCAGATATGGACAGTGCTATTACAGCATACGAAGATGCCAAGACACAGCTTGAAGCACTTAATGCAGAGCTTCAGACTAAAATTGATGATGCAACAGCATTAACAACTTCAGGTACACCATTAGATGAAACACTTATTACTACATTAGAAACAAAGATTTCAGAGGCTAAGGCAGCTAAAGCAGATGTTTTAGATATGCCTGAAACAGCAGAGGAGATTAACCAGGCTGCTGAAACAATGAATGCTACTGATTATACTACAGTAATGGGTAATCTAGATTCGGCATATACAGATTTAGATACAAGTATAAAACAATATGCTCTTGTAGATAACCCAACAGAAGCATTTGTAATAGAAAGATTAGGAAATGTTGAGGATATTGTAGATATATCGGCGGTAACGGAAGATAATGATCCAAATGGTCATCTCGGAAAGGCTGGAGGCTATACTGCACAGATATACTTCTCGAATGTAAATATTAATCAGGGAAGTGTATCAGGTTCAACTGTGATAGAAAAGGGTACAGACTGCGGCGGAAGCATAGAAGTATATTCATCTGTAGAGGATGCAACAACTAGAGAAACATATTTAGCTGCATTTGATGGTGGAATATTTGCCAGTGGTTCACATACGATTGTAGGCACATGCTTGATTAGAACATCAGACAAGCTTACTGCTAGCCAGCAGAAAGAATTCGAAGCAGCTATTATAGAAGCATTAACTGCACTTGAGTAGATAAAATATAGATAAAAGGTTTTTATGGCGGAGCTTAGGCTCCGCCTTTGTGTTTTATATCTACAGTTTTCTGTACATAGTTATCTCATCGATAGGAGTACCATCATCTAAGATAAAGGCTTCTGGGAGTCGTCCCCATTCAGTGAAGCCCATTTTATTGTACAGTCCTAGGGCTATGATGTTATCAGAAAGGACGCCTAATTCCATGATTTTGTAACCAGATTTTTTAGCAAAATTGATGGCGTGGTCAACAAGGATAGTGCCAAGTCCAAATCCATGATATTCTTTGCGGATGCCAAGGCCTATGTTACAACGATGGGCTGTTTTTCTATGATTACATACCTGGCGCACGGCGATATTTCCAATAATTCTATCGCCATCAATAATAGAAAACATCCCCTGAATATCGCTATCTTGAAGTGTTTTAAGACGAGTTTTTTCTGCCTGGATAGCAGCATCATCTTGTTTAACTTCATCGCCATACCTAGACATAAAATGAGTATCACAAGATACTTGATGCATAAAGTCTAAGAATCGTTCTGCATCGTCAGGTCCAATAGAGACAAGTTGGAATTCTTTTCCAGTTTTGCTAGTAATAGTTGTAGTATCAAGTATCATTGTTTTCTCCCTTCTGTCTTAAGTTGCTAGAATATAATTAAACAACATCATACATCAGTATGGGGAGAATATAAACAATTTTTTAGGTTATATGCAGATAATATAATTCGTAAAAAATTCATGGTCTATAGATGGAGGTGATAATTACAATGAGCATATTAGAAGAACAAATTACTGAGGAAAAGAAAGGATATGAAACAGCTAGTTGGAAAAAAGAATGGCCAGATTCAAAACTTGTTGGTTTTGAGTATCATGCGAAGACTATTCCGTTTAGTGATTATATTAAGGGCATTAATAATGAAGTGCAGACAATTGATTTTATTATCGATGATAGTAATATAATCAAAGTTTCTTACATGAGTAATACAAAAAAAATAGAGGGAAAACATGAATTTAAAATTCTAGAATCAAGAAAAGAAGAGATGTTGGAAAGACTGGCAAATATCGTTAATTCAGATTCTAGTCATAGCAGTTGCTTCTTCGATGATACGATCCGAATTTACCATTTTATATTTGAGAATGGTGAAAAGGTTTCTTACTGTTGTCCAATTGGAAATGGCAAGGAATACATAACAAAGCCGATGCGAGAGTATCTTAATGTTCATAGCTTAGAAGAAGTAGGTTGGATGTTATAAATAATTAGGATTATATATAAAGCAATGAGGACGACCATGATTGGTCGTCCTCATAATCTTTATAGAGATTGGAGATTTTAGTTTTTTGGATGGTATTTTTACTCATAGCCATCTACGGGTTCATCTTCTATAGACTCAGGGTCTATATAGAATGGGCTCCTTGGATTTTGACTGGAGTCTGCAGCACCAGTGTATTCTGCGTTATTAACCATGTCTATGTAGTCATTGATTTCAGAGTGATTTGCGTCGGTTCTAAGCATAAGTACGATTAAATTTTCATTGTTCGAGTTAAGAACAAATTCAAATAGAATTTTTTCTTCTTGTCCATCCACAATGCCACTATAAATGTAGTATCTACTTTTTTCACCGGCGACTTTTGAATCTAGTGCTAATTCTCTATATGGATCTTCTAGAAACTCAGGAATAGTAGCATCTGCCAATTCATCATAATCTTTTCCGGTGCCAGTATAATAGGTTTCCCAGAATCCCTCTTCGACTACTTCGCTGTATATTCCTAGAGTGGAGTATTCAGAATAAAAGTATCCGTCGGCATAACCAAAGTTTTCTGGAATCTCAAAGGTTATTCCACCGCAACTATAAACTAAAGGATCAGACTTAGTCCCCCAGAGAATGTCATCATCTTCTTCAAAAATATCTTCGGTAGGTTCTGCTTCTTGGGTAGGATTTTCTTCTTTTGATATCTCGGTTTCTAAGTCATCAGAAGAAGATGTAGAAAAGTCTTTATAAGATAAAACCACTCCAATAACAGCGATTACAGCTATGGCTATAAATCCTATTACAACACCTTTTGAAGTATTGGATTTTGTATCAGCATTAGTATATGAATCTTCTACAGGAGCACCACAGAAAGTACAATAGTTACTTCCTTCAGGTACACTAGAATTACAATTTTTGCATATATATCCCATAAAGTATCCTCCATATAAAAAGGTTCTAACTATTATTTACCACAAATGTGTGTAATAAATGAGAAGGTGTGGAATAAGTAAATCATGTATATAAAAGTATATGTTTTGGTACAGCTGGGTTTAGTAGGTTTCTAGTACCATTCTTAGCAGGGTCTTCCAGACCCAGGTCTGCCCATTTCAACAGACCAATCGCTTCGCTACAAGGTAGGATTGTAATCGGCTACGCCGATGGGAGATTTACCTTTCTATTTTCATGAACCTTTCGGATTTTCCCGCCCCCCTGCAGTTTCTTCATTTGCCGCTCCAACAAAAGTTAGGTCTTAGACCATCCCCTATCAAGGGCAAGACAAGTTCTTCGAACCCTTGCTAGTGGATGTTCTAAGGCCTTTTTTGTCTCCGGGCAAACGAATAAACCGCAAGGTATACGGAAGAAAAAATATTTAAGAAAGGATTCATAGGAAAATTAAAAGCTAAATCTCAATCGGGCTCCAAATACCCGGCTTCGGTGCCGGAAGAAAAATTGGATTTTCGAACATTTGAGGTTGGTTAGAAAGGTAGGTGTGGATATGAAGTTTAGCGACCATTTATGGATTTCATTTTGTTCATTGTTTTTCTTTATGTGTTTGGCTTTTATGCCAATACCTTAAGGAGTTTGGTTTGTCCAAGGAAAGATATTTATTTTAAAGGAGATTTTAGAAATGAGAATTACAAAGGGATTAATTGAGAAGGTTAATGGAGAGCTTAAGGATAAGGGTTATTTTGTGGAAAAGACTATGGTTAACAAAAACAATGAGGTTAAGACTGGGCTTGTTATTAAGAAGATAGATGATGAAGAGAGGATGGTTTGTCCAACAATATACATTGGAGAGATGACCTGCTTTGATGAGGTTATGAGATATGCTCTAGAGGTTATTTCAAGAGAAGTTCCTTCTATAGATATGGAGCACATCTTAGATAAAGAATATATTTTAGGTCATGTTAAGGCTCAGATGGTTTCTGCAGGAAATGTGATTTTAGAGCCAGGTGTTGTTTACAGAGATTATTTAGATATGGCTATTGTATACAGAGTTGAAGTTGGAGAGATTGACGGTGGTCAGGGTTCTTTCCTTATTAGGGATGGAGTGATTGAAAAGGTTGGTCTTACTGAGGAAGACTTATTTGAGGTAGTAAATCATGATATGAGATTTGATACAAAGACATTAGCTGAGACTTTAGCCAATATGATGGGGCAGGAAGTACCTTTTGATTTAGGATTACCTGAGATTTATGTGGTTACTTCTGAGAGTATGATTCATGGGGCAGGAGTGTTGTGCTCTGAGTTTTTAGGGGAGCTTAGAGAAAAGCTTGAGGGTGATTTCTTTATTCTTCCATCGAGCGTGCATGAAATTCTTGTATTAAAGGATGAATTTGGCCCATCTGCTATTGAGCTTTTAGAGCTTGTTAAGACTGTAAATGCTACAGAGGTTGCACCTTGCGACAAGCTTACTGATTCGGTTTACAAGTATGATGCCACAGGACTTTCCAAAGTGGCATAGTCCTTTAAAATAGATAAAGCAATTAGACTGGCTTCCGAAGCTGGTCTTTTTGTGTTATGAAAAAGTTTTACTGACATTTTAAAAAATTAGCCCGTATAATGAATTATGATTCAAATGAAGGAGGAAACCATTTATGAAATTTGCTATGTTATGTTGGACCTTTGGGTTCTTTGGGGAATTTTTACATCTGTTATAGGAGTTGTATTAACAAAGCAAAAAAGGAGATTTATAGATGGAATTTAAGACAGTTATAGAATCAAGAGAGTCTGTTCGTAAGTACAGTAATCAGAAACCAAATGAAGAACAAGTTAAATATATTTTAGAAGCAGGACGTATGGCGCCAACTGCTTTCAATAAACAGCCACAACGCGTATATATATTAAAAAGTGAAGAAGCACTTCAAAAAATGGATAGTGTTCATCCTTGCCGTTATGGAGCACCTATGGTCATACTGGTATGTGCTGACAAGGATGCTGCTAGTAATTTTCAGGGTGGAAACAGTTATTTAATGGATGGAACAATTGTTGCAACACATATGATGCTTGCTGCTACTGATATTGGATTAGATACTTGTTGGGCTGGAGTCAATGATGTTGAGCAAACACAAAAAGTCTTTAATTTGCAGGAAAATATCTATCCTATCTGTTTTTTGGATTTAGGATATCGCTCTGATGATTTTAAAAGTCTTTTAGGCAATAAGAAAAGAAATTCCATAGATTCAATGATTAATATTTTATAGGCACGGAATAATACGTAATCAATTCAATCATATAATTATATAACTTTGTCCAATAACTTACCCTTCTGTGATATACTAAGCTTAGTTTAGTTCGTATATACGGAGGGGTTATTTTATGCCAAAAGGGTCTAATCAAAAATTAAAGTTAAGTTATCTCTGTAAAATTATGCAGGAGAAGACTGATGATGAGCACAGCCTTACTCTACAACAGATAATGCATGAGCTTGAAGAAGAGGGAATTACTGCAGAACGAAAGAGTCTTTATGATGACTTTGCAGTTATGAATGACAAGCTTGGAATTGAAGTCATCAAAGAGCAGATAGGCAGAGAAACCTTTTATCATGTGGGAAGCAGAGAGTTTGAGCTTGCTGAGGTTAAGCTTTTAATAGAGGCTATTCAGTCTTCTAAGTTTATCACTAAGAATAAGTCTACCCGGCTTATCAAGAAGATGAAGACTTTTGTCAGTGAATATCAGGCTAAACAGCTGCAGCGTCAGGTCTATGTAAATGATCGTATCAAAAACATGAATGAGTCTATCTACTATACTGTAGATGGAATTCATACAGCTATAGAGCAGAACAAGCAGATTAAGTTTCAGTATTGCGTATGGAATACTAATAAGGAACTTGTACCTAAGAAAGATGGCGCTTTCTACAAGGTGAGCCCTTGGTTTCTTGCAATGGAAGATGAGAACTACTACTTAGTTGCCTATGATAGCGAGGCTGGAAAGATTAAGCATTACAGAGTGGATAAGATGCTTAAGATTGGCATAACTGATGATCTTCGTGAAGGCAAAGAGCTATTTAAGAACTTTGATATGGGCGAGTATGTTGTAGAAAACTTTTCTATGTTCCATGGAGAAAAGAGAAGGGTGCATATTGAATTTCCAGATGACAAAGTAAGCATATTTATTGATAGATTCGGAAAAGACGTGACTATAAGACCTGCAGAAAATGGAAGAAGTTTTGTTGCGGTTGATGTGGCTGTTTCTCAGCAGTTCTTTGGCTGGGTATTTGGACTTGGAGCTGATGTAAAGATTACAAGTCCTGAAGATGTAGTTGCTGATTATAAGAAACAGATAGAAGAACAGTTAAAGGGTTATTGCGGAGAATAGATATATGTATCCAACTAGAAATGAGGCAATGAGACTTCTTGAAGAAGCAGAAAAGATGAACCCAGGGCCATGGGGGGATCACAGCAGAACTGTTGCTCATTGTGCTGAATGTATTGCTGCTAAAAGTGGGCTTGATGCGGAAAAAGCATATGTAGTAGGTTTGTTACATGACATTGGTAGAAGATTTGGAAAACGTCATCTGGGGCATGTTTCTGATGGATATTCTTATATGATGTCATTAGGCTATGACGAACCAGCCAGAGTATGTCTTACACATTCATTCAATGGCAAAAGCATTGATGGTTATGTTGGCAACTTTGATACAACGGCTGAAGAGACCGAATTAATAAAAACAGAATTAGCCAAGATAGAACTTGATGAATATGATAAGTTAATTCAGCTTTGTGATTCCATTGGTGGTGCTGAAGGTGTTATGGATATCATAGATAGAATGTCTGATGTTAAAAGAAGATACGGTTACTATGATCCTGAAAAATGGGATACTAATTTGGCGCTAAAAGATTATTTTGAGCAGAAGATGGGTGAAGATATCTATATTGTGGTTGATAAAAATAACTACAAACCTATTAAATAACGTGAATAGTAGGGGGATTTTACTATGGAAAGAGAGTTTCTAGAGGAAAGACAATTCACAAAGCTTTTAGCTGGAAAGACATATAAGATTTTCTTTGAAGGAAAAGACTGTGTCATTGCTGAAACAGAGCTTGGGGATGTTGTCATAGCTTTTAGTGAATATGAGTATTACTCTTTGTCTAATGATGAGATAGAGCAGAAAATCTATGATGGTATAAAGAGTAGAGAAAAGTAAGTATGATTGATATTAAAGCAGGAGAGACTATACAAGAATTAGTCTGTAAACACTCAATAGTATTGTTTCAATTTAGTTCCAAGTCTTGCACACCATGTGTAGCCATAAGGCAACGCATAGAAGCTTGGTTATCTAATCATGAGCAGATTGAAGCAAGACATATATCTATTGATGAGCAACCAGAGCTTGCGGCACAAAATGATGTTTTGTCATTTCCTACAGTTGTTGTATATGTAGAAGGACAAGTGGCTATTCGTGAATCTGGATATTTTAGTTTAGATGAAATCTTTGCAAAGTTAGAACGGTTGATTGAGCTAATGTCGTAGGATTGAGAGGTGGAATATGGGATTATTTAATCTTTTCAAACATGTAGATATTAATGCCGAAGTAGAGGCCATGAAGTCTATAGAAAACGCAGTGCTTCTTGATGTGCGGACCGAAGAAGAGTATTTAGGAGGGCACATTCCAGGAAGTAAAAATGTGCCAGTTGAGAGAATTGAAAAAGTGGTAGATGTTATTACAGATAAGAATATACCGGTGTATGTATATTGTCTTCGCGGATCAAGAAGCGCATCTGCAGTAAGCGCCATGGAAAAGATGGGATATACAAATGCTAAAAGTATAGGTGGAATAGCATCTTACAAAGGAAATACAGTAATAGGAAGCAACTAATGGGTTACATTAATTGAGGTGATATGCGGAATATATGGAAATTCTTCTTGTAATAGATATGCAGCAAAAATATATGAATAGCTATGAGCCTGATCTAATGACGCGAGTTAATACGAGGATTAAAGAAGCTGTTGAATCAGATGTACCTGTTGTATACATAAGAAATGTTGGGAAGATTGAAAATATAGAGCATTATAATCTTGCGGATGAACTCAAAATAGTATCAGAGTGTAGTTTTACCAAAAGGTGGCCAAGTGCGTTTTCTTCGGATGATTTTATTCAGTTTATCCAGAATTTGAATGTTGATACAATCAACATGGTTGGTGTGGATGGAAGATGTTGCGTGGCACGCACTGCACTGGAAGCAGTTAAGAGAGGGTATAAAGTAAGAATATATCTTGATTCTGTAGCAGCCAAGAATGACAATTTTTACCTTAAAGAACTTCCTGAAATGAGAGATGCTGGAGTTGAGATTATAGCGGACTAGTAGTTCACTGTAAGACGAGCCTATTTTTTCTTAAAAGAACAGGTTCTAATTGCTCCTTTTATATCACCACCATCTTGAAAGTATCTTAAAAGAATTTCGGCGCAGGCGTGACTATCGCTATCTGCCTGATGGTGGTCTAGGGCTATTCCATAATAGCAGCATAAATCATTAAGTTTATGGCTGATGTTAGGAAGTAATTGTCTTCCCATTAGGACAGTACAGACATACCTAGCATATGGCTTCCATTCAATACAGTAATCATTTAGACATTTCTTTAAAACATTCATATCAAAAGATGCATTGTGAGCCACAAGCATTCCACTGCTCATAATAGGTTCAATTTGTTCCCATAGTTCTGGAAAGGTTGGAGCATTAGCAACTTTTTCTTCGTTAATTCCTGTAAGCTTAACATTAAAATAGTCAAAATGAGTCTCTGGATTTACTAATGAGTAGAACTCGTCGATGATTTTGTCATCCTCGATAACGCTGATTCCGATAGCACTCATACGATTGTTATATCTATTTGGAGTTTCCACATCAAAAACAATAAATCTAGGCATCGATAAAACCTTTCTGTACCTTAAACTATTAATCTATTCCAAGTAGCCAAATATGGCCTTCTGGTTGAAAGTAGAGCCTCACAATACTGAGTTTATCTTGTACATTGACTTGGCATTCAAAAACAATGGTTGTGCTTATGACTAAGATGTCATCTATACTTTTATATGGGCTTTTATGTCTTATTCGTTTGTAACCTTTTATAGTGTAGGCTTCAGGTTTTCCATCTTCATTTATTAGCTGAAATCGCAGGGGTATGATTTCACCATCGTACTTGAATTGAGCTATAACATCTACTTCTTGTATTACTTTTCCCATAAATATGTTTTTATCTTTCTGCTTTTTCTGTAACCATATCAAGTAAGGCATATGGTATTAATTCTTCGGGATTTTTGGAAGGATTAATCCAGTCTTCAATTTTATCTTTTGGTAGCATCATAGGCATCCGGTCATGAATTTTACTAAGCTCTATGGTAGGTTCTTTTGTAAGAATTACAAATACAGGATAGCCTTCTTCGATACGATATAGGCCACAGAGCCAGGTTACAGTGCAACCAGCTGGCTGAATGGCATATTTATCTCCTGTTTTTACTTTTCCATCAGGACTTTTAAAGTGCTCCCATTCATAGTAATAAGCAGCTGGAATAATACATCTATGAGATTGAAATGCATCCTTAAATGTAGGCTTTTCACCAGCAGTTTCAAGTCTAGCATTGAACAAAGATCTTTTATTATCTCTGGCCGTGAAGCCCCATTGCATTGGGAATACACATTTTTCTCCTTTAGAATTAGGAGCTATTACTGGAACAATATCGGTAGGACGGACTTCACCATCAGTGATTAGTGGTCTTGCGTGAGTGTCCACAAACTTAGTGGTGAGACGTGAGCTTCTTGCAATATCTATGATTTCTTTCAATTCAGGTTGAGTTATATCAAGTGCATATCTGGTACACATAGTAAATCTCCTATGGATATTCCTCTGCAGGTACATGCTCTAAGTCAGAATAGTTGGCCTCAAAAGATTGCTCTGTACTTGCGATTTCTTCGTTAAATCCTTTTAGTGCATCAAAAGGGCTGAATATTTTAGCACGTCTAGATAAATCCATAGCCGGATGTTTGATTGAAAAATCATCAAATGGAGAGTGCTTTGGTTTGCCTCTTTCATACACTTTTTTGTATCTATCAGTAATCATATCATTTCATCCAATTTCATAAAATATAGGTAATTAAATTAAGCTTTATGTCCGCCGATTTGAATATTTCGTTCTCTTGTGGTGGCACCTTCTAGAAGGTTAATTCCTTTTAATATCGCATTTGCTCCATACCTAGTCCTTACTTCTAACAGTGCAGAATGAATGAGCTGCTCTTTGTTAAGCGCTTCATAGTCGGTGAATAGATCCATTTGAAAATAGCCACCGTCATTTTGGACATTACAAGCACATATGCCAAGTCGGCGGAATAGTATTCTATGGTCAGTTTTCTTTATCACATCATTCATGATTGCTTCAATTACAAGCTTAGAAGTGTTTGTCGCATTACGAAGGTTTACTGTGCCATTAGAATGTGCTGGATGGAGTCTACCATACCAATCTATAGCTAGTGGCCCATCGTAGTGAGGGCAGTATTCAAG
>NZ_OBMR01000002.1 GCF_900218035.1 Pseudobutyrivibrio ruminis DSM 9787
ATAAAGCAAACCATCGTTAATTCCTGCATTAAACGCTACCGATGTGATTGATTCCCCAGCATATACTTTAGAAATAAGAGCTAACTTATCTTCAGGAGTCCAAACCTTATTTGAGTTTTTATGTTGTAATGCTTCAGGCCCTTGAGCCTCTTCAATCCTTACCCATTTACGAATTTCATGTTGAAACTGACTTTTAGATATTCCATCAGGAACATCTGGCATAGTCCCGTTTCTATACATTTCAATACACTTCCTTTTAAATTCATAACTATAGCGCATAAAAATAACCCTCCTTACTGAACTTTTTATTGTCCAGTAAAGAGGGTACATATCAGTTTTCAGGTTCCTTTTTCTGTAGGTGAAAATATAAAGAATCCTAAAGAAGTCTAAAGATTCAACATAATATTTTTTTACATGATAATATGTTGCTGTTTTTGGATAGATTTTTTTTAGGAGGATTTTTAGAATGACAAAGAAAAGAATATTTTCATTGCTAGTAATTTTAGCAATTCTTATAATTACAGTAGGCGGTTTTGTATACAATCGAAGTAGAAATACTAAAGTAGCGTATCACGCAGAAGGATCAGCTGGAAATATTGCTGGTACGACTATCATTGTTAGTTTATTTGCAGATGATACTGAGACAAAGTGGGACAGCACAGAAGATGCAGAAAAGATATCTAATATCAACAATTATCTAGCTATAGCTGGAGATTATTTAGAAAATGTTGTTGCTAGCTATAATAAATCTGCTGATTTCATAACTGATTTTACTACAAATACTGATCTAAAATACTCCATGGCATTTGATAAAAAAATTACAGATCAAGAATATATCGATAATGGAGAATGCGATACGGTTGTTTGGAATTTTATCGACAAAAATATCGATGAAGATTCGCTGAAACAAAAGTATAATGCGGATAATATTGTATATATGGTATTTGTTGATTCTGATGAAAGTAATACAGCTATTACATGTACAAGAAGCTGGTATCAAGGTATGGAATCGGATGATGAAATTGTGTATTTGTTCAATATTGACAGCCAATGCTTAAATGGTCCAGCTGTATATGCACACGAGATTTTGCATACTTTTGGAGCGCCTGATTTATATGTTGAAGATTCTCTGTATAACATTACGAGTGATTTCCTTAATTATGTAAATGAAAACATGTCAAATGATTTGATGCTAACCTGTTCAGATGCAACTACAGGTGATTATCTTTATGATTCAATTAACAATGAAGTTGGGGAGGTAACTGCATATTTCCTTGGTCTAGTGGATAGCAGCAAAATTGTAGACCAGTGGAACCTGGTTATTCCGGAAACGTATTAAATAAGTGCATTTGAGGACATAGGGGGGATAATGAACCAAAAGAAAACTACAAGAGAATTTAATCCTTTTATACTGCTGATAATCATTCCGTTTCAGCTACTCTTTGATTATCTTGTTTTACATTTTACGCTTGAATTGGAATTGCATGGTAATCCAGATGCCCATGGGCATCCTACAGGTTTGATGACGGCGACCATGTTTATTCTTATGTCAGTGATAACGCTTGTTGTCATTATTCTAACGCTGTTTAGCATTATTATAATTTACATGGTCAGAAATAAGAGGATGAAAGCGATGGTGAATCAGTTGGTTAGATATAGAATGGTATTTACCGGTAGAGTGCAGGGAGTTGGTTTTAGATATACAGCTAATAATGCGGCCAACCAGTATCACCTTACTGGGTACGTGAAAAATGAATATGATGGCTCGGTCACTGTAGAAGTTCAGGGAGCCGAGGAAGCTATATACTTGTTTATTAAGTCGCTGGCTAATGATAGGTATATAGGCATTGACGATATGCAAAAGCAGCAGATTCCTATTGAAGCTAATGAAAGAGGCTTTATTGTACAGTATTAAATCAGGATGATGAATTATATGAACTTGCTATCATAGATTCTTAATGACAGGCATCTAGTCCATAAGGGCTAGGTGCTTTTTTATATTTATGATAGAATTCACAAATTGTAGTTAGAATTAACTAACCAAATGTGCTATTATTTAATTCAGATTGAAAAGGCTAGATAAGACAAGGAGGAGACAGGTGAATAAAGTATCTTTAAGAAATGTATCAAAGGTTTATAACGTGGGAGAAAAAGAGTTTCGAGCTTTGGACCATGTTGATTTAGACATTGAGGAAGGAAAATTTGTAGTAATACTTGGTCCGTCAGGAGCAGGAAAATCTACATTACTTAATCTCATTGGAGGAATGGATACTCCTTCTGAAGGAGAAGTAATTGTAAATGGGGAAAATATTACCGGATATTCAGAGAATAAGCTCAGCGATTTTAGAGCTAAATCGGTAGGCTTTATTTTCCAATTTTATAATATTCTTCCTTCACTTACTGTAAAAGAAAATGTGGAGTTGATTAATGAAATTGTAAAAGATCATCTCGATGCATCAGAAGCACTTCAGGATGTGGGATTATCAGAACATATGAATAAATTTCCAAATCAATTATCTGGTGGCGAACAGCAGCGTGTTTCTATCGCACGTGCTATTGCAAAGAATCCAGCACTTCTTTTATGCGATGAACCTACAGGCGCCCTTGATTCTCAAACAGGCGTAATGATTCTCAAGATTTTGAAAAAGCAAACTACAAAGGAAAGAGGTAATAATACAGTTATTATCGTTACCCATAATGCACTTATTGCAGATATTGCCGACGTTGTTATACGTGTAAAAAACGGCAAAATAAAGAGTGTAGAAGAGAATGCAAATCCAGCAAACATAGATGAGGTTCAATGGTAAAATGTTGAGAAAAAAATTATTAAGAGATATAAAGGAAAACTTGGGACAGTTCTTTACCATTTTTGCCATGATATTTTTGGCGATCATGGCATTTTCAGGTATCAATGCTTTTTCAGATGGATTGAAGTATTCTTCAGTAGAATTCTATGAAAAAAATAATATGCAGGATTTATGGTTGTATGGTGAAAACTTTTCCGAGGAAGATTTAGACAAAATTAAGGCGTTAGACAATGTGACAGATGTGGAAAGATATCTCTCTATGCAGGGGTCGGTTGATGTAAAGAATAGTGAGAACTCTGAAATTGAGAATATTCAAGCTGAGTTGAATTTCCTGGATGCAGAGGATGATGAAAAGAATATTTCAACCATGTATTTAAGAGATGGCGAGGAATACAGCCCTGATAAAGATGGTGTTTGGGTTGGATATTATTTCGCTAAGGCCAGAGATATTCAAGTTGGAGATAAACTGACATTTTATGTAGAGGGCTATGAATTTACAGAGGTGGTTCGCGGAATTGTATCATCTCCAGATCACGTATATACGGTATCTGATCCTACTGTTATTTTCCAGGATGCTGCTGATTTCGGATGGGTGTATTTGTCCATGAATGAGTGTCCTATAGATTTTGGAATGGATGATTTCTACATCTATCCAAATGCTATAGTTGATGTGACAGGTGTAGCTCCAAATCCATATATTAATTCTAATGAGCTTGATGAATTTGAGAACAAGCTAAAGTCAGTAAAGAATGAGCTGTATGAGCTTGATGACATTTCTATAAGTGCAATCACTGGTAGAGATGTATGGCCATCTTATGAGGCTTTAAAGGCAGAATCGGAGGAGGGCGATACCTACTCAGGCATGTTTACAGTTTTGTTTGTTTTCATAGCAGGACTTTCTGTTGTTACAACTATGAGTCGATTTGTAAAAAAACAGCGAGTGCAGATTGGAACATTGAAGGCTTTAGGATTTAGAAATAGAAAAGTTACAATACATTATATTGCATATGGCTTTTGGGTAAGCTTAATTGCTGCAATTCTTGGAATTGTAATTGGTGGTCCTGTACTTGGTCAGCCTTTCCTTAACATGGAGCTCTCTATGTTTGATTTGCCAGACGCTCACAGATGTATTCTAAGTAAGAATTATATAGTTGCTGCTTTAATTGTTATCGTAATTACGATAATTACTTATTATTCAATAAAGAGTATTTTGAAGGAATCTGCAGCTCAAACTCTTAGACTTGAAGTTCCACACATTAAAATTAAGGCAAAGGAAGGCGGCAAAGGGCTAAGCGCAAAATTGCCATTTTCTGTAAAGTGGAATTTGAGGGATATTCTTAGAAGTAAATCTAGAAGTATCATGGCTATAGTTGGTGTTATGGGTTCTACACTTTTAATAGTGATGGCATTTGGCATGCAGGATTCACTTCAACACTATCTTGTATGGGAGTTCGACAAGATACAAGCATATAATTACAAGCTCAATCTTTCGGAAAATGTTTCAGATGAAAGATTGGATGAATTGTTTGATGCATACGGAGATGCAACCAGTCAGACAGTTGCCATCGAATACAAGGATTCAGAGGGTAATATAGTAACTTCTTCTATTACGGTAAATGATTCAGATGGATATTTACGAGTATCTGACCATGATACAAACACCTATGATATTAATGATGGAATACCAGGAAGCACAGATGGAGACGTAAATGAAGCGGGGGCACTTTTTGCAACAGAAAAACTTCTAAAAGATAATGGATTTTCATTAGGAGATACAGTTAAATGGAGAATCATGGGGGAGGATGATTGGTATGAAACTAAGATTGTAGCCGCCTACAGAGATCCGCAGAGTCAACAGTTTTCTATGACAAGAGTAGCCTTTGAAGGCCTGGGCGAGGATTATGTTTGCGATACCATTTATACAAATGATGATCTTAGTGATTTAACTGACTCAGATATAGATGGAGTATCTACGATTTCATCAATTGAATCATTGAAAGAGCAGATGAATGTTATGCTTGAGATGATAAGTAGTATGATAGTTTTATTAATTGCAATATCAGCTATCCTTGGGTTTATTATCATTTACAATATGGGAATTCTTGCACTTAGCGAGAAAATGTACCAGTTTGCAACACTTAAGGTATTAGGCTTTAAGTTTAATAAACTGGCGCTTATTTACACCCAGCAAAATCTTTGGCTTACTTTAGTAGGTATAATCCTTGGTTTACCACTGGGGTATGAATTTACTGACTGTATGTTTAAATATGCTATAGGTGACAATTACGATTTCTTTGCAAATATAGATATATCGGCCTATCTTATTGCAATAATAGGTACACTTTTAATCATGTTTGTTACAAGTATTGCTTTGTCTCGTAATCTTAAAAAGATAGATATGGTTGCAAGCCTCAAGGCCAATGAGTAAAATAATTGATAGCCCTATCATTTGCAAAGAGCTATTTGTATATGATAGTCTAATAGAAAAAAATTAGGAGTTAATTAGTTTGGAAGATTTATATCAGGTTGGTTCAATTACACAGACTCATGGAATTAGAGGCGAGGTAAAGGTTTTTCCTCTTACAGACGATATTTCCAGATTTAAGAATATGAAGAATTTGCTTTTGGATGCAGGTAAGGAGGGCTATATCAGCCTTGAGGTTGAAAATGCCCGTCCTCAGAAGAATCTTGTTATCCTTAAGTTCAAAGGCATTGATAATATCAATGATATTGAAAAATATAAGGGCCACGGCCTTTACGTTACAAAGGACAATCGCGTAGACCTTAAGGAGGATGAGTATTTCATCGCAGATCTTATTGGCTGTGATGTTTATCTTGATTCTGACAAGGATAATAGATTTGGCACTATTTCTGATGTTATGGAAACAGGCGCTAATGATGTTTATGAGATTACCCTTGAAAGCGGCAAAACTGTTCTTGTCCCAGCTATCAAGGAGTGCATCTTGGATGTAGATATCGAAGGTGGCAGAATGGAAATTCATTTGATGGAAGGATTGATGGATTAATATGAAGTTTTATATTTTAACCCTTTTTCCAGAAATGATTGAGGATGCGTTAAATACCAGTATCCTTGGCCGTGCTAGCAAGGCTGGTTCTATTTCATTCGAAGCTATCAATATTCGCGACTATACACTTGATAAGCATAAAAAGGTGGATGATTATCCATATGGAGGTGGTGCCGGCATGGTTATGCAGGCTCAGCCAATATACGACGCATATCAGGCAGTCTGCGAAAAGGCAGGTCACAAGGTTCATTGCATCTATTTGACACCACAGGGAAAGCTTTTCAAGCAGCCAGATGCAAAGACACTTGCTTTAAAAGAAGATATTTGTTTACTTTGCGGACATTACGAGGGCATTGATGAAAGAGTACTTGAGGAAATTGTAGATGAGTACTATTCAATAGGCGATTATGTACTTACTGGCGGTGAGCTTCCATCACTTGTTATGATTGATGCTATTTCACGTATGGTTCCTGGAGTACTTACAAACTCAGAATCAGGCGAGGATGAATCTTTAGAAAACAATCTTTTGGAATATCCTCAGTATTCTAGGCCAGAGGTTTGGAACGACAGACGAGTTCCAGCTATTCTTTTATCAGGTGATCATGCAAAGGTTGATGCATGGAGACACGAACAGTCAATTGAACGCACAAAAGAGCGTAGGCCTGATTTATATGCTAAATATTTGGAAAATGATTGTTGATTATTATAAACAACCATGTTATTATGAATGAGTTGCAAAAAAGAGATGTTCCGCTGTTATTCAATAGGGAATATTAAGAATGTCGCTAAATTTGGAGGAATTAAAATGAACGCAAACGAGATTATCAGAAACATTGAAGCTGCCGAGCTTAAGGCAGAAGTACCTGAGTTTCAGGTAGGTGACACAGTAAAGGTTTACGGCCGTATCGTTGAAGGTAACCGTACTCGTACACAGGTATTCGAGGGTACAGTTATTAAGAGACAGGGTGGAAGCAACCGTGAGACATTCACAGTTCGTAAGTCATCAAACGGCGTAGGCGTTGAAAAGACATGGCCACTTCACAGCCCTAACGTTGAGAAGATCGAAGTAGTTAGAAAAGGTAAAGTTCGTAGAGCTAAGCTATTCTACCTCAGAGAGCTCACAGGTAAGAAGGCAAAGGTTAAGGAGAGAATCTAATCTCGGAATCCACTGGAACAGTCACTTTATTGTGACTGTTCTTTATTTTTAGACTAAAGTGCGGTATATTTATACTAAAGATTTAAAGGGATTTTTGTATGCTTTTATCAATTAGACGATTATTTAATAAAACCTTTCATCGTAGAAACGATGGACTTAATTTTAGAAGACGCCGCAAGAAAATAAATTTCGATAAAGTCAGATATGTTTTGATATTTTTGCTTGAGTTAGTACTTGTAATTGGTTTGGCTTTTGGTGTTGTTACAGCATTCGGCAAACAGGTAGAATGTTCCAATGCATCTATGGAGCCAACCTATCAAACATCCGATATATTACTTGTAAACACTATTGCTTACAAGCTTTCTGAGCCAGAGGCAGGGGATGTTATTGCATTCAAGCCAAAGTCTAATGTTAATGCTAGCTACAGCGTAAAGCGTGTTATTGCAGTGCCAGGGGATACTATCTATATCAGCAATGGCCGTATCTACATCAATGATGAATTATACAAAGAAAATCTTGATGTGGAGCGCATAGAAAATCCAGGTATTGCAGCGACTCCAATTACGCTTTTGGATGACCAGTATTTTGTACTGGGAGATAATCGTAATTCTTCTGAGGATTCACGTTATGAAAGTGTTGGCTTTGTTACCAACGAAGATATTTTAGGTAAGGTTTGGGCTAAATACCCATTCTAACGAGAGGTGAATATGGAATTTCAATGGTATCCAGGGCATATGACCAAAGCAAAGCGTCAGATGCAGGAGGATATAAAACTTATAGATTTGGTTATTGAGGTTATCGATGCTAGATGTCCTATATCTAGCCGAAATCCTGATATAAATGGGCTTGCTAATGGCAAGCTTCGTCTTGTGCTTTTAAACAAATCTGATCTTGCAGATAAATCTGTTAATCAGAAATGGATTTCTTATTTCAAGGATCAGGGCTTTTATTGTGTTGAGCTGGATTCTCGTGATAGAAAGAACATGAAGGGCGTTCAGGCCACACTTGATGAGGTCTGCGCTGCAAAGTTTGAAAAGGACAGAAAGCGTGGTATTAAGAATCGCCCAGTTAGAGCGATGGTTGTAGGTATTCCTAATGTTGGAAAGTCTACATTTATCAATTCTTTCGCCGGCAAGGCCGTTGCTAAAACTGGCAACAAGCCAGGTGTTACAAAGGGCAAACAATGGATTAAGCTTAATAAATCAGTGGAGCTTCTTGATACACCAGGTATCCTTTGGCCAAAGTTTGAGGATAACACTGTTGGTCTTCATTTAGCATTTATCGGCTCTATCAACGATGCAATTATCGAAACAAGAGAGCTTGCTATGGAGCTTGCAGATTTTATAAAAGAGACTTATCCAGGAGCATTAGCTGCTCGTTATGAAGTAAATGAAGATTTAGTTAATCATGAAATTATTACTGAAATCGCCCTCAAGAGAAACTTCTTGAAAAAGGGCTCAGAGCCAGATTTCGACAAGGCTGCTTCAGTTTTAATAGATGAATTTAGAAATGGTAGTCTAGGAAAAATTTCACTTGAAAGGCCATAAGCATGAAGGTTATCGACTTTAACGAGGAAGAGCAAGAAATCAAAAGAGACATCGAAAGGGCTAGACAGAATATCAAAGAAGTAGAAGATTTGTCGGACTTCGATTCAAAGCCTAAAAAAGAAAAAAAGAATAAGAAGGATGATGAGGAAGAACCTCTCACCAAGGCATCAGTAGCTAAGGAAATTATCAGCGTAATCATCAATGTACTGGTTTGCTTTGGCGTCGTTTTTCTAATTACTCATTTTGTAGGACAGCGTACGGTAGTTAGTGGTTCATCTATGGAAGATACTTTGTCAGATGGGGATAATCTTATCGTTGACAAAATCAGCTATCGTTTTAGCGAACCTGAGCGTTTTGATGTTATTGTTTTCCCACCTAAATATGAGGAAGACGTATACTACATTAAGCGAATCATCGGCTTGCCAGGCGAGGTAGTTAGTATCGATAGCGAAGGTACTATTTATATCAACGGTGAAGTGTTAGATGAGCAATATGGCACAGATGTTATTTTGAACGCTGGCCTTGCTAGCAGCGAAATTCTTCTTGGACCTGATGAATACTTTGTTCTAGGAGACAATCGAAACAACAGTACTGACTCGCGTTTTCAAGACGTCGGAAATGTTAAAGGTGAAGAAATTGTGGGACGAGCTTGGCTTAGAGTTTACCCATTTAACTCATTTGGACTTGTAGAGAATATAGAATAGACATGAGCGAAAAGAAGATTTCAGAAATTCAAAAAGAATATAAAGAGACTAGCGAGCTTTTACTTCCAGATTTCATTGAGGAATACATTAATGATGGCCGTCCAGGTGTTTCGAAAATCATTGGCATGGCCCAGAAGCGTATGGAAAAGCTTCGCATAGAGCGTGAACGTATCGAGCACCTCAAGGAATTTGAAAATCAATATTGGCCAGAGTTTGATTATATCGGCGGTATTGATGAAGTCGGCAGAGGTCCACTTGCAGGACCCGTCGTTACAGCTTGCGTTGTTTTGCCAAAGGATTGTAGCATCCTTTATATCAACGATTCTAAAAAGCTTTCAGCCTCAAAAAGAGAAGAATTATACGAAATCATTATGAAAGAGGCTGTCTCAGTAGGAATTGGTGTATGCTCGGAGCAGCGCATAGATGAAATCAACATTCTTCAAGCTACATACGAAGCAATGCGCCAGGCTATTTCAGAATGCTCAGTAGAGCCACAGGTATTGTTAAATGATGCAGTGACCATACCTGAGGTAAAGATAAAACAAGTTCCAATCATAAAGGGTGATGCTAAATCAATATCTATCGGTGCAGCAAGCATTATTGCGAAGGTTACCAGGGATAGAATGATGGTTGAATACGATAGCATTTATCCTGAATATCATTTTGCATCTAACAAGGGATATGGTAGCGCAGAGCACATTGAAGCGCTCAAGAAATACGGCCCTTGTCCAATTCATAGAAGATCCTTTATAGGAAACTTTGTATAATTAGGTGAATTATGAACATTAACACTGGACTGAATCCTTACAACTCAAATTATGTTAACGGAGCTGACATGACAAAGCTTAGTCAGAGTCAGTCCCTTACGGGCTCAGTAGCTGACAACCTCAAGGAAGGCGAGGTTTTTGAGGGCTCTGTTAATTACATTGACAATGGCAAGGTTACAATTGGGCTTGCCAACGGTCGGACTATGACGGCTCGTTTGGATGCAGGAGTGAGCCTTACTCCTGGACAGTCAGTGTTTTTTGAAGTAAAAAGCAACGATGGGAATCTTATACAAATTCGTCCAGTTTCTCTCACTAGTCTAGATGCTAATCCTACACTTCTAAAAGCTTTGGATATGGCCAATTTGGCTGCTACAGAGCGTACAATCAACATGGTTAATTCAATGATGCAGAATTCTATGTCAGTCAGCCCTGAGAATTTGACAGCTATGAATCGTGCTATGATTAATAATCCAGGGGTGGATATTCAGACTCTTGTAACCATGTCTAAATCAAATCTTCCGATTACACCTGAAAACGTCAGCATGTTCCAAAACTATGCTAACGACAAGGCTGTGCTATCGGATAATTTTGATGTGATTTCAGATATGCTTCACGAGATAATGACTAGCAGCGAGGTATCTACAGGAGATGTAATTGGCATTAATAATGCTATTAGGGATATATTTGTTAACGTTAATGATTCTATTGTTTCAGAAGCTACTGCTGAGGCGGAAAACACTTCTGTAGTTGCTGATAGCACCACAGCTGCTGTTTCAGAAAATGCTACCAATGTTACAAACAATCCAGCTGCTGCCACAGAAAATGCCGCTGTTATAGAAGCTGGCCAGCAGCCTCAGGTAAATGGGCAGGCTATCGCTGAGCAGGCCTTGAATCCTAATCAGGTTCAGTCAGGAATTGTAGAGACTGAGGCTATTATTTCTAATCAGACAGAAAGCACCACTGTTAATCAGGCTCAAGTTATGGAAAATGAGCTTGGTACACAGGTTTTAAATACATTTGCATCTGAAAAACAGATTGATTCATTCAATACTATATTGAACACTCTGCCAGATTTTCCAAAGGATAATCATGAGATATTTGCTGAAAACGGCACTCTCAAGGCAGACGCAGATATGAATCAGGTTTTCAGGGAAATCACTGATTATCTTAATAATCATCCTGATATTCCTAAGCAGACACTCAATGATATTATTGGAGCGCCTTTATATAAAGGACTTCTTAAAAATATAATTACAAATAGCTTTGCTATGGAGCCAAAAGAGGTTACAAAGCCGGGCGAGATTTCAAAGCTGTATGAAAGAGTTTTGAAGCAGACGGAGGCATTAGAGCGTCTTGTAGCAAACTTTAATAATAAGGCTGCAGACACAATCAAAACTCAGACATCTCAGATTAAGCAGAATGTCAACTTTATGAATTCTGCAAATGAAATGTATAATTTCATCCAGATTCCGCTGAAGATGTACAATCAGAACACTGATAGTATGCTTTATGTTCGCCAGAACAAAAAGGCATCTTATGAGCAGGGCGAGGAAATCACTGCATTTCTTCACTTTGATATGGAGTATTTAGGTTCTACAGATGTTTTTATTAGTTTGAAAGAGTCCAAGGTTGGTTGCAAATGGAATCTAGCTAGCGAAGATTCTATGAAGCTTATTGAGGACAATTTAGATATTCTTACTGAGCGACTTGCCAAGAAAGGTTTCTCAGTTACATCTGAAGTAACCTGTGGTGAGCCGAAGAAAAACTTTGTAGAGGATTTTCTTGGGGCTGCGCCAGTATCTACTGAAAACACAGCAGAGGGCATGGTTCACAGATATAGCTTTGATATGAGGGCATAATTATGGCAGAAGAAAAGACATTTGATAAAAACAAAACTGCTGTTGCCCTTTCTTACGAGGCTGGAGATACAGCACCAAAGATTTTGGCTTCAGGAAAGGGCTATGTGGCTGAGCAAATCATCGAAGAGGCAAAGAAGGCAGATGTGCCTTTTTACCAGGATAATGAATTGGCTCAGACACTTAGCAAACTAAATATTGGTGATGCAATCCCACCAGAGTTATACGAGGTTGTTGCTGAGATTTTGGTCTTTGTAAATGATATGGAAAAGATTAAATCAAAGCTAGGTTAGAATTGAGGTTTTATTGAATTACAGAACGCAAGGAAATGATTTTGAAAAGCTGGCAGCTGACTATCTGAAGCGTCAAGGAATGTCTATTCTCAAAATGAATTTTTATTGTAAAATGGGAGAGGTAGATATTATTGCAAAGGATGGCAGCTACTTAGTTTTTGTAGAAGTAAAATATAGAAAATCTGCTGCAAGAGGCACCGGCTTTGAGGCAGTTAACTTTAATAAAATGCGTAAGATTTCTAGAGTCGCAGATTTTTATATGTATAGTCGTCACATGGATGGCGGCACAAGTGTTAGGTTTGATGTTATTGCAATTGAGGAAGGACATTTAAAGCATATTAAAAATGCTTTTGAGTATATACCAGTATGTTAAATTCAAGTCATAAAATTGCTCAGGTAAGTGAAGGCAGCCCGGCAGATAGAGCTGGACTTATTCCTGGGGATATAATCACAAAAATTAATAATGCAGAGCTCGTTGATATTTTTGATTATCATTATTATTCAGATGATGCTGATATTACTGTTGAGCTTCTCCATGAGGATGGGACTACCTCTTCAGTTTTTGTTGAGAAGGAAGAGGGGGAAGACCTTGGCGTAATTTTCTGCAATGGTCTTATGGATGATTACAAATCATGCTCAAATAAATGTGCATTTTGTTTCATCGATCAAATGCCACCAGGCATGCGAGAGACTCTTTACTTTAAGGATGATGATACACGTCTTTCATTTTTACAGGGTAACTATGTTACTTTAACAAACATGAAGATGGCTGATTTGGATCGTATCATCGCCTATAAGCTTGGTCCTATTAATATTTCCGTTCATGCAACTAATCCTGAGCTTAGAGTGAAGCTTTTACATAATCGATTTGCAGGAGATATTCTTGATAAGATTCGTAAGCTTTATGAAGCAGAGATTCCTATGAATGCCCAGGTTGTATCTTGTCCAGGGCTTAATGATGGACCGGAATTAGACAGAACAATTTCTGATTTGATGCAGTTTGCTCCTGTTATGAGCTCTATGTCAGTAGTTCCTGTAGGTGTCACAAAGTTCAGAGATGGGCTTTTCCCACTTCGAACATACACACCTGAGGAAGCTGGCAAGGTAATCGATCAGATTGAGCACTGGCAGCAGATAGCAATGGAACGTTTTGGCAATCATTTCGTTCAGGCATCTGATGAGTGGTATATTCTTGCAGGCAGACCACTTCCAGAGGCTGATAGATACGATGGTTTTATCCAGCTTGAAAATGGTGTTGGAATGCTTAGACTTCTTCATGAAGAGGTCTTAGATGCCCTTGAGGATATTAAAAAGCCTTTATTTATGAAAAAACGCCATGTGACAATCGCAACAGGAAAGCTTGCAGCTCCATTTATGCGCCAGCTTGCAGATTTGATTACAGAAAAGTTTAATCGAGTTACTGTTGATGTTGTGGCAATCACAAACGAATTTTTCGGTGAAGAAATTACTGTTTCTGGATTAATTACAGGACAGGATTTAATAAAACAGCTTTCAAATAGAGAGCTTGGAGATAGTTTATTATTGTCTTGTACAATGCTTAGAAGTGGCGAGGAAGTATTCCTTGATGACATCACTTTATCTGAGCTTGAGTCGGCTTTACAAGTCAAAACTCGTATAGTACAATCAGACGGGCGTGATTTAGTTTACGCCATAATTGGACATTAGAAAGAGGTATAATATGGCAAGACCAGTAGTGGCCATCGTAGGTCGCCCTAACGTTGGTAAATCCACATTATTTAATGCGCTCGCAGGAGAGCGAATTTCAATTGTAAAAGACACCCCTGGTGTTACAAGAGATAGAATATATGCAGATATTTCATGGTTAAATTACGATTTTACTATGATTGATACAGGCGGTATTGAGCCAGATTCAAAGGATATCATCTTATCACAGATGCGTGAGCAGGCGCAGATTGCTATCGATACAGCAGATGTTATCGTATTCCTTGTTGATGTAAAGCAAGGTCTTCAGGATAGCGATTCAAAGGTTGCAGATATGCTTAGACGTAGCCACAAGCCAGTTGTTCTTGTTGTTAATAAGGTAGACAGCTTTGAGCGTGATATGGCTGATGTTTACGAGTTCTACAATCTTGGTATTGGTGATCCAATCGCTATTTCAGCATCTTCACGTCTTGGTTTTGGCGATATGCTTGATGTTGTTTGCAGCTATTTCCCAGAGCCTACAGAAAACGAAGAAGAGGACGACACACCACGTATAGCAGTTATCGGAAAGCCAAATGTTGGTAAATCATCTCTTATTAATAAGCTTTGTGGTGAAGAGCGTGTTATCGTTTCTGACATCGCCGGTACCACACGTGATGCTGTAGATACAAAGGTTCGCTACAATCACAAGGATTACATCTTTATTGATACAGCGGGACTTCGTCGTAAGAGCAAAATCAAGGAGGACCTTGAGCGTTACTCGATAGTTCGTGCAGTTGCATCCGTTGAAAAGGCAGATGTTGTTATCATTATGATTGATGCTACAGAAGGCGTTACTGAGCAGGATGCCAAAATCGCTGGTATCGCTCATGAGCGTGGAAAGGGTATCATCATCTGTGTTAACAAATGGGATGCTATCGAAAAAAATGATAAGACTATGAAGGAGCACGAGACTAAGATTCGTCAGATTCTTTCATTTATGCCATATGCATCAATTCTTTTTATTTCTGTTAAGAGCGGTCAGCGCCTTGGCAAAATCTACGAGACAATCGATGCAGTTATTGAAAACAACTCAATGCGTATAGCTACAGGTGTTCTTAACGAAATCGTATCTGAGGCAGTTGCACTTCAGCAGCCACCTACAGACAAGGGCAAGCGCCTTAAGATATACTACACAACTCAGGTTGCTGTTAAGCCACCTACATTCGTTATCTTTGTAAACGAGAAATACCTGATGCATTTCTCTTACGTTAGATACTTGGAAAACAGAATCAGAGATGCCTTTGGTTTTGAAGGCACATCTTTAAAATTTATCATTAGAGAGAGAAAGGAAAACGAATAATGGTTGTTTTGGGGAGAATTTTAGCTTTATTTATTGGCTATTGTTTTGGAATGATTTTGATGGGATACCTCATCGGTAAATCTAAGAATATTGATTTAACAAAGGTTGGTAGTGGTAACGTTGGTTCCACTAACACCATGAGAACTCTTGGAGTTCCTGCAGGTCTTGCTACACTTGCATGGGACTGCCTTAAGTGCGTAGTAGCGGTATTTTTTGTTTGGCTGATTTTTGGACGTTTTGTAGAAAACGTTAACATTTACATGGTATATGCAGGCCTTGGCTGTGTGCTTGGTCATGATTTCCCATGTTACATGAATTTTAAAGGTGGAAAGGGTGTTGCATCTACACTCGGTTTTATCATCGCACTTTTCCCAATGGGACTCCCAATTCCAGCATGTGTATTTATAGCGATTGTTGCACTTACTCGCTATGTATCACTTGGTTCTATCATTGGTGAGCTTTCATTTGCAATCGAGATGCTTATCGGTGCCAAGATGGGACTTTTAGATGGCAAATTTGAAGGAGCACAGCTTAAGGAAGCACTTGTTATTTGCTGCCTTGTTTCTGCACTTTCAATTGCACTTCACCATGCAAATATTGGACGTCTAATCAATGGAAAAGAGAACAAATTCTCATTCCATCCAGAAACGAGGGCATAATGGCAAGAATTAGTGTTTTAGGTGCAGGAAGCTGGGGTATAGCCCTTGCTGTAATGCTTGAGAAAAATGGTCATGAAGTAGAGGTTTGGTCACATCGTCAGTCACAGGTTGATCAGATGAACGACACTCATACCAGTGACAAAATAAAGGGAGTTAAGCTTCCAGAGTCTATGAAGTTTACTGCAGATATTGAGTCTGCAGCAAAGTTCGCTGATGTTATTTTGATGGCTGTTCCATCAAAAGCAACTAGAGAGACAGCTGAAAAGATTAAATCCTTTGTTAATTCAAATCAGATTTTTATTACTGTTACAAAGGGTATCGAGGAAGATACTCTTTTCACACAGACAGAAATTCTGGAGGATGTGCTAGGAAAAGATAAACGTATATGCGTATTATCTGGCCCAAGCCATGCTGAGGAGGTTGTTGTATTCAAGCCTACACTTGTAGTTGCTGGCTCAACAGACCGCCAGACCGCACTTTTTGTTCAGAATCTTTTCATGAACAAATATTTCAGAGTATATTCATCACCAGATGTTAAGGGTATAGAGGTTGGTGCTGCGTTGAAAAACGTTATCGCACTTGCTGCTGGTATGTCAGATGGCCTTGGCTTTGGCGACAATGCAAAGGCTGCTCTTATTACTCGTGGCATCAAGGAAATCTCTGCACTTGCAGTTGCAATGGGCGGCCAGGCTGAGACATTATCCGGTCTTACAGGTGTCGGTGATTTGATTGTTACATGCTCATCTATTCATTCTAGAAACAGAATGGCTGGTTACTATATTGGCCAGGGTATGAGCAAGGATGAGGCTATGGAAAAGGTTGCCATGGTTGTAGAAGGAGTATATTCTGCTAAGGCAGCTAAGAAGCTTGCAGAGAAATACAATATCGAAATGCCAATCGTAGATATCGTAAATGCGGTTCTTTTTGATGGACTTGCTGCAAAGGATGCAGTATATGAGCTGATGACTCGTTCTAAGAAGGATGAAACATCAGATTTAGAGTGGGAGTGTTGTGGTGTTTAAAAGATGCAAGGAATGGTTACACTTCTTCGGTGTAACCTTTTTAATTTTAGGGATAATTTGCCTGATTCTCTGTGGAATCCAGATAGTGGGATTTATTATAAATAGCTCATCATCCAAGGCTTCCAAGGCAGATGGTTTTACAATTGAAGCTTATGAAGTGAATCTTGATGTGGATGAAAATAATAAAATTCACGTTACTGAAGATATTACTGTAAATTTCTATGAAGATGGGCATCATGGTATTTTTCGTTTTATTCCAGAATGGCTCAAGTATACCTCAAAAGACAAGAAAACTATGTCAAGAAAGGGTGAAATTACTAACCTGGAGTGCGAAAACGAAGAATATACAGTTGATACCATTCATGGAAAGAAGCGAATCAAAATAGGAAGTGCTTATTATACTTTAGATGAAGGTGATTATGACTACGTAATATCCTACGATTATGATATGGGTGGCGATGTTTACAAGGGCTTTGATGAGTTGATTTTTCATGCTTTTGGCGATTATTGGGGCACTGAAATCAATGGAGCTAAGGTTAATATCACTTTGCCTAAGGATATTGATTCATCCAGCAAAGTGTCATTCTTTGCGGACAAAAAGCGTAAGAAAGATATTTCTGCCCAGGTAGATTACACAGTTGATGGTAATACCATTACAGCAGAGGTTTCTAAGGATTATCATCTAAATGGAGCACTCACTGTTGATGTTGAATTGCCGGATGGGTACTTCACAGATTCTACAGTTAATTATAAGAGCCTTGCCTTTAGACTATGTCTGATTTGCCTGGCCAGTGTTTTAATTAGCTTTTTCTTCTGGAATAAAAACAAAGATAGCGATTTGTTTGATGGCGAATATGTTTCTGGTACAGCTCCTACTGGCCTTGAAGCTGTTGAAATGGGTTATATCTACCAGGGAAGTGGACAGCTTCTTCTGGTAACTGTAATTATTCAGCTTGCTGCCAAAGGGTACATACGTATTAAGAACCCTAGTAGTAAAACAAAATTAAAGATTCATAAAGTAAATACAAGTATTGGTAATATGACTGAAGCAGAGAAGCTTGTATATGAAGGGCTTTTCCAAAATGGTTCTGAGGTGAACCCAGCAGAGGATAAAAGTGTTCGTAAGCTAAATGGTAAGCTTTGCAAAATGTTAGAAGCGAAGTTTGATTCTCAAATTTACAATATTACATCTTACGTAGAGTTTTTTATATCTAGCTTTCTGTTTTTTGCTTCCTGTGTAGCTTGGGGATTTGCCTATATTAAGTCGGAGGATATGGATCCGACTCTTAGATGGTTCTTTTTGCCTGCATTCCTTGCAATTATAGCTATAGGATTTTTTGCAGCTAATACGCCTAAAAAGAGTGCCTATGGTGAAGAGTTGCAAGCTAGAGTTGAAGCATATAAGGATTATCTTTCTGGAATAAAAAAGGCAGATTTAGAGGCAAAGATTAAGGAAGACCCTGATTATTTTGATGAGATTCTTCCATACGCTTTTATTCTGGGTATATCTAAAAAGCTCGTGCAGAAATATGATTACACTGCAGATGCAACAAACAGATATCGAAAGTATACAGATAATATAACAAGCTCTGTGTATTATACAGATACATATACAAGCAGCAGTTCTAGCTCTGGTTCTAGCTCAGGATGTGGCGGCGGATGCTCATCTTGTGGTGGTGGATGTTCTTCTTGCGGTGGAGGAGGCTCATGGTAAGAGAATTTGTATTGCAATGGCATATCAGTGAAAGCTGCAATCTTAAATGCTTACATTGTTATCAAGGAGGTCATGTACCTGTTTCACTTAATAGTGAGCAGCTTTTTGACATTTTAAATCAATACAGACAGCTTCTTAAGGAGCAGAAAATAAAAGGGCATATTAATATAACAGGAGGGGAACCACTGTGTTCTCCTCATTTTTTTGAGCTTTTAGAAGAGTTTAAGAAGGATAGAGATTTATATAGTTTTTCGATTCTTACAAATGGCACTCTTATCACTGATGAGATAGCAAAAAGGATTGCCAGTTATGGCCCAGAATATGTTCAGGTGAGCCTGGAAGGCAGCAAGAAAACTAATGACTACATAAGAGGCAAGGGCGTTTATTCTAAAGTGGCAAAGGCTGTAAAGCTGCTGAGAAAATACAATATTTACGTATCTCTTTCATTTACGGCAACAGCTCTTAATTATAAAGAACTGCCAAAGGTGGTAAAGTTTGCAAAAAGATATGGAGTGGACACTGTATGGTCTGATAGATATATTCCATTGAATTCTCCTGATATAAATCTTTGTATGGATAAGGAACAGACTAAAGAGTATTTAAAGCTGATTACAAGGGAAAGCTTTGCTTTAAGGCACGAGGGCTGCAAGACAGAGGTGGCTCTTTACAGGGCATTACAATTTTTAAAGACTAATAATCTGCCATATTCCTGCACAGCCGGGAATACTCTTTTGACTGTTATGGAAAATGGAGACTTAGTACCTTGCAGGCGTATGCCAATTGTGGTGGGAAATCTACTTGCTGACAATATGCTTGACCTTTACAACAACTCTGATGTGTTAAAGTCGCTTAGAGCAGATACCACCCCTGATGACTGTAGTGATTGCGATTACAGCTCATTTTGCAAGGGTGGCTTGAAATGTCTTACATATGCCATCTATGGTGATTTAAATCACAAAGATGTAGGGTGTTATTATGACTAAATTGTGAAACTTTATTTTGTGGTACATAAGTCTATTGACTACTAGATAATGTGGTGGTAGTATAATTCTATCAACACAATATCTAGTAGTTTTTGTTTTAAATCAACTAGATATTGACTGAATATTATATACAATACGATTCATTTTTATATAAAACCCGGAGGCGGAACATGAAAAGATATGTAGTTAAAAAGGATGGCTCACTTGAACCATTTGATGTGCAAAAAGTTGTAGAAGCTGTTGGAAAATCTGCTACACGCGTACTTGTAAAATTTACTCCTGAGCAGGAAAAGTTTATCTGTCAATTCGTTGAAGAAAGAGTGGAGGAACTTGGCCTTGAGAAAATTGAAATTGCGCAAATGCATAACATTGTTGAGGGTGCTTTGGAACGTGTTAACCCTATGGTTGCGAAATCTTACCGCGATTACCGCAATTATAAGCAGGATTTTGTCCAGATGTTGGATGATGTTTATAAGAAGTCTCAAAACATCATGTACATTGGTGACAAGGAAAATTCAAATACTGATTCTGCGCTTGTATCCACAAAACGTTCTTTAATTTTCAATGAGCTTAATAGAGAGCTTTACAAGAAATTCTTCCTTACTACTGAGGAAGTTCAGGCTATTCGTGATGGCTATATCTACATCCACGATATGAACGCCAGAAGAGACACAATGAACTGTTGTCTTTTCGATGTAAAGTCAGTTCTTGAGGGCGGCTTTGAAATGGGCAACATTTTCTACAACGAGCCAAAGAGCTTGGATGTAGCATTTGATGTTATCGGTGATATCGTTCTTTCTGCTGCAAGCCAGCAGTACGGTGGCTTCACTATTCCTCAGGCTGATCAGATTCTTGAGAAATATGCTCAGAAATCATTTGATAAATACATGGAAAAATACATTGCCCTTGGCATTGGTGAGGAAAAGGCTCACGAAGTATCAATGGCAGAAGTAGAAAGAGAAATGGAGCAGGGCTTCCAGGGATGGGAGTACAAGTTCAACACTGTTGCATCTAGCCGTGGTGACTATCCATTTATCACTGTTACAATTGGTCTTGGTACATCAGTATTTGCAAAGATGGCATCAAAGGCATGCTTAAAGGTTCGTTCAATCGGCCAGGGAAAGCCAGGCTTCAAGAAGCCAGTTCTTTTCCCTAAGATTGTATTCCTTTACGATGAAAATCTTCACGGCCCTGGCAAGGAGCTTGAGGATGTTTTTGAAGCAGGTATCGATTGCTCACGCAAGACAATGTATCCTGATTGGCTTTCTCTTACAGGTGAGGGCTACATTGCCAGCATGTACAAGAAATATGGCAAGGTAATTTCACCTATGGGATGTCGTGCATTCCTTTCACCTTGGTACGAAAAGGGTGGTATGAAGCCAGCAGATGAAAATGATGAGCCAGTATTTATTGGCCGTTTCAATATCGGTGCAGTTTCACTCCACTTGCCAATGATTCTTGCAAAGTCTCGTCAGGAATCAAAGGATTTCTACGAAGTGCTTGATTACTATCTTGAAATGATTAGAAAGCTTCACATTCGTACATATGCATACCTTGGAGAAATGCGTGCTAGCACAAATCCACTTGCATACTGCGAGGGAGGCTTCTACGGTGGACACCTTGGTTTCCACGACAAGATTAAGCCACTTCTTAAGGCTGCAACTGCGTCATTTGGTATTACTGCATTTAACGAGCTTCAGGAGCTTTACAATGGCAAATCTCTTGTAGAAGACGGAGATTTTGCTATCGAAGTTCTTAAGCATATCAATGAAAAAGTAAATCAGTTCAAGGAGGAGGATGGCAATCTTTATGCTATCTACGGCACACCAGCTGAGAACCTATGCGGACTTCAGGTAAAGCAGTTTAGAAATAAATACGGAATCGTTGAAAATGTATCTGACAGAGAGTACGTTTCAAACTCATTCCACTGTCATGTTACAGAAGACATCACACCAATTGAAAAGCAGGATTTGGAAGGCAGATTCTGGGAGCTTTCAAATGGTGGAAAGATTCAGTACGTTCGTTACCCAATCAACTACAACCGCGACGCTGTAAAGACACTTGTTCGTCGTGCTATGGCAAAGGGCTTCTACGAAGGAGTTAACCTTTCCCTTTCATACTGTGATGATTGCGGACACGAGGAATTAGAGATGGATGTTTGCCCAGTTTGCGGCAGCAAGAATCTTACAAAAATTGACCGTATGAATGGATACTTGTCATATTCACGTGTAAAGGGAGATACACGTTTGAATGAGGCAAAGATGGCAGAGATTGCTGATAGAAAATCTATGTAGAGGACTTGAAGAATATGAATTACCATAACATTACAAAGGATGACATGCTCAACGGTGACGGCCTTCGCGCTGTACTTTGGGTGGCTGGCTGTGATCATCATTGTAAGGAGTGTCAGAACCCGGTTACTTGGGATCCTGATGGAGGACTTAAATTTGATCAGGCTGCAAAGGATGAATTATACGAGGTCTTATCTCGCGACTATATATCAGGCATAACATTTAGTGGCGGAGATCCACTTTATCCTGGCAATCGTCAGGAAGTGACGGAGCTTGCCCGGGAAATTAGGGAGAGATTTCCCGGCAAGACCGTCTGGCTTTACACAGGCTTCACTTATGAAGAAATAAAATCTCTGGAAATTATGGAATATTTGGATGTTCTGGTTGACGGAGAATTTGAAATTGATAAGATAGATTTGCAGGCAAAATGGAGAGGAAGTATCAATCAGCGTGTTATTGATGTTCCACAGACTAGAAAGCTTGGACAAATCGTTTTGCATGTAGATTAATAAATGGAGAATAAAAATGAATATTAATATTTTGCGTATGACTGATTCTGCAAAGCTTCCTGAGCGTGGCTCAGTATCAGCAGCTGGTTATGATTTATTTGCTGATGTTGCAGAGGATGTTATTATTGCGCCACACGAGACCAAAATGATTGGCACAGGTCTTGCAATGGAGATTCCTGAAGGGTATTTCGGAGGCATTTTTGCTCGTTCCGGATTATCTGCAAAGGAAGGTCTTCGACCAGCAAACTGTGTTGGCGTGGTAGATTCTGATTACAGGGGAGAAATAAAGGTTGCCCTTCACAACGATGGAGAGCAGGCTAGAGTTATTACACCAGCTGAAAAGATTGCTCAGCTTGTGGTTGTACCATTTTTATCTGTTGACTTTAATGAGGTTTCAAATTTATCTGATACCGCTAGAGGAGAAGGCGGATTTGGTTCCACTGGAAAACATTAGTATTTATTACGTTGGCGCCTGGTTTTGTACCAGACGCCTTTCAGCGTTTTTATAAATTATATTGAAAGAGAGTATGATTTTATGGCAAACAAAGTTACTTATGATGCCAGCAGTATATCTGTTTTAGAAGGTCTTGAGGCGGTTAGAAAAAGACCCGGCATGTATATTGGTTCAACATCACGAAAGGGCTTGAACCATCTTATATATGAGATAGTGGACAACTCAGTAGATGAGCATTTGGCCGGTGAGTGCGACACTATTCATGTTACTCTTGAAAAGGACGGCAGCTGTACAGTAGAGGATAATGGTCGTGGTATTCCAGTTGGAATGCATGCAAAGGGTGTGCCTGCTGCACGTCTTGTTTTCTCTACACTTCACGCAGGTGGTAAGTTTGATGACAGTGTCTATAAAACTTCCGGCGGTCTTCACGGTGTAGGTTCTTCAGTTGTAAATGCTCTTAGTACATACATGACTGTAGATATTTCTCGTGAGGGTTACGTTCACCACGATAGATACGAAAGAGGCGTACCTACAGAAAAGCTTGTTGATGGACTTCTTCCAAAGATTGCCAAGACAACAAAGCACGGTACAAAAATCAACTTCCTTCCTGATCCAGAAATCTTCGAAAAGACTTATTTCAAGGAGGAGGATATAAAGTCACGTCTTCATGAGACTGCATACCTTAATCCAGGACTTACAATCAATTATGCAGATTTACGTGGCGAGGAGCCAGAGTATCTCACTTTCCATGAGCCAGAGGGAATCAAAGGCTTTGTAAAGGAGATTAATAAAACTGCAGAAGCTCTTCATGATGTTATTTATTTCAGCGGTAGTGCTGATGGAATCGAGCTAGAGGTTGCATTCCAGTATTGTAACGAATTCAAGGAGAATATCCTTGGCTTCTGTAACAATATCTACAACTCTGAGGGTGGTACACATATCACAGGTTTCAAGACAGTTCTTACAACTGTTATCAATAACTATGCCCGTGAGCTTGGTATCTTAAAGGATAAGGATGCTAATTTCACTGGCGCAGATGTTCGTAACGGAATTACAGCTATTGTTTCTATCAAGCATCCAGATCCTCGTTTCGAAGGACAGACAAAGACAAAGCTTGATAATCCAGATGCTTCAAAGGCTACTCAGAAGATTTGTCAGGATGAGTTTGTTCTCTATTTTGATAGAAACTTAGATACATTAAAGGCAATTATTTCTTGTGCAGAGAAATCTGCAAAGATTCGTAAATCCGAAGAAAAGGCAAAGACAAACCTTCTTACAAAGCAGAAGTTTTCCTTTGACCAGAATGGTAAGCTTGCAAACTGCGAATCAAGAGATGCTAGCAAGTGTGAAATCTTTATCGTAGAGGGAGATTCCGCTGGTGGTTCTGCAAAGATGGCTCGAAATCGTATGTATCAGGCTATCATGCCTATCCGAGGAAAGATTCTTAATGTTGAAAAGGCATCAATGGATAAGGTTCTTGCAAATGCGGAAATCAAGACACTTATCAATGCTTTCGGATGTGGTTTTTCAGAGGGATATGGAAATGACTTCGATATTTCAAAGCTTCGCTATGACAAAATCGTAATCATGGCCGATGCCGACGTTGATGGTGCCCACATCTGTACATTGCTTCTGACATTTTTCTATAGATTTATGCCAGAGCTCATCAAAGAAGGACATGTATACATCGCTATGCCTCCTCTTTACAAGGCTATTCCTACAAAGGGCGAGGAGGAATACCTTTACGATGATGTTGCTCTAGATAAATATCGTAAAAAGATGAATGGAAAGACTTTCACTCTTCAGCGATACAAAGGTCTTGGTGAGATGGACAAGGATCAGCTTTGGGAAACTACACTTGATCCTGAGCGTCGTAAGCTTAAGCTTGTTGAAATTGAGGATGCTCTTATGGCTTCCGAGGTAACAGAGCTTCTTATGGGTAGCGATGTTGCTCCTAGAAAAGACTTTATTTACAAACACGCAAAGGAGGCAGAGATAGATGCCTAGTGAGATTATAAGAACCGAATATTCTGAGATTATGCAGAAATCCTTTATAGACTATTCTATGTCGGTTATCCTTGCACGTGCAGTTCCAGATGTTAGAGATGGTCTTAAGCCTGTACAGCGTCGTACTTTGTACGATATGTACGAGTTAAAGGTTGATTATAATAAACCATATAAAAAAAGTGCCCGTATCGTAGGTGATACCATGGGTAAATATCACCCACATGGTGATAGCTCAATCTACGAAGCACTTGTTGTTATGACACAGGATTTCAAGAAGAGCCTTCCACTTGTTGATGGCCATGGTAACTTTGGTTCCATCGAAGGTGATGGTGCCGCTGCTATGCGTTACACTGAGGCTCGTCTTGCTAAGGTTGCCCAGGAGGTTTATCTTGGGGACCTTGATAAAAACGTTGTAGATTTCGTACCAAACTATGATGAGACAGAAAAGGAGCCAGAGGTTCTTCCTGTTCGTGTTCCTAACATTCTTATCAATGGTTCCGATGGTATTGCCGTAGGTATGGTAACATCAATTCCTCAGCACAACCTAGGTGAGGTTATTGATGGTGTTATTGCCTACATGAAGGATCCAGACATTAACACAGCTCAGATGCTTAAAATAATTCCTGGTCCAGATTTTCCAACTGGTGGCATCATCACTAACAAGGATGATTTGCTTGAGATTTATTCTACAGGTGTTGGTAAAATCAAAATCCGTGGTAAGGCAGAAATCGAAAAGATTAAGGGTGGTAAGGAACAAATCGTAATTACGGAGATTCCTTATCCTATGATTGGTGCCAATATCGGAAAGTTCCTTAATGATATATATTCACTTGTTGAGTCTAAAAAGACCAACGATATTACAGATATTTCAAACCAGTCTTCAAAGGATGGTATGCGAATTATTGTTGAGCTTCGCAAGGGCGCTGATGCTCAAAACGTCCTCAACCTTCTCTACAAGAAGACTCGTCTTGAAGACACATTTGGTGTAAACATGCTTGCTGTTGCTGATGGAAAGCCAGAGACTCTCGGCATCGTTCCAATCATCAGACATCATGTTAACTTCCAGTATGAGCTTTGCACGAGAAAGTACACTCATTTACTTGGTAAAGAGCGTGAGAAAAAGGAAATCCAGGAAGGTTTGATTAAGGCTTGCGATGTTATCGACCTTATCATCGAAATTCTTCGTGGTTCAAAGGATGTAAAGCAGGCTAAGGCTTGTCTTGTTGAAGGTATCACAGAAGGCATCAAGTTCAAGTCTGAGCAGTCGAAAAAGGATGCAGCTTTACTTAAGTTTACTGAGCGTCAGGCTCAGGCTATTCTTGATATGCGTCTCCACAGATTAATAGGTTTGGAAATCGAAGCATTGCGTGGTGATTATGCTGAAACAATGCAGAAGATTGCTGATTATACAAAGATTCTTGAAAGCCGTGCTGAGATGGCAAAGGTTATCATCAAGGATTTACAGGCTATCAAGAAAGAGTATGCTAGAGAGCGCCGCACTGTTATTGATAACGTAGAAGAGGCTGTTGTAGAAGAAAAGCCAATCGAAGAAATCGATGTAGCAGTACTTATCGACAGATTTGCATATGCTCGTGTAGTAGATATGCCTACATTCGAGCGTAATAAAGAAGCAGCAGAGACTGAATCTAAAAAGATAATCTTCTGTAAAAACATAGATAAGATTTGTCTATTTACAGATGATGGCGATATGCATGCGATTAAGGTTCTTAGCCTTCCATTTGGTAAGTTCCGTGATAAGGGGCAGCCAATTGACACAGCAGAAAAGGGCTCAAAGATTGACCTTACAAAGCAGAATCTAATCTTTGCAGATTCAATGGCTAACATTATTCAATCAAGACTTTTATTTGGTACTAAGCAATCTATGATTAAGGTTGTTGAGGGTGCAGAATTTGATGTTACTAGAAAGCAAATTGCTGCAACCAAACTTGCTGACGACGATAAGGTAATTTGTGTTGGCAAGCTTAATCCTGGTAGCTCTGTTGTAATGCAGTCTGCAAAGGATATGTTCCTTCGAATTGAAGGAGATACAATTCCTGAAAAGAAAAAGACAGCAGTTGGTGTCCGTGGAATGAAACTTGGCAAGGGTGACGAGCTTATTAATATTTACATTCTTGGCGAAGGCGAAAATGTAGATGTTAAGGTTAAAGACAAAACAGTTTCAATCGGACGACTTCACATCGCAAGCAGAGACACAAAGGGCGTTAAGAAATGATAAAAAATGTTTATTTTGATTTAGACGGCACACTTGTTGATTCAGCTCCTGGTATTATTGAGGGGCTGAAGGTTGCTCTTACAAAATACGGATACGATATTCCGGATTTTGTTACACTTCGTAAATGCGTAGGGCCACCATTTACATATTCTTTTCCAAAGCTTTTGCATATTAAGGATGAGGATTTTGATGGTGCTGTTGCCGCTTACAGACAGTACTATGATAAGGAAAATGGTATGTTCAATGCCAAGGTTTACGCTGGCATAGAAGAGCTTCTTGCTGCATTAAACAAACGAGGCTATTGTCTTTTTGTTTGTACTTCAAAGCCAGAACCAACTGCTAGAAAGCTTTTGGCAAAGCTTGGTATAGACCATTATTTCACTGATATTTGTGGAGCTACATTGGATGCATCCATAGATACAAAAGCAGAGGTAATAGACTTATGTTTTTCACGTGCACCATGGCACAAAAAGGAAGAAACAGTTCTTGTTGGCGATACTAAGTTCGATGCAGAAGGTGCTGCACAAAGAGGAATCGATTGCATTGGTGTTTCCTGGGGCTTTGGTTCAAAGTGGGATTTGGAAGATGCTGGAGCTGTCACTATTTTAGACTATCCAAATGAGGTGCTTGAATACATTGAAGCAAATTAGACAGAATAGAATCATTCAAATTATATATCCATTGCTTGTTTATTTCTTTGTATATCAGCTTGGAGTATCGTTGCTTCTTGATATCATAGGAGATAAATACGGCAAGCTTTCATGTCTGCTTATAGCAGGCATTGTTTGCATTGTGCCAATGTATATTATTTATTCAAATGTTCCAAAGCTTATTCCGGAGCCTGTTAAAAACAAAAAGCAAGTCCTTGTATATGCGATATGGGTTGTGGCAACAGTAGCTGTGGCAGTTTTACTTAACGTAGCTCTGACCCATAGTGGTTTGGTTGAATCGTCGGCAGGCTTTGCCAGAGCCAATAGCATACTTACTGATGGCGATTTATTAATGAAGGTGTTATGCAACTGTTTAGTAATTCCGATATTGGAGGAATTATTAATGCGAGGGATTCTAACAGGCCAGCTATGCTTATGGTACGGCTCGGTTCCGGCAGTAGTGATTTCCTCAATTTGTTTTGGAATTCTACACAATAATATAGTACAATTCATATATGCAGTATTGATGGGGGCAGCACTTGGAATAATGTATGTTAAAAATAAACGGTTATCTATGTGCATTATTGCTCACTGTTTAATAAATCTTACTGCTATATTATTTGGTTAAATACTGATTATTATCACTTAATCAATACTAAGGAGGAGACTATGGCTCGCACACAAGAAGAAATTAAAGACTCAAAGGCAGGCTTGATTGCCAATATTATCGGAGCGATTGCTTACCTAGCTGTTGGTATTTGTTTGCTCACACTTAATGTAGAGTTTATTTCAAAAGTGGTATATTCATTCTCTATTTTAGGTTTTGGTATTTTATTTATTTGTTTTGGAATGTACTACATGATTAAATATTTCTTTAATCATGAATTTACTAGAATCACTAGCTATGGTTTTACAATGGGGGTCATCCTTGTTGTAATAGGTGCAGTTTTTATCGTAAATGCGGATATTGTATCAGCATTTATTGATGCCCTTGTTTGTCTCATTGGCGTGGTCTTTGGTGCTATCATGCTTCAGCAGTCATTTGCATTGTTCCACATTCAAAGAGGTTCTTGGTTCTTAAGCTTGATTCTCGGAGCAGCTACAATTGCCGCAAGCATTTACCTGCTCTTAACACCTATCAAGATTTTTGATGGAAATGTTTATGCATGCGCTTACTTAGTAGTGGTAGGAGCATTTTCTCTATTTTCATTGTTACTTATGGTGATTGGTCTTAGGGATCATAAAAAGGATTCTAATAGAAACTTTAATCGCAACATGGAGGATTCTCCAATCTCAGGCAAAAACAAAGTAGATGAATCTATTTTTGAGGAAGAGCCTGTAGTTGAGTTTACAGAAGAAACAAAGTCACAGCCTGAGGCTGGCTCAGATGCTTTATTTGAGGAATAGTATGTTATATGGCTAACATCTTTGATTATCTTGACTGGAGAGGGGATGTCCCTTTCAATATAGATCCGTTTAATGAGGTGGATGCGCTGGCTCTTTGCGAGCTGGTGTATGCACCTTTTGATGGTTTAGTGCCTGGTCCTGGCCTAAAAGAAAAAATATCAATAGAAGATCTCAACAAAAAATTCTTTGAAAAATTCACAAAAGAAGGTTTGATGGCAAGAACAGCTTTGACTAAGCTTGCTCCCTTTATTATGCCTAAAATGGCTAAATCTAAAAGATTTGGCGGAATGAAGCTTGCTGGTTTTGTTAATGATGTTGATGCTAAAAAGCAGACTCAGTTTGCTGTTTGCAGCTTTTATTTGCCTGATGGCACTATTTTTGTTGCTTTTAGAGGAACTGACGATACACTTGTTGGATGGAAAGAAGATTTTAACATGTGCTTTTCTGAAGGCACTGGAGGGCAGCTTCAGGCGGCAGATTATCTCAATACTAATTTTGCAAGGACAATGAAAAAGCTTCGAATTGGTGGCCACTCAAAGGGTGGTAATTTTGCTGTTTATGGAAGCACATTCTGCAGGGGTCATATACAGGATAGTATCTTAGAAGTATACAATTTTGATGGACCTGGATTTATTCCGGAAGTCCTCAAAAAGCCTGCTTACAAAGCTATGATTAATAGAGTTCATAAGTTTATTCCGGAAGAATCTATTATTGGAATGCTTATGTATACAGAGGCTAAGATGCAGGTCGTTGTCAGTGATGCAAAAGGGATTAACCAACATGACCCAATGAGCTGGCAGATAAAACGCAATAAATTTGAACAGGTAGATTCAGTCGCTTCGTCTTCAGTTTTAATTGATGAAGTCATCAAGAAATGGTCTGTTCAATTTGATTATGAGACCAGGGCGGCATTTGGTGATGTTTTCTTTTCATCGCTTATTAGCTCATCAGGGGCTACAAGGCTTTCACAGATTACATCTAGCAAAGTCAGGTCTATTGCGTCACTAACAAAAGAGATACAAACTCTTGATCCGAAGAATCAGGCTTTGATTTTGGATGTATTTGGCAAACTTGTGGCTGCAGGTGGCGATAGTCTTAAGCATTCTCTGCTTTCTAAGCTACCTAAAAGTTTAATAATGAGAAAAAACGAGAAATAAAGAGAAAATAAGAGCTTTTTATAGGATTCTTTCGAAAACTACTAACCTTAATTACTTGCAACTGATTCGAGAGAATCCTATTATACTTTTTGTGGTTAGCACTCGACTGAATGGAGTGCTAATAAATGATTCTGATACTTAATTTAGGAGGTAATATAAAATGAAATTAGTTCCATTAACAGATCGCGTTGTATTAAAGCAGTGCGAAGCAGAAGAGACTACAAAGTCTGGTATTATTCTTGCATCCGCAGCACAGGAGAAGCCACAGGAAGCTATGGTTATAGCTGTTGGCCCTGGCGGAATTGTTGACGGTAAGGAAATCACAATGCAGGTTAAGGAAGGCCAGAAGGTTATATATTCAAAGTACGCTGGTACAGAAGTTAAGCTTGAAGGCGAGGAGTACATTATCGTTCGTCAGAATGATATTCTTGCAGTTGTAGAATAATATTTAGGAAAAGAGGTAGATTATTATGGCAAAAGAAATTAAGTATGGCGCTGAAGCAAGACAGGCTCTTGAGGCAGGCGTAGATAAATTAGCAAATACAGTTAGAGTTACTATTGGACCTAAGGGACGTAACGTTGTTCTTGCAAAGTCTTACGGTGCTCCACTTATCACTAACGATGGTGTTACAATCGCAAAGGATGTTGAGCTTGAGGATGCATTCGAAAACATGGGTGCTCAGCTTGTAAAGGAAGTTGCTACAAAGACAAACGATGTAGCAGGTGATGGTACAACAACAGCTACAGTTTTAGCACAGGCTATGGTAAAGGAAGGTATGAAGAACCTTGCTGCTGGCGCAAACCCAATCGTTCTTAGAAAGGGTATGAAGAAGGCTACAGATTGTGCTGTTAAGGCTATTCTTGAAATGTCTAAGGCTGTAGATGGCAAGGAACAGATCGCTCGTGTTGCTGCAATTTCAGCTGGCGATGATGAAGTAGGTCAGATGGTAGCTGACGCTATGGAAAAGGTTTCTAACGATGGTGTTATCACAATCGAGGAATCAAAGACAATGCAGACAGAGCTTGACCTTGTAGAAGGTATGCAGTTTGACAGAGGTTATATTTCAGCTTACATGTGCACAGACATGGACAAGATGGAAGCAAACCTTGATGATCCATATATTCTTATTACAGACAAGAAGATTTCTAACATTCAGGAACTCCTTCCACTTCTTGAGCAGGTTGTTCAGTCAGGTGCTAGACTTCTTATCATTGCTGAGGATATCGAGGGCGAGGCTCTTACAACTCTTATCCTTAACAAGCTTCGTGGAACATTCAACGTTGTTGCTGTTAAGGCTCCAGGATATGGTGACAGACGTAAGGAAATGCTTCAGGATATCGCAATCCTTACAGGTGGTCAGGTAATTTCTGAGGAAGTTGGTCTTGAGCTTAAGGATGCAACTCTTGAGCAGCTTGGTCGTGCTAAGTCTGTAAAGGTTAACAAGGAGAACACAGTTATCGTTGATGGTCTTGGTGATAAGGCTGCAATCGAGGCTCGTGTATCTCAGATTCGTGGACAGATTGATGAGACAACATCAGAGTTCGATAAAGAAAAGCTTCAGGAAAGACTTGCTAAGCTTGCAGGTGGTGTTGCAGTTATCCGTGTAGGTGCTGCTACAGAAACAGAAATGAAGGAAGCTAAGCTTCGTATGGAAGATGCTCTTAATGCTACACGTGCTGCTGTAGAGGAAGGTATCATCCAGGGTGGTGGATCTGCTTACATCCACGTTCAGAAGGAAGTTGCAGCTCTTGCTGATACACTTTCTGGTGATGAGAAGACAGGTGCAAATGTTATCGTTAAGGCCCTTGAAGCTCCATTATTCTACATTGCTGCAAATGCAGGTCTTGAGGGATCTGTTATTATTAACAAGGTACGTGAGTCAGAAGTTGGTATTGGTTTCGATGCTTACAACGAAGAGTATGTAAACATGGTTAAGGCTGGTATCCTTGATCCTGTTAAGGTTACAAGAACAGCTCTCTTGAATGCTGCTTCTGTTGCTGCAACACTCCTTACAACAGAGTCTGTTGTTGCAGATATTAAAGATCCTGCTGCTGATGCTGCAGCTGCCGCTGCTGCAGGTGCTGGCATGGGCGGAATGTACTAAAATAAAATAGACATTCAATAAGAATAAAAATATAGTCCTCGACCCAAATTTATTTGGAAAGAGGACTTATTTTTATTTTTATTAGATTTGGCTATCAAACATGTATGAGCATTTAATTTTGTGCGCAAGCGCAAAATATGAACTCGAAGAGTTCAAAATGCGAATACATGTGAGAATAGCCAGGAATGTCTATTTTATCTAGAATACTTTTTTAGTCATGAGAATAGTATCAGTATTAAAAATGTGAAGATAGCCTTAATGTCTATTTTATTTAATAATACTTGTTTAATTTATTTATTTCTTATGGTATTATAAGTCTCGGTGTTTTTGTTTAACACAGAGTATTTTTTGAGGTGATTTATGAGCAAAGTTGCAATTCTTACAGATAGCAATAGTGGCATTACACAGGCACAGGCCAAGGACTATGGAGTTTTTGTTATACCTATGCCTTTTTATATTGATGGTGAGTTATATTACGAGGATATCGATTTAACTCAGGAACAGTTCTATGAGAAGCTTACACAGGGCGGCGAGATTACTACTTCAATGCCTATCACAGGAAATCTTATGGATACATGGGATAAGCTTCTTAAAGATTATGATGAAATAGTTTATATTCCTATGTCTAGCGGTTTATCTTCATCTTGCGCTACAGCAAAGATGCTGGCAGAGGATTACGATGGCAAGGTTGTAGTTGTAGATAATCAGCGTATCTCAGTTACACAGAAGCTCTCAGCGCTTGAGGCTAAAAAGCTTGCAGATTTAGGAAAGAGTGCACAGGAAATCTGTGATGCTCTTATGGAAATCAAGTCTTTATCTACCATCTACATCACTGTAGATACACTAGAATACCTTAAAAAGGGCGGAAGACTTACTCCAGCAGTTGCTGCAATCGGTTCATTGTTAAAGATTAAGCCAGTACTTTCAATCTACGGAGAGAAGCTTGATAAGTATTCAATGGCTCGTACAGTTAAGGCTGCAAAGCAGACTATGATTGAAGCATTAAAAAAGGATATGCAAAATGTCCTTCATACAGACAATCTTGATGATGTTGTGATTTCTATAGCTCACACACAGAATCAGGAAGCCGCAGAAAAATTTAAAGAAGAATTAGAAGCTGAATTCCCAGGCAAAGAAATCTGGATAGATCCGTTATCACTTTCAGTTTCATGTCACATTGGACCAGGCGCACTTGCTTGTACAGTGACTAAGAAATTGATTGATATAAATTAATTTAATTGTAATTTAGGAGGATTGTTATGGTTAAAGCAGTTGTAGGTGCCAATTGGGGCGATGAAGGCAAAGGAAAGATTACAGACATGATGGCAGCGAATGCTGATATCATTGTTCGTTTTCAGGGTGGTGCAAATGCAGGACACACTATCGTAAACAACTATGGTAAGTTCGCGCTTCACACATTACCTTCAGGTGTATTCTATAATCACACCACTAGCATCATTGGAAATGGCGTCGCATTGAATATTCCTATCCTTATCAAAGAGATTAACTCTATTGTAGAGAAAGGAGTACCAGCACCTCGCATTCTTGTGTCTGATAGAGCACAGATTGTTATGCCATATCACATCCTTTTTGATCAATACGAGGAAGAACGTCTTGGAAAGGCTTCTTTCGGTTCAACAAAGAGCGGTATAGCTCCTTTCTACTCAGATAAATACGCAAAAATCGGTTATCAGGTTCAGGAGCTTTTTGATGATGAGCTTTTGAAGGAAAAGGTTGTTCGTACATGTGATCAGAAGAATGTTCTTCTTGAGCATTTATATCACAAGCCACTCCTTAATCCAGAGGAGCTCCTTGAGACATTACATGAATACCGCGATATGATTGCTCCTTATGTTTGCGATACTTCAGCATTCCTTTGGAACGCACTTAAAGAAAATAAAACTATCCTTCTTGAAGGCCAGCTTGGTACTTTGAAGGATCCTGACCATGGTATTTACCCAATGGTTACATCTTCATCAACACTTGCTCCATACGGTTGTATCGGCGCTGGTATTCCAGCACAGGAGCTTAAGCAGGTTGTTACAGTATGTAAGGCATACTCTTCAGCAGTAGGTGCAGGTGCATTTGTTTCTGAAATCTTCGGTGATGAAGCTGATGAGCTTAGACGTCGCGGTGGCGATGGCGGTGAGTTTGGTGCTACTACAGGTCGTCCACGTCGTATGGGATGGTTCGATTGCGTTGCGTCTAAGTACGGCTGTAGAATGCAGGGTACAACAGATGTAGCATTTACAGTTGTTGATGTGCTTGGATATCTTGATGAAATCCCTGTATGCGTTGGCTATGAAATCGATGGTGAGGTTACTACAGACTTTCCTGTTACTAGCAAGCTTGAAAAGGCTAAGCCAGTACTTAAGACACTTCCAGGATGGAAGACAGATATTCGTGGAATTAAGAAATACGAAGATCTCCCAGAGAACTGCAGAAACTACATTGAGTTTATTGAGAAAGAAATTGGATTCCCAATCACAATGGTTTCAAACGGTCCTGGAAGAGATGATATCATCTACAGATAATTATTTCGAAGCTGGAGCTTATGGCTCTGGCTTCTTTGTTTGTTAATACTTTTTTGTTATACTAAATAAAGAATATTTTCTTGGAGGAAATGATGAAGAAGTTTATTTCAAAGAATTATAAAGGCATATTTCTTGCACTGGCCATTGTTTTGCTTATTGTGGTTTTGATTATTACTTTGTATTCTAAAAACCCAGTAAAAATGATACAAAATCTTGATAACTCTGAAGATACTGCTGAAGTTTTGGATGAAGCTAGTGAAATAGAAGATGAAGGCGAGAATGTTATATTGCTTGATAATGAAGAAGTTTATAGCTTCCAGATTACTGATAGTAATAATATTATGCTGACCTTCGAAAGAGATGGCGATGACTGGGTTTATCCAGATGATTCCACCATTGATATAAATGAAGAAAGAATAGAAAAGCTGTTAAATTATATTACCGATGTTCGATTCGTGGATGTAATTGTTAATGATAGTGAAGATGGAGATGGTGATGAATATGGTTTGAATCAGGACTCACCTGTATACACTATAAAAGATGCAAACGGCTATTCAACATTTATTTCAATAGGTAAAACTGATGATAAGACTGGTCAGGTTTACTTTGCATTAAACTATGATTTTTCTACTGTTTATGTAAATAGTGGAAAACTAGCAGGTGTTAATAAATATGCAATCGAAGATTTAATACAGTAACAGTTTAAAAAGCCTATTTATACATAGTTTACATATTTTTATAGCTGTGTTATTATATATCGGTACGAAATTTACTGTAACTCAGGTTTTGGACACTCCGACCTTTTCCTTAGTTACGGCATATTAAAAGTTTTTAGGAGGTAGTTAAAATGATTACAAAAGAGAAGAAGCAGGCAATTATCAATGAGTATGCTAGAACAGCTGGTGACACAGGTTCTCCAGAGGTTCAGATCGCTGTTCTTACAGCTCGTATTTCTGAGCTCACAGAGCACCTTAAGGCTAACCCAGGTGACCATCATTCACGTCGTGGTATGATGAAGATGGTTGGTAAGAGAAGAAACCTTCTTGCATACCTTAAGAATACTGACATTGAGAGATATCGTTCAATCATTGAGCGTCTTGGCTTAAGAAAGTAATCTATAAGAGCGGAGTATTGCTTACTCCGCTCATTTTCTTATTTGTTTTTCGATTTCAAGCAAGATCCGAAGCCACTGAATTAGGAGAGTATAACTCTTCGTTTTCAGTAGTTTCGGGTTGATGCTTAAATAATAAAATATTTGAAGGAGAAAACCATGAAGACATTTACAATGGATTTGGCTGGTAGAACACTTCGTGTTGATATCGGCAGAGTTGCTGCACAGGCTAATGGAGCAGCATTTATTCAGTATGGTGAGACTACAGTTCTTTCAACTGCAACTGCATCAGACAAGCCTAGGGATGGTATCGATTTCTTCCCACTCTCTGTTGAGTTTGAAGAAAAGACATACGCTGTTGGTAAAATCCCTGGTGGTTTCAATAAGAGAGAGGGTAAGGCATCTGAGAACTCAGTTCTTACATCTCGTGTTATTGATAGACCTATGCGTCCACTTTTCCCAAAGGATTATCGTAATGATGTAACACTTAACAACATGGTTATGGCAGTAGATCCACAGTGCCGTCCTGAGCTTGTTGCTATGCTCGGTGCAGCTATTGCTACATGTATTTCAGATATCCCATTTGATGGCCCTTGCGCTATGACACAGATGGGTATGATCGATGGAGAGTTTATCGTAAACCCTTCACAGGAGCAGTGGGATAAGGGCGACCTTAAGCTTACAGTTGCTTCTACAAGAGAAAAGGTTATTATGATTGAAGCTGGCGCAAACATCATCCCAGAGGATAAGATGATTGAAGCTATCTACAAGTGTCATGATGTTAACCAGACAGTTATCGCATTCATCGACGAGATGGTTAAGGAATGCGGTAAGCCAAAGCATGAGTATACATCATGCGCAATTCCTGAGGAGCTCTTCGTAAAGATGAAGGAAATCGTTACTCCTGAGGAGATGGAAGGTGCTGTATTCACAGACGAGAAGCAGGTTCGTGAGGAGAATATCCGTCAGATTACTGAGCGTCTTGAAGAAGCATTTGCTGATAACGAAGAATGGCTTGCTGTTCTTGGTGAGGCAATTTACCAGTACGAGAAAAAGACAGTACGTAAGATGATTCTTAAGGATCACAAGCGTCCAGATGGTCGTGAGATCACACAGATTCGTCCACTTGCTGCAGAAGTAGATATTATTCCACGTGTTCACGGTTCATCTATGTTCACTCGTGGACAAACACAGATTTGCGATGTTGTAACTCTTGCTCCTCTTTCAGAGGCTCAGAAGATCGATGGTCTTGATGCTTTCGTTACTGAGAAGAGATACATGCATCACTATAACTTCCCTGCATACTCAGTAGGTGAGACAAAGCCTTCTAGAGGACCAGGACGTAGAGAAATTGGACACGGTGCACTTGCAGAGAGAGCACTTCTTCCAGTACTTCCTACACCAGAAGAATTCCCATATGCAATCCGTGCTGTATCTGAGACATTCGAGTCAAATGGTTCTACATCAATGGCTTCAACATGTGCTTCATGTATGTCACTTATGGCAGCTGGTGTACCTATCAAGGCTATGGTTGCTGGTATTTCTTGCGGTCTTGTTACAGGCGATACAGATGACGATTTCGTTCTTCTTACAGATATCCAGGGTCTTGAAGATTTCTTCGGAGACATGGACTTCAAGGTTACAGGTACAAAAGAAGGTATCACAGCTATCCAGATGGATATCAAGATTCACGGTCTTACACGTCCAATCGTTGAAGGTGCTATCGCACGTTGCCGCGAGGCTAGATTCTTCATCATGGACAACTGCATGAGCAAGGCAATCGCTGAGCCACGTAAGGAAGTTGGCGAGTATGCTCCAAAGATTATCCAGCTTTCAATTGATCCAGAGAAGATTGGTGATGTTGTTGGTCAGCGTGGAAAGACAATCAACGAAATCATTGCTAGATGTGATGTTAAGATTGATATTACAGATGACGGAAATGTTTCAATCTGTGGTACAGATGCTGCAAAGATGGATGAGGCTAAGAGAATGATCGAAATCATTACAACTGATTTCGAGCAGGGCCAGATTCTTACAGGTAAGGTTGTAAGCATCAAGGAATTCGGTGCATTTATCGAGTTCGCTCCAGGCAAGGAAGGAATGGTTCACATTTCTAAGATTGCTAAGGAAAGAATTGACAGAGTGGAAGATGTTCTTACTCTTGGTGATACTGTTAAGGTTGTATGCCTTGGCAAGGACAAGATGGGACGCATCAGCTTCTCTATTAAGGATGTTCAGTAAAATTAGATTTTATTTGGCGCCTGACATTAGTCAGGCGCATTTTTTAAGGAAAAACTATGTTACTTAATGTTTCGCATATTTTTAAATCATTTGGAGAAGATGGCATTATAAAAGATGCCACTTTTACTGTGGATGAGGGTTCTAAAGTAGCTATCGTTGGTAACAATGGAACAGGAAAGTCGACCCTATTAAAAATAATAGTTGGAGATTTACCAGCGGACAGTGGTGAAGTTACTCTTAAGAAAGATGCTACAATGGGCTATTTAGCTCAGTATCAGGAGGATTCCTTTGGTAGTAGCATTTTAGATACAGTGCTTAGTGCCCGTGAAGATTTGCTTTCCATGGAAAAACGTCTTTCAGACATGGAAATGGAGATGTCAAATCTTGATAGTAAAGATGCTGCGGCCTTTATGGAGAATTATCATAAGTTACAGCATCAATTTGATTTATTAGGTGGATATACATTCCGTTCGGAAGCTGTAGGCATATTAAAAGGCCTTGGTTTTGAAGGGGATGATTTGAATAAAAGCATGAATGAGCTTTCTGGAGGTCAAAAGACACGTGTTAGTTTGGGACGTCTTCTTGCATCATCGCCAGATTTGCTCTTATTAGACGAGCCTATAAACCATTTGGATTTGAATTCAATCGTGTGGTTGGAAGGATATTTATCTTCATATAAAGGCGCAGTTGTAATTGTTGCTCATGATCGATATTTCCTTGATAAAATTGTAGATCATGTTGTTGATTTATCCTACGGACGCACTAGTGTATATACAGGAAACTATACAGCTTTTTCTGAGCAAAAGGCTTTATATCAGCTCACTTATGAGCGCAGTTATGAAAAGCAGCAAAAGGAAATAGAACACCAGAAAGCTGTTATTGAAAAGCTTCAATCCTTCAACAGAGAAAAATCCATAAAAAGAGCTGAAAGCAGAAAGAAAATGCTTGATAAGATTGATATTATGGATGCTCCCGATAAGGATATGCCTAGAATGCGACTCACTCTTGAGGTGGAAAAGGAAAGTGGCAAGGATGTTTTAGATTTTTCTCATGTGACAAAATCATATGATGATAAAAATATCTTTACAGACTTATCCTTTGAGGTTCATAAAGGGGATAGAATTGCCATTTTAGGTGATAATGGTACAGGAAAGACTACAATCCTTAAGTGTATCAATGGTCTCACGGATTTTGAATCTGGAGAGATTCGCTTTGGAGCAAATGTTACTGTAGGATATTATGACCAGGAGCAACAGGGGCTTACTGAGTCAAACACTATCTTTAGTGAGCTTCATGATGCATATCCATATCTTACAGAGACACAGGTTAGAAACACATTAGCTGCATTTATGTTTACAGAGGATGATGTTTTTAAACGCATTAGCGAGTTATCAGGTGGAGAGCGCGGACGTGTTTCTCTTGCAAAGCTTATGCTTTCTAAGTCTAATCTTTTAATCCTTGATGAGCCTACAAACCATCTAGATATGGATTCGAAAGAAATGCTTGAGGAAGCACTTAACGAATATGATGGAACTTTGCTTTATGTAAGTCACGATAGATATTTTGTTAACCGTACTGCAAATATGATTCTTGAACTTTCAAATGGTCATTTTACAAAGTACCTTGGCAATTACGATGATTATATTGCAAAGAAGGAACAGCTTTCTGTAGCAAATGTTGTCTCAACCCAGGAATCTGTAGCTGATTCTAACGCTACAGCTGCAAAGCTTGATTTTAAAGAACAAAAGAGAATTGAAGCAGAAAAGAGAAAGCTTCAAAACAAAATCTCAAAAATTGAAGAAGAGATAGAAAAACTAGAAGAAAAAAAGGCAAAGATTCAAGACGAATTCTTAAAGCCAGAGAATATGACAAATTCTGCAAAACTCAACGAATTAACTGCAGAACAGAATGAAATAGATTCAAAATTGGAAGATTTATATTCTCAGTGGGAGGAGTTAAGTTTATCTTAAGCATTTATTAAGTCTTTGTTAAAATCTTGACATAGTTTTTGTGTGATTTTATAATTAAGATTGAAAATTGTAATTAGGAGGTATATGGTTTGGATAAACAGATTTCACAAGCAGTCATCAGAAGACTTCCTAGGTACTACAGATATTTGGGCGAACTTTTAGACGATGGTGTTGAAAGAATTTCATCAAATGATTTAAGCAAGAGAATGCATGTTACAGCATCTCAGATTAGACAGGATCTTAACAACTTTGGTGGTTTTGGCCAGCAGGGTTATGGATATAATGTTGCATACTTACATGATGAAATAGGAAATATCTTGGGAGTTAACGAAACACATAATGTTATCGTTATCGGCGCTGGTAACTTAGGCCAGGCTATTGCAGGTTATGTTAAATTTGAGCGTGTAGGCTTCAAAATTATTGGATTATTCGATGTTAATCCTGAGCTTAAAGGAAAGTTGGTTAGAGACATTCCTGTTCAGATGCTTGACGAGCTTCCAGAATTCATTAAGCATAATGATGTTGAGATTGCAGCTTTGACATTGCCAAAGTCAAACGCCAGATCTACAGCTTTAAAGCTTGTTTCTCTTGGTGTTCATGCAATTTGGAACTTTGCTCATGTTGATTTAGATGATATTCCTGATGTTATTATAGAGAATGTTCATTTATCAGATAGTTTGATGCAACTTTCTTATAACATTACTCAACAGAAGTAGGTGAATGTATATGGCGGACAGGGATTTTACAACTGCCATTTCCAAAATCAAGGTTCCTATGCTTATTTTGGATCAGAAATGGCATAGACTTTTTGCTTTAGGTGGAAAGCCAGAACAGGTTAAAGAGCTTGAAAAGCAGGAAAATGACTTACTGAAACGTGAGGCTGAGCTTAAAAAGGAACTTAAAGACCTAAAGAAGGTCAAAGAGAATTTAATGGCTTCAGTCATGTCCAATATGGAAGGAACATCAGATTTGGTTTCCAAGAAGTTGGATGATGATAAAAGGCTTTTGGAAGAGTGCAAAGAACGTATTGAGTCAAATGAAGACGAGCTTAGTGAGCTTCCACAGAAGACAGATGATGTTAATCGAGAATTGATGTTGGCTACCATGGATTATTGCTATGACAAACTTCGCACTAATTCCACAGAAGCCGAGGAAATCACTAACTGGATTAAGGACGTCAGGGTTCAGCTTAAGAAAAACGTTATTCGTAAGCATAATCGTGAGATTAACAATAAAGAGATTTATTCATATATGCATGATGTTTTTGGTATGGAAGTGCTAAATCTATTTGATATGCAGAATGGAGATTTCTATATTGGCACAATCGATGACAAGGGCGAGCCAGTTAAAGCAGCTGCAGACAAGCAGGATGATAACGACAAAACAGATTTATCTGATATTCAGCTTGAAGAGGTAGATTTGGAAGCTGTTTCTAAAGAATCAAAAGAAGATACAGAGGAAGCTGAGTCTTCCGCAGACGAATAGAATTCACTGTTTTTTAAAAGACTAAACACTATAATGTTTAGTCTTTTTCTTATATATATGGTATCATTATTAGTGTGATAATTTACGTATTTCGAGAAAGGAGTATTTATGGAAGACGGGTCCAATCCCTATTTAATTATTTTTTTATTGGCTATTGTTGTTATTGAAGCAATAGAGCTAATTATTTTGTACAGAAGGTCTAAGCAAGAAAATATTACCGAGGAAGATGTTATTTCTCTTGTAAATGAGGGGCACGAGGATGGCAATATTTTGGCCTCCGAAGCAGCTATGATACAGAATATCTTTGAGTTTTCTGATACCGATGCAAAGGATATCATGACTCATCGAAAAAGCATCGTTGCTGTGAACGGTGATAGTACCTTGCGTGAGGCTATAAATTTTATAAATGAGAATAATATGAGCCGTTATCCGGTTTATATTGAGGATTTAGACAATATCATTGGCATTTTACATATAAAGGATCTACTCACATACTATGATAAGGATATTGATAATGTGAAAGTTAAGGATTTACATGAACTTATGTCAGTGGCTGAGTTCGTTCCAGAGACACATGGAATTAATACTTTATTTGCTAAGATGCAGTCCAAAAAGCGCCATATGGTTATCGTAGTTGACGAATATGGACAGGTTTCCGGCTTACTTTCCATGGAGGATATTCTTGAGGAAATCGTTGGAAATATTGAGGATGAGCATGATGAGGAAGAAAACTCTATAGAGGTTAAGACAGAGGATTCCTTTGTGATGGATGGAGGAACTTCTCTTGAAGAGGTTGAAGAAATTCTTGGTACAAAGTTATCGGATGATTATGAAACACTCAATGGATACTTAATTTCCTTAAATGGCAAGATTCCAGAAGACGGTAGTTCCTTTACTTTGGAGGATGATAATTACGTTTTTTATATTAAAAATGTATCCGATAAAGTCATAGATAGCGTATATGTTAGACGCAAAAGGCACGTTGAATAAAAGGCCGTGATTTGTTATAATTTTTTGAGATTTAGAATAGAAAAGAGGTAAATAATTTTATGTCAGGACATTCAAAGTTCGCAAATATTAAGCACAAAAAAGAAAAGAATGATGCTGCAAAGGGTAAGATTTTTACAATAATTGGTCGTGAGATCGCTGTAGCAGTTAAGGAAGGCGGCCCAGACCCTAATAATAATTCTAAGCTTCGTGATGTTATCGCTAAGGCTAAGGCTAACAACGTACCAAATGCAACAATTGAAAATGGTATCAAGAAGGCTGCTGGTAACGCAGATGCTGTAAATTACGAGTCTGTTACATACGAAGGATATGGTCCTAACGGTACAGCTATTATCGTTGACTGCCTTACAGACAACCGTAACCGTACAGCTGCTAACGTTCGTTCAGCATTTACAAAGGGCGGCGGAAGCATCGGTACACCAGGTTGCGTATCTTTCATGTTTGATAATAAGGGTCAGATTATCGTTTCTAAAGAGGATTGCTCTATGGAAGCTGATGATCTTATGATGATTGCACTTGATGCAGGTGCAGAAGATTTCTCTGAGGAAGAGGATTGCTTCGAAATCTATACAGCTCCAGAGGATTTCTCAGCAGTTAGAGAAGCTCTTGAGGCTGAAAACATTCCTATGGCTGATGCTGAGGTTACAATGATTCCTCAGACATACGTTGATCTTACAGATGAGCAGGATCTCTACAAAATCAATAAGATTCTTGATCTTCTTGATGATGACGATGATGTTCAGAACGTATATCACAACTGGAATGAGTAAATAAAAATTGAGGGGTTTATAATTATGAATAAGATACTTTTCGCTGCCAGCGAGTGCGTACCATTTGTCAAAACCGGCGGATTGGCAGATGTTTGTGGAGCACTTCCTAAGGAATTCTCAAAGGAGTACTTTGATGTAAGGGTGGTTTTGCCATACTACACATTTATTCCAGAGAAATACAAGAAGGACTTCAAGTTTTTAACTAGCTTCCAAATGAACATGGGACCACTTGTAGGTACTAGATATGTTGGCGTTTTTGAATATGAGTTAGATGGGGTTACTTATTACTTCATCGATAATCATGATTATTTCGATTGTTTCTATCCTTATTCTGAGGATAGATGGGATCTTGAAAAGTTTATATTCTTTGATAAGGCTGTTTTATCAATGCTTCCACTTATCGGATTCCAGCCAAATCTTATTCATTGTCATGATTGGCAGACAGGTTTTATTCCTGTTTATTTAAAGAATGATTTCCAGGGAGACCAGTTCTTCTGGGGAATGAAATCAGTCATGACTATTCATAACCTTAAGTTCCAGGGTATGTGGGACACAAAGACAGTAGCAGGTATTTCTGGCTTGTCTATGAATTTATTTACACCAGATAAGCTTGAATACAAAAAATGCGGAAATATGCTTAAGGGCGGTCTTGTTTATGCAGACTATATCACAACAGTTTCTGCAACCTACTGTGACGAGATTCAGACCCCATACTATGGAGAGGGGCTAGATGGCTTGCTTCGTGCTCGTCACTACGACATGCAGGGCATTGTTAATGGTATTGATAACGATGTATATGATCCTGCTAAGGACTCTAAAATCTACAAAAACTTTGATGTTTCTACATTCCGTAAAAACAAAAAGGTTAATAAGGCAAAGCTTCAGGCTGATTTAGGTCTTGAGGTTGACCCTAAGAAATACATGATCGGCCTTATTTCTAGACTTACAGATCAAAAAGGCCTTGATCTTATCAATTATTGCATTGAAGGAATAGTTGATGATTTTACTCAGCTTGTTGTTATTGGTACAGGCGAGTCAAAGTACGAGAATATGTTCAGGCATTATGCATGGAAGTATCCAGAGAAGATTTCTGCTAACATTTGTTATGACGACAATCTTGCGCATAAGCTTTATGCGGCAGCGGACGCATTTTTGATGCCTTCAAGATTCGAGCCATGTGGCTTGACACAGCTTATTTCATTTAGATACGGTACAGTTCCAATTGTTCGTGAGACTGGTGGTCTTAGCGATACAGTTGAAGCTTTTGATGAGTACAAAAAGACAGGAGATGGCTTCTCATTTGCAAATTACAACGGTGACGAGCTTCTTAACACTGTAAATTACAGTAAGTTTGTATTTTTCGATAAAAAGACTCAGTGGAATAAAATGGTTGAGCGTGGCATGAACAAGAACTATTCTTGGGCTGTACAAAAAGAAAAATACGAAAATATTTACAACTATTTGATAGGTTAACAAATAGTAATTTACAAAAGAGAATAGCTTGACTATTCTCTTTTGATTGTAAGAGGTTATATATTGGCAACAAAAGGGACGAATAATTCTAAAAGAAAATCAAATAATTCCCGCAGAAACACTACTAAAAAAAGCAACAACAAATCTACTTCCACAAGAGCTAAAAAGGCTTCTATGGAGGTTGAATTTGAGGACCCATTTTTCGAGGATTCTTCAAAGGAAATCATCCTTTGGGGTTCTTTAGTGCTGTGCATTTTACTTTGCATTAGCAATTTTGGGCTTGGTGGAGTTGTAGGTAATGCCATTGCCGATTTCTTGTTTGGTATTTTTGGCATTATTCAGTTTATCTTGCCTTTTATGGTTGCATTTTCTGCATTTTTCATTATTTCAAACTATGGTAACAAGGTAGCAGTAGCAAAAGTTATTGCAGGTTCTGTTTTACTTATATTTATTAGCGTATTTGTGGAGCTTATCATTCATGGGCAGGATGTATTAGGACCACTTTCTACATTTGAATATTCAAGGGATAACCACAATGGTGGCGGCCTTTTAGGAGGTGCCATCGTTTTTGGAATATATGATAGCTTCGGTTTGTTTGGAGCTTACTTAATAGATATTATCGCAATGGTTGTTTCTACCATCATCATTATTGAGCGTTTCGCTTTCGATAGAGTGCAGCAATCCTCTAGATATCATGCTGATAGGGCAGCTGCTAAAAGACGCGCAAGAAGAGAGCGTCAGCTTATGGAACGTGAAGCAAATCAGACCAGATATAATTCTGACCGTCAGGCTATTATTGATAAAATTAACGAGGAAAAAGCTCTCGAGCTTGAGCAGATGAATCAAAAGGGTGGTTCAAGAAGAGAGAGAAAGCATTCTGGCGTTACTACCAACACAACACTTATGCCAGATTTCTCAGAAGCATCATTGTCTGCAGATGGTGTTAACGAAATCAAGATAAACATGGCAGAAGGAGAGTCCGATGTGGAAGTTACAAACACAAGCAGACATCGCCTTCGTTCCGGAGATAAAAAGTCTAAGAGCACACATTCTTTCAAAAATGTTACACCTCTTGTGGCTACAAACGAAACCGCTACATTTATTGAGCCAGAGCAGCCAGTAGTGGTTGAGCCAAAGGTTGCTGTTGCACCTAAGCCAGTGGAGCCTGTTATTAATACTCCGGCTCCTACACCTGCTCCAGAGCCTACATCAGAGCCAGAAGCAGTTATGGAACCAGTGACTTCTACTAGAAAGCCTAAGCCATCGGCTTCTACTCAGGCAGAAATCGAAGATTCTTCAGAGTCTCTTAGAGCTTCTATTGAGTCAGATAAAAAGAAACCTAAGAAGCCATTTAAGCTTCCACCTATTTCATTACTTAAGGATGCTAAGAAGGGTGCAGGGGATTCTAGAGAGTATCTTCAGGAGATGGCTGGTAAGCTACAGCGTACACTTGGCAATTTTGGTGTTCAGGCTAATGTTACTGAGGTTACTTTGGGACCATCAGTTACTCGATATGAGCTTGAAATCGCAGAGGGTACTAGAGTATCAAAAGTTGTAAACCTTTCTGATGATATTAAGCTTAATATGGCTGTTACTGACGTTCGTATAGAAGCTCCAATTCCTGGCAAATCTGCTATTGGTATTGAGGTTCCAAATAAAGAAAAGACAATGGTTTCTTTCAAAGAGCTTGTATCTTCGAAAGAATTCAAGAATGCTAAGTCAAAGATTTCCTTCTGCGTTGGAAAGGATATTTCAGGTAGCGTAGTTGTTGGAAATATTGAAAAGATGCCTCACCTTCTTATTGCAGGTGCTACAGGTTCTGGTAAATCAGTATGTATCAATACCATCATCATGAGTATTCTTTATCATGCCACACCTGATGAGGTTAAGATGATAATGGTTGATCCAAAGATGGTAGAGCTTTCTGTATACAATGGAATTCCTCACCTTCTTTTACCTGTTATTACTGACGCTAAAAAGGCGGCAGGAGCTCTTCATTGGGCTGTAAAGGAAATGACAGATAGATACGAGCTTTTGGCAGCGGCAGGAGTGCGTAATATCGAAGGGTTCAACGAAAAGGTTGATTCTGATGCATTGCCTGAGTCTATACCAGAGGAAAAGCGTGTGAGAATGTCCCAGCTTGTTATTATTCTGGATGAGGTTGCGGACCTTATGATGGTTGCTGCAGCCGATGTAGAAGATTCAATTGTTAGATTGGCTCAGCTTGCCAGAGCAGCAGGTATTCACTTGATTATCGCTACACAGAAGCCTACTGTTAATGTTATTACTGGTCTTATCAAGGCTAATGTTCCTTCAAGAATTGCTTTTTCTGTTTCATCTGGAACAGATTCACGAGTTATTCTTGATATGAATGGTGCAGAGGATTTGCTTGGAAATGGTGATATGCTTTATGCTCCACAAAATCTTTCTAAGCCTATTCGTGTACAGGGTGCCTTTGTCAGTGATGATGAAGTAAGTGCAGTAGTTGATTTCCTTAAAAATAATAACGAAAATGCAGAATACGATTCGAATATAGAGGCTCAAATTCAAAACTCTGAGACTGGATCTGGTTCAGTGTCAATCTCTGGAGAACCTGATAATTCTAGAGATCAACTATTCAATGAAGCAGGTCGTCTTGTTATAGAAAATCAAAAGGGTTCTATTGGCTATCTTCAAAGAAACTTTAGGATAGGCTTTAATAGGGCGGCACGTATCATGGATCAGCTTGCGGAAGCAGGCGTTGTTGGTCCTGAAATGGGTACTAAACCTAGAGAAATACGCATGTCCATTTCAGAGTTTGAAGAACTAATAAAAGCAAATTAAAAGGGAGTCATTTCAAATGAAGTCAGACATTCAAATCGCTCAGGAAGCACAAATGGTCAATATCAAGGAGGTAGCAGCTTCACTTGATATTAGGGAGGATGATTTAGAGTTTTATGGAAAATATAAGGCTAAATTATCCGATGAATTGTTATCCGAAATTCAGGATAATAAAGACGGCAAGCTTGTGCTTGTAACTGCAATCAATCCAACACCAGCTGGAGAAGGAAAAACTACAACTTCTGTTGGCTTAGGTGAGGCAATGGGAGTTCTTGGTAAGAAGGCATGTCTTGCATTGAGAGAGCCTTCACTTGGACCTTGCTTTGGTATCAAGGGTGGTGCCGCAGGTGGTGGATATGCTCAGGTTGTTCCTATGGAAGACTTGAACCTTCACTTTACTGGTGATTTTCATGCTATTACATCTGCAAATAATTTGCTTGCAGCTATGCTTGATAATCATATTCAGCAGGGAAATTCACTAGGAATTGATCCTAGACAGATTGTATGGAAGCGATGTCTTGATATGAATGACAGAGCCCTTAGAAATATTGTCGTAGGTCTTGGAGCAAAGGCAGACGGAATGGTTCGCGAGGATCATTTTGTTATTACTGTAGCCTCAGAAATCATGGCTATTCTTTGCCTTGCAAACGACATGAAAGATTTGAAAGAGCGACTTGGAAGAATCATCGTTGCTTATAGTTTTGACGGAAAGCCTGTTACAGCTAATGATTTACAGGCTACGGGTGCTATGGCAGCCCTACTTAAGGATGCCTTAAAGCCTAATATGATTCAGACACTTGAGCACACACCAGCTATAGTTCATGGTGGCCCATTTGCAAATATTGCACATGGATGTAACTCTGTTAGAGCTACTAAGGCTTCAATGAAGCTTGCTGATATCACAATCACTGAGGCTGGTTTTGGTGCTGATCTTGGTGCTGAAAAGTTCTTTGATATTAAATGTAGAATGGCTGGCTTGAAGCCTGATGCTGTTGTTTTAGTAGCAACTGTTCGTGCTTTAAAATATAATGGTGGTGTTCCTAAAACAGAGCTTACTACAGAAAACTTAGATGCTTTAAAGAAGGGTATTGTTAACCTTGAAAAGCATATTGAAAACCTTCAGAAATATAATGTACCAGTAGTAGTTACTCTTAACTCATTTATTACCGATACAGAAGCCGAGACTAACTTCGTTAGAGAATTCTGCGAGTCTCGAGGATGTGAATTTGCACTTTCTGAGGTTTGGGAGAAAGGTGGACAAGGCGGCGTAGAGCTTGCAAAGAAGGTTCTTTATGTTCTAGAAAATAAAGAAAGCAATTTCAAGCCACTTTACGATGATTCACTTTCACTTAAAGATAAAATTAAAACCGTTGCAACAGAGATTTACGGCGCAAAGGATGTGGCATACTCAGCTGCAGCTGAACGCGAATTAAAGAGAATAGAAGAGCTTGGAATGGGTAATTTCCCTGTTTGTATGGCTAAGACTCAGTATTCATTGTCTGACGATGCTACTAAGCTTGGACGTCCTACAGACTTTACTTTAAATGTTCGTGAAGTATACGCTTCAGCTGGTGCAGGCTTTGTAGTTGCTGTAACAGGAAGTATTATGACAATGCCAGGACTTCCAAAGCAGCCAGCAGCCAATAATATCGATGTTACTGACGATGGAGTAATTACAGGATTGTTCTAAAATGAAATGTAAAAAATGTGGAGCTGAAATTGAAAATGGTCTTATGTACTGCCCATCATGTGGGGAGTCTATTCAGCTTGTGCCTGATTACAATGTTTTAGAAGAAGAATTACTTTCAAAAGTTGTAGAAGATAAAAACAAATCAAAGGATGATAAGTTTGCTACAGGTGTTTATCAAATTCAAGAAGAAGCACCTGCTGCAAATACACCATCCAAGACTCAACCTCAATCTAAGGCTGAGCCAAAGGTTTTTACCAAAAAGATAAAGGCTTTTCTTTTGGTAGCGTGCTTGCTTGTTGCCATGATAGGTGTTTGTATGTTTATTCCTTATATGGGAACGCACACTTATGACAATATCATGAATCAAGCTGTAGAAGCAGAATCTAATGAGCAATATGCAAAGGCTTTAGGTTACTATGAAGAGGCATATGAAATCGACCCTACATCATTTGAGGTTATTTATGGTTTGGGCCGTATGTATTACATGGTTAAGGATTATGATGATGCCATAGAGATGTTGTATCTTGCTTTAGATAGTGATCCTACGAACAAAAAGATATATTCATATCTTTTGGATGCTTTATATGCAAATGGTGATATGGATGGTATATCTGCTTTGCTGGAGACATCACCTAGTGATGAAATTACAGAGATGATTAATTCATATTTCCTTTCAGCACCTACATTTAATTTAGCTGGTGGTAATTATGAGGAGGACCTTCTTATCCAGATTACTGTTAGCGGAGATTATAAAATCTTTTATACCTTGAATGGCAAAAGCCCAATCACAACAGGTAAACAATACACAAAACCAATCCCTTTGACTGAGGGAACTACAGAAATAAAGGCTGTAGCACAGAACGATGCAGGAGAATATTCTGATATTGTTAGTGCTACATACACTATTACTTACCCTGAAGTTGAGGAACCAGAAGAAGGTACGGGAGAGGATATGACAATTGATGTTACTAACTAATTTATGTTTAACAGAATGTTCACAAGATTTCCGAATTTTTTACATAATTAATTAGTATCATTACATCATCTCATTAAGAGATACATTTTTCATAACATTATTCTCCCTTTGAAAGACACGTCACCGCAGGCGTGTCTTTTATGTTGTCTAAATCATTCAAATGGGCTAAAATATAACCTATGAATGTTAAAATTCTATGCGTAGGTAAAATCAAAGAGAAATTCTTTAGAGATGCAATTTCAGAGTACTCAAAGAGGCTCTCGAAATACTGCAATTTAGAGATAATAGAGGTCTCTGATGAAAAGACATCAGAGAATGCATCTGATACTGAAATATCACTTGTAAAATCCAAAGAAGGCGAAAGAATTTTAAAGCACATTAAAGAAAAAGATTTTGTTATAGCTCTTGCAATACTTGGAAAGCAACTGGATTCTGTTGCTTTTTCTAAATATATAGAGAATCTTGGAATCTCTGGACATAGCAGCATAGCTTTCGTTATTGGTGGCTCTTTAGGGCTTTCTGATGAAGTTATGAAGCGCAGCGATTATCAAATTTCTTTTTCTGAGATGACTTTCCCTCATCAATTAATGCGTGTGGTTTTACTTGAGCAGATATATCGGGGAATGCGAATTATGAATAACGAGCCTTATCATAAATAGGCAATAAATATAAGGGGTTTTGTTACTATGAGAATGTACGACTTAATTGAAAAAAAGAAACTTGGAGAGGAGCTTTCTACCCAGGAGATTTATCATATTGTTAATGGATATACAAATGGTGAGATACCTGATTATCAGATTTCTGCACTTCTTATGGCTATCTATTTCAGAGGCATGAATGTTAGAGAACGCTATGATCTTACTATGGCTATGCGTGATTCTGGCGATATCCTTGATTTGTCTTCAATTGACGGTGTTAAAATTGATAAACACTCTACAGGTGGTGTTGGCGACAAGGTTACACTTGTCCTTGGACCAATCATCGCATCTATTGGTGTGCCTGTTGCAAAGATGAGTGGTAGAGGCTTAGGCCATACTGGTGGCACAATCGATAAGCTTGAAGCTTTTCCTGGCTTTAATGGAGCTCTTTCTGAGGAGGCTTTCATAAATCAGGTTAATAATATTAAAATTGCAGTTACTGGCCAGTCTAAAAATCTTGCTCCTGCAGATAAAAAGCTTTATGCACTTAGAGACGTTACAGCCACAGTTGATGAGATTTCTCTTATCACAGGTTCTATCATGTCTAAAAAGCTTGCTGCTGGTACAGATGCTATTGTTCTGGATGTTACAGTTGGTGATGGTGCCTTCATGAAGACAAAGGAAAAGGCCTTAGAGCTTGCAAAATCTATGGTTGATATTGGAAAGCGTGCAGACAAGAAAATCGCTGCAGTTCTCACAAATATGGATGAGCCACTTGGTTTTGCAGTAGGAAACAATCTCGAAGTTATTGAAGCAATCAATGCCTTAAAGGGAAATGGTCCAGAGGACTTAATGGAAGTTGTTTATGAGCTTGGTTCTCAGATGATTGTTTTCTCAGAAATTGAGACTGATAAAGCTAAAGCTAGAAAGCTTATGGAAAATGCAGTAGCAGATGGTAGTGCATTTAACAAATTTGTAGAGTTCATTCAGGCGCAAGGTGGCGATTCAAGCTTTGCAACTGATATTAGTAAATTTGAGCCGGCTAAATATGTAGTGCCAGTTGAGGCTCAGGCTGATGGATATGTTCACGCATTGAAAGCAGAGGCATTTGGTCTTGCTTCTATGTCTCTTGGCGGAGGTCGCGAGACATTCGAAGATGTTATTGATATGGCTGTTGGTATTGTTCTTAACAAAAAGGTTGGGGATGAAATCAAAAAGGGCGAGCCTATTTGTTATATTCACGCAAATGACGAGAGCAAGATTAAAAATGCAATGGAGATGATTAACTCAGCTACAGTTATTGCTCCAGAAAAATGTAACCACATGGACTTGATTATTGATATTGTTGAATAAAATGAGCGATTTTTCTTTAAGTATTAGTATTCCGGCTGAGCACATCGACAATATTTTTGGCCAGTTTGATAAAAATATCAAAACCATAGAAAAGGGGATGGGAATTTCCTTCATTCTTAGGGATGATGTTATCAAAGTAGTAGGTGAAAAATCCCATGTTGAACATGGAATCGTTGTTGTGGATGAGCTTTTATCCCTTTCAAAAAAGGGCAGTATTATAACTACACAGGATGTTAATTATATTATGTCAATTGAGCAGGAAAAAATAGAAAATCATGATGTTTCAGAAGCTAGAGGCGAGATAATTTGCCATACAACCACAGGTAAGCCTGTAGCTCCTAAGACACTAGGACAAAAGAAATATGTAGATGCAATCACTAACAACATGATTGTATTTGGCGTGGGCCCAGCAGGTACTGGTAAAACATATCTTGCTATGGCAAAGGCTATTACAGCCTTTAAAAATGAGGAGGTTTCTAGAATCATTCTTACTCGTCCAGCTATTGAGGCAGGAGAGAAGCTAGGCTTCCTTCCTGGTGATTTACAAAGCAAGGTCGACCCTTATCTTAGACCATTATATGATGCTCTGTATCAGATAATGGGCGCCGAAGCATTTCAGCGCAACATGGAAAAGGGACTTATAGAAGTAGCCCCTCTTGCTTATATGAGAGGTCGTACTTTGGATAATGCCTTCATCATTTTGGATGAGGCACAAAATACTACGCCAGCCCAAATGAAAATGTTCCTTACAAGAATTGGCTTCGGTTCAAAGGCTGTAATCACAGGTGATAAGACTCAGAAGGATTTACCTACAGGAGTTAAATCAGGTCTTGATGATGCCATGGCAGTTTTGAAGAACATTGATGATATAAAGATTTGCAATCTTGACGCAAAGGATGTTGTTAGACATCCACTTGTTCAAAAGATTGTAAATGCTTATGAAGTACACGACAAAAAATTACAAAGCAAGAATAAAAAGGCGAAATAATGAAATGGACTAATCGTTTTTCCACTACAAGATTATGGTATGCAATAGGCATGGCGTTTGTTTTTATTATTGCCAACACTTTAATGTGTTCATTTGCCTCTGTACTTATGGACAAATATATTTGCTTAGTTGCAATTAATATTTGTTTCTTTTGTTTACAGTTTTTACTTATCATCAGAAGACGTTTAGAGCAAAAGCTTCCAGAAAAAAACTATATATCATACGGAAAAATTACATTCGTTATTTTGGTAGAATGGATTTTGGTTATTGCTATGTCGTTGTGGGCACCTGATTTTTTTGCTCCATTCATAGTGCTTCCTATCATTTCCAGTAGTGTTTTTGAGGATAGTCTTTCAAATGCGTTCAGTCTTTATTTGGTGGTGCTTACATCTCTTTGCTGGGATTACAATAGTTACACTATTCTTTGTTATATTACGCTGATTCTTTTTGGCGGTGTGCTATCCGCATTTCTTAGAAAGGGAGAGACACTTCAAAAGTTGTATGCGCTAATTATGGTTTTTGCAATTACAACACTAGTGTCTATAGTTTTTTATTACTTTAATTATCTTGAGTTATCATTTTCAGTGTTATTTTATGGCTTGCTTGATGGCGTGGTGGCATGCTTAATTATAGCGACTATCTTCCCTGTAATTAGCAGATTCGTGGATAGAGAACAGGTATTGATATACGACACCTTCTTGGATCCGGATTACACTCTATGCAATGAAATCCGTAAGCTATCCTACATCGAATACCAGCATGCAATGAGGCTTTCCAGATTATCTAGAAAGTGTGCCGCGGCAATTAATGCCAACGAAAATCTTGCTGCTTGTGCAGGACTTTATTATCGCCTTGGCAAAATCGAAGGTGAGCCAATGATTGATAACGCAATCAAAATTGCAAATAATCATTGTTTCCCAGCTGAGGTTATTCAAATCCTGGCTGAGTATGGCGGAATAGTTATTTTGCCTAGCTCAAAAGAATCGGCCATTGTTCATATGGTGGATTCAGTTGTAACAAAGGTAGAGCTTTTTGATTCTGATTCAATGAGCAGTAGTTGGAATCAAAATATGGTTATATATCAAACTATTAATGAGCTTTCACAAAAAGGCTTCTACGACAACTCAGGACTGACCATGAATCAGTTCTTGAAGATTCGTGAGATTTTAGCAAATGAGGATATTTTAGCATGACAATTTTAATGGAAAGCGAAACAGAAGTTGATTTCGACTTCGATTACGAGAAAGTTGCAAAAGATGTGGTGAACACTGCTTTGGATTATATGAAATTTCCTTTCGAAACCGAAGTGAGCATCACTCTGACAGACAACGATGGTATACAGGTGATCAATAAAGAATTTAGAGGTATTGATTCACCTACCGATGTATTATCATTCCCAATGATTGAGTATGAAAATCCTGGTGATTTTTCAAAAATCGAGGAGGATGATGATTTATTTAATCCTGAGACAGGAGAAGTAATTCTTGGAGATATAGTTCTTAATATTCCTCGTATTCATGCGCAAGCAGAGGAATATCAGCATTCAAATCTCAGAGAGTATGCTTTTCTTATAGCCCATAGTATGTTACATTTAATGGGGTTTGATCACATGACAGAGGAGGAAGCTTCTGTTATGGAAGAAAAACAAAGGGAGATATTAAACATACTAAATATTTCTCGAGATTAATGAAAAGGAGACACTAATCTATGAAAAAACAATTAGTATCCGCATTGCTTGTTTTGACTATGTGCACATCATTGATTGCCTGCGGTAAAGATGAAGCAGACGATACAGCGGCTGATGATACAGCAAGCAATACAGTACAGGAGGTAGTTGAACCAGTTGATGATTCTGCTGCATTTTGGGAGCAGGTTTCTGAAGATGGAAAGGTTCGAAGCTACTTAACTGGAGATTGGGTTGATGCCGGATACGGCAGACAGCGCCCAGTTGCAGTCATGATTGAGAACACAAAGGCATGTTTACCACAGTATGGTATTGGTAATGCTGGCGTTATCTATGAATGCGTTGTTGAAGGTGGAATCACACGTATGATGGCTATCTTTGATGATTATTCAGGATTAGACCAGATTGGTAATATCCGTAGTTCACGTCCTTATTACGTATATTTTGCAAGTGAGTATGATGCTATTTACATGCATGCAGGTGGTAACCCAGCAGCATTTGAGCTTATTGATGACAAGAATCTTGTAGACAACATCAATGCTCTTACAGTAGAAGGTACAAAGGGTAAGGCAGCTGCTTTCAGAACAGGTAAGGGTGAGCATACACTTTATACAAATTCTGACGGTATTGCTAAGGGTATTGAAAAGCTTGGATATGACACAGAGCTTCCAGCAAACTATGAGCCTCATTTCACATTCGCAGCTGATGGTAATGATCTTTCAAGCGGCGAGGATTGTCAGGCTATCCAGCTTTACTACTACACAAACAAGCCTTATTGGATTTACAACGAGGATGATGGATTATACTACAGATATGAGTTCAATCAGAAGCAGGTTGACGCTATTACAGGCGAGCAGCTTACAGCTAAGAACATCATTATTCAGAATGTAGAGTGGTGGACATATGAAGGATCTCAGTATCTTGGATACCTCCTTTCATACAACACAGGTACTGGTAAGTACATCTCTAACGGAAAGATGATTGATATTGTTTGGTCAAAAGATGGTGATACAGATATCACACATTATTATGACTTAAACTCAGGTGAAGAAATTCAGCTTAATGTTGGTGTAACTTGGATTCAGGCATGCCAGCGTGATTACACAGATGAAACTGTATATTATGCAGATAAATCAGAATTTAGTAAGGCAAATTAATTAGTTTATGAATGCTAAAAAAAGGCGTAGCGATACCGGTTTTTTAATGCAGGGATCAATTCTTGCTATGGCTTCAATTATCAGTCGTATTGTGGGACTTATTTATAGAGTCCCACTTACGGCTACTATTGGTAAGACAGGAAATGATTACTACGGTACCGCTTATGAAATTTACAACATAATATTACTTATATCTTCTTATAGCATACCTCTCGCGGTATCAAAGCTAGTTTCAGCGAGAATAGCCAAAGGGCACATTAAGGACGCAACTAAGGTTTTACATGGCGCCCTTCTTTTTGCGTTTATAAGTGGTGGTATTGCATCCATAGTTGTATTCTTTGGAGCAGAGTTCTTTACAGGCACTGTATTAAAGACCCCTCTTGCGGCTATTGCATTAAAGGTTTTAGCACCTACATTACTTGTAGTTGCTATTCTTGGTGTATTTCGAGGCTTTTTCCAAGGCCTTGGTACAATGATTCCAAGTGCTATTTCTCAGATAGGAGAGCAGTTGGTTAACGCTGTTGTTTCTGTAGTGGCAGCAACTATACTATTTAGCTACGGAAAAAAGGTTGGCGGTGTTTTAGGCAATGTTTCAGATTATGCTGCTGCTTTTGGTGCGGCTGGTGGAACACTTGGAACATCTACAGGTGCTTTCTTTGCACTTTGTTTTATTCTGTTCATTTTCTTTGCATTCAAGAAAGTCCTTAAGAAAATGATTAAAAAGGATAGACATAAGCACTTCGAAACCTATGGGGATATTTTCCCAGTTTTAATTATGACAATAATCCCAGTACTGCTTAGTACAACGGTTTACAATATAAGCTCTATAATTGATCAGGGGATTTTCAAAAATCTTGCTTTGTTGCAGGGCTATGACGCAAAGGTTACCAGTGAATCATGGGGTGTGTTCACTGGTCAGTATAAGGTTCTTATAAATGTACCTTTAGCAATTGCATCATCAATGGCTGCATCTACAGTTCCTAGTTTGACTGCTGCTTTCAATTCAAATGATAAAGATGTAGTTAAAAGACAGATTAATGCGGCTAATAGATTTGTTATGGTAATTGCCTTCCCATGTGCTGTAGGTCTAATGGTACTTGCTTCACCAATTATGCTTTTGTTATTCAATGATGCTGAAAGCTCATCTGCATTAATGCTTATTATTGGTGGATGCTCAGTTGTTTTCTATTCCCTTTCAACTCTTTCTAATGGAATTCTTCAGGGAATTGATAAAATGACTATTCCAGTAAAAAATGCGCTTATTGCACTTGTTGCTCATGTGGCACTTTTGTTTGTATTGATGGAAGTATTTAAATTACACATCTATGCTGTAATCATTGCTAATGCTTTTTATGCACTTATGATGTGCTTCCTTAATCAATCTGCAGTACTTAGATTCTCTGGAGCAAGGATTGATATTAAAAAGGTTGTACTTGCGCCACTTGAAGCATCAGCACTTATGGGACTAGTTGTTTATCTCATTTATCATATGCTTGATGCCATTTTGGTTATTGGCATGTCAGAAAAGGTAGCAAACCTTTTTGCATGTGTTATTTCTATAGTTGTTGGAGCGGTAGTCTACTTTGTAGCTATGCTTCTCTTTAAAGGTATAGATGAGGAAACACTATTAAAATTCCCAGGTGGAACAAGACTTTGTCAGATAGCATATAATTTACATTTGTTGAGGTAGTTTTATGAATACAGATGAAAAGGTATATGATGTTTGTATAATAGGTGCCGGATTTTCAGGACTTGTTCTCGCAATCAAACTTGCGAGAGCAGGTCTTTTGGTCTGTTTAGTGGAATTAAATCGTATGGTTGGCAGAAGAATTTTATCTACTGGCAATGGTCGATGTAACTTCACAAACAGTAGAATGGGGGCTCAATATTATTACAGCAATCACAGCCTTGATTTTATTTCAGATAATCATAATGATTTACGCCAATTTCTTAATGAATTAGGGGTATACGACAAGGATTTGGATGGATATTATTATCCAATTACACATCAAGCTAAGACAGTTAGAGAAGCACTTGAAAATGAAATTAGTTTTCTTGGAATCGATGTTCTTCTTGATAATAGAGTTACAGAAGTTTCAAAAGCAGATTTATTTAAAGTTACTACCACTAGAACTATCGTAAATGCGAAGAAGGTTTGCGTTGCTTCAGGTGGGCTTGCGGCTGCAACTCTTGGTTCTTCTAAAATCGGTTATAAAATAGCACAAAGCTTTAAAATGAAAACAACCAAGCTTTCGCCATCCCTTGTTGGTGTTAAATCTTCTAGCCAGTGCTTAAAAGAATTAGCAGGAGTTAGAGCGACGGGAGTAGTTTCATACAAGGATTACAGTTGTGAGGGTGAAATCCAATTCAATAAAGATAGCGTATCAGGATATCCTATCATGTGCATTAGTCGTTTTATCGGCTTTGATGAGTTGGATAAAAAGCTATCGGATATACGAATTGATTTTATTCCTTATCTTTCAGCAGAACAATTGAAGGATGAGCTAACTAAAAGATTTAATCGTAATCCCAAAGCCACAATTTTGACTGCACTAGTAGGGCTTTGTAATGAAAAAGCTATTGAGCAGGTGGTTAGTTATTCTCGAATTTATGGTGACACCACTGTTGACCGATTAGATGAAGAGGATGTAGATAATCTTGGTTACTATTTCAAGAATTTTTCTGTTCCTGTAGACGGGACAAAGGGATTCGACAGTGCTCAAGTTACGGCTGGAGGTGTTGATTTATCAGAAATCGATACTTCTTCAATGGAATCACTAAAGTGTAAAGGTTTGTATTTTACAGGTGAAGTGTTGGACGTAGATGGAATATGCGGAGGCTACAATCTCAACTGGGCATATACATCTGCTGATATTGCATCTAAATCGATTATAAAGGAATTACAATGATTAGAATTGATCAAGTTAAGGTAGAGGTATCAGGACAAGAAGCTGATTTAAAACAGGTAATTGCAAAGAAGTTAAAAGTCAGCGAAGGTGAAATCAAGTCTTTAGAGATTTTAAAGAAGTCTGTAGATGCCAGAAAAAAGCCAATTATTTACTTCGTATATTCGATAATTGTTCAATTATCAAATGATAATGAAAAGAGAATATTGGCTAAATTAAAAAAAGATAACAATATAAATAGCTATGTTCCTAAAGCTTACTATATGCCAAAAGCATCAGATTGGACTGGCGATAGACCTATTGTAATTGGTGCTGGACCTGCTGGATTATTTGCAGCATATATTCTTGCTTTAAACAATCTTAATCCTATAGTTTTTGAAAGAGGAAAAAAGGTTGATGAAAGAACTGCTGATGTTTTGAAATTCTGGGAGACTGGAATTCTTGATACCACATCTAATGTACAGTTTGGCGAGGGCGGTGCTGGTACATTTTCTGATGGTAAGCTAAACACCCTTGTAAATGACAAATTTGGACGTAACAAATTCGTTCTGGATACATTTGTGAAATTTGGTGCTAACAGTAATATTTTATATGATTACAAGCCTCATATCGGCACTGATGTTTTAAAGAATGTTATTGCCAACATGAGAGATGAAATAATCAGACTTGGCGGTGAGTTTTACTTTGGTACAGCTGTCGATGAATTTATTATTGAAAATGAGAAAATCATTGGTGTAAAAGCTGGTGATAAAACCTACAAATCAAGCCATGTGATTCTTGCAGTAGGACATAGTGCAAGAGATACATTCAAAATTCTTCACGAATCTGGCGTTTATATGGAGGCAAAGGATTTTGCTGTTGGATTTAGAATCGAGCATCCTCAGGAGATGATTTCTCGCAGTATGTATGCAGATGGCTACAAAAACCTTGAGCCTGCTCCATACAAGCTTGCTACTAATCTTGATAATGGTCGTGGCGTTTATTCATTTTGTATGTGTCCAGGTGGTTTTGTAGTTAATTCTTCATCTGAGGAAAACAGACTTGTTGTTAATGGAATGAGCTACTCCAAACGTGATAGCAGAAATGCCAACAGCGCCATAGTCGTATCAGTTGGTGGGCGAGAGTTTGATAAAACAAATCCTCTTGCAGGCGTAGAATATCAGCGCGCCCTTGAAGAAAAAGCATTTAGCTTGTGTAATGGAAAAATTCCACAGCAGTTGCTTGGAGATTTTAAACTAAAGAAATTGTCTTCTAGCTATGGTGATTTTTCTTCTGAAACAAAGGGGCAGACATCATTTGGATTGCTATCTGATATATTTTCTCAGGAAATATACCAGTCTGTTATTGACGGCATAGGTGTTTTTGGGACTAAAATAAAAGGGTTCGATAGAGATGATGCGATTTTCTCTGGTGTTGAAAGTAGAACTTCTTCTCCAGTAAGAATTAGTCGTGATGAATTCTATCAGGCTAACATAAAAGGTCTATATCCTTGCGGAGAGGGTGCAGGCTATGCAGGCGGTATAACATCTGCTGCAATGGACGGAATGAAAGTTGCAGAGGCTGTTATATCAAACATGAATTTATAAGAATAGGTGGGATAATAATTGGCTGAATACACTCCAATGATGCAGGAGTATCTTAAAACAAAAGCGGAATATGAAGATTGTATCTTGTTTTACCGTCTAGGTGATTTTTATGAGATGTTTTTTGAAGACGCAAAGACTGCATCTAGAGAACTTGAATTAACACTTACAGGAAAGTCTTGCGGAGCAGAAGAACGTGCACCTATGTGCGGCGTTCCTTTCCATGCTGCAGACACATATATTAATCGCTTGGTTGCAAAGGGCTACAAAGTTGCTATTTGTGAGCAGGTGGAGGACCCAAAAGAAGCAAAGGGGCTTGTTAAAAGAGAAGTAATTAGAGTTGTTACTCCTGGTACAAACATTGATCAGCTTGCACTAGAAGAAGGAAGCAATAATTACATCATGTCCTTATATTATACAAAGGGTGTGATTGGAATTGCTTGTTGTGATGTTTCTACTGCTGATTTCTATTTGACTGAAGTTAACGAAACTAGAAAGCTTACAGATGAGCTTTACAGATTCACTCCAGCTGAAATAATCTACAGCAAATCAATCTATGAATCAGGAATTGATATTACTGATTACGCGGACAAATTAAATATCGCTCTTACTCAGCTTGATGAATCTTACTTTGATGATACTTTAAGCACACGTGAGCTTTTGAATCATTTTAAAGCTCATTCCTTAGAGGGATTGGGCTTGATAGATTTTACTGTTGGAAAGGTATCTGCGGGTTCATTATTACTTTACTTAAAAGAGACACAGAAATCAGAGCTTACACATTTAACACATATCACTCCATATACAGATGGCAAGTTCATGCTGATTGACAGCTCTACTCGCAGAAATCTTGAATTGACTGAGACAATGCGAGATAAGCAAAAGCGTGGTTCACTTCTTTGGGTTTTGGATAAAACTAAAACTGCCATGGGTGCAAGACAGCTTAAGAGCTTTATTGAACAGCCGCTTGTATCGGTAGATGAAATCATTAAAAGACAGGATGCTATCGAAGATATTAATGGCTCTTTAATTGACAGAGAAGAGCTCAGAGAATATCTTTCATCAGTTTATGATTTAGAGCGTCTTATTACTAAAATCACATATCAATCAGCTAACCCAAGAGATTTGATAGCATTTAAGCAATCTATAGGCATGCTTGCTCCAATCAAAACATTGCTTGACGGCTTCCATTCACATCTAATCAGGGATTTGAATGCAAGTATCGATGATCTTAAGGATTTATATGTGCTCATTGATAATGCCATTGCAGAGGAGCCTCCAATCAGCTCACGTGATGGCGATATTATTAAGACTGGATACAACGAAGAAATAGACAGACTTCGTTCTGCTAAGATAGATGGCAAGCAGTGGCTTGCTGAGCTTGAAGCAAAAGAGCGTGATAAGACTGGAATTAAAAATCTAAAGATAAAGTTCAACAAGGTTTTTGGATTTTATCTTGAGGTTACAAATTCATATAAGGATTTAGTTCCTGATTATTACGTAAGAAAGCAGACTCTTACAAATGCTGAGCGATATTACACACCAGAGCTAAAAGAGCTGGAAGATAGCATTTTAGGAGCTGAGGATAGATTAAATACTATCGAGTATGAGTTCTTCAAAGCAGTCAGAGATACAATTGCTGGCGAGGTAGATAGAATTCAAATTAGTGCAAAGGCAATCGCAACACTTGATGCAATTATTTCACTTGCTGTTGTTGCTGAAAAGAATCACTATGCGAGACCGGTAATCAATAATCGTGGAGTATTAGATATCAAGGAAGGGCGTCATCCTGTTGTTGAGCAGATGATAAATGCCGACCAGTTCATATCTAACGATTGTTATTTGGATCAGGATTCCAACACCATCGCAATTATTACAGGCCCTAATATGGCTGGTAAATCTACATACATGAGACAGGTTGCACTTATTGTGCTTATGGCTCAAATCGGTAGCTTCGTTCCAGCTACTAGCGCAACAATTGGTGTTGTAGATAGAATCTTTACCAGAGTAGGTGCATCAGATGATTTATCAACTGGTCAGTCTACATTCATGGTAGAGATGAATGAAGTAGCTAATATTTTGCATAATGCTACTAGCAAATCACTTTTAATTCTTGATGAGATAGGCCGTGGAACTTCCACATATGATGGACTTTCGATTGCATGGTCTGTTGTTGAACATGTGGCTTACAATATTGGTGCAAAAACTTTATTTGCAACACATTATCATGAGCTTACAGAACTGGAAGGTCAGATAAAAGGAGTACATAATTATTGCATCGCAGTACAGGAAATGGGAGAGGATATTATATTCCTTAGAAAAATCATTTCTGGTGGCGCAGATCAAAGTTACGGTATACAGGTAGCCAGACTGGCAGGCTTACCTGAGGAGGTGCTTTCAAGGGCACGTACAATCGTAGATTCTTTAAATGAAAATGATATTGCTGCAGTTTCGGATAAGATTGCTCTGCAGGAAAAATTCGAAGAAAAGCTCAAAGAAGCTACAGGATTAGAGATTTCTGAATCTGAGGCACAGATAATTACAGAGCTAAAGAATCTTGATGTTACAAAGATAACTCCCCTTGAAGCTATGAACATATTGTTTGAGTATCACAATAAGGTGAAAGAATAATGGGAAAAATTAATTTACTTAGCCAGGAAACTATTGACAAAATCGCAGCAGGAGAGGTTGTTGAAAGACCTGCTTCTGTTGCAAAAGAGCTTATTGAAAACAGTATTGATGCTGGAGCCACTGCTATTTCTGTTGAGATAAAGGGCGGAGGAATTGAATATCTTCGTATAACCGATAATGGTTCTGGAATTGATAAGGATCAAATCCAAATCGCATTTTTGCGTCATTCAACCAGCAAAATCGAAAACGCTGCTGATTTAGCTAATGTTAGATCATTGGGATTTAGAGGAGAGGCTTTATCCAGCATTTCTGCTGTAGCTAAAGTCGAGCTTATTACAAAAACTAAGGACTCTCTACTTGGTGCATCCTACATTATCGAAGGCGCAAAGGAAGTATCTCTTACAGATATTGGAGCACCTAATGGCACTACCTTTATTATCAGACAGCTGTTCTTTAACACACCAGCTAGAAAGAAGTTTTTAAAGTCTGAAAGCACTGAGGGAAGCTTTGTATTTGATGTTGTTGAGCATTTGGCTTTATCCCATCCAGAGATTTCATTTAAGTTCTTACTTAACGGCAAAGAAAAGCTTATGACTTCAGGTAATGGTGTGCTTTCTGATACCATATATCAGATTTATGGACGTCAGATTGCATCCAATGTTTTGGAGATAAATTACAAAGATGAGAGAGTTTCAATCAACGGCTTTATTGGTAAATCAGTTATTGCCAGAGGAAATCGAGCTTTTGAGCATTTCTTTGTAAATAATAGATATATTAAAAGCAATAATCTTTCCAGAGCTTGCGAAGAGGGATATTACGGCTTTTTGATGGGACATCAGTATCCATTCTTTGTAATTAATATCAATTTTGAAGATGGTGCTGTTGATGTTAACGTGCATCCAACAAAGCAGGAAGTTCGATTTGAGGATGAGGCTTTTATACTTGAGATTCTTACTAAAGTAATAAATGATCGTCTTAGAAAAAGGGAAGATGTTCTTGAAGCTCATATTGATGAGCCTAAGGCATCTGCTCCAGCACCTGTTATTGAAACATATTCAGAGTTTGTTTCTAAGCCAGCTGTAGAACAGGAATCAGATTCATCTTCATATGAAGTGTCCAATGATTCCGTATCTGAAAAGGAGCCAGAGATTATCCCTCCTGTGAAGGTAAAGCTTCCTGAACCATTCGAAAGGGATAGACTTGAAAAGATAAAAGCTCAGGTTACAAGTCAAATTCGACAGGACACACCTTACGAAAAGAAATTTGCTGAGAACAATCTAGACAAAACAAAGTACGAGCAGATTAGCTTTTTAAAGCAGGAAGCAGTTAAAGAGCACAAAATTATCGGTCAGGTATTTGATACATATTGGATTATTGAATATGATAAAAATATGTATATCATAGACCAGCATGCTGCTCATGAGAAAGTCCTTTTTGAAAAGACAATGGCTCGTCTCAAAAACAATGAAATGACATCTCAGATGGTTAGCCCACCAGTTATTATTTCATTGTCACCTCAGGATGTTCTTTTGTTTGAAAACTATCATGAGGCTTTTGAAAAGCTTGGATTTAGAGTGGAATCCTTTGGAGGTAATGAGCTTGCTATCAATGGAGTTCCAGGTAACTTATTAAATCTGGATCCAAAGACATTTTTCCTTGAGATACTTTCAGATTGTGAAAGCTTCAAGGCATCAGATTCATTTGACATGATAGTTGAGAGAGTAGCATCAATGTCTTGTAAGGCTGCTGTAAAGGGTAATAATAAGCTTTCTATTCCAGAGATTAAAACCTTAATCGATGATTTATTAAAGCTGGATAATCCATATCATTGCCCTCATGGTAGACCTACAATGATTTCGTTTTCAGAATACGAATTAGCAAAGAAATTTAAAAGGATTGTTTAATGGATAAATTAGTAATCTTAACTGGACCAACTGCGGTCGGCAAAACTTCACTATCAATTAATCTCGCCAAGGCTATAAATGGCGAGATTATTTCTGCTGACAGCATGCAGGTTTATAGAAAAATGGATATTGGTACAGCGAAGGTTACACCTGAAGAAATGGACGGGGTTCCACATCATTTGATTGATGTGATTGAGCCTACTGAGGATTATCACGTTGTAAAGTTTCAGCAAATGGTAAAGGATGCCATGGCAGATATTTATTCCCGAGGCAAAATACCTATCATTTGCGGAGGAACTGGATTTTACATACAAGCGATTTTGTATGATATTGATTTTACAGAAAATGATATCGATAAATCCTACCGTCAGTCTCTAGAAGATTTTGCTGATAAGTATGGAAATGATGCTTTGCATGAAAAGCTTAATGAAATTGATCCTGAGTCGGCAGAAACTATTCCGGCTGCAAATAGAAAAAGGGTGATTAGAGCTATCGAGTATTATGAGCAGACAGGTGAAAAGTTCTCTGTTCACAATGCTACTCAAAGAGAAAAAACTAGCCCTTATAACTTTGCTTATTTTGTATTAAATGACGATAGGGAATTGCTATATAATCGAATTAATAAAAGAGTTGATATAATGATGGAGGATGGCTTGTTATCCGAAATCGATAGCTTACTTGCTATGGGTGTCAAAAAAGGTATGACTTCCATGGATGGCATTGGCTATAAAGAATTATTGTCTTACAAGGATGGCGAAATATCTTTAGATGAGGCAGTAGAGCTTATCAAAAAGAACTCTAGAAACTACGCCAAGAGACAGCTCACTTGGTTTAGAAGAGAAAAAGAAGTCATTTGGCTTGATAAAACAGTTTATACGACAAGTGATGCTTTACTTGAAAAGATTTTAACTTGTTTGAAAGAGAAAGGAATTATAGAAAGTGTTTAGTATTTATAAGGATTTTGGTATTTCTAAAGAAGTTTATGATTATGGTGAGGAGATTCTAAAAGGTCTTAAAGATAGATTCGAGGAAATCGATAAAACAGCAGAGTATAATCAGTTGAAAGTTCTTAAGGCTATGCAGGAACACAAGGTTGCAGCTGAGTGCTTCAACACATCTACTGGATACGGTTATGATGATGTTGGACGTGATACATTGGAAAAGGTGTATGCATCAGTTTTTAAAACAGAGGATGCTCTTGTTCGTCCACAGATTACATGTGGTACACATGCCCTTGCTCTTGCATTAATGAGTAATCTTAGACCAGGTGATGAACTACTTTCACCTGTTGGAAAGCCATACGATACACTTGAAGAGGTAATTGGAATTCGTCCTTCAAACGGTTCTTTAGCTGAGTATGGCATTACATATGCACAGGTCGATTTGCTTGAAGATGGCGGATTTGACTACGATGGAATCAAAGCAGCTATTAATGAAAAGACAAAGCTTGTAACTATTCAGCGTTCTAAGGGATATGCAAATCGTCCTACATTATCAGTTTCACAAATCGGAGAGCTTATTTCATTCATCAAAGGTATTAAGCCAGATGTTGTCTGCATGGTAGATAATTGCTACGGAGAATTTGTTGAGAGAATCGAGCCAACAGAGGTTGGTGCTGATATGTGCGTAGGTTCTCTTATCAAGAATCCAGGCGGCGGACTTGCTCCTATTGGAGGATATATCGTAGGAACTAAGGAATGTGTTGAAAATGCTGCACACAGATTAACTTCTCCAGGACTTGGAAAGGAAGTTGGTGCTTCACTTGGAATTATGCAGTCATTCTATCAGGGATTCTTCCTTGCACCTACAGTTGTTGCTGGTGCTTTAAAGGGTGCTATTTTCGCAGCAAATGTATATGAGAAGCTGGGATTCCTTTGCGTTCCAAATTCTACAGAATCAAGACATGATATTATTCAGGCTGTTTCATTCCTTAAGCCAGAAGGACTTATTGCTTTCTGTGAAGGAATTCAGGCAGCTGCTCCTGTTGATTCATACGTTACTCCGGAGCCTTGGGATATGCCTGGTTACGATAGTAAGGTTATCATGGCGGCCGGTGCATTTGTTCAGGGTTCATCAATTGAATTATCAGCAGACGGCCCACTTCGTGAACCATATACAGCCTTCTTCCAGGGCGGTCTTACATGGAATCATGCTAAGCTTGGTATACTTAATTCACTCCAAAAACTAGTGGATGCTTGCCTTGTGATGAAGTCTCAACTGTGTTAAAATTTTTAGGATGTTTTATATAAAAATATATACGGAGGAAAACCATGGCCAATTCATTTGGTATTGATATAGGAACCCAGAATCTTAAGATTTTTAGCGGTTCTAATAATCAAATTACTGACATAAAAAATACTATAGCAATCGTTAACAAGAATCAGATGTATTCATATGGTGATGCAGCTTATTCTATGTACGAAAAAGCTCCAGACACAATCAATGTTTCATTCCCAATTGTTTCTGGTGTTATTGCTGATTTCGATAATATGCAAACTATGCTTTTCGAAGTTATCGAAAAGGACTTAAAGGGCAAGATTAAGGGTAGCGACATTGTTGTTGCGGTACCTACTGACATTACTGAGGTAGAAAAGAAGGCTTTCTCTGATTTATTTAGCAAAGCAAAGAACAAGCCACATTCTATCAGAGTTTGTGAGAAGCCTATTGCCAGCGCTATCGGTATGGGACTTGATGTTTCAGAGCCTACAGGAGTTATGGTAGTAGATCTTGGTGCAGACACAACAGAGATTTCCGTTATTTCCCTTGGCGGTCTTGTTTTATCAGAGCTTCTTCCATTTGGTGGAAATCAAATCGACGAGTCAATCGTTACATACCTCAAGAGAAACTTTAATCTTGTTATTGGACAAAAGACTGCAAAGCAGCTCAAAGAAGAAATCGGTTCAGCTCAGGAAGGAAGAGGACAGAAGCTTACTGTTGTAGGACGTGATGTAGTTAGCGGTCTTCCTATCGAGATGGAAGTTGAGAGCGATACAATCTACAACGCTATCAAGAATGATTTAGAGAGCTTCTGCACAAATGTAAAGCTTATTCTTGAAAAGGTTCCACCAGAGCTTGCAAAGGATATTGTTCACTCTGGTATTTATCTTACAGGTGGTACATCTCAGCTTTATCAATTGACAGACTTATTCTCAGAGGTTACAAACATCAAGGTTAACGTGATGGATGAGCCACAGGAATCTTGTGTTAGAGGTTTAGGACAGGTTCTTTCAGATTCTAAATACAAAATTTATGGATATAGCATGAGGGCAAGGATTTTCAAATAATGAGACAAAGAAAAGCAAATGGCGGTATTCCAAGTAAATATTTGCTAATGATTTTATCTATTGTTTGTATAATGCTTTTGTTTTTCAGTTATTCAACTGGTTTTTCAGGTGGTCCATTAGAGACAATTGCCAATCATATCTTTATTCCAATGCAAAAGGGTATAGATTACATTGGCAGCTCTATAGCCATTTCTTCAGCTGATACTAAGACTCGTGAGGAATTGGTTGCTGAAAACGAAGAGCTTCAGGCTCAGGTTGATGAGCTCAATTCTACTATCAACAACTATGAGCTTAAGCTAAAAGAATTAGACGAATTACAGGAATTATACGAGCTAGATCAAACTTACTACGATTATGAGACAACTGGCGCCAGAATCATCGGCAAAGGCACATCTAATTGGTTCAATACATTTACTATTGATAAAGGTACCAAGGATGGAATAGAAGTAGATATGAACGTTATCGCAGATGGCGGTCTTGTAGGTATCGTTACTTCTGTTGGAGATTCATATGCAGTTGTTCGTGCGATTATTGATGACACATCTAATGTTAGCTCAACTATATCATCTACTGAAGATAACTGTATTGTGTCAGGCTCTCTTGAGAACATGACAGCCAGCAATCTTATCTTGTTTTCAGATTTGGATGATGACGATGATGAGGTAGCTATTGGCGATGTTATCGTTACATCTAACATTTCTGACAAATATCTTCCGGGATTGATGATAGGATATGTTTCATCTGTTTCTTTGGATGAAAATGAACTTACAAAATCTGGAACAGTCACACCAATTGTAGATTTTAAACATTTATCAAATGTCCTTGTTATTAAGCAGTTAAAGGAGTCATACGAAAGTGAGTGATTTTAAGCAATATTTAAAGAAAATATTGATTATAGCCCTTGTCATCTATGTATGCTTCTTACTGCAGACAAGTGTTTTTTCCAGATATAGACTTGCAGGTGTTACACCTAATGTTTTGATTTGTGTGGTATCTACTTACGGCTTTATGAAAGGCCGTAAATACGGTATCTTAATTGGTTTTTTTGTTGGTATTCTTTTGGATATTTTTTCAGGCGGACTTTTTGGAATGTACGCTCTGATTTATATGTATATAGGTCTTCTAAATGGCCTGTTTAAAAAGCAGTTCTTTGGTGACGATTTACGTCTTCCAATGATTCTTATTGGAACAAGCGATTTAATCTATGGCGTAGCCACTTATCTCGCTTTGTTTGCAATTAGATCTCAGTATGATTTTTCTTATTATCTTTTGAATATCATTTTACCTGAGGTTGTTTACACTTTACTTGTATCCATTTTTGTTTATTATGCAATTCTTCACATAAACAATTGGGTCGAAAAACTAGAAAAGAAAGGTTCTGATAGAATTGGATATTATTAAGGACTTTTTGGAAAATGCATTTTCTTCACGTATTCGCGTGGTTATAGTAGCAATGATTGCCTTTGCTACTATTCTTATTTCACGTCTTTTTTATTTGCAAATATTAAATGGTAGTGAATATCAGGATAATTACAATTTAAAACTTGAAAAGACTGAATCAATTGCTGCTACAAGAGGAAATATATACGATAGAAACGGAAATTTGCTAGCTTATAATGAGCTGGTATATGCCGTTACTATTCAAGATACTGGAACTTATTCTTCTACAAAAGAGAGAAGTCAATCTTTAAATACAGAAATTGCTGAAATTATTTCTAAGCTTGAAAGCAATGGAGATACCATTGATAACGATTTTGGAATTTATATTGATTCATCAGGTTCATTCCAGTTTTTAAGTTCCGGCTCTGCATTACAGCGTTTTAGAGCAGATGTATTTGGCAAGAATAGCATTGATGATTTGGAATATAACGATAAGCTTGGAATAGACGAAGCAACCGCAACTGCTGATCAGATTGTGGAATATCTTGAAGGTGAAAAAGTATATAACATCTCTGATGAATATTCTAAAAAGCTTCGCTATGAGATTATGGTTGTTCGTTATAATATGGGCCAGAACTCATATCAGAAATATATTTCAACAGTTATTGCATCAGATGTATCGGATGAATCAGTTGCATTCATCAAGGAAAATATTAACGAGCTCACTGGCGTAGATGTAGAGCAAAAGTCCCTTCGTCGCTATGTAGACAGCGAATACTTTGCTCATATTATTGGATATACTGGTCAGATTTCTACTTCAGAATACAAAGAGCTTTCTGCAACAGATAACACCATTGAAACAACAGATATCGTTGGTAAATCTGGTATCGAAAAATATATGAATGATTACCTTTCTGGTACAAAGGGCTTTGAAACTTTGTACGTTGATAGTGTAGGTAATACTATCGCAGAGGGAGATTACCAGGCGGCTGTTTCCGGAAATGACGTTTATCTTTCTATAGATATGGATTTACAAAAAGCGGCCTATATTCTTTTGGAGCAGGAGATAGCTGGTATCCTCTATTCAAAGATTCAAAACATCAAAGAGTACAGCACAACATCGTCTAGTGATGTAGTTGTTCCTATTTACGATGTTTATTATTCTTTGATAAAAAATGGAATCATCGATATTAATGCATTCTCTGATCCTAATGCCTCACAGACTGAAAAGGATGTTTTGAGTGCATATGAGGTTAAAGAAAAAGAGGTTTTGGCAACTTTAAAGAGCCAGTTAAAGGCCTCTAATGAGACAGTTTACAATCAGCTTCCAGATGAGTATCAGGCATATTCAACTTATATCGTTACTACACTTAAGAGTCTTGGTATTTTTGATGCTAGTGCCATTGATACTTCTTCAGATGTACAGACAAGCTGGACATCAGAGGAGATGGCTGTAAACAAATACCTTATCTATGCAATTGAGCAAAACTGGATAGATATTACAAAGTATGAATCAGAAGCAAAGTATGCAGATACAGATGAGCTGTACGCAGATTTAGTTGATTATATAATTGATTATCTTTCAACTGATACATCATTCCAAAAGCTAGTTTATAAATATCTTCTTTTGGATGATAATATTTCTGGAAGCCAGCTTTGTTTGATTTTATATGAGCAGGGTGTCCTTTCCAAGGAAGATGATGAGGACTACACAAAGCTTGCAGGTGGTCAAATTACAGCATATGAATTCATGCTTTCGAAGATTAAGTCTTTGGAAATTACACCAGGTCAGCTTGCGCTTGATCCTTGTTCAGGTTCAACTGTTCTTATCGATGTAAAAACAGGTGAAGTCCTTGCAATGGTTACTTATCCTGGATACGACAATAACAAGCTTGCCAATTCCGTTGATGCTGATTATTATGCATATCTTACTTTTAGTGCTGCTAATCCTTTGTACAACTATGCTACTCAGCAGAGAACAGCCCCTGGTTCTACATTCAAGATTGTCAGCTCTACAGCTGGTTTGGCAGAAAATGTTATTACAACAACTTCTGAAATCGTCGATTTAGGACAGTATACTAAGGTATCAAATAATCCTAAGTGTTGGATTTATCCTAGTAACCATGGTAGCATCAATGTTTCTGAAGCTATCAGAGACTCTTGTAACTACTTCTTCTATGAAGTTGGTTGGAGATTGGCTGGTGGTGATGGCGCATATGATGATGCTACTGGTATTGATAAGATTACACAATATGCATCGCTTTACGGATTAGATGAGACAACTGGAATCGAAATAGAAGAAAACTCACCTCATATTGCTACAGAGTATCCTGTCATGGCTGCAATCGGTCAGTCAGATAACAACTACACCACAATTGGTTTGGCAAGATATGCTGCAGCTATTGCAAGTGAGGGAACAGTATATAACCTTACACTTCTTGATAGTGTTAGAGATTCTGAAGGTAATGTTATAGAAAGCTATAGCCCTTCAGTTAGAAATCAAATAGATGTACTTAATACATCAGAATGGGATGCAATACATTACGGAATGAGAATGGTATGCGAGTCACTTTCGTCATTTAACGGATTTTCTGTTGAAGTTGCTGGTAAGACTGGTACAGCTCAGCAGGTTGCATCTCGTCCTAACCACGCTTTATTTATTGGCTTTGCACCATATAGTGATCCAGAGATTTCTATCGCTACGCGTATTGCTTATGGTTATACATCACATAATGCTGCCGAGGTTTCAAAGGATATTTTGGCTTATTACTTTGGTGTATCTGCAACAGAAGACTTACTTAGTGGTGAGGCTAGCACTGTTTCAAATTCTGAAAATGAATTTACAGATTAAAATACTTTTTAACAATAAAGGGAGAATATATTATGAGCAATGACCCAGTCATTTTAAAAAGTAATAAATACGGATTAACTCTTCAGTTGGATGCGACTATTCCATTTGAAGATCTTGTACGAGCTGTTTGTAAAAAGTTTGCTCAGTCTGCCGATTTCTTCGGAGAGACTGAGATGATTTTGGAAACTCAAGGTAGAGAGCTTTCTGCAGAAGAGGGAATGGTTATTATTCAAGCTATTGAGCTGAATTCTAAAATCAAAATTATCCTTATCCATGAAAATAACGAGCTGAAAGATACGAGGATGATTGGTCAGATGGATAAATTCTATTCTGATGAGATTTTTGAAAACGCCAAAATCATTAGAGGCTCTGTTATGAAGAATGATTCTATCACTTCAGATTCAAGCCTTGTTATTCTTGGAGACGTTAAGTCTAAGGCATCAGTTCAGGCTAAGGGAAATATTATTGTCTTAGGTTCTTTGGAAGGCGCAGCTTATGCCGGATATCCAGATAATACTGGATGTTATATAGCAACTGGCCTTTTAGATAGCAACAACATTCAGATTGGTACTGTTAATGGCGCTATAAGAATTCAGGAGAAATGGTCTTTTAGAGTTCATAAGAAAGAGATAGAGCCTATGGGCGTATCTGTATGGAATAGAGAGCTCTTGGCTGAGCCTCTTAGCAGTGGATTACTTAGAAGGATTAAAAATTAATGTTTCACAATTATAAGTTTAAAAATCTCGATGTAAAGTTAATAATTGCTGTTATAACCCTTACCATCATTGGTATTTTCGTTATTGGAAGTGCAAATGAAGCAAATCAGCAAAAACAGATTTTAGGAATGATTTTGGGAATCTTTGTAATGGCTGGTATGGCGCTGTTAGACTATGATTTCCTGTTACATTTTCATTGGGTATATTATTTTCTTGTATTAGGCCTTTTGGCATCTGTTTTGCTTTTTGGTGAAAAATCAGGTGGTGCAACACGTTGGATTGATGTTGGTATCAGATTCCAACCTTCTGAGTTGGCAAAGATTTTGCTTATTCTGTTTTTTGCATGGTTCTTTATGATGCATGAAGAAGATATTAATAAGCCTAAAACATTAGTGATTACAATAGCATTATCAATGCTTCCACTACTTTTGATTGAAAAAGAACCAGATTTATCAACCACAATTGTCACAATGATGATTATTTGTGTTATGATATTTGTAACGGGAGTTAGTTACAAGTTAGTAGGAGCAGTCTTAGGTGTTACTGTACCTGGTATTGCATTATTACTGTTTCTTGTAACTAGAGAAGGTCAGACGATTCTCGATGAATATCAGGGTCTTAGAATCCTTGCATGGCTCAAGCCTGATGAATATCCTGCAAGCTCATATCAGCAGCAGAATTCTATCATGGCCATTGGTTCAGGCCAGCTATTGGGAAAAGGTCTTGGAAATCAGGCGTTTGACTCGGTTAAAAACGGAAATTATATTTCTGAACCTCATACAGATTTTATTTTTGCCGTAGCGGGAGAAGAGTTAGGTTTTGTTGGTTCGGCACTTATAATAATACTTATATTTTTTATAACTATCGAAATACTAATGATAGCTAAGAATGCAAAGGACATTGCTGGCAAGCTTATCTGCATAGGTATGGCTGCTCTTATTGGATTCCAGAGCTTTGTTAATATTTGCGTAGTTACAGGCTTAATGCCAAATACAGGTTTGCCATTGCCATTTGTTAGTTATGGTTTGACCTCACTTGTAACAGTATATTTTGGTATAGGTATTGTTTTAAATGTAGGGCTTCAGTCCAAAAATAACAACGGGAGGCTTTTTTAAATGAATATTGGTTTGGTAGCACACGACTCTAAGAAGAAGCTTATGCAAAATTTTTGTATTGCTTACAGAGGTATCCTTAGCAAGAACGAAATTTTTGCAACAGGTACTACTGGAAGACTTGTAGAGGAAGTTACTAATCTTAGTGTACATAAATACTTGGCTGGACATTTAGGTGGCACACAGCAATTAGGAGCTCAGATTGAGCAGAATGAGATTGATTTGGTTATTTTCCTTAGAGATCCACTTACTGTTAAGTCTCACGAGCCAGATGTTAATAACATTGTTCGTATATGCGATGCTAATAACATCCCTCTTGCTACTAATTTAGCAACAGCTGAGTTACTTATTAAATCACTTGATAGAGGAGATCTTGAGTGGCGTGAGATGTATAAATAAATTATTAAGCTTTGTACTGATTATTTGTATATCTTTACCATTTGTTGCATGTGGCGGCACCGATGAATCGGTTACATCCTATCAGATGTATGATACTTCCTTTACATACGGTATAACACATAATGGTTCTACATCTAATGTTCAGTTATTTGCTAAGAATCTTTGTGTTGCTGGTACGGATGATTTAGGGACTTCAGGAGTAGATTCACAGGTGGCTGGCGCTGCAGGTGCTTTCAATACTACAGAGCAATCAGTGGTATATGCACAGTCATTACATGAAAAAATGTATCCTGCATCTACTACCAAGATTTTAACGGCTTATATAGCTTGTTTATATGGTAATTTAGATGATTATTATACGGTAAGCGCAAATGCAGTTGATCAAGCTAGCGATTCATCAGTTATTAATCTTAAAGAAGGGGATGTAATTTCCCTGAGAGATTTGCTATATGGTTTGATGCTTAGGTCTGGAAATGATGCTGCAGTTGCTATTGCAGAAGGTATCAGTGGCGATGTAGATACATTTGCGGCTCTTATGAATAGCACAGCCAAATCTCTTGGTGCAACAAATTCAAATTTTATTACTCCTAATGGTTTGCATGATGAAAACCATTACACAACTGTTTATGATATGTATTTAATATTAAATGCAGCGATGTCTAATGAACAGTTCTATACTATTTTTACAGCAAGCACATACACGGCTAGCTATACAAGTGGTGGAGAAGCAAAGACTCAGGAGTGGAAGACCACAAATCAATACATTACTGGAAATGTAAATACACCTTCAGGCTTCACTATTTTAGGTGGTAAAACTGGTACAACAGGAGCTGCAGGCTATTGCTTGGTTCTTCTTTCAGAAAATGAAGACCACGACAAAATAATATCGATAGTTTTTAACGCAGATTGTCGTTCTAATTTATATCTGCTCATGAATGAAATACTTAGTAACTATTGCCTATAATTTGGCATTTAGTATTTAGGTTTTAACAGCATTATGTTAAAATTGATATAACTAAAAATTTAAGGGAGGTATTTTGACATGGTGGAAATTATTTCAGGCGAAAAGGGTAAAGGCAAGACAAAGTATTTACTTGACAAGGTTAACAGTGATGTCAAAAAGGTTGATGGATCTGTTGTTTACATTGACAAGAATACGAAGCACATGTACGAACTTGATTCGAAGATTCGATTGATAAACATGGGGGATTATCCAGTTGAATCTACAGATGAGTTTTTAGGTTTCCTTAGTGGAGTTTTATCTCAGAATGCGGATATTCAAGAAGTATTTCTTGATAGTTTTCTTACTGTTTCCTACGTTGATTCATCAGATGGTCTTAATGTAGCCCTTAATAAGCTTGATAAGATTTGCAACATGTATGATGTTAAATTCGTTTTATCAGTTAGTAAAAATGAAAAGGATTTGCCAGAAAACGCGAAAGGCAAAATCATTATCTCTTTATAATTTAATGAGTATATTAGGGCACGGTTTGCGTGCCCTATAATTATGTTAGACAATATATGAAAAGAAAAAAGAAAAATGATAACAAAATAATTAAATACCCAAAGCAATACCATTTTTCTATTGGTTTTATCGTCATAGGCGTAATGTTTATCTATATGATGTATCATTTATTTACTTATGTCACTGCAGATAACATTACTGTTTATGAGGTGTCACAGGGTTCTATATCTTCAAATCTTGAATATAATGCACTTGCTATCAGACAAGAGCAGATTGTGTATGCGGATAATTCTGGAGATATTTTGTACCTTGCTGAAAATTTTGGTAAAGTTGGCTCAAAATCCCAGGTGTATGCGTTAGACACCACAGGTGAAATCTTATCCTCACTGGAGAACTCTGGTGATGATTCAGAGATAGTTTTAGATGAAGAAGATTATTCTAAGATTCAATCTACAGTTTCTAATTATTTAATTGATTATGACGGTATTAATTTTACTAAGACATATTCATTTAAAAATGACTTAGAATCTCAGGTTGAACAATTATATACAGTTTCGGCTATGGAATCTATGGGAGATTCACTGGACTCTGCAATAGCTTCTGGTTCATTTAGTATTTATAACAGTGCTACACCTGGACTGGTAGTATATTCCATTGATGGAATGGAAGATTTAACGACTGATACATTTACCGCAGATTCTTTTGATACTTCAGAATATTCTACTGAGAATCTTAAAGCACAAGAATCTGTTGTTGTAGGTCAGCCTGTATATAAGCTTATTACATCGGATCATTGGAATTTAGTATTGGAAGTAGACGAGAATTTATATGATTCTCTTCAAGGTGAATCTTATTTAAAAATAAAGTTCCTAGAGGATGATACAGAAACCTGGACAAATCTTGAATTTCAGGAGAAGGCCGGAAAATATTATCTTGTTTTAACTTTGGACGATTCCATGGATCGCTTCGCTGATTCTCGTTATGTACATGTGAAGATTATTAATAACAATATTTCTGGCTTAAAGATTCCTAATTCGTCAATCGTTGAGAAAGAGTTCTATACAATACCAAAGGACTATATGATGCAGGGAAACAATACTGATGATGCTGGCTTCCTTCTTCAATCTGGTTCAGAAAATATGTATATTACTCCAACAATATATTATGAGTCTGATGAGTATTACTTTATAGATGATGAAATTGTTACCAGAGGTGATAAGTTGATTAAGCCTAATTCTAATGAGCAGTATGTAGTTGGTTCTACCACTGATAAATTGGAAGGCGTATATAATGTCAATAAAGGCTATGCAGTATTTAAGCAGATAGAAATACTTTATCAGAATGATGATTATTCAATAATTAAAACAGGTACAAACTATGGTATATCCATGTATGACCATATTGTATTACAGGGCGATGAAGTAGAAGAAAATTCAATCATAAATTAATAAATACAATCTTGATTTAATTAAGGAGCTTTTGAATGAGAGAACAAGAATTAAAAGAGAATTTAACAAATGTAGAAGAAAGAGTTGCGGCTGCTTGCAAGAGAGCTGGTAGAGCAAGAGAGGAAGTTACTCTTATTGCAGTTAGTAAGACAAAGCCTGTAGAGGATTTGCAGGTGATTTATGACGCAGGTATTCGCAGCTTTGGTGAGAACAAAGTTCAGGAACTTACAGGAAAGATTCCTGAGATGCCAAATGATATTGATTGGCATTTAATCGGTCACCTCCAGCGTAATAAAGTTAAATATATTGTAGATAAGGTTAAGCTTATTCATTCTGTAGATAGTTACAGATTAGCTGAAGAGATTAATATTCAGGCTAAAAAACATGGAATAGTTGTACCAATTCTTATCGAAGTAAATGCAGCTAACGAATCTACAAAGTTTGGTGTTAAGCTTGAAGAAACATTACAGCTTTGTGAAGAAATTTCTCATTTGGAGAATGTTCACATCGAAGGATTAATGACTATAGCACCAAATGTAGTGGTTTCTGAAGAAAATCGACCAATTTTTAACAAAATAAAGGCTTTATCGGTTGACATAGCAAGTAAAAACCTTGATAATGTAGATATGAGAATTTTATCTATGGGAATGACAAATGATTTTGAAGTTGCCATAGAAGAAGGTGCTACTCATGTACGTGTAGGTACAGCAATCTTCGGCGAGAGAAACTATAATATTTAAATAAAGAGGAGTATGTTATGTTTGAAAGAATGCTTGACGCGATGCATCTTAGTGACGACTACGACGAATATGATGATGATGAATTATATGATGAGGAAGAGGATAAATCCTTCTTCAACAAATTCGGAAAGAATTCAGACGAAGAAAGACGTCCAGTTTTGAACAAGCCTTCTGAAAAAGAGACTAGAGCTGCTAAACCAGCTCCAAAGATTACACCTATGAGAAATAAAGGGAAAGGAACCGTTATGGAGGTTTGTGTTATTAAGCCATCTTCATTTGAGGATGCCAGAGAGATTTCTGAGACACTTTTAGCTGATAGAACCGTTTTACTTAATATGAAAGGTTTGGATTTAGGAGTTGCTCAGCGCATCATTGATTTCACATGTGGTACATGTTATGCAATCGATGGTAACCTTCAGAGAATCGAAGATTACATCTTCATTATCACACCTGCAGGAGTTGAGCTATCTGGTGATTTAGCAGGAATCGTTGATGCCTTTGACTTTACAGGAATTCAAACAGGCTTTTAAATTTTAAGCACCAGATTATCTGGTGCTTTTTCTTTTGACTTATGTTGACTTGCTTTTGATCATTACGGGAGAATAAAATGCTTCAAGAATTACTAATCAATTACGAGAACAAGCCATGTTATAAAATTGTATTTAGACCAGATTTTTCTGATTTAATAAATGTATTTAACTCAGAAGTAAACCATCAATACGATAAGATTTGTATTGTTACGGATTCCAATGTAGCTAAGCTATATTTACATGAAATTATATCAGGATTTAAGAATGCTGATTCGGAAGTATACTCATTTAGCTTTGATGCTGGAGAAGAATCTAAGAATCTTAGTATTGTTAATATGTTATATCAGCATTTAATAAACCATAAATTTACCAGAAACTCCCTGCTTGTTGCTTTGGGTGGCGGTGTTGTTGGTGATTTAACTGGCTTTGCTGCGGCTACTTTTTTAAGAGGCATTGATTTTATTCAAGTTCCTACTACATTGCTTTCTCAAGTTGATAGTTCTGTAGGTGGCAAAACAGGAGTTGACTTCAATCAATATAAAAACATGGTTGGTGCGTTCTATATGCCTAAGCTTGTTTATATGAATATTGGTTCTTTAAATACACTGGATGATAATAACTTTATTTGTGGTATGGGTGAAGTTGTAAAGAGTGCTCTTATTGCTGATAAGGATTTCTATAATTGGCTTAAGGCTAATTCTACTTTGTTAAAAGAGCGCAATTATGATGCCTTGGCATATGCTGTAGGAAAGTGCTGTGGAATTAAAGGCCATGTAGTAGAAATTGATCCAAAGGAAAAAGGTATCAGAGCGTATCTTAATTTTGGTCACACCATTGGCCATGCTATTGAGAAGCTTAAGAATTTTACATTGGGACACGGACAGTGTGTTGGACTTGGTATGGTCTCAGCAATTTATTTATCTAACAAATTATCTTGCGTATCGGATGATGAGGTTTCTGATATTATTGAGACTTTGAAGGAGTTTGATATTCCTGTTAGTGTAGATGGTTTGAATCCGACAGAAGTTCTTGCAGCTACCAAGTCAGATAAAAAAATGACTGGGAACAAGATTAAATTTACTATATTAAAGGCGGTAGGTCAGGCCGATTCATATTTGGATTTTTCCGATGAAGATTTGCTTTGGGCTATAGATAAGGTGCTAGTTTAATGTTTTACAAATATAAAAAATCAGTTTCATTGCTTTATAGTTTAATACTTACAGTTTTACTTATTGCTCTCGATCAGTTTACTAAAGTTTTGGCTGTGAGACATCTTATGAATAAAGCAGATATAATTCTTATTCCAAATGTATTGCAGCTGCATTATTTGGAGAATACAGGCGCAGCTTTTTCAATCTTAGAGGGAAAGCAGATTGTATTTGCAATTATTACACCGATTCTTCTTGTGGCTCTTTGTTATATTTTGGTAAAGATGCCTCAGACTAAGAAATACCAGGCTTTAGATTATATTATTGTGTTTTTGATTGCAGGAGCTATAGGCAATTATATCGATAGAATCATGAATAACTATGTTGTTGATTTTATTTATTTTTCCCTTATTAATTTTCCTGTATTTAATGTTGCAGATTGCTACGTTACAGTCTCTGTTATTTTACTGTTAATTCTTATTATGTGGTATTATACAGATGAAGATTTAGATGATATTAAAAAAGGATTAAAGATTACAAAGAATGGATGAATTTACTTTATCAATTGAGGATTCTGCAGATTGTGGAGTCAGAATAGATAAATATTTAGCTCAAGCATTACCTGAGAAATCACGAAGCTACTATCAAAAAGCCATTGATAGTGGCTTTGTTTTAGTTAATGGAAAACAGGTCAAGTCTAAATATCAGACCAAACTTGGTGATGATATTGTTGTAAGCATCGAGCCTGTAAAAGAGATAGATATTCAGCCTGAGGATATTCCTATTGAAATCCTTTACGAGGATCAGGATGTAATTGTTGTTAATAAGCCTAAGGGAATGGTTGTGCATCCAGCTCCAGGTCATTATTCTGGTACACTTGTTAATGCACTTATGTATCATTGCAAAGATTCATTATCTGGAATTAATGGAGAAATTAGACCAGGAATTGTACATAGAATAGATATGAATACTACGGGGTCGCTTTTAGTTTGCAAAAACGATAAAGCTCATAATGATATTGCAGCTCAAATTAAAGTGCATTCAGTAAATCGTATATATAAGGGAATCGTTATTGGGAATTTTAAAGAGGACGAAGGCACTGTAAATGCTAGAATTGGGCGAAATCCAAAAGATAGAAAGAAAATGGCTGTAGTAAGCGATGGTCGAGAGGCAATCACTCATTTCAAGGTTTTAGAACAATATAAAGGCTATTCTTATGTACAGTTTAAGCTAGAAACCGGAAGAACCCATCAGATTCGTGTTCACATGGCTCATATAGGCCATCCATTGCTTGGGGATGATGTCTATGGAAAGCCAGTTAAGAATCTTCAGGGGCAAACGCTTCATGCTCAAACAATTGGATTTGTTCAGCCTACTACTGGAGAATATGTTGAAGTAGATGCTCCGTTGCCTGCTTATTTTGAAGATTTACTTAATAAATATAGAAAAATGGTATAGGAAATTCCTATACCATTTTTTATGTATCTTTTCTTCGGAAATCTACTGCGTTACGGGCCTGTCGCTTGTGCTCATCTTCAATAGCAGCATAGTAGTCGATAGTTGTATTAATGTTTTCGTGGCCTAGTACATCAGCTACAAGCCTGATATCGCCGGTTTCACGATAGAGGGCAGTGCCATAGGTGCTTCGTAGCTTATGAGGCGTGATTTTTTTGTTTGGAACCACTATTTTGGCGTATTTCTTAACAAGATTTTCAATTGCATCTACACTAATTCTTTTTCCTTGAAGGGAATAGAAGAGAGCAGTTTCATGGCCTTCTATAGGATTTATATATTGGCGTTCGCCATTTATATAGTCTTTTAGAACGTCTGCAACCTCCTGATTGAAGTAGATAACGTCCTGTCCGCCTCCCTTTCGAACGATTGTTAAAGAATTAACATGAAAATCTACATCATTTAAATCCAGGCCATTACATTCGCTGACACGGATTCCAGTATTTAGCATCAAAGTAAGGATTGCCAGGTCGCGGCCACGTGTTTTTTGATTATACATGCGTTGGCGCTCAGATGTATAGGCAGTTCCGTTATCAATGGCGTCTAGAATTGCTTGAACCTCATAATTGTTCATTCTAATGATGTTTTTGTCTTTTTTGAGCTTTGGTAATTCAACTGTAGCCGTTGGATCATCGTCAATATTGTGTCTGGTATAGTGATACTTGAACATACCGCGTAATGGAGACATTTTACGAGCAATTGCTTTTTTATCATTTTCGTGTTGTTCACCTACAACATTTAATTCTAAGTAACGTTGGTACTCAATAATATCATCAGCTGTAATTTTATTTAAAACGCCGTAATCAATTTTTTTGAGGTCTGAACCATCAATTGTAGGGTTGGAGGCTCCTAAAAATCGAAAAAAAGTTAGTAGATCATATGAATATGAAATTAAGGTGCTAGGCTGAGTTGTATGTTCCTTAGAATAAATATAATCAGAAGCACACTTAGGAAGCTGTGAGATTAACTCACGTAATTTGATTTTTTGATTCTTTGTTTTGTCTTTATAGAACTGTGAATCTTTACCCATATTGTAAATCCTCCCAAAAATTTGAAAAACAGGGGATAGATAGAAATGCCGTATTTTCGGCCTTTTTTAACACTATCTATCGGATAAACAGATGTTTATCCGATAGATACATTTTACTCTCTTCTGCGATTTTTATCAAGTGATATTAGTAACTTTTTTTATTAAATGCAAAATTCCGATACTTAATGCAAATTTTTACAGGTAAAAGCAAAACATACATTACTGTTGCATTTAGTTCTGGAAATAATATGCATAAATAAAGGAGCTAAACCAGCTCCTTATAGTATGTTTATTTAGTTAGACAAACTTGAATTTGTGCGATTAACTTCCGGTTTTTTTCTTCAATCAAGGATTATGTATTACATTTCTCTTTCCACTATTAGCAGTTCCTCTTACTTCTTCGTGGTAAAAGTAATCTACGATTGTTGGATGTCCTTTCTCTACTCTCTCATACGGAGTTTCATTATCAACAAACCTGCAATCATACTTTTTAGCCAGCTCTTCTGCTTTCTTTTCCAGCGCTTCAAAATAGCTGCGGTTCTTTTTGTTATAGATTTCGTCATACAGTGGCACTAGATCCGGATGTTTATCGGAAATGTATTTCATGATATCTGCCTTAAACCCTCCACGAAGATTTAGATTCTCAAGCCATACAAGGTCACACTGATCTTTTGTCCTGTCTATGATTGCCTCTATATCCGTAATCCCCGGGAACACGGGTGAAATGAAGCAAATTGTACGAATGCCTGCCGCATATACCTCTTTCATTGCAGCAAGCCTTCTTTCTATGCTTACTGCCGCATCCATATCATCTTTAAACTCTTCATCGAGAGTATTGATTGACCATGATACTGTAAGTCTGCTATTTTCATTGATCTCTTTTAGCAGATCCAGATCTCTTAGTACAAGGTCTGACTTTGTACAGATAAGTATGTCCGCACCACTGTCCTTTAGTTCTTCTAGAAGTCTTCTTGTATTTTTATATGTTTCCTCTAGCGGATTATAACCATCCGTAACTGTTCCAATGATTACTTTCTGACCGGCATACTTCTTTGGATTCTTTATTTCAGGCCAGTCTTTCACATCCATGAAAGTTCCCCATTCCTCCGTATGCCCTGTAAAGCGTTTCATAAAAGATGCATAGCAGTATTTACAGGCATGGGGACACCCCACATAGGGATTCACCGAATATCCTCCAATAGGAGTATTCGATTTTGTCATTACACTTTTTGTTTCTATATGATTTACTTTGATTTCTGGTTGTTCCATATCCTCTGTTCCTCCAACACTTTGTTAAAAGCATCCGGCATTTCCTGTATCATTTCTTCTCCCATAATCGGAACAAGATCTTCTTTCCAGAATACAGGAATTTTCAGTTCATGAGCCTGTTCTGTCAATGAATAAACCCACTCGGGATCTGTTTTAACAGTCCTGCTCTTTGCACCTGTCATGGTTCCCACCACAATCCAGTCAATGCCTGTAAGATCAACCTTACCCGGATCATCGAACAAAGGCTCAAAGGTAACATGATATTTTTTTGCCTTAACATTGCCCCGCAGTGCATCAATACGCCATAACTCAGACTTTCTCGTAACTGTAACGCCAAACCATGCATTATCAAGATCTGTTTTAAAAGACAGAAGATCCGGTCGTTTGGTAAGAAAAAGAAACTGGTGCTGAGGATTCTCTGCTATCTTTTTAAAGACTTCCTCTCTCCATTCCTCATGCCAGCCCGAGAGATCGCTCATGCCGGTCAGCAGAAAATTCTGCGGCTTTTTCTTTTCCATCATACGAAGCTTTCCTTGAAAAAACTGTGGCTTTTCAAAATCATCTATGATGTGATAACGCCTCGTATTGTTTCTGGCATAGCAGTACGGACATCCAACAGTGCATCCTATAACAAGATTCATGTTCTGAATCTGATCTTTAATACAAATACTCATAGCTCTCCACATAAAAAGTTATGGACATCTGCTTGCAGAAATGCCCACAACTTTAAAACTCATACTTACTCGATTACTGCATCGTCGGCGGTATACGCTTCAAGAGAATCTGCCTTCACCTGGATACAGGCATAGCTGATCTCAGAATCATCTGCCGCGAAGAACTGTCTTTTCCCATCCGGCGCAATACGCACGATATCACCGGCAGAAAGCTCTATATCCTCACCGTCAACTACCGCTTTTCCCTTGCCGGAAAGAATGATGTAAATCTCTTCATTGGTCTTATGATAATGAGCAAAAGGAACACTCGCACCTGCCGGAAGATGGTTGATGCTGATCTCAGCCCCTGTAAGTCCCAGCTGATCATGTAGTTCAGTTCTCGGATTGCTTGCAACACTTACCTTACTATAGTTAGACATTTCTGATACCTCCATTTGTTGTGATATTGATTGATACAACAGAAGTGTACCACCACCCCCGTTGTGACGTCAAGTGTTACAACAAAACTTTTTAAAATTCTATCAGCTTGTTCGCATCCGCCATTACATCAGCTATGGTTATTCGCCGCATTTTATCTTCCATGGCATTCTGTATTTCTTCAAGCCTGTGATCCATGATCCTGTGAATGTTACGTCCCACAGGGCATAACTCATTCGGATTCTCATGGAAATGAAACAACTGTCCATTTTCGACAGGCTCCACAGCATTGTAAACATCCAGAAGCGTTATCTCCGTCAAGGATTTCTCTATATCGGCACCGCCGCTTCCCCGCTTCACTGTTACAATCTCCGCCTTCTTCAGCTGCTGCAAGAGTCTTCTGATTACCGTCGGATTTACATTTGCGCTGGACGCAAGAAATTCACTGGTGATTTTATGGTCATTCTTAAATGTTTCAATTGCTATAAGCACATGAACCGCTATTGTAAATCTGCTTGAAATCTGCATTCTGACACCTCCATCGACTCTATCTTAAATCATTTTCGTTGTAGTTACAATAGTCACAACAAGATACTATTTTTCCGTTCCTGTCAACTAAAAAAGGCTACCACATTTTTTGCAGTAACCTTTGTAAAATCATGGTATATAGGATTTTTTGCATTTACCTCTGGAAGTGACGGTATCGTTAAATGATATGTTTATTTAGTCAGACAAATATGAAGTTGTCTTTCCCGTGCAAATCGTTCTAGTTGCTCTGCCTTCTCTAAACGTCCCAGCTTTCTATAGGCTTCAGCTTCATATGAAAGTTTCAACACCGGAACCTGATATCCATTCCACCACTAAAAACTTTCCGAAGTGAGATCTAATCTTTTCATTACCACTAAAGGTTACAGGCTGTACCTCGTATCCCTTTAACAACTTGCCTAAGATATAAGCCGTTGCTTCATCAGTCTGAATATCTATATCATGAGGCTCATAATCCATCCCCTGAAGTGCAAAAGATGTACTTCCTGTTAATCCCCAGCAAACATCCTTACCGGAATCATGTAATAGCATACATATCTTTAGCAATACTTTTTCATGTAATTCTGTAAGCATTGTGTTACTCCTAATTGATTATATTAAGCCCTATAATACTATTCTCATAGATACCGTTCCATTTTCACAGCCTAATTCCTCAAACTCCATACGCTTATATAATTCATAGGCTGTTTTCATTACTTCTGGTTTAGTAGTAAATGTCAGTTGGTCATACCCAAGCATTCGCGACTTTTCTATCATGGAATTAAGTAGAACTCTTGCATACCCTTTCCCACGATACTCTGGTTTAATAAACAATCGTTTTCCTTCGCAGGTTGTGACATCTACTTTTTTTATAGCTATACAGCCTACAGGTTTACCATTTTCATAACCAATGAGAATTGCTCCACCCTTGTAAAAATTATTTAAATCGGCCAATTCTTTATCAAAAGAAACAAAGCATCCCTCGGCACCTTTTATCTGAGAATACTCAATGAATAATGCTTTTGCCACCTCAATATCATTACATTCTTTTACATCAAAAGTTCCCAATTCTTGTTATCTCCTTCTAGTTAATTTTCTGCATAATAACTTCCACTTAATTTAATCTACAAATTTGAATTTATCTTTGTCATTTATATAAAAATATAGGTATATTCATATCATTTAATCTGCATGATTATTTGAATTTATTTCATAATCTTCTTTCTTTGAATTTTTGATTCGGCGGACTAGCTCAAATACATTTCTTGAACCAATGACAATCCAGCATATAGTGCAGATTGTATTATTTTCAAAATAATACCTTGCAGCGACAAAAAATGATAAACAAATTAATACAAAGCAACCTACTATCTTTAATAGTTCTTTCTTTTTCATCCTATTATCTCCATATATAACTTTAATTAGCAATAAGCCATACATTTGCCCTAAGCTACTAAAATCTCCATATGTATGCAATGGCTGCAGTGATATGGTCCTTTTTATTATGAATGCATCCTATCGTAGCGTACTTTTAACAATGCTTTCCCTTTTACATCATCAAGTAACTCCAATATAACTTCTTCCTCATTATCAAACTTTGATTCGAATCTTCCGCCATGCTCATAGTTTTCATATTCAATCCAACATTTTTGATGTTTCATGCTACTGCAATTCCGTTAAATTTCTATTTTTATGATTCAATTTCTATATTAAATACTACAGTCTCTCCGCAATCAATACACTGATAAGGTCCATTTTTTAAATTTCCCCCTCTTCTAAATGCATAAATGAAAGGATATATTGCCTGCATTGCAACCATGCAAACCTTATCGCTGTTATCTTTATCAAGGTCACTACCTATAAAGCGAATAACATCTCCTACTTTGTACTTTGGGCAATGACTTTCTACCACTGTAACCTTTACCTTATTATCTGTATAATTCACTTCAAGCCTCCTTAAAATCTTTATATCTAAAATATTTTATTAGCAACGAAATATCTATTGTCCATAGAGATAAAATAAAAATAATAATATCCAAAATGAGAAATAATATGCCTTTGCTATCATTCAAGTATTTATAATACCCAAGAGTTAGAAAAACCATAATTGGTATAAATGGAATCAAAAATAAAAGATTTAAAGGGTTCCAGAATATTTCAGCTGGATTGTAATCACTATATACTACTATTGTTTTTCCATATTTATTACATATATATTTTTCAGATCCTTTGTATTTTTTCTTTCTAGGACCTTTTTTTTGAGGCATTTTTTTCCAGTTAGCCCCTTCTTTAGCCATTGAGATTATTTTGTCTGCTTGATTTAATCCTTGAATTGACACTTTTTTCTCCTTGTTGAACGATAGTCAAATTTTCTTTTTCGTCAAGACAATGAGACCTATAAGTAAAAAAAACAAGTCCCAAAATGATGTACAGCCCAGGGAAAATAAGCTGCGCAAGTGCTATGCCCCCAACATCAGTAGAAAACTGGGCCCTGTAATTTATAAACTTTAGCTCCACCCATGCATAAAAGACAGTCACTGCAACCGTGCAAAGAGAGTAGATCCATCTCTTACGCAAAAGGACCATCATAATAATGCAAAAAGCAGGAATCAGTACATATCCCCACCCTTCAATCCGTATGATAATATCTGTAAATACATCTGTCATAAACATCCCCCATCCAAAAATCTCTATACTAAAATGCTTCAGTCCAACTATCTAAGTAGTGTTCACCAGTTTCATCCATATGATGATATTCTACTATTCCATGATTGTCACTGGTATATGGATCATAGCCACCTTTTCCAAAATTTCCGCTAATCATCCTTTTTTAACCAATCCATTGATGCTAGATATTCGTAGAAATTATCATATTCAGGAAATTCCCAGTATCCTTCCACGTAACTTATCAATTGTGAGTCAGCATCATAGTCATTGTTTTGGCATTTACCATAAATATTTAAACTCTGAATATTTGTACCAGCCCAATAATCTCCAGTTTCAACATCAAAGACTAGCGTTTTGTAGTCATTGTTAATATTTGGCAAACAAGGATCTTCTGCATCCATAACAATGAAATGATAGTGTTCTACTCTATTTTCCATCAACTCATCAAGAGTATAATTTACCTGCTCTATTTCATAATATTCACTATATCCTAAAATATTTTCATAAGAGCGAAAAACAGCTTCATAATAATCGTTTCTTTTGTAGCAATCATTTAATGTATATTTCATCTTGTGAGTGGACGAATAAGGAATTATTTGAGAAGAATCATTTCCGTCGCTATTTCCATAAAAAGAGCAACTATTAATGATTGGAATACTATCTGAAAAATCTTCCTTTTTTTCATCACATGCAGTGAACAATGAAACGGATAACATGGTTACAAGTAATATCTTTAATTGTTGCTTCATTATTTATTGTCCTCATATATAAAAGATAGTTGTTTAACTCCCAGATTCTATCTTTTTCATAGTGTCTTCTAAAATTACCTCTCGCAATTCTGTAAGCCAAGAGGAAAACGCTACTGTATCGAATGCGTAGGTCTTGTTGAGTTCAAACTCATTTTCAGACCAAGTATCAAGTGGTGATTCATTATGCTGAATCAAGGCTTCTAGTTTATCTAGTGATTTATAAAGCTTAGCTTCCTTAGTTTCTTGTGCATCCATTTCTTTATAAAGTGCCGCTATGTCTTCAGATAATTCTGCAGGAAGCGTTTTTACCCACTGATTTAATAATGAATCTTCAATTTCTCTATCAGAGTCAGTCTTTACAAAAGTTGGGATATCGCCTGTAAAGCACTCGCCAAGATCATGTATAAGGCACATATCAATTACCTTATTTATATCTATATCTTTAAATTCGTGTCTTAACAAAAAAGCCATAAGCGAAATGCGCCAACTATGTTCAGCTACGCTTTCTGTCCTGCGCTTTGTTGTTGTGCAATGTCTTGGGGTATCTTTTAGCCTTTCCGCAACATGCAATATTTCCAAATACTCTCTAGCATCCATAGTTATCCTCCCATTCGTTGTGCCTGTCCTACAAATTTCGATTTGTTAATGCCTTTATTTTAGTTGATTAGAAAGCTAAATAAAAGTTTTAATTACCATATTTCTCATTTTTGTTTCATATATACATGTTAAAACAATCTGCATATAGAAAAAACACAGAGGTGGAAATTCACTTTTTAGCGAATTTCCACCTCTGATTTATATATGAGAATTATGAAGAGTGAAAATGACTATATTTTTGGTTACAGCATCAAATCCCATTTAGTAATATCCATATATGCTTCTGATGTCGCATGGAATGTAATATCTGTTGCTTGAATAGGTGTATAAAAAGTATTTGAAAGTACTCGTTCACCTTCATTGAGGAAGATTTCTGAACTGTAACGGTCTAATAGAATCCGTAGCTTCAATTTATAAGGGGTTGTTTCAACATCTCTTACATTGAGAATGTCGCAGTCAAATCCACAGTTATTTCTATCAAATCGTAATAATCCACTGTGGGGAAAATACTGTATTATAGTCTCATTTTCATGGTCTTTTGCAAAGGCAATTGTAACCACATCATTGGTTGTTGCCTCTGGCATTTGTAAGCAAATATCCATATCAAGAATTCGCCCATTAATACCATCTAATTGCATAGGCTCCTTGAATGTCACACCTTGATAAGATACTCGATTATCACGATACTTTTCTAATTCCTTAACAGGCTTCTGCAAAAGCCTTCCATCTTTAATAGATAGCTCTCTTGGTATTGACATAGTTCCAAAGAACTTATTGTCATGGGGTTGATTTCTACTTGATTCCCAAGATTGCATCCAGCCTATAAGTATTCTTCTGCCATCAGGTGTCTCCACCGTTTGAGGAGCATAAAAATCAAGCCCCTGATCAACGCTTTGAACGCGCTCACGTTCAAATTTGTGTTTCTTTTTATTGTAACTACCTAAAAGACAAATAGAATTATTTCCATTATGAAATTCTAATTTCTGAGCTCGCATTTCCTGAGGTGAAACTAACAAAACCTGTGTATCATCCAACGAAAAGAAATCTGGGCATTCCCACATTTTTCCATATTTATTATCACTACGATCCAAGGTTGTTACATATTCCCATTGCTTCACATCAGGACTTTGAAATAATAAGATGGCTCCACTGCCATCCTCTGTTCTATTTCCCACGACCAAATAATATAATTGATCGTCCTTGTCGTACCAGATTCTAGGATCTCTAAAATCCGCTCTGCTACCACCCTCTGGGAGCAACGAACCATCTATAACAGGATTATTTTCAAGCTTTATATAGTCAATACCATCTCCCACAGCTAAGCACTGTGTCTGGGTAAATTCTTTTGTTTGAGGATCCTCAACTACGCCTGTGTACATCAATGCATGAGTTCCGTCAGCTAACTCTACAGCACTACCAGACCAACAACCAAAATCGTCATACTCTTGATCTGGCGCCAATGCGGCTGGCAAATATTCCCATTTAATAAAGTCTTCTGTGCAAGCATGCCCCCAATGCATTGGTCCCCAGCTAGTATCATATGGATAATACTGATAAAATAAATGGTACTTTCCCTTATAATAGGAGAATCCATTAGGATCATTCATCCATCCAACTCTAGGAGTAAGGTGAAAGGCTGCTCTGTCATTTACATTGACTTTAGCCTCTTCCTGTAGTTCATACTCTCGTGCCTTAATTAATGATTTACTATTCATAAAAACTCCATTATCGTTTTTATAAATTTGCCTAAATCAGATTAGTTAATAGCTGTTGATTGATCACGATGTAAACTAACAGATAAATGTACATCACTACTGTCAATAGTTTTACCGTTTATTAAATCCATCATAATATTCACTGATTGCTTGGCCAAATCACCAATAGGCTGACATACAGTAGTCAATCCAGGGCTAGCCAATCTACTAATTTTTGTTCCATCGTAACCTACTACTTTTAGCTTTCCTGGAATATCAATTCCCAGCTCATGAGCTCTTTTCATAGCAGACATCACCGTGAAATCCGTTCCAAATATGCCATCTACATCAGGATATTTTTCGAAGAATTCATATGCATTTCTGTCTGCTGTTGCTTCAGATAAATCATTCATATCTGTAATAATTTCCTGATAACCAAGTCCGTGTTCACGTATTATTTTTTCGAATACGTCGTGTCTTAATGACGCTGGTGAATCCACGTTTGAGGAGCCACGAAACTGTAGTACATTTTTACAGCCAGCCTGTATTAATTCCATCGCCGCAAGGCGTCCACCTTCCTTATGATCTACTGACACGCATGGTATACCGCGACCAAATGTATGATCTAAAGCAACAATAGGACGATTGATATTAAAATATTCTTCATTAGTAACAGAGTGAGTACCGCAGATTATACCATCAACCATATTGCGTTTTAACATATCAAAGTACTGTAGCTCATAGCTTTCCTCTGACCATGTATTGCAAATCATAGCTTTATAATTATGTGCGAGCAGCTCTACTACCAGTTTATCAACGAATTCTGCAAAAAAAGGATGAGAAATCTGAGGGATGATAACTGCAACTATACCTGTTCTTTTATAATATAAATTTCTAGCAATCTCATTTGGGGTGTAATTAAGTTCACGGATAGCCTCCATAACCTTTTGCTTTGTTTCCTCTTTTACATACCCATTTTCACTAAGTACACGAGATACAGTTGCTACACCTACTCCAGCTTTTTGCGCAACATCTCTAATTGTCGCCATAATTTCTTACCCTTTCATGTGGATATTTTAGTTTAAGATATCTGTTTTTGGGCAAATTTTCAAGTTAATTTATTGCTTTTATTATATTTATTTTTTATCCTTTTATACCCGAAGATGCTATACCTTCAACGTAGTATTTCTGCATAAATATGAACATAACTATCATAGGAATTGCAGATAATACCAGTGATGCCATGATAGCACTATAATGTACAGGCTGTGTTCCAAAAAATGACTGAACTGCAAGCTGTATAGTGCGATTTTCCTTACCTGTCATTATCAAGAATGGCCACATGAAATCATTCCAATGAGCAACAAAATCCAAAATAAATACTGTAGCATATACCGTTTTTGATATAGGCATTACAATGCTAAAGAAAGTTCTGATTGGTGAACTACCGTCAATTGAAGCTGCTTCCAATAAATCATCAGGAATATCCTTGAAAAAGTTGTAAAACATATATATTGAAAAGCATTTTGCAATTGATGGAACTACCAATGCTGGCAGTGAATTTACCCAACCTAGCTGTGACATTTCAATGTACATTGGAAGCAAAATTGCCTCCATTGGCATTACCATTAATGCAACTACAAAGCTAAGAATTAGCTTTCTTCCTTTGAAACGAAATTTTGCCAATGCATATCCGCATATTGAATTGATTAATAAATCAAATACTAAAATAAGCAAAATATATGTGATAGTGTTCTCAAACACGTTCATCAAATCAACTCGTCTGAAAACCTCAATAAAGTTATCAAAGCTTGCATCTTCAGGAACAAAAGTCTGTATTGAATTCATGTTAGCAAATATTTTTGCTTCTGGTTTTAACGATGCTGAAATCATCCAAATCAAAGGAGAAACAAAGATAATTCCAATTATTGTATTACCAGCATAGAATAGAATTTTCTGAAGTGCTTTCTGTGCTTTTAAAGATTTCATAAGCTACTCCTTTCATTCTTCTGATGTTATTTTTTGCATAATTAACGACATTGCCACAACAATCACAAAGAATACAGCTGCAACTGAACAGGCATATCCAAAATTTCCTTTTTGAAATCCCTGGGTGTAGATGTAATACACCATGGTTTTTGTGGAATTTCTTGGACCGCCCTGTGTCATTACATATGGCTGTGTGAATAGCTTCATCGCCTGAATCATAGTAATCATAATGACATACTTAATTGTTCCTTTAAGATTTGGTATTGTGACAAACCAAAACTGTTGCCAAGGTGTTGCACCATCAACTGAGGCAGCTTCGTATTGATCTCTTGGAATGCCCTGCAATCCTGCAAGAAAAATCATCATCTGGTAGCCTGCTCCTTGCCATGCAGACATAAAGATGATTGAATTCATCGCTGTTCTCTCATTGGTCAAAAAGTTAATTGGTTCAAGACCAAGATTTACTAATAACGCATTAATTAATCCAGTATTAGGATTAGAGTTGTATAAAACAGTCCAAAGAACAGCAATTACAACCATAGATGTCAACTGTGGACTGAAATACATAGTTCTAAATATTGCTACACCTTTAAATTTTTTAGATACTAGCATTGCCAATATCAATGCTAATGCACATTGGACTGGCACAACTACAATAGTGAAATAAAAAGTATTTTTTAATGAAATCCAGAAGTCAGAATCAGTAATCAATTTGTGATAGTTTTCAAAACCAATGAATGTTATATCGTTTGGTCTCATAACTTGATACTGGAATACTGAATAGTACACTGTATATATAATCGGTACAACTAAAAACGCTATCAGTAATGCTACTGCAGGCAATGAAAAAACATATCCAGCAATTCGTTCATCCCGTTTTCTTCCAGACATTTGCTCTGTTTTTGCCATCGGTATTGCTCCTATTTTTAGAATTCCTTTACTGTTAAGCCACTAACTATGCTATATAAAAGTCGCACCATAATTGATGCGACTTTTAATATAGTATCATCAAGCCTTACTAATTAATTTGCGTAGTAAGTGTTATAATCTTCAGCAAAACTGTCTGCTACAGAATCTAACTGTTCTTTAATGTATGATTCATCAACAGCTTTTGTCGAAGCAGCCTCTGAGAAGATATTTGACATTGCTTCTGCATAATCTGTTGAGAAAGTTGCATATGATGGAGTTCTTGGACGAGGAGCAGCTGAATTCTGAAGCTGTTCTACGAATAAAGCTCTTGGTCCTTCTGCATAAGAAGCCATACATTCCTCATCATAAGCTGATGCTCTAGTTGCAGGCTTAGCAATTGCATCTGCATATGAAGCAACATTTTCTGTATTCATTAACCATTTAAGGAACTCACCTGTAGCCTCTACATTCTCGCAATCCTTTGAAATAGCTGCTGACCAGTCTCCACATGGAGAAACAGCCTTATGAGTATCATCAGCAACTGGATAATATGTTACGCCCCAATCGAAAGTTGCATTAGCCTCAAGTGTAGCTACATCCCATGAACCACCTAACTCAGTAGCGCATGCGCCATTTAAGAATTCATCTGTAATAGGATCTACATTTGCATAACCCTTTGCAATTAGGTCTGCAAGAAATGCAGTTGTCTTTACAGATTCGTCACTATTTACATAGCCATCTGCTGTAGTTCCATCATCTGAAATATAGTCCTTACCTTCTGAAATATACATTGGCTCAAGAGCATAAGGAATACCCTCGCCGTGGTCCATAATAATATGTGTTCCTACATAACTATCTGTTGTACATTTCTCAGCAATTTCTGCCATTTCTGACCATGTTATTGGATTATCAATTGTTCTTGAATCCAAGTCATCAGTATCAACACCACATTCCTTTAACAAATCCTTGTTGTAGTAGAATGCTACACCAGACTGTGTTGCTGATATTGCATATAATTCACCATCATATGTACATTGAGCCTGTGTTGCAGGATCAAAATCATCAATACTATCACTAAAATAATCGGTGATTGGAACAATAAGTCCATTAGCTGCATAGTATGAAACCTGTGGTCCGTCTACAAAGAATATTGAAGGAAGGCTATTTGATGTTACAGCTGTTGCGATTTTATTATCATATGCATATGAATCTGAACGATCAATTGCCTCACGAGCTGCCTTCATGTCTGGATGAGCTGTGTTCCATTCGTCAATCTTTTCTGCCCACCAATTCTCAATAGATTCTTTATCACTTGGTGACCAAATAGTAATTACGGCATCGTCCATATCACCTTGTGTTGCGCCTTCAGTACCTGTGCTGGCATCTCCACTTGTAGATTGTGAAGATCCGCACGCCATAAGAGATGAAGCCATCATAATGGCAAGACCTGAGCAAAGAATTTTTCTTTTCATTTTTTCTCCTCCTAGTGTAAAAACATATATGGAACCCGTTCCATATCCCCTCAATAAAAAACGCAGCCCGGTCCTGCGTCATTATAATATTATATGGAACCCGTTCCATATCTTCTATGCTTATAAAATACACCAATCCATTATTGTATGTCAAATATTTTCACTTAAGGTTTTGCTCAAATACTACACAAAAAAATACTCCCCATTTTATGCATTATTCTCTCATAAATGGGGAGTACACATAACCGATAAAAAAGATGTCGTTTAGAACATTGTTTTTTGTCATTGGTATTTCTTCAATTTCTTTAATGTCTATGTTTGCGTAAATAATATTGCTGCCAAATTAAAGCTCCAACAATAAATATAATCGAAAGAATCTGAATAAGTGTCATAGTAAACACCTCCTCTTCTATCTCTATATTTATTATATCGCTAAAAGTTAGTTGTGTCTAACCTTATTTAATAAATGTCATTTTTTCAAGGATATCTCGCTAACATCTTGGTGAGGATTAACCTTTGCAAGGCCTATACGTACTACTTGAGCGTTTAGCTCCTTAAAATCGCTCATGCACATTATAGCTTTAGCCATTTGATCTTTATTTAAGGTTTTAGCTAGTGTAATGTGAGGCAACCATGATAGCGGTTTATAGTAGTTACTTATAGTTGTTTCCGGAATATCAGCAAAAGCTTCGCATATATCCTGCTGAAGATTAAACAAGTACTGGTTTAAATATGGCGCTGCATATATTACCTTCGGCATAAACTGGCCTACAGATATTATTGATATATCACCGCCATGTAATTTGTTATTAAGGTTTTCAAAAGTAGGCACCAGTATATCTATGCTTCTAGCTTCTATTGCGGTTAGCGTCATATGTGGCGGCACATTATTATCTAGCATAAAACTATTACCTGATGCCTCTGCTATTTTGCAAATATATTCCTGAAGCTTTTCAGTTGTATTTTTATCAAAATATGCTGATATTAAATACATTTACACCTCTTACATGATTATCTGATTTATGATTCTCAATTTGCTTTAGAGATTATCCTATTTCTCGTCTTCTAATGTCTGCTCTGACACTATTGTATATTCTTTGCCATCTATCTCCACATCAACAATATGTTCGGCTTTCCAATCTGTCCATTCTACAGTAAAGCATGTATTACTAGTCCATTCAATGTCGTAATCGGCCCCATAAGTACTATGAATACCATCGAGTTCTATTGCTTTTTTTGCTGGCTTTTTCTCTTCTACTGAATATTTTTTTACATCTTCAGCAAATTCGATGCAAAGGAAACTCTCACCGGAATCCATTGCTCCGGCAGAGTTATTGATACTTTCAACCTGATACGACCCGTCAGGTGATACAAAAACTTCATTAACTCTTCTTGTGTCGCCTTGTAAAAATGTGAGCATTAATATAAAACATATAAATAATAATGGTATAGTGAGAATAATCGCAATTATTATACCGATTATACTCAATACGTTGTTGAGAATATTTTTAGTCATCATATACCTCATTTATCATTAATTGTCTTTATTTTAGTTGTTTTTAGGAATTATTTAAAGCGTAAATTACCATATTTTTGAGAGATGTATATTAAAAAACACTTATGATTGAAAATTTCTAATCAACCATAAGTGTTTTGATTTGTACTATATGCTTACCTTATCGGCTCCTATTTATTCATATTATATCATACGTGATGCATCATCTTGAAATGAGAAACTGTATCATGTTGCTTTAATGTAGCTCTTATAAATAATCCAAGGAAAACAGCGGCTGCAATTATTCCTATTGGATAAGCTATTTTTGTAGATAGATGTAAGCACTCTGGCGCACAGAAGAAATATGTGACAGAAACTGCTGACATAAATGTTGCAGGAACTGCTGTGAACCAGTAATTCTTTGCATTTTTATATAGATACATTGATGCGGTCCAAAGAGCTATCATTGCAAGTGTCTGATTTGACCAGCTGAAATATCTCCAGATTACACCATAGTTTAATTGGCTAATCAGTGCACCAGCTGCAAGAAGTGGAACGCAAATATACAGACGGCTAAGGTATGGCTTCTGGTCAATCTTGAACCAGTCAGCGATTACAAGTCGTGCAGATCTGAAAGCTGTATCACCAGATGTAATAGGACATGCTATAACACCTAGCATTGCTAATACGATACCGAAACCACCCATTGTTTTTGTACAAATATCATATACACATGTTGCCTGGCCATTTGCAAGCATTGCTGTTAAACCAGTTGTAAGACCTCCTGTCGTTGCATAAATTGCACTACCTGCTGCTGCCCAGATAAGAGCGATGATACCTTCACTAACCATAGCACCGTAGAATACCATATGGCTTTCTTTTTCTGAAGAACAGCAACGAGCCATTAGTGGTGACTGAGTTGCATGGAAACCTGAAATAGCACCACAAGCAACAGAAACAAACATCATTGGCCAGATTGGTGTGTTATCTGGATGTAAGTTTGCTAAATGAATCTCAGGAATTGTGTAACCGTGTGTAAAAATACCTATGGCTACACCAAAAGCCATAACGATAAGGCATATACCAAATACTGGATAAAACTTTCCGATGATTTTATCGATTGGAATAAATGTGGCAATGAAATAATAAATTAAGATTATTGCCAACCAAAAATACGTGTTCGTCAGAAGACCTGAACCACCCTGATTTCCAATTAATAAAGAAATCAAACCAGCAGGACCAACTGCAAATACTGTACCTACCATTACAAGAAGTACGACGCTGAATATGCGCATAACAGTCTTCATTACATTTCCAAGGTATAAGCCTGTAAGCTCTGATACGCTGGCCCCATCGTGACGCATGCTCATAAATCCTACAGAAAAATCATGAACACCACCAGCTAAAATGGTACCTAGTGTAATCCAAAGAAAAACTGATGTGCCCCACTGCGCTCCTGCTAATGCACCATAAATTGGACCAAGTCCTGCAATATTAAGAAGTTGGATTAAAAATAGCTTCCATTTTGGCATTACAACGAAATCGACGCCGTCATTGATTCTCACGGCTGGCGTTTGTCTATCATCTGGTCCGTAGAGTTTTTCTATTACCCTTCCGTAGACAAAGTACCCTCCTATAAGTACTGCCAGACAAATAATAAAACTAATCATATACATTCACCCCCGTTACATTTATTTTGTCCTATAAGGACATCTCTTAACTTGGAGTATAGTATCTAATTTTACCTACAACAACGGGTTCGGACTGAAATGCTAAAAACAGGTACTGATTTACATGCCATAATAGTCCTTAATTTCGTGGATTATCTTTCTGCTGATTGGAATAATTGTATGATTATCATCCTTCATACAAAGTGCATATCCGTTATTGGCATCTGGTTGTAAGGAATCACCTTTTGTAAGATTTGCAATATAGCTTCTATGAATTCTTACAAATGAGTTGTCGTCAGATGCTAGTTTCTTCTCCCATTCAATTAGTGGCTCATTGCTATAATAAGCCTGGTTTTTACAATATATTTTTGCTCCTTTATGAATGGCCTCGATGTAATAGATATTATCAGCCTCTACAAGCTCTGTGTGATCTCCTGCCTGCAATCCAAAAGGGCCAATCTTTTGCTTGGCTTTTGTCTTTTCAAGTAAATCGTTGTTTATTGTTTCAAGCCTTTCATTATCTGCTTGAAGCATTTGTCTCATATATACATCTTTAAAAATAGAAAAGAATAATAGCATACCTATGGAATTAATTATTACCATTGGTATTGTTAACGTCTTTACGATTTCTATTGCTATGGAAAATGGTTTCACGAATACTAAAAGATTTATCATATGAAACCCTTCCGCAGCAGCTGTAATTACAAGTAGCGTGGTCCATTTTAATGTATAATTCTTCTTTTTAAGAATCTGATATATGACAGCTGACAGTATTCCTTCTAAAAATGTAGAATATGCGCAAGCAAATGTGGTTAATCCATGTGGGTCAAATAGAAAACGATGAATTGCGCCTATCGTTCCTGCTGTAATGCCAACTATTGGTCCACAAAGTAGCCCGCCAGCTAATACTCCCAATACTCTTGTATTTGGGATGGCACCTTGGACGACACCTCCAGTGCAGGTTGAAAATATGCAAAATCCACCAAAAATTCCGCCCAGCACAAACCGTCCTAGCTTGGCGTGACCGCTATCCTGACATAAAATATGGTCAATATATGGAATTTTTGTCAAAGCTAGAGCAATTAAAGCCAACAGCCCTATATTTATAACCATGTCATAACATAATTCCATAAGCCGTCTCCTTTTACATATTTTATTTTACGTCCCAGCGCCACAAGTTGCAATAGGTGTGAAAAAAGGACCTATTCTATGAATAGGTCCTAAAGTATTATCTTGGTGGTTGAGGGTGTGCAGCTCTTTGTCCCTCAATTGCAAATGTCATATCATTTTTGTGCATTTATTTCTTCTGAAGAATTTTCAAATGGTATATCTTCTTTAATCTTGTGTTCGGGTATTTTACCTTTAACCTGCAGTGTATAATCAATCTTTCTTGCAATCCATCCGATAAATACAACTGCAATTAATAGAACAAGTAAACCAATTAAATAAATTAGAGCTACATTCATAACTTATCCTCCTTGCGATTAAATCATAAACCTTTAACAAACTCCTGTACAGCTTCAACAGCTTGATCAAGATGGTAATCATAGCAATGAGTATCACCAGGTATAAGCTTCAATGTGCAATTAGCGAATTTCTTCGATGCTTCAATTCCATATTCTACAGGAACTGCTTCATCGGCATCGCCATGTACAATTAGAACTGGGCCGGTATACTTTTTAATTGCTGCATCCAAATCAATGGACTGAGCAACTCTTATATAATTGCCGCTAAGCTCTCTTCCATCCCATGACTGAAGCATATCTGGGATGTTTTCAGGATCGAAAGGCTGCCCCAATAATTCGCCTTTTTTTGCTCCTTCTATTATAACATAGGCTGGAGAAAGTGGAATTAAAGCCTTAATTACATCTCTTTCCATTGCTGCAGCAAGTGTAACTGCAAGACCACCCTGTGAGTGGCCACACATATACATTTCTGTAACAAAATCAAGAGTTTTAGCGTAATCTACAACTGTAAGAATGTTATTAAGCCATTTATAGAGATTGTGATTCTTGAATTCACCGTCGCTGTTGCCGTGGCCATATAAATCTACTCTTAAAGTGGCAACTCCTATTTCATTTAATCCCTTAGATACTGCAAGGATGTGGTCCTCCTCGATGTGTCCTGTGAATCCATGAAATACTAAACATAGTGGACATTTAGCAGCCCCATTTGTAGGCATATCAAGCTTTGCATTTAGCTTAATGCCGTCATCAGTAATAAACATTATTGTCCCCCTTTATATTTTAATAAAAAAAACTCCGAAACCATTTTAAATGATTGCGGAGCATATTTACAGTATTTTATGAAAGTATTTGAGATATTGCTTCCTGGTATTCTTCCTCTTCCTTTTTAACAATATCCTGATAACAGAGGGCTTTCTCGTGACTGAGAATTTCTGAACCAACCCATTTCAGATGAGCTGCTGCTTTATCAGTCTTTAATACTATTTGATAGTAACATCCTCCCTGAAGAAGTAGCTCAAGAGCTTCTTTTTTGGAAAGAAAGCCACTAGTTATAATGCCAAAGGTATTGTACAAAGTATCGTTTGCAATAGGTCCCTTTATAACGTCGTATTCAGATAAATAGTCATCCTTGGCGGCGCGGTTGTTGAAAATATAGTCGGCCCACTCTGAGCTACGACTGAATTCCTTAATATGCAGTCCGTCTAATTCCATTTCGTATTTATTAATTATGATGTCATATCCTGCCTTTTCACGAGCCCAACGTCCTGCAAAGTCTGAATCATCAGAGGTATAGAAACCCTGACCAAAATCGGCGTTTTTGCGACCGTAATGAATGTCTGGATTTTTGATTTCTTCGTAGGATGTATGGAAAAGTTGTAACTTCATATCATATACCTGTACTTCAAATGCAGATTAATACTCAGGATCCTTTTCTGGATTATTTACATATACTCCAAATTCTTCCATGGTAGAAATAATTGTATTTCTAACGATATCTGCAACCTCATAGGTCTTCATATCTTTGTAGGTTTCATAATAAATAGGCTCACCAAATATTACTTTTGTGGTAACTGGACCAGGCTTAAAGCTATTAAAAGCAAGGTAAGAATCGATAAGTGTAACAGGAATGATAGGCACCTGAGCCTTCATTGCACATTTGAAACTGCCTGGCTTGAAACGCTGGACAATATTACCGTTGCTGGCGTATCCACCTTCGGAGAAGAGAATGAAGCGTTTTCCTTCCTTTACTTCCTCTTCTATTTGAGCCATGATGCGAATGTTTTGACGTACGTCATCCAATGCTAGGCGCTTGGCTCCAAGCAAATCAACCATCTCACGAACAAGAAAACCGTATGATTTGGCTTTGTCCATAACGAAGGTACAAGGATTGTGATGCGCATACATGATTCCAAGAGCGTCATATTTGCCCTGATGGTTTGGATACATCACGTATCCGCCCTCTTCAGGAAGATTTTCTGTGCCATATACCTCTGTGGTGATTCTGGCAGATTTCTTAAGATAACGTATAAGTCGGAGTGCATATGCGTATCTTGTTTTCTCTGGGTATTTTTCTTTATGTTTTATCATTTTACGCATAGTAGGAACAATTTCAGGTCCACGCTTTGCGTTAAACAGAATTGCTATAAAAAAACGAATCATAATAACTCCCTATCCATATTCTCTATATATGATAGTACCATAAATGGGGGAGCCCTGTGAATACTTACTACAACATATCGTATGAAGAGTATTCGATAACGAGATAATTCCCAGCTGTAATATCATCGTCCAGAAGATGATTCATGGATTTGATATTACTGATGAAATCCTGTTTGTCAGTATAATCTGGGCCCATGAACTGATCTGCTATAGACCACAAAGTATCTCCAGGCTGGATTTCGTAGCTAGTGTAATAGGTGTAAACCTGACGATTTGTTTCAGCTGCTGCTCTATTTGAAAAGAAGATAAAGCCAAATAATAAAGAAGCAATGATAGCTGCTAATAACATGATTTTTCTATTTCTAACGATACGTTCTGACTTGTTATATACCTTCATAATATCAAACCCTCCAAAATAAATGTTCGGAACCTTTGTTCTGGTATCAATATAAATCCGAACGTTCGTTTTGTCAATACTTTTTTCGAACAAAATTTCGGAAAATGTGTTTGCAAAAGTATGTTCTTTGTGCTATTGTAAAATTAATAAAAAAGAAAGGAGCCTTTCCTATGGCATACGGAAAAATTTCTGCAAAACAGCGCGAAATCCTTGAAGTTATTAAAAAAGAAATTTTAAATAAAGGTTATCCTCCTACTGTTAGAGAGCTTTGTGATGCATGTAATCTTAAATCTACATCATCTGTTCACTCTCATTTGGAGACTCTTGAAAAGAACGGATATATCAAGCGTGACCCATCAAAGCCACGTGCTATTGAAATCGTTGATGATAATTTTAATATTGTTCGTCGTGAGGTAGTCAATGTTCCTGTAGTTGGAAATGTTGCTGCTGGTCAGCCACTTCTTGCAGTTCAGAACATCGATGAATACTTCCCTATTCCAGCTGAGCACATGCCTAATCAGCAGGCTTTCATGCTTCGTGTCAAGGGTGAGTCAATGATTAATGCTGGTATTCTTGATGGAGACACTATTATTGTTATGCAGCAAGACACTGCTAAAAATGGTGATATGGTAGTTGCTCTCGTAGATGACAGTGCTACTGTTAAGACATTCTATAAAGAGGATGGACACATTCGTTTACAGCCTGAAAATGACACTATGGATCCTATCATTGTTCCAGACTGTCAAATCCTTGGTAAAGTATTCGGTGTTTTCCGTTTCTTCTAATGTTAGCTATGAAAAAAGCCAATCCTTTCGGATTGGCTTTTATTAATTCTATAAGTCTGCAGCATCAATAAGGATGCCATCTTTCCAAATTCTTTCCAAATCGTAGAATAATCTATCTTCCTCAGAGAATAAGTGAACAATTACATCTTCGTAGTCCATAAGTACCCATGTGCTTTGTCTGTTACCCTCGATAGATTTAGCGTGAATTCCGTTTTCGTAAAGAATTCTATCTACTTCGTCCTGCATTGCATTCATCTGACTCTGGTTTGATGCAGAAGCAACGATGAAATAATCAGCCATGATACTTACATTTGAAATATCGATAGCTTTAACATCGATAGCTTTCTTATCGTCAAGTGCTTTGCAAACGAGTTTTGCCATTTCTCTTGAATCCATATTGTACCTCTCTTCTATTTATTAAGTAATTTACGATAATAATTAAACGTATCTATTGTGGTTGGATCTACCATATCAGGATTGCTATTAAGATAGTTAACAGAATCCTCAAGAATCATATATACACATAAATCTAAATCACTATATGCCACTGAGCGGATAATATCAAGTCGAGGTTGTTTATCACGACCAGGTTCAATATAATCTGCTAAAAATATGATTTTATCTAATAAACTCATATTTGGACATCCAGTAGTGTGAACTTCAATCGCATGAGCGATTTGTTTGTCCTTTACGTTATACTTTTCCTTGGCGTAATAGGCTCCAACCTTGCCGTGAAGTAAGTGAGGATATTTATACTCTATATCAGTGATAGGAATATTGTTTTTCTCACATACGCTGATACGTTTTTCATCTGAGATGCATTTTGCGCAGTCGTGAAGCATACCAGCAACCATAGCGTTTACAGCAGGATAATTCCATCTTATTGCTAAGCTGTATGCTGTTTGAGCTACTCCTATGGTGTGAACATATCTACTTACTTTTAACTCCTTTTTCATTTCATCATCAAGACGCATAACGTCTTCCATGGTGTATGAATCTTGAGTGTATAGATTATGCTCAATTATGTAATTAAAGACTGCTTCAGGCATCTGATTTTTAATATCTGGATTTATTCTGATTTTGTCTCTTATTGATGATGATGCAATATCGTTTGCAATATAATCAATTAAGAAAAAATCACCATCAAAGATATTTTTGCATTCATGGATAGATTGCTCTATTTTATCCATATCATCCCCGGCTCTAGGTGCTGCAAGCACATTGCAATACTGGGAAATGATTTCAGGCTTAACCCAATTTTTGAAATTGATAAGGCTATCGCTACCCATAATAAAGAATAATTCATCATCAGGGTGCTCTTGATGTAATTCTGTAAATGTAATATAAGAATAACTTTTTCCAGCTCTATATATTTCTCTGTCGTCTATTTCTAGCCCGTCGATGCCTTCGATAGCAAGGCGCACCATATCGTATCTGCATAAATCAGCAACTGTCTCACTAGTATCCTTGTGAGGCGGCGTGCCTGAAATAAGGAAATAGACAATATCTAAGTCAAACTGCCTTTTAGCAGCCTGCGCAATTTCTATATGAGTGTTATGAATCGGATTAAATGTACCACCATAAATGCCAATTCTCATGATGTCTCCTTTACTGTGGAAGCTTAATAACAGGCTTTTTAGCAGCTCTGTAAAGCACGATCTTGCGACCGATAACACGAACAACTTCTGCACGTGTACGCTCAGCTAATACTTGAGCGATTTCCTTAGGATCATCAAAACAATTCTTTAATACATTTATCTTTATAAGCTCTCTAGCCTCTAAAGCTTCATCAACAGCATTTGTATATTCTGGTGTAAGTGAAGCCTTGCCGATTTGTAAAATAGGACTCATATCGGCTGCTAAAGATGATAAATAAGCTCTCTGTTTATTTGTCATTTCTATACCTCTTTATTTGTAGTAATCAAATACTAGACCATACATACGAACTGTATCGCCTTCCTGAATACCCTTTTCCTCAAGCTCCTTCAAGATGCCTTGCTCTTTGAGGAAGTTTTGGAAGAATAAGAATCCCTTCTCAGACTCAAGGTTAGTGTATCCAAGCATTTTTTCAATACGTGGTCCTTCAACAACGTAATCGCCTTCATCGTTAATTTCTACTGTGTAAGGCTCATCATTGAATGCTCTGATTGTAGGATCAAACTCCTGCTCATAAACGATTGGAGCATCATCACATGTATCAAGAAGTCTTACAACCTCGTATAAAAGCTCTTTAATGCCCTGACCGCTAACTGCAGAAATAGCAAATACTTTGATGCCCTTAGGCTCAAATTCTGCTTTTAATTCTTCAAGAACCTGATTAGATTCCTCTCCGATCACATCCATTTTGTTGGCTGCGATAACCTGTGGCTTTTTAAGAAGAGCTGAATCGTATGCTTCAAGCTCAGCTGAGATAGTTTTAATATCCTCAACAGGATTTCGGCCTTCTACTGAAGCGCCATCAACCATATGAATGATAACTTTTGTTCGTTCGATGTGACGAAGGAATTCGTGACCTAGTCCGATTCCTTCAGATGCACCTTCGATAAGGCCTGGAATATCAGCAATAACGAAACCATTTATATCATCAACATCTACAACACCAAGATTTGGGCTAAGTGTTGTAAAATGATAATTTCCAATTTTAGGGTCTGCATTTGTTACACGTGATAAAAATGTTGATTTACCAACGTTTGGATAACCTACAAGACCTACATCAGCTATAACCTTGAGCTCAAGGATAACCTCTAATTCAATTGCATCTACACCTGGCTTTGCATACTTAGGTGCCTGCATTGTAGAAGTTGCAAAATGCTGATTTCCAAGTCCGCCTTTACCACCAGGAAGAACGATTTGACGCTTGTTATCGCCAGACATATCTGCAATAACCTTTCCTGATTCGGCATCTTTGATAACTGTTCCTTCTGGAACCTTTAGGATTAAATCCTCTCCATTTTTGCCGTGACAATTGTCTTTGCCACCCTCCTGACCTGGAGCTGCAGCAAATTTTCTACGATGTCTATAATCTGTAAGTGTGTTAAGGCCTGGATCTACTTCGAAAATTACATCTCCACCTTTACCACCGTCGCCACCATTTGGACCACCGTTTGGTACATATTTTTCGCGACGGAAACTAACGTGACCATCGCCACCCTTACCTGATTTTATAATAATCTTTGCTCTATCAGCAAATGCCATAAAAATCTCCTTATACTGAAATGAAAAACGACCCGACTTTACGTAACACGTATAGTCGGGTCAAATAATTACTGCTCTACAGGATAGACAGAAGCCTGCTTCTTGTCTCTTCCCTTTCTCTCGAAACGAAGTACTCCATCAACTAAAGCAAAAAGTGTATCGTCTCCACCGAGACCTACATTATTGCCTGGAAGAATCTTTGTACCGCGCTGTCTATAAAGAATGTTGCCAGCCTTAACGAACTGACCATCTGCTCTTTTAGCACCTAATCTCTTAGACTCAGAATCTCTACCGTTCTTTGTAGAGCCTACACCCTTTTTATGAGCGAAGAACTGAAGGTTCATCTGTAGCATGTCTTACACCTCCTTAATTTCTAGTGAAATATACTCATCACCGTATTGTTTTTGAATCTCGCCCAAACCAAGCAACATAGAGTCAATCAAAAGCTGAGCTCTATCAGATAGCTTTTCTGAAAAAGACATAACTAAATGTCCTCCATCTTCAGCTGCTTCAACACTAAAAGCATCATCAGTAAAACGCTCAATGCTGTTAAATGTGTTAATAGCTAGTACTGAAACTGCAGCACAAACAATGTTTTGTCCTGCTTCCTCGGAACCGGCATGACCGTCCAAAGAAATCTGTTTAATATCTGCTGCTTGCTTGGAAATAATCACGGAAACCATAATTAACCGTTAATCTTTTCAATCTTAACCTGTGTGAAAGCCTGTCTGTGGCCATTCTTCTTGTGGTAACCTGTTTTTCTCTTGTACTTGTAAACGATTACCTTCTTACCTCTGCCTTCTTTAACAACAGAAGCCTCTACTGTTGCGCCCTTAACTGTAGGGTCACCAACCTTGAGATCCTTGTCGCTAACAGCAAGAACCTGATCAAAAGTAACCTTCTCACCAGCTTCAACGCCAAGCTTTTCAATGGTAATGATATCGCCTTCAGAAACTTTGTACTGCTTACCACCTGTTGCAATAATTGCGTACATGGTTGCTCCTCCTTTTTATCATTACTCGCCAGTTTCGGTGGTGCTTCGGAATGAAACACACTTCAAAAACCACACTGAGCGGCATACTCAAGTATAATAGCACAGCAATTGGCTATCGTCAATAATTTAATTAAAGATTACTCTACTGTATGTACATCTCCAAGATGTTTTTTTAGATATTGATCTAAAGATGAAAGATTATGACCATTACTTTCTCTTATTTTTCTAGCTTCATCTTCAAGACAATGTCTACATGCTCTGTGCAAATCATCCTGCTCCGTAGTTTCAAACCATTTATCGAATTGTTCTTCTAGGTCAGTGTCTGATTTAAATCTAAACTTGCTCAATTGCAAAGTAAGCTGTGAAATTGCACGCTGTTTAACAGCATTTCTAGAATCGTCAGTTAAGTTTACTTCAGGAAAATCTTTGTTATATTTTACAATCTCCTGGTCTGCAATCTGTTCAGCCTTTTTCTCTACTACAGGAATTATTTCGTTTAGTTCCATAATAGATGCCTATCCTATGATAAGGATTATTCCTTTCTGAATCAATGTTTTGCACCAAATCATAAGAATTATATCATCATATTATGTTTAATCTGTTATAGCCTGGAATTTGTGATAATTCATAGTTCCAATTGCTATTTATTGTTAAAAAAGTAGAGGCTAACGTTATTTACATTGCATACAACTAAAATTATAATAAAATATATAATTTATACAACAGCGGAGTATAAAAGATGCCTATTAAAAAGATTAATCAATGGATAAAAAAAGCGCCAGCTCATAGTGAAGATTCCAGTAGTATGATATCTCTTGTTAGATATCTTCTTTTTGCGTGGATTCCTTATTATTGTGCTGTTCTGATTTATACCGTTATAAGAGGCTACTTTTTATATTCAGCAGTTTTAGCAATAGCTGTTGTGATATATGCTATTGCATTAAATCTTTCCTATAAAATTAGAGTTCGTACATGTGCTTTCATAGTTATTCTTACAACAATAGCATCTACTTATATTCTTACTTATGGATTTGGATGGCGATGTTCTTTTCAAAATATGATATATATTGCTTTCCTCGTTCTCTGGTATGATGCTATGAGTTCATTAAAAGTAAAAATAAGTCTGAGCTTGATAATAACAGCTATATTTCTTTCACTATCAACTTTAACTCCTTTTGGAGGTACAATCTTAGATCCTGAATCATTAGAATTTAGATTTTTAGTTTGGGCAAATATCATAGAGTTTTCTATTTGTCTTTCTCTCACGGCATACTTCTACTGCACCTTATATGTAGATGTTGAAAGAACACTTCGTATTAATAATAAGCAGCTTAAGTTGATGTCTGAAACAGATACACTGACAGGTCTTATGAATCGACGGTTCGCACAGAATGAGTTACAAGATATAGAGAAAGCTGAGGATATATCATTTATCTCTATCGCAATTGGTGATATAGATTTCTTCAAAAGCATTAATGATACCTATGGCCATGATTGCGGTGATTATGTTCTTTCGGAGTTGGCTGAGCTATTCAAGTCTTCTATGACTCTTCCAAATTTTGTGGCACGTTGGGGCGGAGAAGAATTTTTATTTGTGTTTGTAAATAAAAATGGGGATGAAGCTCTTAGGCTATTGGAAGATTTGAGAAATAAGGTTAGAAATTTTGATTTTAAATATAAAGATAAAAGCTTTAATGTGACAATGACCTTTGGCTTGGAAGAATATTCAAGAACCATCGGAACGGTATCAACCATTGAAGCGGCTGATAAAAAATTATACTTCGGAAAACAAGCAGGAAGAAATAGAGTCGTTTTTTAGGCTCTATTTCTTTTTATATTGTAAAGGTTGAAAAGATTTTACTGCGGGTAACCTCAAGAAGCCCCAGATTTGAAAAGCCATGGATTGTAATCCGAGAAATATCGTCAGTGGTTAAACTATTGGCTACTTCAATCAATTTCTCCTCTTCTGCTTTTGATACTTTAAGTAAGTCTATTAGGATTATTCCTGATATAGAACGTAATCTGATTTCCCTGAAAGCTGCTTCCAGTGCTTCTACATTAATCTCATAAGGATTTTGTTTTCCGTAGTTTTTGCCGGAATTAACATCGATTACAGTCAAAGCTTCTGTTGGTTCAATTACGATGTTCCCACCAGATTTCAAATGACAGATTCTAGAACAAATATTATCTAATAGTTTAGTTAATCCATAGAGATTCCATAATGATAAGGAATCATCGATGTAATATCTAAATGATGGATTAGCTTCATGGATGTCCTGCATATCAGTGATAACTTCGGTGTCAGAATTACAATATTTACCTAAATAATAGTTTATGAATGTAGGATTCTCAGTATAGTCTTCCTGCTTTATGAAGTTACAAGAATATGGCTTAATTCCTTTTCTATCCTGATATATCTGTACATAGAATTGATCTTCCTGGCAAACTTTTTTCTTGTCGGAATGCCTTGTTACATAAGAATCTGGAATAAGCTTTTTATTCTCGATATATCCTTTTGTGTTTGAATCAAGCTTAAGGATACAACCGTCTACATCGTTAAGCACTTTTTCTACTGTAGCAAGGTATACCTCGCCGATTTTGGTAACATCCAGATTGATTAAATCTACAGGCCTATCAAATTCATCAAAAGAAACAAGGAGCCGAAGCTCCTTATCTAAATATATTCCTTTTGTAATTACAACTTTTTTAATGTTCATCTCCTATTTCTCCTAGAGAAACAAAGCTCTCTGGCTCACCTGTGTACATATCTACACGCTGAATATCTAAGGAAAGCTCGTCAAACTCAGGCAAACCTAAATACTCGTGAAATGCCTTAATAACAAGCTCTGGCTTGATATTATCTGTACTACCACTTGAAAGTAGCAAGTCGTATACAGGAACGTTATCCTTTACTTCAAGGTTGAAGCGATAAATTAATGGCTTTAAATCAAGCTCTCTTTCGCCCTTTTTTGTTTTCTTAACAATGTTTATAGAAGCAGCTTCATCAAAAAACTTTTCTTTTAAATCGATGATGTTATCGATATAGCAAGCATCATCCTTAGGATTTTTGTAAGTAACCATATAGCTGGCAGCAGTCACAGCACTCATGCATTTTTCTGCATCATCTGGAAGATATTTGAAGCCTGTAATTGCCAAGCCTTCTACCATGTTTTGATTAAGGCTTTCAAGGCCTTCTTTGGAAGATACTTCTTGTTTTAAATCGATATCCATATATTCGCCAGTAGATGTAAGTCCTACACCAAGAGGTGCTGCAAAAGACATTATCTGGTGTGGGTTGAAACCTTCTGAATATCTTATTGGGAGATTTGCTCTTTTTACAGCCTTCTGGAAAAATCTCATTAAATCCAAATGGCCAACATATCTCATTATTCCTGTTTTTTCAAATTTAACTCTAACGCGCATTGTGACATACCCCCGAACCTATAGATTTTGCGCCACATCCACTGCAGCCCATCTTACAATTTGGAGTAACTTTGCCAGCCATGGCGTTATTCCACTCTCTTTTTAAGAATTCTTTTGTTACATGGCAATCGATGAAATCCCATGGGAAGATTTCGTCTAAATCACGCTGTCTGTATGCATAAAAATCAATTGAAATATTGTTTTTCTCAAATGCAGCAAGCCACTTATCAAAATCGAAGTACTCGCCCCACGCATCAAAGAAACAGCCGCTATTGTATGCATCTAAAATCGCTGGGCAAAGACGTCTGTCTCCGCGGGCAAATACGCCCTCAAGTACAGTAACATCAGAATGATGCCAATTGTATTTAAGCGACTTTTGATTGAGCTGTGCCTTCATTTCGTCATTTACAACCTTTGCGCGACGGAGATATTCTCCTGCTTCGTACATTGGAGCCCACTGGAATGGTGTAAATGGCTTTGGAACAAAGAAAGATGTAGATATAGTAATCTGGCATCTGCCCTGACGCTGTTCCTTTGGAACTGTATCATAGTATGCAGCAGCAACTTCATTTGCAAGCTGAGGAATAGCTTTCATGTCCTCGTCTGTTTCACCAGGCAAACCTAACATAAAGTAGAATTTGACCTTGTTCCATCCGCCCTTAAATGCAAGTGTAGCACCGCCGATAATGTCTTCTACTGTAAGTCCTTTATTAATGACATTACGCATTCTTTGAGAGCCTGCCTCTGGAGCAAATGTAATACTTGATTTACGAACATCCTGAACCTTGCTCATTACATCCAAAGAAAATGCATCAATACGTAAAGATGGTAATGATACATTAACACCCTCTGACAAGCAATCATCAATAAGGAAATCCATAAGCTCACCAAGTGCATGGTAATCACTAGATGAAAGGGAGCTAAGGCTGATTTCTTCGTGGCCAGTAGATGCTAATAATTCTTTGGCCTGTGCCTTCAAAACATCAACTGATTTCTCACGATTTGGACGATAAATCATTCCTGCCTGACAGAAACGACATCCACGAATACATCCGCGCTGTATCTCAAGCACAACTCTGTCCTGAATAGCACGTACAAATGGGATGAGCATCTTTGTTGGATAGCTAGATGAATCCATATCTTTAACAACCTGTCTTTCAACAGTTGCAGGAACATCATCATAGATGGGCTTGAATTCAGCAATTGTGCCATCTTCCTTGTATGATACTTCATAAAGTGATGGTACATAGATGCCTGGAATATGACTGGCTTCTCTAAGAAAAGAATTTCTATCGAAGCCCTTTTTCTTGTGTTCTTTGTATAGCTCGAGAAGTGTTGGATAGCTAGTTTCGCCCTCGCCAACGTATACCAAATCAACAAAATCGGCGATTGGCTCTGGATTTGTGGCGCAAGGACCGCCAACAATAACGATAGGATCGTCATTTTCTCTTTCGCTGTTTAATAATGCAACTCCAGCTAAATCAAGAATCTGCAAAATGTTTGTATAACACATTTCGTACTGAAGTGTCATACCGATAAAATCGAAGCCCTTGATAGGGTCCTGTGATTCTAACGCAAAAAGAGGTATATTACGCTCCTTCATCAGATTATGTAAATCTGGCCATGGCGAATATACCCTTTCACAATATGTATCCTGACGCTTGTTAAGCATATCGTAAAGGATGGCAATTCCTAAATGAGACATGCCAACTTCATAGACATCAGGAAAGCACATGGCAAATCTGATGTCTACGTCAGCAGGATTTTTGATTACGCTATTAAATTCATTGCCGATATAACGTGCAGGCTTATCAATCTGCATCAGTATATCGTCTGGTAATGCTAATTTCTTCATAAATAAATTATCTTTGAGCTAACTCCGATGTGATGTCTTCCCATGTTACACCTTTTTCAGCCATGAGAACCATCATATGATAAAGGAAATCAGATATTTCGTATTTAGTCTCCTCAGGGTCAGGATTCTTAGCTGCAATAACGATTTCTGTAGCTTCCTCTCCCACCTTTTTAAGGATTTTATCAAGTCCTTTATCAAATAAATAATTTGTGTATGAGCCTTCCTTTGGATTCTTTTTTCTATCCAAAATGATGGCATAAACATCTTCGAAAACCTTAAGTGGATTTCGCTCAACATACTCCTTTTTAACTATTTCGTTGAAGAAGCAGCTTGGTGCGCCAGTATGACATGCTACTCCAACTTGAGAAACTTTCGCCAAAATAGTATCAAAATCACAATCAGCAGTCAATGACTTGACGTACTGTGTATGGCCACTTGTTTCTCCTTTAACCCAAAGAGCTTTTCTTGAACGAGAATAATATGTCATCTTGCCAGTACGTATTGTAGAGTTCAATGACTCTTCGTTCATGTAGGCAAGCATGAGAACTTCGCCTGTCTGAAAATCCTGAACTACAACTGGTACAAGGCCATCTGAGTTTGGTTTTAAATCTGACCAGCTAAGCTTTGGCTCAAAATTGTCCATTTTGATGCCAGAATCTGAAAGTTCACTCTTTAACTGCATGATATCTGTATCGGTATCATTTATAAATGCACCGGAGATTCCTCTGATTTGATCTGACTTAAGTAGCTTTTCAACATAACTGAAATCATTGTTATCAACCTGGACAATGTATGGAATGCTTGTGATATTTTCAAGACCCTCTAAAAGAGTGGTGTTCATGATTAAAAGCTCGTGAACATTATCTTGAAGGAAATCCTTTGTTTTAAAAAGGAAATCTACAGTTGAAAGTGAAACAAGCATTTTGTTAGCACCAAATCTTGCAGATGCTTCTTTTATTAAGTCGATTGTCTCAGGCTTTGAACCATTTAAAATGACTTCGATACAGCCTGCATACAAAAGCTTTTTAACGTCCTCAAGACGCTTAATATTTCCACCGCCTGCTGTCTTAACCTGAACGTTTCGATTAATCTCTCTGATTGCTAAAATGTTTTTCTCGTGCTCTTCATCTGTAGATGATAAATCGTAGCAAATGATTTTATCGATTCCACTATCATCATAAACAGATGCAAGCTCTAAGACGTCCTTTTTATTTTCAAGCTCTGTTGGACTTTTAACTGCCATTCCATCTTTGATGTAGATGGTGGCAACTATATTTTTGTGCTCCATTGTAAATACCGCTCCTTTAATACTAGATTGAACCCTTTGTTGTCATAGTATCTGCAATTCTAGGATCAATTGTGGTTGCCTCGTCTAAGGCTTTTGCAAAAGCTTTAAAAATCGCTTCACACATATGATGAGAATTGCCTGGTGTTAAAACTTTGATGTGAAGGTTCATAGCTGCAGAATATGAAATCGCATAGAAAAATTCTTTTATCATTTCTGTGTCCATATATCCTATTTTTTCTGTAGGAAAATCTGCTTCAAAGGATAAATATGGGCGATTGCATAAATCTACTGCAACAAGAACTAAAGTCTCATCCATAGGAAGAATGCAACTACCGTATCGCTTCATGCTCTTTTTGCTGCCGCATGCTTTTTTGATAGCATTGCCTAAAACTATACCTGTATCTTCGATGGTATGATGGCAATCTACCTGCAAATCCCCTCTGATTTCTGCAGTCATATCAAATAAGCCATGTCTTGTAAATGCATCAAGCATATGATCAAAAAATCCAATGCCTGAATTTACCTGACAGTTACCTGAACCATCTATTTTAAAATCGATGGTAATGTCTGTTTCTTTTGTTTTTCTAGCAACACGTGCTCTACGTTCTTCCGACATAACACCGCCCCAAATAATTATTTTTACAACCTTTTTTATTATACCTAAATATTACAAAATATTAAAGTAACTATATTACTCAAAACGCACTTTAATTGAGTTTGCATGAGCTGTGAGCTGCTCGTTGTTTGCAAACTTAACAATATCTGGATAAACCTTTTCTAATGCTTCCTTTGAGTATGAAATAATGCTTGATTTCTTGATAAAATCGTCTACTGATAGAGGTGAGAAAAATCTCGCTGTACCATTTGTTGGAAGCACATGATTAGGTCCTGCAAAGTAATCACCTAATGGCTCAGATGAATACTGACCAAGGAAAATTGCTCCCGCATTTTTTATATAAGTCATATCTTCAAATGGATTTGCGGTTACGATTTCCAAGTGCTCTGATGCAATAGCATTTACACATTCTATGGCGTCTTTTTTGTTCTCTGCAATCAATAGATATCCGAAGTTATCCAAAGACTTTTGAATGATATCTTTTCTGGAAAGTATTTTTACAAAACGCTCTATCTCGCTCTCAACCTTATCTGCAAGCTCTGCAGATGTTGTAACTAAAATGGCAGATGCCAATTCATCATGCTCAGCCTGTGAAAGTAGGTCTGCAGCTACATAGGTTGGATTAGCTGTTTCGTCTGCAAGTACCAATATCTCAGAAGGACCAGCAATAGAATCGATTGAAACATATCCAAATACAGCCTTCTTAGCAAGAGCTACAAATATATTGCCTGGTCCAACAATCTTATCTACTTTTGCAATAGATTCTGTTCCGAAGGCAAGAGCTGCTATAGCCTGTGCACCACCACACTTGTAAATTACATCAACCCCGGCTTCATTAGCGGCTACTAGTGTACTTGGGTTGACTTTTCCTTCTTTGTTACAAGGTGTTGTCATGTATATTTCAGGAACTCCAGCAACCTTTGCTGGCATAACATTCATTAGAACCGATGATGGATATACAGCCTTTCCTCCAGGTACGTAAACACCAACTCTTGCAAGAGGCGATACTTTCTGGCCAAGGATAATACCTTCCTCAGATGTAAACCAGCTGTTCTGCTTTTGTTTTGCGTGATAGCTTTCGATGTTTACCAGGGCTTTTCTTATTACCTCAACAAGCTCTTCTGGAACAAGACTGTAAGCCTCTTCTATTTCTTCTTTTGTTACAATAATATTAGTAGCGTTAATATCTGCTCCGTCGAACTGCTTCGTATATGCGAATACTGCTTCGTCTCCCTTTTCACGTACCGTATTTACGATATCATTTACAGTGCTTTCGTACTCAGTGTATTGACTAGGACTACGCTTAAGTAGTGATTCTAGTATGTTGTTAATTGTGTCTTTAGTGAGCTTAAGCTTTCTCATTTTCTAATGCTCCCTTCAGCTTTTCAATAAGGTCAGTAATTCTTTCGTTTTCCATTTTCATCGATACCTGGTTTACTACCATTCTGGCTGATAATGGACAAACCTCTTCCAGAACCACAAGGCCATTTTCCCTAAGTGTTGATCCGGTTTCTACAATATCTACAATCACCTCAGATAGACCAACAATAGGTGCTAGTTCAATAGAACCGTTTAGCTTTATTATTTCTACTGTTTGATTTTTGATATTATAAAAATAGTCCTTTGCAATTCTAGGATATTTACTTGCTACACGAATAAGCTCATGATGCTTTAACAGCTCTGCTGCTTCTGCTGGTCCACAGACGCACATGCGACATTTTCCAAAGCCAAGATCCAATACTTCGTAAATATTTCTATTTTCTTCTAGGATTGTATCTTCACCAACTACTCCAATATCAGCAGCACCATACTCTACATATGTAGGCACATCAGGGCCTTTGGCTAGGAAAAATTTAAGCTTTAAGTCTTCATTAACAAAGATAAGCTTTCTTGTATCAGGATCTTTCATTTCTTCACAAGTAATACCAATAGTTTCAAAGAGCTCTAAGGTCTTTTTTGCTAAACGTCCCTTTCCGAGGGCAAATGTTAAATATCTATCTTCACTCATGACTGTCTCCTAAGTGCTAACATTAATTGATCAACTGTAATTGCAAAACCAATGGCTGGAGCTTCCTTTCCAAAGTGGCTTAGGAGGGAATCATATCTACCTCCTTTTACCAGAGGCTCCCCTACACCATAGGAATATCCGGTAAAAATGATGCCTGTATAGTATTTGTATTCAGAAATCATTCCAAGCTCAAATGAGATGTAATCCATTACTTTATTTTTATTTAAAAGCTCGTAAAGCTTTGTAAGGTATTCCAAGGCATCATATACTTTTTTATATTTCTTTGCCTTCTCCAAATAAGGAGCCCATTCTTTAGGGGAATTCATGATTTTGCCTGTAATATCAAACAAATCTATTAAACCCTTGCTTACTTCTGCTTGCTGCAATAGCTCCTTTGCTCCAAAGAAATTTTTATTTGAGATAAGATTGATAAGCTTTTCTTCCTGGTCGTCAGAAAGGTTTGCTGCTTCAATTAATCCTCTAACAACATCGATGTGGCCCACGCCAATTTCGAATTCTTTTAAGCCTAGCTTCTTTAACGCATTTACGGTAATTGTAAGAATCTCTGCATCAGCATCAACAGAGCTATCTCCGATAAATTCGCAACCAGCTTGGGTGCTTTCTTTTAATCGACCCTGCAGACTATGATAATTAATAAAAACATTTCCTTCATAGGAAAGTTTTACTGCCTCATCTGTATCCGAAAAATACATTGCAGCAGCTCTAGCTACTGAAGGTGTAATGTCAGGCCTGAGAACAAGTGTATTGCCGTCTCTGTCAAAGAATTTGAACATCTCGTTTGATTTGCAGCTTCCTACTTCTTTTGAAAAAGTATCAAAATATTCAAATGTAGGGGTAGATATTGGAGAATATCCTGCCTCCTTAAAACACTTTCTAAGGTTATAAAGGGCATCTAAACGCTGCTCATATTCACTGTTATAAATGTCTCGAACTCCTTCTGGAGTGTGTAAAGTTAAATTTTTCATTTCGCACCTCTTGTACAAAACTACACTTTAGCGTGATAAAGAACTAAAGTTATTATACTTTAATAAAGCCCCGAAGTCAACATGGCCTCGGGGCACTCTATTTCTTGGATATTAGCTGTTCAACAATCTGCTAATTTCATCTACCATTTCATTGATAGTCTTAGCTTGGGCTGCTACTTCTTCAGTATTTTTGGCATTGCTTTCTGCCATAGATCTGATAGCAACAAATTGCTCATTTTCATCTCTTATGCTTTCTGCAATGTTTTGGTTAATATCTACAGTTTGTCTGATGATATCAGCTTGCCGTTTGATAGCGGTATTCATTTCATTTACAGCGTCAACGGAATCACGTAACATACCGCTCATATCTCGAATATCGCCAAATACTTTCTTGAACTGTTCATTCTGTTCGTTTAGCTTAGTTGCATTGTTTTCTACTTGAGTTGTAATTTCTTTAACATTCATTTGAACTCTATCAATTACAGCTCCTACATCGTTTAGTGAATTAGAGGTGCTTTCAGCAAGCTTACCAACTTCTGTTGCAACAACTGCAAATCCTTTGCCTGCTTCACCAGCTCTAGCTGCTTCAATTGATGCATTTAATGCAAGAAGGCTTATTGAAGATGAAATTCCTTGAATTAATTCTAAGGTAGTTCCTATTTCTTCTACTGCTTTTGATAATCTTTCCGCTACATCAGTTGTAGTAGCCATAGATTCAGAAACTTCGGTGTTAATTCCTTGCAAATCATTAAGAGATCTTTCGTTTTCATTAGATTTGCTTAGGAGATTATCTGAAGTTGTTTCTACCTTTCCTACATTTTCTTCTACGATGTTCTCACAATCGCTAAGCTCAGAAAGGTTATTCATGCTTTCATCTGCTTTAACACTCAGCTGATTACTACTTTCAACAAGATCATCACTGGTTGCAGATAATTCTTCTGCTGAAGCACTTTCATCTGAGGCAATATCAAGTAGCGCCGAGCCTGCAGTAACCATTTTTTCAGAAATGCTTTTTACTGCATCCATAACGCCTACAACTCTTCTGTTATTTTCTTCTAATTCGTCTTTTTTTGCAGTAACAAGGAAGTGAGAAACGAAAAAGATAAATAATGTAATGCCAGCTAATGAAATGGTTAAGCCTACAATACACATTATGATATCAGTTACAAATAATTCATCCTTTGCAGGAAGAAGCTGTGTCCCTCTAACTATCCATCCACTTATTAGCGAAATAATACAAATAACACCGGTTGTTAACAACTGTTTTATGTCTAAGAAAAAGCCTATAAGTGTTAAAAAGAACGCTAAAAATCCCCAGAAATTACGGGTTGGACACATGTATACAATGTAAGTCCATTGAATGATTAGAACTAATGAGCAGAAAATCTTACCTAATTGTAACTTTCCGTCAAGAAGATATCCTTCGTCATCAAAGGATGTTTTTAAAATTAACATGCCTGCTACAAGGAAGCCTACATCCATTAAAGCAAAACAAATTACAGCAAGCCATGGCATTGTTTGGTAGAAGCCTAATAGTTTTTCTACTATAAACATACAAGTAGCAAACATACATGCACCTGTCAAAGCTATAATCCCCCATTTAAATACAGCTGACAAGTATACTTCAAAAGCAGTTTTTTTCGCACCCATTGAATATAACCTCCTCAATATATTTATCAAGAAAGATTGTATCAATGGATTATGACAAAGTTGTTAACAATAATCACCATTTTTTGTAAATTGAAGATTTTATAAAAAGAAAAAAAAGAGTTGCAATCAGGCAACTCTTTTTTATGTTTATTTATAATGCTTTATAATCTTGAAGACAAATCAATATTTATCATATCAAGATAAGGTACTAGCAGATTAGGCTTTGTGGTAAAGAAATATTTTTCATCAAGCTCTTCTATTCTAAAGCTTTTTCTGCCGCCTTCTTGCATTCTATCCCAGAATTCCTTTAGCTTTTCATAGGTCAGGTAATAATATACATCTCTCTCGCTAAAGAAAATCAGAATAAACGCTAGGCCATCTTGTGCCTCCCAATTTCCCATGAAATTTACCTGGTGCTCATGTATGTTTTGGAGAGGAAATGTATCTTTATTGCACTCCTTTGCATCAAAACACACAGGAATCCCTTGGATAGCACCTACATAATCGACAGTGGATTTTTGATCAAAGTAAGCAAGTGTTATATGACCCTTATTATCCATATCAATAGGTGTGATTGGTGTTGGAATCTTTTGAATGAGGGCCAAACCGTTTTCGGCGTACACCTCATTTGTTTTATTAATAAATTCTTCAAATGTGGAACCGCGAAGCCCACGTGATTTATATGTAGCCATTAAACTCCCTTGGTAAATCACAGACAAACTTTCTACCATCTTCAAACTCTATTGAGTACGCATGTAAAAGCTGTCCTCTAACATTTTCTTTTTTATTAATTGATGTGTTTCCGTATTTGTTATCACCTAATATAGGATGACCAATTGAAGCTAGGTGTGCTCTTATCTGGTGGGTTCTACCTGTGATTAAGTGAATCTCCAGTAAGGTAAATTTATCGCCGACATGGGCTATAGGTCTATAAGCTGTTTTAATAGGCTTAGAATCCTTTGTTTCGGTTTGGGTTATAGAAACCTTATTAGTTGCTTCATCCTTTGATAAAAAGCCTTCTATCTGCTGATTTTGCTCGATATTACCAAGCACAACTGCACGATACAATTTCTTACAGCTACGCTCCTTCAAAGCTTCCCCAAGTTCCTGGGCAGCCTTTAATGTCTTAGCAAATAAAACGATGCCTGAAGTATTTCTATCTAGCCTGTTGCATATGCTAGGGTGAAAGTGCTTGAAGCTTTCTTCTGTAAGGCCTTTTTCGTTTATCAAATAAGATATAGCCATCTCATTAATCGAGATATCTGATGGTGTATCTTTTTGAGACTTAATACCAGCTGGTTTGTTGATGATAATCATTTCATCATCTTCGTAAATTACATTGATATTATGGTCTACTTCTTTAAGAGAATGATACAATTCATCTCTTTCTCCAGCTCCAGTCATTTTGGCATATGTTTCATCCGAAAACCAAATTTTTACAATGTCGCCTGTATTAAGTTTTTCTGTACCATCAGCTTTTTTATCGTTAAGTGTGATGTTCTTTTTGCGAAGCATTTTGTATATAAAGCTGGAGCTTGCTTCGCTAAGAACACGTTTCAGATATTTGTCAAAACGCTGATTACTATCGTTTACGTCTATTTTTAGTTCTTTCATTTGTCTTACTTTGTTTTCCAGAAGTCTGTTTTCTAGTATTTTTATTATTCTTTTTGAATTCCTTGCCTTTAATCTTTCTAGGAGGAATCAAGCATTCTTCTCCAAATCCAATCAAATCCTCTCTTCCTGCTTTGATAAGAGCTTCTTTTACGAGATCATAGTTTTCAGGTCTCTTGTACTGTATAAGAGCTCTTTGCATTGCTTTTTCATGAGGATTCTTGCATATATAAACGGGCTTCATATCCCTTGGGTCAATCTCTGTATAGTACATTGTTGTAGAGATTGTGCTAGGTGTTGGATAGAAATCCTGTACCTGTTCTGGTGATAAATGATGGTCTCGAAGATACTCTGCCAAGGCGATTGCATCATCTAATGTGCTTCCCGGATGAGAACTCATCAAATATGGCACCAAATACTGCTTTAAACCAAGCTCTTTATTAATCTTGGCATATTTATCGCAGAAACTATTGTAAACGGAAATATCAGGCTTTCCTAAGTAGCTAAGTACATTGTTTGAAATATGTTCTGGAGCTACCTTCAGCTGGCCACTAACATGATACTTACACAGGTCACGAAGGAAGGTGTCATCTTTATCATACATTACATAATCGAATCTGACGCCGGAACGTACAAAGACTTTTTTTACCTTTGGAAGCTTGCGAAGCTTTGTGAGAAGGCTTACATAATCCTTGTGATCTACTTCTAGATTAGGACACTTAGTAGGGAATAGACACTGCCTATGCATACATACGCCCTTTTCCATCTGCTTTTTACAAGAAGGATTCCTGAAGTTGGCCGTAGGGCCACCAACATCATGGATATAACCCTTAAACTCTGGGTCCTGAGTTATAAGCTTTGCTTCATTTATAATAGATTCATGACTTCGTGATTGAATAATTCTCCCCTGATGGAATGTTAAGGCACAAAAATTACATCCGCCGAAGCAGCCGCGGTTACTAATCAATGAAAACTTAACTTCTTTGATAGCTGGGATACCACCATCTTTTTCATAGATAGGATGATATGTGCGCATATATTCTATAGCATATACATCATCCATCTCCTGTCTTGTTAAAGGCTTCTGTGGCGGATTTTGAATTACATACATTGCGCCATCGTAAGTCTCAACCAGTTTTTTGGCTGTGAAGGCATCCGTATTTACGTACTGAGTATAGAAGCTTTTTGCGTATGTAGCTTTATCTGCTTTTATATCTTCATAAGAAGGTAACATGATTGCATCTTCAGTGAAGGATTTATCTCGAGTTTTAAATACAGTGCCATCGATATATGTAATATCCTTAACATCCATTCCAGATGCAAGACAATCAGCTATTTCTACTACAGAACGCTCTCCCATTCCATAAGAAATCAAGTCCGCACCAGAATCTAAAAGTATAGAACGACGAACCTTATTTGACCAATAGTCGTAATGAGCTAGTCTTCTAAGGGATGCTTCTATTCCACCTATAATGATTGGCTTCTTTTTATATGTATGTCTAATTAAATTACAGTAAACTACTGTTGCATAATCTGGTCTAAGACCAATTTTGCCACCTGGAGAATAGTTGTCGTAATCTCTACGGTGCTTTGAAACACTATAATGATTAACCATTGAATCCATGTTTCCAGCACTAACAAAAAAGCCAAGTCGTGGCTCGCCAAGTATATTGATAGAATTATCATCCTTCCAGTCTGGTTGAGCAATAATACCCACTGTATATCCATGTAGTTCAAGTATACGGCAGATAATTGCAGCACCAAAGGATGGGTGATCTACATAAGCATCTCCGCAGACATAGACGAAGTCTAGCTGTTCGATACCTCTATCTTTCATATCTTGCTTACTAATTGGTAAAAATTGTGCCATATAAACCTCTTAAATAAAATAAGCCAACTGTATGTAATACAAGTTGGCTGTAAAATCTAAACTTATGATTATTCCTTGTTAAAGAACTGCTCAGGAATATCAAGTGCTGGTAAATCCTCATCAGCATCATTACTGTTTGAAGTGACATCTGCCTGCTGTTGTGGAGCTGGCTCATTCACAGCTGCATCACCTGTAGAATCTAAACTCTGAGCTGGATCAGAATCGCCGTCATTTAATGAATCAGGAACAAGCGCTGCTCTGTTTCCATTAACTGTATCTAAGTAAACCTGCATTGTGCCAAGGAATGCCTCGTCACGTGCTCTTGTTGTGTCAATTGCATTTGCAAGTATAGTTTGGATATTTGCTAATAGCTCATCTGTATAAGCGATAGCCCCCATTCTGATGTTGTTAGCATCTTCTGTAGCTCTATCGATTTTCTCTTGAGCGTTTTTCTGCGCAATAAGAATAACTTCATTAGCCTGAGCATATGCTTGCTGCATAATTTGATGTTCAGAAACAAGTTCGTTTGTCTGAATCTGTGCCTGACTAATTATTTCATCAGCCTTTGCTTTTGCATCTGCGAGAATCTGTTCTCTGTTTGCAATCATTCGCTGATATTTTCTGATTTCATCAGGAGTCTTTGTTCTAAGCTCCTGTAAAAGTGATTCAAGCTCGTCCTTGTTAACTACGATTTTGTTTGTAGAAAAAGCAGATGGCTTACAATCATCAATATAAGCTTCGATTTCGTCAATGATATCTTCAATTTTGCTTGTACTTGCCATGGTAATTACTTCTCCTTGTCTTTAATTTTGGCTTCTATGAGAGGTATAACCTGAGGTGGAACAAATAGGCTGATATCTCCTCCATAAGACGCAAATTCCTTTGCGACTGTAGAACTCAAATAAGAATATTTTAAAGATGTAGGCATAAATAAAGTCTCTAAATCAGGATATTGAACTTTATTAGATTGAGCTATTTGAATTTCTATTTCAAAATCAGTAACAGCTCTAAGCCCTCTAATTATTACCTGTGCATCCTTTGCCTTTGCAAAGTCTACTGTAAGTCCTTCGAAAGAATCGACCTTTACATTGTCTAAATTTTCAGTCAATTCTCTTATCATGTTAACACGTTCATCAATGGAAAACAACGGATTTTTTTGCTTGTTATTTAAAACGCCAACAACAAGTTCATCACAAAGCTTGCTAGCCCTTTTAATAATGTCAAGATGCCCATAAGTGATTGGGTCAAAGCTTCCTGGATAAATTGCTCGTCTCATTTTACGCCTTCTTTAAAAATATATGCTTATTAGTTTTGTATAGTTTTTCTTTGGTAATTGTATAGCCTAATTCTGAAACATAGTCTATATCTGTATCAAGACTGGCTTCTACTATAATGGTGGTTTCGTTAGAAATATAGCTTTTGTTTGCCAATACTTCTAGAACCTGTTTTTCTATAAGTTTGTTATATGGAGGATCCATAAAAACAAAATCAAATTCTTCATTTCCATTTAGCTTGTTCAAAGCAGAAAATACGTCCTCTTTGTAAAGTGTAGCTTCATCTGTGAACTTTGCTTTGGATAAATTATTTTCGATGCATGAGATGGCTGCTTTATCTTTTTCTACAAAAACAGCTTCACTTGCTCCTCTACTAAGAGCTTCGATACCCATTTGACCGCTACCTGAAAACAAATCTAAGAATCTGCAACCAGGTATATCAAAAGAAATCATATTAAATAATGTTTCTTTGATTCTATCAGAAGTAGGTCTGGTGCCGAGGCCTTCGGGAGTCTGTAAATTCATCCCACGTTTACTTCCGGAAATTATTCTCAAAATTATTACCTCATTATATGTTAAGTTCTCTCATGCATTCATCTAGAAGCTGAAATGCGAGATTTGTAGCCTGCGCTCTAACCTCTGTTCTGCTTCCAGTCAAATGCAATTCTTTAACCTTTACGTTGGACTCACCATATGAACATCCAATATAAACTAGGCCTACTGGCTTAGTTGGAGAACCGCCTCCTGGACCAGCTATACCGGTTGAGGATAAACCGAAATCAGCCTTTGCCTTTTTCTTGACTCCGATAGCCATTTCTTTTGCAGTCTGTTCACTAACAGCACCGTATGCCATAAGTGTTTCATCTTTTACGCCTAAATTCTTGATTTTGGCCTCGTTGGAATATGTAACATATCCTTCATTGAAACAATTTGAAGCTCCTGGAAAATCTACAATAGAGCTTGCAATCATGCCACCTGTACAAGATTCAGAAGTTGAAACTGTAAGCTTGTTAGCTATCAATCTTTCAAGAATACTGGAAATTTCCATAATTAGTTCTGCTCCTTGAGAACTTCACTATTCTGGTAAATGTATATTACAAGTGAAAGAACTGTAAGTACAAGTGATACCCAAATGAACACCTGTCCTAATACCTGCAACCAACCGAATGGAAGGTTTGCAACAAGGATGATAATCATAATCATCTGTGAAACAGTCTTAAGCTTTCCAAAAATGTTTGCAGCTATAACAACACCATTTTCAGCAGCTATAAGTCTAAAGCCGGAAATAATAAACTCTCTCGCTACAATAATAATAACAATCCAAGCATATAACTGGCCTGTAGAAATAAGACAAATCATTGCTGAGCAAACTAAAAGCTTATCTGCCAATGGGTCCATAAACTTTCCAAAATTTGTAACAAGATTGTATTTACGTGCAATCTTTCCATCTAACATATCTGTTAGAGATGCTACAATAAAGATTAAATCAGCAATAATACGAAGTGCTTGATTTTCAGGGTTGATAAGTAAAAATAAAACAAAAAAAGGAATAAGTACAACTCTGAATAATGTAAGTTTGTTAGGTAAATTCATTTCCTTTAAATTCATAACTTTACATCTCCTATTAAATCATATTCGTCAAAACCTGTAACTTCAACATCTACGAACTGTCCGCTGGTAAGCTCAGTATCGCTATTTACAAAAATAAAACCATCCACTGAAGGTGTGTCGCGATATGTTCTACCTATAAAGACTCCATCTTCTGGAAGCTTTCCTTCAATGAAAACTCTCAGGGTTCTTCCGATGTATTTTTTATTGTTAGATAAAGATATATCTTTTTGGCAAAGCATAACCTCATCTAACCATTTTTTCTTTAAATCTTCATCTACTTGATTGTCCCAAGTAGCAGCTACAGTACCTTCTTCTTTTGAGTAGGCAAAAGCGCCAAGTCTATCAAAAGACATATCCTTGATAAACTGTAAAAGCTCTTCATGCATCTCTTCTGTTTCCCCTGGGAAGCCACAAATCAAAGTGGTTCTAAGGGAAATATCTGGCATAGCCTTGCGCAATCTGTCTGCTATATTCATAATGTCAGCTTTATTTGTCTTTCTAGCCATATTATGGAGAAGCTGATCATTACAATGCTGTATAGGCATATCGATATAGTGGCAAATCTTTGGCTCAGATGCCATGCATTCTATAAGCTCATCAGTGATTTCCTCAGGGTAAGCATAAAGAATACGAATCCATTCAATCCCATCGATTTCACAAAGCTTGTGAAGAAGATCTGTGAGTGATTTCTTGCCATAAATATCCATACCGTAGACTGTTGTTTCCTGGGCAACAAGAATGAGTTCCTTTACTCCATCTGCAGCCAACTGTTTTGCTTCTGCCAAAAGCTTTTCCATAGGTACAGAGCGATAATCGCCGCGTAAGAATGGAATTATACAGTAGGTGCAGCGTTTGTTGCAGCCTTCAGCAATCTTAAGGTACGCATAGTGACCACCTGTTGTAAGAACTCTTCGGCCATCCTTAGGAAGCCCTTTTAATTCTTTCTTGAAAACAGGCTTTTCACCGTTCTTTTCTAAGACTATATTGATTGCATTTATTAATTCATCATAGGAATTAGTTCCAATGATAGCGTCAACCTCAGGAAGCTCTTCGAGAATATCCTCAGTAAAACGCTGAGCCAGACACCCAGAAACAATAAGTCCCTTAAGCTTGCCTGACTCCTTATATGCTCCTAAATCGATGATAGTCTGGATACTTTCCTCCATTGCATCAGCGATAAAAGAACATGTATTAACAACAATGATATCTGCGTCTTCCTCGTTGTCACAAATTGTGAAATCGTGGTCAATAAGATCACCAAGCATATGCTCTGAATCAACAAGGTTTTTATCGCAGCCTAATGAAACAAATAATACATTCATAGGTTAGTTGTTTGCATCCTCATTAATAATTTTAATAGCGCCTTCGTTAAGTTCATTAACAGCGATTGAAAGTGGCTTTTCACCCTTCTGGCAGTTGATGAGTGGCTCAGCTCCGTCGATAATCTGACGAGCACGCTTTGCTGTAGCAGCAACGATTGTGTAACGGCTGTTTACAACTGGCTCCTCTCCAACCTCAACATTTTCATTTACCTTTTCCATAAGTTCAACATAAGATGGATGTATCATAATTAATTACTCCTTTCAAATATCTTTAATTCTTCTTGCATTTCTTTAATAGCTGAATGATTTCTTTCTACTCTATAATGTTCAGCCTGAATTATATTATGAACCTGATCTACAGCTTTTTCCAATGAATCGTTTACAATCAGGTAATCATACTTGTCCATGTTTTGAGATTCCTTGCATGAAATTGCTAGTCTCTCTTTGATTACTTCATCTGTTTCTGTGCCTCTGCCAACAAGTCTGTTTTCAAGCTCCTTGGCTGATGGTGGCATTGTGAAAAGTAAAAGTGCATCAGGGAACATTTTCTTAACCTGAAGTGCACCCTGGATTTCTATTTCAAGGATAACATCCTTTTTACGCTCGATTAACTGCTCAACGTAAGCACGAGGTGTTCCGTATGAGTTACCATTGAAAGTTGCATACTCAAGTAACTCGTCGTTTTCTATCATTTTGTCGAATTCTTCTCTTGTTTTAAAGAAGTATTCTCTTCCATCCTTCTCTCCTGCACGAATATCACGTGTTGTAGCGGAAATTGAAAGATTGTAATCATTAGGATGTGCCTCAAGCAAATGCTTCATGATTGTTCCTTTACCAGCTCCTGAAAAGCCTGAAAGGACAATTACAAGACCTTTATCACTAATCATTGTCTATCTCCTCCTTAAATGAATTATCGCTAATTCTATTTGCTATTGTATCTGGCATAAGTGCAGATAAAACCACATACTCATCGCATATTATCACACATCTAGTGCGACGCCCCTGTGTTGCGTCAATTATGTTGCCTTTTTCTTTTGCATTGGCAACTATACGCTTTGAAGGTGCCGAATCGGAGGTGATCATCGATACAATTTTATTGCTATTAATAATGTTTCCAAAACCTATATTTATAAAAGCCATATTATTCTATATTTTGGATCTGCTCCCTAACCTTTTCGATAAGTGTTTTAAGAGTGATGCCGATATCAGCAATTTCAACATCTGTTGATTTTGAAAGAATGGTATTTGCTTCACGATTGAGCTCCTGTGCAAGGAAATCGAGCTTTCTACCAACTTCCTTATCTAAATCAAATACTGATCTGGTTTCAGCTACATGACTCTTTAAACGAACCATTTCTTCATCGATACAAATCTTATCTGCGTACATAGTGACTTCCTGAGCGATACGTGCTTCGTCGATTTTAGTATCATCAAGAAGCTCTTGAATCTTTGAAGTAAGACGAGCTTTGTATTCTTCGATAATCTGTGGACTACGTTTTTCAAGCTTGTCAACGAGAACAAGCATGTCATCCATCTTAGAAACTAAATCAGATTCTAAACGCTGGCCCTCTGCTATTCTTGACTCTACGAATTGATCGATGCAATCTGAAAGAGCTGAAAGCACTAATTCCTTCAGACTATCTTCGTCGGCATCATTTTCTGTAAGCTCAATAACATCTGGAAGACGAACAATGCTGCTAGCCTTCATATCGTTGTCTACACCGAGCTTTTCAGCCATAGCAGAAATAGATTCATAGTATTTAGCTGCCATAGCATCGTTGATAGATACCTGATAGCAGGCATCAGAATGCTCGAGTAAAGTGATGTAAACATCTACCTTTCCTCTAAAAATACTTTCGCCAATTTTGTTGCGAACTACACTCTCTAAAAAATTAAGTTTCTTTGGGAGTTTGATATTTAAATCAAGATATCTGTGATTAACAGACTTCATTTCTATTGTGACACGGGCATCAGAATTTTCAGCAAAGCCCTTGCCGTATCCAGTCATACTACGAACCATGTGAAGATGTCTCTCCTTAGAATTTTATAATAAAAATTACATTACTCTGAAGTGTACACAGTTGTAATTAATTATAATTAAATGTATCATGATAGTCAATAATAAAGGATGAAGTACTACTACTTTGAAAGGACAAGAAAATGGCATTAGATGGTATTTCTATTCATGCTTTAGTACATGAATTTAACGAGACATTTTTGAATGGAAAAATCAATAAAATTTCTCAGCCTGAAAAAGAGGAATTATTGATTACTATAAATACTCAAAATGGAAACAAACGATTGTTAATATCAGCAAACGCTTCTCTTCCATTTATGTATATCACAGATGAGAATAAAACTGCACCAGCCCAAGCTCCTGGATTTTGTATGTTGCTTAGAAAGCATATAGGCGCAGGAAGAATTATTGAAATTTCTCAAATGGGAATGGAACGCGCCGTTCGCTTTAAAATCCAGCATTTAAACGAAATGGGTGATATTACATACAAATATCTTTATATTGAGATTATGGGTAAGCATTCTAACATAATCTTTTGCAACGAAGATAATATGATTTTGGATTCCATAAAGCATATTCCATCTTCAGTTAGTTCAGTAAGAGAAGTTTTGCCTGGGCGAGACTACTTTATTCCAACCCAGGAAGGCAAAACAAATCCTTTGGAGTCATCAGAGGATTCGTTTAAGAATACAGTTCTTAAACGAAGTGAATCCGTGTTTAGGGAACTTATGTCATCATATATTGGTATAAGCCCTACAATTGCCAATGAAATTTGTTTCAGAGCGGGAATTGATTCTGATGCAAGCTGCGCTTCTCTTTTTGACGAACACAAAGATAAGCTTTGGAATAGCTTTACCGGCTTGATGGATGATATTAGAAATGATAACTACTCATACAATATTATTGTAGATGGAGCAAATGGCAAGCCAATTGAATATGCGCCTGTTAACCTTACAATGTATCAGGATATGGAAGCAAAATCTTTCCAGACAATGTCTGAAGTATTAATTGAGTTTTACGCTAAGCGTAATCAATACACAAACATTCGTCAGAAATCCTCTGATTTACGTAAGATTATTACAAATCACATAGAGCGAGCTTCTAAGAAGCTTGATTTGCAATTAAAACAACAAAAAGATACAGAGAAACGCGATAAATACAAGATTTACGGTGAAATGCTGCACACCTACGGCTACGAAGCAAAGCCAAAGGATAAATCCATTACTGTTATTAATTACTATGACAATAAGGAATTAACCATACCTCTTGATCCTGATTTGTCTGCTACCGAAAATGCCAAGAAATACTTTGATAAATATGCAAAGTTAAAAAGAACAGCAGAAGCTCTCAATATTTATATTGAACAGTCAAAGCAAGAATTGGAATTACTACAATCTATCGAGGCTGCTTTGAATATCGCCGAAAATGAAAATGATTTAGCTGAAATTCGACACGAATTATCTGATCACGGATTCATTAAGAAACATTCTGGTAATAAAAAAGAAAAAATCAAGAAAAGCAAACCATTACATTTTGTTGATGATAATGGATTCGATATTTATGTTGGCAAAAACAACTACCAGAACGATGAACTTACTTTTAAATTTGCTACAGGAAATGATTGGTGGTTCCATACAAAAAAGATACATGGCAGTCATGTAATTGTTAAAGCAAATGGTAAGGAATTACCAGACAGTACATATGAATATGCTGCAGAGTTGGCCGCTTACTATTCTTCTGGTCGTGATTCTCAAAAAGTTGAGATTGATTACTTACAAAAGAAGAACGTAAAAAAGCCCGCTAGCGCTGTAGCAGGCTTTGTAGTTTATTACACTAATTACTCTCTTATGGCTACTCCTACCTTAGAGCACGTAAAATTGATTAGCCAAGAATGAGTTTAATGTGGACCTTAGAGTTGGATGTTTTTCCAGTTCAGGGTCCTTTTTTAATATCTCATCTACATCAGATGAAGCCATCTCTAGCTCATCAGCATCTTGATAAATATCTGCAACCTTAAAGCTGAATTCGCCACTTTGACGAACTCCAAACATATCGCCTGGACCACGTAATTTCAAATCTTCTTTAGCGATATAGAAGCCGTCATTTGACTTAAGCATAATATTCAAGCGCTCTGATTCATGATTATCAGAGCTTGAATTCATCAAAATACAGTAGCTTTGAGCGTCGCCTCTACCAACTCGTCCTCGTAATTGATGAAGAGCTGCAAGACCAAATCTATTGGCGTTTTCAATCATCATGACTGTTGCGTTTGGAACATTTACACCTACTTCTACAACAGTTGTAGAAACTAATATATCAGTTTTATGATTAGCAAAATCATCCATTACCTGATTTTTTTCTGCAGGCTTCATTTTTCCATGCAATACACCAATCTGATATTTATCTTTAAAGTGCTCTTTTAGTTTCTTGCTGTAATCCGTAACGTTTTGTGCTTCAGTTGTTTCTGATGCCTCAACAAGTGGGCAAATTATATATACCTGATGCCCTTTTGCTATTTCATCGGAAACAAATTTGTAAGCGGTTGCTCTCATACTTTCTTTGATTACGCATGTTTTTATAGGTAATCGATTAGCTGGAAGCTCCTTGATTGCAGAAACATGCATATTTCCATAGAGAATCATAGCCAAGGTTCTAGGGATTGGGGTTGCTGACATGACAACAATATGAGGATGATTTCCCTTTGAGGAAAGCTTATCTCGTTGCTGTACGCCAAATCTATGCTGTTCATCGGTGATTACTAATGCCAATTCTCCAAAAGTTCGGCCTTCTGAAATCAAGGCATGGGTGCCAATGATTAAGCATTGCTCATTTTCATCAACAAGCTTCTGCATAGCTTTCTTTTCAGAAACCTTCATAGAGCCTGTAAATAAAGCTACTGGAATATCTAATCCAGCATCATCACCCCATTTCTTAAAGCTTTCATAGTGCTGCTTTGCAAGCACTTCTGTAGGCGCCATGATTGCTGCCTGATATCCAGATAACGCAACATCCAACATAGCCAAAAAGGCAACGATGGTTTTACCACTTCCTACATCACCTTGAATTAATCTTTGAGTAATGTATTCTCCTGTTAAATCACTAGAAATGTCATCAATAACCTTTAATTGATCATTAGTTAAAGCGAAAGGTAATGATTTTCTAAAATCGTCTGTTTCCTGATGATGTATGATGTTGAATGTATTCGGATATGAAACGCCCTTTTCTTCCTGTAAACGGGAATTAAGTATAAAGAAAAACATTTCTTCATAAGCAAGGCGACGGCGTGCTTTTACCAGCTCATCAAAATCCTTAGGAAAATGATATGCGTAAATCGCATCCTTATATGACATAAAATCATTTTTGGATTCTATATCCTCAGGTAACCTGTTTTCTGGAATGTTACAATGCTCAAATCCACTTTTAACTGATTTTAATACAAGATTGTTGCTTAAGCCTTTAGTTAAATGATAAATAGGCTGTATTTGCTTGCGGATCTCCTCATATTTATCTCTTTCAAATATTAAAGGCTGTGTAATCTTGTATCGACCCTTGTCAAATAATAGCCTTCCGTAGAAAACATATATTTTGCCTGGCTCCAGGCTGGATTTAATATAATTTGAATTAAACCAGGCTAAATCAACTGCTATATCATCCACATAGGCTGTTGCTGATAATACATCCAGTTTGTTTCTTGTTCTAAATATCTTTGGGCTTGTCTTGATGCGCCCGGCTATACTAACAAGTGAATTGACGTTATCTTTGTTTGGTATAGATACTTCAGGATAAATTAAATAGGTACGCGGAAAAAAAAGGAGTATATCCTCTATGGTATATACTCCTAACTTATTTAATAATTTAGTTGTCTTCTCTCCAACGCCCTTAATAGTGTCAATCGGTGATAACAACTCCATAATATTACTCCACTGAAACGATGTATGCGTAAACAGCCTGTCCGCCTTCTGAAATTTCAACTTCAAGATCTGGATACTTCTCAAGGATCTTGTCTCCAAGAGCTTGAGCATCATCCTGATTTGAACCTTCGCCCCAGTAGATAGAAACTACAGCGGAATCATCAGAAACCATCTCGTCGATCATCTCGAGGAATGCAGTTGAAATATCAGCATTTACAGAAAGGAGGCCTGAATCACCCATACCCATCCAGTCGTCTTTTCTGATTTCTTTGTCATCAATAACAGTATCACGAACAGCGTATGTAACCTGACCAGTCTTTACATTAGAAATTTCTTCTGTCATTGCTGCCTGGTTATCTTCAACGCTAGCGTCTGCAGCGAATGAAATAAGAGCTGTAATTCCCTGAGGAATTGTCTTTGTAGGGATAACGATAATCTTTTTATCCTCACAAATAGCAGCTGCCTGATTTGCTGCAAGAATGATATTTTTATTGTTTGGTAAAACAAATACAGTCTTTGCATTAACCTTTTCTACAGCTGAAAGAATATCGTCTGTAGAAGGGTTCATTGTCTGACCACCTGGAATCATGTAGTCACAACCAAGCTCTGTAAAGATAGATGTAAGACCATCACCTGTAGCAATTGAAACGAATCCCATTTCCTTTGCAGGCTCTGTAAACTTTGGAGCTTCTTCTTTAACATCTTCTTTTTCGCTAGAGAATACTACTTCATCAGAATTTGTCTCTGTGATTGTAAGATCAGAAACCTTTCCAGATGCTAACTTCTCTAATTTTGCTTTTAATTCTTTGATCTGGTATGAAGCAAGTGGCTTCTCGGATTCGATAACGAATTCAACAGCATACTTTGAAATAGCTGGCTTAGCCTTTGGAGCCTCTACAGCTTCTGTTGTGTAATCAACTTCCTTACCAATAAGGGCATCGTAAGCACCCTTAAGAACCTGAACAAGACCCTGTCCGCCTGAATCTACAACACCAGCCTGCTTCAAAACTGGAAGCATATCTGGAGTTCTTGCAAGTGTATCCTCTGCTTCTGCAATAACAGCTTCAGCAAATTCAACGATATTGTCTGTCTTTGTAGCCATCTCTGCAGCCTTGTCAGCAGCAGCACGGGCAACTGTAAGAATTGTACCTTCCTTTGGTTGCATAACTGCCTTGTAAGCAGTCTGAACAGCCTTTTCAAAGGCCTCATTTAAAAGTGGAATATCAACTTCGTCGTGGCTTGAAATAACCTTTGTAAAACCACGGAAAAGCTGAGACAAAATAACACCTGAATTACCTCTAGCGCCTCTAAGTGAGCCAGATGAAATAGCCTTAGACAATGTCTTCATGTCTGGATCCTGAAGCTCCATTACAGCATTTGCTGCAGACATGATAGTCATAGTCATGTTTGTACCTGTATCACCATCAGGAACTGGGAAAACGTTTAATTCGTTAATCCATTCCTTTTTAGATTCAAGATTTTTTGCGCCCGAAAGGAACATCTTTGATAATAAAGACGCATCGATAGTTTGAATCTCCACGTATAAATCCTCCTTAGTCAATAACTCTTACGCCTTCAACGTAGATATTGATTGTATCAACAGTTAAACCAGTAAAAGACGAAACTTTATATTTTACTGTTTCGATGAGGTTTTCTGCTACTGCAGCAACGCTAACACCATATGAAACAATAACATGAAAATCTAACGAAATTGTGTTGTCCTCATTGATATTGACACTAATTCCGTGATTTAAATAATCTTTCTTGAGAAGCTTAACCAAGCCATCTTTCATATTGACAGCAGCCATGCCTACAATGCCGAAGCACTCTACTGCAACTGAACCGGCATAAGTAGCAATAACATCTGTGTCTATAACAATCTTACCAAGCTCTGTTTCCATTTGACCTTGCATAAAATTACCTCCAAATTCGCATATTTACTCATGATGAGAACATTATATACTATGTTTACTAAAAATGAAAGTAAGGATTAATGCCTAAAACAAAAAATAAAAGCCACCCTTCCGAGTGACTTTCAATATCGTGTGTAAGATTAAGCACGCTCAACCTTGCCAGAACGTAAACAAGAAGTACATACATATAACTTCTTAGGTGTTCCATTCACATTACACTTAACGGACTTCACATTAGACTTCCACATATGATTGGATCTTCTATGAGAATGGCTCACATTGTTACCGAAATGAGCGCCTTTTCCACAAACTGCACATTTTGCCATGATTGCACCTCCTTGTAATTTATTTCAAAAACAAATTGCATTGACTAAACGCAACAAACGAATTATAGCAAAGCAAATTGTAAATTGCAATGATTTTTTCACTATATCTTGATTTTATTTTTTAAATATAGTGTGTTACTGGAAATATGCATTAAAAACCTTTGCTGCCAATGGAGCTGCATGCTTACTTCCATATCCTGCTCCTTCCATTATAACAGCAATAGCCAGTTCTTTTCCAGTATTATCTATTGCGTATCCAACAAACCAGGAATGGGTCATACTTTTATTTGTTGTATACTCTGCTGTTCCAGTTTTGCCGTATACTTTTAAATCGCCAAAATCTACGCTATCGGCAGTTCCATCCATTACAACAGCTTCCATATATTCATTAAGTAAATCTACCTCAGAATCGGACATAATTTGTCCGTAACTCTTTTCATCTGTCTGACTAACAATATCGCCTTCGGCGCTTACCAGTTTATCAGCGTAATACGGTTCCATCAACTCGCCGTCGTTTGCAATTGCAGAAACAAGCATGCACATATGAAGTGGTGAAACTGTGGTATTACCCTGACCTATGGATGTTTGACCAACAAGCTTATCGTCACTATTTGCAAGAGAAAAATTGGATGCTTTAGTAGCTTCAATCTGAGTAGGCAATGTATCGTTAAATAATAATTCCTCTGCAGTTTCAGTGAACTCATCTTTATTAAGATTTATTCCCATATATGCATATGCGCTGTTGCAGGAATTTGAAAATGCTTTTAACAGATTCTCTGAACCGTGAGATTTATTACTACTACAATGAATTGTAAAATCCCCTACTTTAAGAGAACCGTTGCAATTGTAGCTAAAATCTGAGTTACCATTGTTAGCTCTTAAATAGGCTATAGTGGTAACAATTTTAAATGTTGAACCAGGAGGATACGCTCCTTGTGTAGCTCTGTTTAAAAGAACTGATTTGCTGTTTGATTCACTATTGATGTCATTCCAGTATGTTGCAATTGTGTTTGGATCGTAATCTGGTTTGGATACCATAGCAACAACTTTTCCTGTAGATGGCTCGATTGCTATTACTGCCCCGTCGTACATTCCCATACCTTCGTAAGCAGCTACCTGAGTTTCATAATCAAATGTAGTGTATAAATCGTCTCCCGGGCTTTTCTTGCCGCTGAGATTATTGTTAATCTGATCTTTAAGCGAAATGTGGCTCTTTAGCAAATCGAATGAATAATAGGCTTCTAGCCCAGCCATTCCCTGATCTACATAGCCTACAGCATGGCTAAACAGCCTTTCGTCTGGATATACACGTATTTCCTGTTTGGAATCATCGTAGCTTGTTTTGGCTATAATATGCCCGTCTGCGGTATATATGCTACCTCTGGTTACATCATCTGAAAAAGCTGAAAATCTTGAGTTATAAGAATTATATATGAAATCTTTTGCTCCTTCTTTCACGTAATAAGAAAGGTAGACAATCATAGCAATAAAAACCGTGGCAAACATAATTGCTATAACATATATTTCTTTTCGAATTGCTTTCTTAGTAGTCTTCTTTTTAGTCATAACGTCTTCTGCCTTTGTTTATATAAATTAATTCATCAGAACACTGTGCGATGTAGAAACAAATAAACATTGAAAGTAAAGAGCTGCCACCATAGCTGATAAAAGGTAAGGTGACACCTGTGGATGGTATAAATTTGATTACACCACCAATATTTAATATAGCTTGAATCGAAAAAATAATTGCGATTCCATTGATAATCAACATATAAAAGCTACTAGAACATGCAAAAGCTCTATTAAAAAGCATAATGCTAGTGCACATTACAATAACTATTAAGCATATAGCTACAACTGCCCCTAATTCCTCTGAAATAGCTGCAAATATGAAGTCCTTGGTAACAACCGGTATCTTATTTGGCTGACCATTTGTGAGTCCGGAGCCGAACCATCCTCCAGATCCAATTGCGAATAATGACTGTGTAATTTGATATCCTTTATCATCGATAACTGATAATGGGTCAGACCATGCAATAAATCTAGATTGTATATGAGGAAATCTATTGTATGCGAATATTCCGCCTGCAAAAGCCACAATAAATTCCAACGATAAAACAATATAATTCTTGTAAGCTATGAAAATGATAAAAACATAGGCAACAAGAAATATCATAGCTGTTCCTAAATCTTTCGAAAAAACTAATACCAAAACATGTAATGCAGCTCCTATTGTAGAAAACAGAAAGCCGCGCATATCTTTGTAAGTCACTATACAGCCGCTGATAAAGAAAAGATAAGTAAGCTTAACAAATTCACTAGGCTGTATGCTTATGCCTCCAAACGAAAGGGAAAGCTTTGCGCCATACTCCACCTTTCCTGTGAAATGCACTATTAATAGAAGCGCAATACCAACAAGGGCAAAAATAAATAGCTTTCGATTGATATGCTTGATGTTTTTAAGTACCAGCATAGCTAAAATAGCAATTCCGGCAGATGCAATGGCAAAAACAAACTGTCTGGTTGCCCTGCTCATATCAAGTCTTTCTAGCGCAATAAAACTAAAGCTTAGAAGCATCAACATATTATTTAAAAGAGCTCCGGATTTGCCATAGTTTAGTTTGGTCATTGATATGCTTATTGCAATAAATAAAGCCAGCTGAAAAATAGCCAAAATAATAATTCTAGGGTCTTCTTTTACATAGTATAAAATGATGGAGCCGTTTATCAGAAAACAGACCACCATGATAGACTGAATAGTAGAAAAAATCCCCGATAAATCTTCACCGATTTTTGCCTCAAATATCTGTATAACATCTAATAGTGTAAACACCATTACAAAGATTAAAATTGTAATTCTGGAAAAAGTTATCAGAACGCTAACCAACGTTATTCTACTCCTCTTTTTAAATGTCCTTTAGTAAAGTCTTCTTTGAATTTAAAAGGTTGATTCTTGATAAATACATCTTTATAAAGATTAAGTATTTCTTCGGTTTCTGATTCAGATTCAACAGTAAAATCTAATCTGAATTCTTTAACACCGAGAGATAATAATTCATCCTTTAAATCAAATGCCATATATCTCTTGCTGTTGTAGATAGTGTTGTAACAATTATTACAGTCACATGCTACAATGAAGCTTTCATTTTTTCGGTCTACTAGCGTAATCTGGCTGTTGGCCTTTTTACAACCGATAGTATTCTTTACAGTGCAATTAGCTGTAATCATCATAGGAATGCGGCTGTAAATAATCATCTGAGAATTATGATTATCTCTGTGCTTTAATTCCTTTAATGAAAGCTCATAAGGGATACAGCTATAATTGAATCCAAGCTTTTCGAATGATTTAACACTTCGGTTATTGAAAGTATATAACCTGTGATCCAGTATTACTTTTTCCTGAGGATAATTAATACTAGATAAATAACCTAGCTCATCGTAGCTTGCTGCTATTACACCATCTGCTCTATCGTCTATATCTAAAGACTTGATTTTGCTGTTTCTAAACACTGCCGGCAGGTAAATATATACTTTGCCAGAGAAATATTGTTTCGCAGTCTCGAATAAATGGGATGGAACCGCAATAGCATCAATAAAATCAAAGTTTTTCAATGCTTTAATCTGCTCTTCTTTTAGCAATGTGATGAAAGTCTTTGGTGAAGCCTGAATATTGCTTTGAACCTTTAATTCCTCAAATGGGACCACTATTTTATTCTTCTCAGTAGATAAAACAGCAGTTAACTGGCCAATGGCTTCTCTTCTGGCATTCTTCAAAGCCGAAACAGGCAAGAAAATCTCATCATCATAATCAATGTTTAATTTATCAATTTCAAATGATGTATTTCCAAGACCAGATATCGCTTTTACGATATCTTCTTTGCTAGTGGCTCTATTTTGAGCTTTTTCAATAACACTTCCTGTAAATTTACCTTCATTTCCGTTATCATCCATGAAAGTAACCTGAAGCTCTTTTCCTAGATTTGCGCTAACCTTGCAGTTAACTTTTATTTTTCTTTCTGATATTTCTGCATTAGAAGATTCTGCTTTTGTATGGGATGGGGCCTCGAAAGTCATCATTTCAGGGCCGTTGTGGGAATGCAAATATAAATCTGTAAATCCGCTTCTGTTTCCTGAATTTAAAAGACGTGTTATGTCCTCATCTGATACAGAATAATTAGCAGCACCCTTGTATAAATACTGGTCTACATAATGTCTATATACAGATAAAACTCCCGTTGCATAGTCTATCTGCTTCATTCTTCCTTCGATTTTAAAGGACATCACACCTGCTTCAATCATTTCAGGAAGATACTTTATAGTACAAAAATCCTTAGGGCTAAGGATGTAATTTCCTTTTTTGTTAAGCTTATTATTTTTATCATCAAAAGCTTCGTATGGAAGTCTACAAGGCTGAGCACATCTTCCTCTGTTGCCAGATCTCCCACCTAAAATTGATGACATCAAGCATTGTCCGGAATAGCAAACGCAAAGAGCACCGTGCACAAAAGATTCGATTTCCAAATCAGGGCAAGCGCGATGAATTCTGCTAATTTCATCGATAGATATCTCACGAGCTGTAACAATACGAGATGCACCTAAATCCTCAAAGTATTTAGCGCCATATTCTGTACAAAGGCTGGCCTGGGTGCTCACATGAATATGAGTATCCGGAAAATAGTTTCTTATGAAATTAAATACGCCAAAATCCTGAACGATAAATGCATCTATTCCATTTTCCACGTATGCTTTTAGGTATTCGTATAACTTGCCTTCGATTTCAAGATTTTTAAGCAAAGTATTTACAGTAAGATAAGCCTTCGCACCGTGTAAATGAGCATATTTGATAGCCTCTTTGGCGTCTTCGATTGAGAAGTTTTTAGCATAAGCTCTGGCGCCAAATAAATCTCCACCAAAATACACTGCATCAGCTCCTGAATTGATAGCAGCTTTAAATATTTGTAAATCGCCTGCTGGCGAAAGTAATTCTAATTTATTCATAGATATCCTCATAAAATAAGGGCCCCATCAAGGGACCCAATTATTATACATCTGAAATAGAACCTAGAAGGGCATCCTCTAGGGAAGCCTCAAGCTTTGTCTTGTGAAGAAGAAGCTCCTTGTTCTCCCTTTCAAGCTTTGTAATTGTTTCTTCTAAAGTCTCTGTCTTAAGCTGTGCTGATATTAAATCGTGTTTGAGATTGTAAATTTCTTTATCACGAATATCTAAATCAGATTCAAGGGATTCAACCTGGGTCTTCGCCTTGAAGTAATCGTCAGCAATATTTAGCTCAAGCAAAGTAGCCTTTAAATCAGCAGAAATACGTTTGTAATCGTCTATTGAATTAAACTCGTCAAGCTTTGAATTTATGTAGTTGGCAACCTTCTGAAGATATTCCTCTTCTTCGTAACCGCTCAACGTATAAACTTTTCCGCCTATAAGCACCTTTGCGCTCTTCTCGGAAACCATATACCGCATCCTCCCTGTAGAAAATCACTTATAATTATATATATTATTTTGCATAAAAACAAGATTTCACATTACATTTTCTGGAATTGGCATGTGAAAATGTTCGTATGCTTCTTTTGTTGCAACTCGTCCCTTTGGAGTACGAATAATTAAGCCGTTTTGGAGAAGATATGGCTCGTAAACATCCTCAATTGTCCCTGAGTCCTCTCCTACTGTGGCAGCAAGATTGTCCAGGCCAACTGGACCACCGTTAAAACGCTCGATTATTGCAAGCAATATGTTTCTGTCGTTATTATCCAATCCTAATGTGTCAACCTCTAAAGAATCTAGTGTGGCGGCAGCTACATCCTTTGTGATAACACCATCAAATTTAACTTCAGCGTAATCTCGCACTCGTTTTAAATATCTGTTTGCCAAACGAGGGGTCCCTCTTGATCTAAGAGCTATTTGGTATGCACCCTCATAATCTATAGGGGCATCCAGCTTTCCAGCAGAAGCTGTGACGATTGTTGATAGCTCCTCTGGAGTGTAATAATCCATATGGCCGATTATTCCGAATCTATCACGAAGTGGAGCTGATAAAAGACCCGGTCTTGTGGTTGCTCCAATAAGTGTAAAACGAGGAAGCTTTGTGTGGATTGAACGAGCTGTTGTATCTTTGCCCATAACAATATCTACAGCGAAATCCTCCATTGCAGAATACAAAGTCTCTTCTACTGGCTTTGACAGACGATGAATTTCATCAATAAATAAAACATCACCATCCTTCAAAGTCATAAGAACAGCTACTATTTCACCTGGTATGGTAATCGCAGGGCCAGATGTAACTTTAATATTTGAGTTCATCTCGGACGCTACAATCCCTGCAAGAGTGGTTTTGCCAAGACCTGGAGGTCCATATAAGAGCACATGATCCAGCGCCTCACCACGCTTTTTTGCAGCCTCGATATAGATTTGCATGTTCTCTTTGACTTTATTCTGACCAATGTAGCCATCAAAGCTCTTTGGTCTAAGAGCGTTATCTGTAACTAAATCCTCGTGAGATGCAATTGTAGATGTTATTTGTTTGTTTGAAAGCATATATTCTCACCCTTAAATAAATGACATTTGTTTTAGTGTATCAGAAAGCAACTGTTCAGTGGTTGTAGAATCTGTAATTGTCATCTTGTCTAAAGCTCTAGCAGCATTGCTTGGAGAATAACCAAGTGCTACAAGGGCCTCTAGTACTTCTTCTTTTACAGTTGAAGTGGTGGCAATCTTTGCCTGGCCTGCTGAAAGCTTGCCTTCGAATGCATCTACAATATCAACTTTATCCTTTAAATCGATTATTGCTCTTTCTGCTGTTTTCTTTCCTACTCCAGGAACTTTAGCAAAGGCCTTGGAATCACCTCCTGCTACAGCAAAACGAATGTCTGAAACGGTCATGGAACTAAGGATTGCAAGAGCCCCCTTAGGCCCAATTCCGCTGACAGAAAGAAGAAGCTCAAACATCTTAAGCTCCTCCTTGTCATAGAATCCATATAAAGTAAGAGAATCCTCTTTTGGAATCAGCTTGGTGTTAAGCTTGATTTCTGAACCAATAGCAGGAAGGCTGCCAATTGTATTCATTGAAGAATTAACACCATAACCTATTCCATTATTGTCAACGATAATGACGTTGCCATCAATATCTGTAAGTGTGCCTCGAATGAATGCTATCATATTTTCTCCCCAATAAAATAAAATCCTTTACAACAGTTTAACTTAACATCAACGATTTTTCCAATCAAAGATGCATCCCCTGGGAAATGTACTGTTGTATTGTTTTCAAGTTTGCCTGATACCAATGATGAATCCTGCTCATTTACTTCTTCAACAAGAACCTTTTGAACAGTTCCTTCAAGAGATTTTACTTTTTCGTGTCCATGCTTTTGTACTAAGGCAAGTAATCTATCAAATCTATCCTTGATTACGTCTTCAGGAACCTGATTATCCATAGTAGCTGCTGGAGTTCCAGTACGCTTAGAATAAATGAATGTGAAGGCGCTATCATAGTGAACCTTATCTACTACATCCATTGTCTCAAGGAAATCTTCCTCTGTTTCACCAGGGAAACCAACGATAATATCTGTAGTAATCGCTACATCAGGAATGCGAGCTCTAAGCTTTTCTACTAAGCCAAGATAATGCTCCTTTGTGTAACGTCTGTTCATTTTCTTAAGGATTTCGCTACTTCCAGACTGAAGAGGTAAATGCATGTGCTTGCATACCTTTGGAAGTGTAGCCATTGCCTCAATAAGGTCATCTGAAAGATTCTTTGGATGAGGAGTCATAAAACGAATTCGCTCAAGACCCTCGATATCGTTTACCATTTTAAGAAGCTCTGCAAAGGTAACCTTTTCTTCAAGGCCTACGCCGTATGAGTTAACATTCTGACCAAGAAGCATAATTTCAACTACGCCATCTGCCACCAATGATTTAATTTCGTTAACGATATCTTCTGGCTTTCTAGAACGTTCTCTTCCTCTAACATAAGGTACGATGCAATATGTACAGAAATTATTACATCCGAAACTGATATTTACACCAGATTTGAATGGGAATTTTCTAGAAATTGGAAGATTCTCTACGATTTTGTCGGTATCCTTCCAAATATCAATAATCATTCCCTTTTTATTGAGTAACGCTGTTGTAAATAACTCTGCAAACTTGTAAAGGTTGTGTGTTCCAAAGATTAAATCTACAAATTTGTAGTTGTTCTGCAAGTGCTCGATAACAGTAGGCTCCTGCATCATACAACCGCAGAGACCAATCATCATATTCTTATTCTTTTTCTTGTAACCGTGAAGAATACCAAGATGACCGTAAACTTTATTATTTGCGTTCTCTCTAACAGTGCATGTATTGTAGATTACAAAATCAGCATTCTCATCTGTTGTTTCTTCATAACCAATTTCCTTAAGAACACCAAGAAGCTTCTCAGAATCTCTTGCGTTCATCTGACAACCAAATGTAACAACACAGCAAGTAAGCTTTCTTCCAAGCTCTTCTTCTCTTTTAGCTACAATCTTTGCAGCCTCCTTAATGAAATAATATTGGCGTTCCGGCTCCTCTGTTGGAGCATTGTTTAATAAATCTGTAATACTCATTTTAATTCCTAACTATTTTCTAATTTGTCCGTTACCACGGATTGTATATTTATAACTTGTTAATGCTAAAAGTCCCATAGGGCCTCTTGCATGAAGTTTTTGTGTGCTAATACCTATTTCTGCTCCGAACCCAAACTCAAATCCATCTGTAAATCTGGTTGAAGCATTAACATAAACACAAGATGCATCAATGCCATCTAAGAACATATTTGCATTAGCTTCGTCATTAGTAATGATCGATTCTGAATGACCGGTATTGTATTTATTAATATGTTCAATTGCCTCTTCTACTGAAGAAACAGTCTTAACTGAAATTATATAATCTAAATATTCCTTACCAAAATCTTCCTCTGTTGCATCAAAAGAACCCTCAAGGTACTGTTTAGAATCAGCATCGGCAAATATTTGTACGCCGTGCTCTCTAAGCTTTGCATTTAGAGCAGGAAGAAGCTTGGCTGCTATATCTTTATGTATAACAAGAGATTCACAGGCGTTGCATACACCAATTCTCTGTGTTTTCGCATTTTCGATAACAGATATAGCCATATCGATATCTGCATCATAATCAACGTAAATATGGCAGTTGCCAGATCCTGTTTCTATTACTGGGACGGAAGCATTTTCTACAACTGATTTAATAAGGCCAGCTCCTCCACGAGGAATAAGAACATCTACATATCCGTTCATTCGCATAAGCTGATTTGTAGATTCTCTTGTAGTATCTTCGATTAATGTAATTGCATCAACTGGAAGATTTTCCTTCACAAGAGTATCCCTGATAATCTTTACAATAGCCTTGTTTGATTCAAGAGCATCTGAACCGCCTTTTAAGATAGTTGCATTGCCAGTTTTGAAACATAAGCCAAACACATCGGCAGTTACATTAGGACGAGCCTCGTAAATGACGCCAACAACACCAATTGGCACAAGCCTTTTGGCTATATGGAGCCCGTTAGGTCTATCCCATTCTTCGGTGATTTTTCCGATTGGATCCTCCAGTTCTACAACCTGACGCAATCCCTCTGCCATCCCGCTAATTCGAGATTCATCTAACTTTAATCGATCTAACAATCCCTGGGATAATCCCTTTTTCTCACCGTTAGCCATATCGATTTTATTAGCACTAATAATATCAGTGCTATTTTCCTCAAGGGCATCTGCAACTGCTAATATCCCTTTGTTTTTAGCCTCGGTAGATAATAAAGCTACTTTGTACTTTGCTGCCTTTGCTTTTGTTGCCTGCTCAATTAATGTCATGATCTACTTCCTTTCAAAACCAAGTTTTCAGTAACAATATAATCCATCGGTATATCATGGGATTCGATTTGAATATTCTCCGCCAGCTGCTTTGAAAAGCAAGGCGCAATGCTTGTTATTTCTGGATGCTTTTCGAAAAATCTATCATAAAAGCCGCCTCCATAACCAATTCTATTAAGCTTTTTATCGAATATCAACCCTGGGGTTATAGAAATAATTGACTGATTGAAATCAGTAAGTAAATTCATGTCAGATTTCGGTTCCATAATATTGTATGAACCAATAGAAAAATCCTTTTCTAAATCGACTATTTCATAGAAATACAACTGATGATTCTTTTTATCACATTTTGGGAAATATAGATGCTTTCCCTGCTGTAATAAAATGGAATATAACTGTTTTAAATCAACTTCGCTTCCGAATGGATAATAGCATAAAAAAATATTAGCTCCTTTAAAATCAAATTCTAAAAGAGCCAAAACATTTTCACTAATAAGGGATGACAATCGATTTCTTTCTGAAATTGAAATACCATCTCTAATACTTTTATAAGTTAATCTAATATCATTACTAGTTTGACTTACTTCCATATTTTTCGCCAAGGTTTTCTACCTTACCATCTTCGTCTACGATATCGATATTGTTAAGCTGGGTTCTGATATTGCCCTTAATTGCATCAATATAAGCTCTTCTAAGCTTAGCCTGCTCTGTTTTTTCAGCATCAGTAAGACCTTCACCTTTCTGCTTATGGTAAAGTTCATTAATTCTTGCGATATCTTTCTCTGTAATCATAATTAATCCTCTAACAAATCTAATATATGGACATCATCTCTTTTATTTGCAGTAAAGAGTGTGCCTTTATCTTTATTTTCGAAAATACGATGAATATTTCCTATATGTGTGCCGTTTGTAATAACCATATCCGCACCAGAATATGTAGCTATTTGTGCTGCTCTAAGCTTTGCAGTCATTCCTCCTGTGCCAACGTTTGATGTACTATCAGATGAAGCCATTTCAAAAACAGAATCAATATCCTTTACAACTGGCACAAACTCAGCATTAGGGTTTGTGTTTGGATTGTCAGTATAAAGACCATCTATATCTGATAAAAGAATCAGTGCATCAGCGTTAACAAGGGCTGCAACAATAGCCGACAATGAATCATTGTCGCCAAACTGAATTTCATGAGTGGCAACAGTATCATTTTCATTAACTACAGGAATAACCCCTAGATTAAACAGCTGTTCAAAAGTATTACGAGCATTTTCTCTAGATTCTGGATCGGTCATTGTCTTTTTGGTCATAAGAATCTGTCCGGCTCTTTGATTGTACTCAGAAAAAAGCTTTTGATAAACCGACATAAGATAAGCCTGGCCAATAGAAGCACAAGCCTGCTTTGTAGCCAAATCTGAAGGACGTTCCTTTAAACCAATTGCATATCGTCCAACAGCAATCGCACCTGAAGATACAAGACATACATCCTTGCCTTGAGCACGCAAATCACAGAGCTGGCGAACTAGTCGCTCCAACTTCGTGTAATCAATATTTCCAGTTGCATCATGGGTTATGGTTGATGAACCAACCTTTACAATAACTCTTTTCTTTTTTGTAAAATCTACACCGTACATATTCTTCCCCCGAAATATTATCCGCTACATAATAACACTATTTTCGCAGATATTCAATAAATTGGGACTTTGGCATTGGTTTTGCAAAATAGAACCCCTGAAGATAATCTACATTAAGTTTCTTTAACATATTAAGATGTTTTTCTGATTCAACACCTTCTATTAAAACCTTGCAATCTAAATCATGAATCATCTTTACTGTGTTCTCTAATATAACTTTTCCACGCTTGTCATTCTCCGCATTCCATAAAATGGTCTTATCAATTTTTATAACGTCAAAATCTAGAGAGAAAATACCCTCCATGTTAGAATAGCCGGTTCCATAATCATCCATCGATATTGAAAATCCTGCAGCTTTCAAGTTGTGAGCAACAATAGAAAGAACATCATAATCCTCTGCTCCTACTGTTTCAGTAATTTCAAAGTTAATCATAGAATGATCTATTCCATACTCATCAACAATTCCTTTAATGTGCTCAAAGAATCCGGGACTAAGACATTGAATAACCGATAGATTTACATTAATGCAATCAATATTATCCTTTGGTTCGATGTCGTATTTAATAAAACGGCATACTTCTCGAAGCACAAAGTCATCCATATGTTCAACTAAACCGATTTGTTCTGCTATTGGAATAAATTCCTCTGGAGAAATATATCCGATTGTATTGTCCTGCATTCTGAGAAGCGCCTCGGCTCCGTGAATTCTATAGTCATCCAGATAAACTGTTGGTTGGTAGTAAACTTCAAGATTATCATTAATAATATTTCTTTTAATAGCCTGCTCAATTTCGGATCTACGTAAAATCCAATCCATAATATTTTCTGCAGCAATTGTGGAAGGAATGATAGAGTCCGAAATGTACATAATATCATCTACAGAGCATAATTCATTGGATGTATCAGCCTTTAAAACGATAGCATTTAGTTTGATAGATGCTTCTGCTATATTCCAAACGTTGTTAAAGCGATTTGTAATAGCGTTTGTCAAGTTGTCTATATGCTTGTAGTCGTTTTTATCGCAAATGATAATGAAAGTCTCTTTAATTGGATGATAAATTTTATACCTAGGGACAAGTGTTTTTAAAAACTCTGCACATTCAGTTGTCAGCAAATCATAATTAGATGAACGAGTAATTCTTTCGAGAGTTTTGGCATTCAATATTTTAATAAATATAATAGTTGCCTTTTCATTCATAGTAAGAATGTTATTTAAATCCGCTTGCAGAGCTAGTCTATTGTAAATATGAGTGTCGGCATCTATTCTATTATCTTCACTTTCTATCGCAAGCATAACACCCATTAGAGCTAACGCTTCTGCCAACAATTCGAATTTAATATCAATGAATTTGTATTGAATATACACGCCTGCAAAGGTAATAAAAAAGAAATATATTAAAGCTATACTCTTTCTTTTTGTAACAGCCTTCCAGGCAAATAAAATTTCAAAAATAGAAAGAATGAAATAAAAAATTGCAGCCCAATAAATAACCAGCTCGGCATTGTTTCTATGGAATACTAAATTTTCATCGTAATAGAATACCCAATTAAATACAGGATTTAATATAGCTAGAAACTCTGTAATAAAAAAAGGAACCTGTAAAAGCATTCCTCTAGCAAATTCTCTTCTGCGGTTTTTTCCAGTTACACTACATACATAGTTATAAAGTGCTGGGCAAAGAGCTGTATGCAAAATGAAATAGGAATTTTGTGACGCCAATAGCATAAAATGGTTATAATCGGATTCATTTCCGATAATTTCAAAAACAGCTGTAGAAATCTCTGAGATTGAATTAAGTGTAATAATTAAAAGTAAGCATAAAAACCATCTATTTTGTGATTTATCAGTTCTTTTCTGTAAAAGAGTAAATAATAAAATCGAAATTGAAATTGCTAATGCTGCCGCATAAAACGCTATGTGAAATTGATTTCTAATAATTATCATCAAATTCCTCCGGTAGAAATAATTAAAAAAGCAAAGATAATTTTAACAAATATTTATTCGTTTGTTAACAAAAAAATGCTCCCCGTAAAAACGAGGAGCATAAGAAATACTTAATTATTTTTCAATATATTCAATTGCGCTTTCAGCTGCGATTCTACCATAAACAACGATATCAGCAACAGCATTACCACCAAGACGGTTTGCACCATGAATACCACCAGTAACCTCACCGCAAGCATATAAGCCTTCGATTGGATTGCCATCAGTATCAATAACCTCTGCAGAAGTGTTAATCTTAACACCACCCATACAGTGATGGATACCAGGTCCAACGTTTACTGCATAGTAAGGACCAGAAGAAAGGTCAGTCTTTACAGCACCGATTTCACGTCCGAAGTCTTCATCAACTCCAGATGCAACGTAACCAGACCATGTCTCTACTGTTTCTTTTAAAGCTGCAGTTGCATCAGCATCAAATTCCATTGCCTTTGCAAGATCATCAAGAGTATCACCATTTACAAGGTATCCACCCTTTTCAAGCTTAGAAATAACAGCTGAACCTTCATACATATCCTGGTTTACGATAAGCCATACATTACCTGTAGGCTGCTCGATTTCTGCTGCTGAAACTTCATCACGAGTACCTGTCTCGTTGAAGAATCTGTGGCCTTCCTTATTAACAAGGATAGCACCATCACCACGAAGAGCCTCACCAACTAATGTACCATCTGTTGGAACAACTGTAGGATGAAGCTGAATCTGATCAAGATCAACAAAATCAGCGTTAAGATCTCCTAAGAAATCAATTGCATCACCACTTGCTGTAGTAACGTTTGTAGAAATGTATCCTTCTAAGTCAGGACGATATTCTGTAACCTTATCCATGTTACCACCGAAACCACCTGTAGCTACAATAACAGCATCAGCATGAATTGTAACATTGTTTCCAGATGAGCCTGTAGCCTTAACGCCTGCAGCCTTACCATCTTCCATAATGATTTCTGTAGCAGCTGTGTTAGTATGTACCTCGATTCCAAGCTCATCCATTCTTGCAGAAAGCTTATCTACAAGGTAAGAACCAACTGGAATAATGTTTCCGTCAGCATCTACTGGTCTATGTGTACGGTTTGCACTTAAACCACCCATAGTTGCAAGAGGTCCGTTTAATTCGATACCCTCTGAATCAAGCCAATCGATGGCACCTGATGTATTTTCAGCTAATACCTTTACAAGCTCAGGATCGTTCATGTTCTTACCACTCGCCATTGTATCATCGATAAATGACTGAACTGAATCTTCAACACCCTGCTCTTCCTCATAATGAGTCTCAGCAGCGTTCATACCAGAACTTGCACGTGCAGTGTTACCACCAAGGATTGAGTTCTTCTCGAGAAGGATAACTGACTTTCCTTCCTCTGCAGCGCTGATAGCAGCTGTCATACCAGCTCCACCACCACCGATAACTACGATATCAGCTGTTCCTTCGTAGTCCTCAGCAACAGTCTTTGTACCATTAGAACCATCAGCAACAACGCCAGCTTCATTAAGAGCTGCATTTACAGCCTCAAGGAAACCTGTAGAACTGTATGTAGCACCAGCGATAACGTCTACATTACTGTTCTGCTCTTCAATAATTTGAGTCTTTAAGTTGCTCATTGCAACACCACCAACTGAAGGTGTTTCATCAGGAGCATCGTAAGTAATATCTGTGATAGTATCACCATCAACAAATACTGTAACTTCGATGTTACCGCCAAAGCCTTGTGCATTAGCAACATAAGACTTACCAGAAGCTCCTTTCTTTACGAGTGGAGCTAAACCACAGAATAATGCAAGTAATATACAGATTGTTACACCTAAAATTTTCTTTGTACTATTACGCATATTTCCTCCTTACAAAATGATCTTTCTTGGACAAGCTTCTGCACATTTGCCACAGCTTGTACATTTATCTTGATCTATGTGAGCAAAGAATCCATCAACATGAATAGCATCGCTTTCACAGACCTTTTCGCACTTGTGGCAACCAATACAGCCAACTTTACAAACGCTCATAACATCTTTTCCCTTGTCATTATTGTGACAACGAACAGCGTGACCAAAATCGTAAGGAATAAGCTCGATAAGATGATTTGGACATACAGCCACACACTTACCACAAGCCTTACAAGCTTCTTTGTCAACTAAAGCTACACCGTCAACAATATGAATAGCGTCAAATGGACAAGCCTTAACGCATGAGCCGAAGCCCATACAACCATAAGAGCAAGCCTTAGGACCGCCACCTGGCACATATGCCATAGCCTGGCAATCCTCGACGCCTGTGTAATCGTAAAGCTGAGTAGCATTTTCACATGTTCCGTGACACATTACAAATGCAACTTTACGAACACCTTCTTCAGCAGCTACACCCATAATCTCAGAAATCTGAGCCGCAACAGGTGCTCCACCAACTGGGCACTGATTTACAGGTGCCTCTCCCTTTGCGATAGCTGCAGCCAAGCCGGAACATCCAGCATATCCACAACCACCACAGTTATTTCCTGGAAGTGCTGCAAGAACAGCCTCTTCACGTGGATCAACTTCAACCTTAAACTTTTCAGATGAAAAGCAAAGGAAAAATCCAATTATACAACCGGTAGCGCCAACTATAACAGCTGCCAGTAAAATTCCTGTTATACTCATTTGTTAGCCCTCCTTAAATTACTCCAGCGAAGCCCATGAAAGCCATAGCCATAAGTCCCGCTGTAACGAGAACGATAGCTGAGCCCTTGAAGGCCTGTGGAAAATCGTTGTATTCAATCTTTTCTCTAATACCAGCCATGATTACGATTGCAATTGTGAAACCAAGTGCAACACCAAAACCGTTAATTACTGATTCGAGAATGTCATATTCCTTAGTTACGTTATTGATAGCTGTACCAAGCACTGCACAGTTTGTTGTGATAAGTGGAAGGTATACACCAAGTGACTTATAAAGTGAAGGTACGCTCTTTTTAAGGAACATCTCTACGAACTGAACAAGTGCAGCAATAACAAGAATGAAAACGATTGTCTGCATATATTCAAATCCAGTAGGAGCTAAAATAAACTTATAAATAAGTGATGTAACAAATGATGAAATAGTAATTACGAAGATTACTGCTCCACCCATACCTGCTGCTGTCTCAACCCTCTTTGATACTCCAAGGAATGGACAAAGACCAAGGAACTGAGAAAGAACAACGTTGTTAACAATAGCTGAAGCTACTAATAAAAGAATTAAGCTTGTTACGTAACTCATTATTTCTCCTCCTTTCCAGCGATATCGTCAGCATATGAAGAATCAGAACCAGATTTCTCTACGTCTTCTGTATTCTTTGCATTTGCAGTCTGTTTTGTTTCTGTAGGAACAGCCTGTGGCTTAGCAACATCCTTAGGATCAACCGGTGGAACCTCATCAGCCTTGTGAACCAAAGACTTTCCTGTGCATGCACTTGATAAGCTACAACCTGAGCAATCTCCGCCTAAGCATCCCTGCACTGCTGGAAGTGGCTTGCCCTTTGCTTCCATGTTGCGTCTAACAACGTTCATAATTGCAACAAGACAACCAAGTACGAAGAAAGCTCCAGGAGCAAGACCAAATAATGTGATGTGATAATCATTAAGAGGTGCAATAACTGCTCCAAAGATAGATCCGTTTGCAAGAATTTCACGAACAATACCAATAAGAGTAAGTCCTACTGTGAAACCAAGACCCATACCAATACCATCGAACATTGAAGGTATAACAGGATTCTTGCTAGCGTAGCTCTCTGCACGTCCTAAGATGATACAGTTAACTACGATAAGTGGAATATAAATTCCAAGTGATTCGTATAATGAAGGTGTAAAACCTTCCATCAAAAACTGAACAATTGTAACGAAGGATGCAACTACAACGATGAAAGCTGGCATTCTTACTCTATCTGGAATGATATTTCTAAGTGCAGAAATAAGCATGTTAGATAAAACAAGAACAACTGTTGTAGAAAGACCCATACCAATACCATTAATTGCTGATGTGGTAACAGCAAGTGTTGGACACATACCAAGCATTAATACAAAGGTAGGATTCTCCTTCCAAAGTCCGTTATAAACTCTTTCTAGGTTCTTATTCATTAGAAGCACCTCCTACAATAGATTCGAAGTAGGTGACACATGCGTTAATACCACCTGTCATAGCACGTGATGTTACAGTGGCAGCTGAAATAGCATCTACTTCGCTTGATGAAGATGCGCCAGTCTTTGTAACTGTAAAGATTTCTGCTGCTCTGTTAATGAACTGAGCTGAGAATGAACCATCACCTGTATCTTTAGCCTTCATACCAAGACCAGCTGTTTCAGAGATATCTGTAATAGAATAGCCATTGATAATACCATCATTTGTGATACCAACAGAAAATGTAATATTTCCGCCGTAACCAGCAGATGTAGTAACTGTAAGAACATATCCGATTACGTTGTTTGACGCATCAAGTGCCTCTACACAATTATCGATTGTCTCTGTACCGTATCCTGCCTGATTAACATAATCAGTTGCAGCTGAAGAATCAAAATCCTCAATTTCAGCGAATGAAGCTGCATCTGCAAATACTGAAGAATATGCTTCCTTCATAGCGTCCTGATGAGCTTTTTCAATAGGAGCTTTTGTGATTTCGTATACAAGTCCTAAAGCGAAGCCTGCTACAAGAGTAATACAGGTAAGGACTAAAGCGTCTTTTACCAATTTATTCATTAGACTTCACCTCCTTTGAAATTCCAAAGGCTCTAGGTACTGTAATCTTCTCGATAAGTGGAACAAGAAGGTTGCTAAAGATGATAGCGTAGCTAACACCCTCTGCGCTGTTTCCGAAGAATCTGAAGATACCTGTTAAAACACCAAGACAAATACCAAAAAGGACTTTGCCAAGAGGTGTGATTGGTGATGTAACATAATCTGTCGCCATGAAGAATGCACCAAGCATTAATCCACCACCGCAAAGATGTGCAACAAGGAATGTTGTATCTAATCCATGTCCTCCAAATAAAATAACGAAAATGGAGAATGTAAGAATATAAACACCAGGAATAACTAAATCAATTACTCCTAATAAAATAAGGATAATTGCTCCAATTAGAATGCAAAGAGCACTAGTCTCACCAATTGTACCTGCTGTACGACCAATCAACATATCGAGAGTGTTTACATTACCACCACCGATTGATGTAAGAGGTGTAGGACCAGCAACGCCATCGTACTCGAAATGAGTCATTGTTCCCGCGAATGAAATAAGCAAGAATACACGTCCACCAAGTGCTGGGTTCATGAAGTTCTGACCTAATCCGCCAAATAACATCTTTACAACTACGATTGCAAAAACGCTACCAAGCACTGCCTGCCATACAGGAAGTGTATGTGGTAAGTTGAGTGCAAGAAGAAGTCCAGTAACAGCTGCACTTAAATCGCCTATTGTATTCTTCTTCCCTACTGCTTTTTCAAATAAGAACTCTGATAATACACAAGATGTGATACATACTGCTATAAGTAATAATGCACGAATTCCAAAATTGATAATACCAAATAGTGTAGTTGGCATAAGGGCAATTATCACATATAACATGATAATACTACTGTCGTCCTTCGCTCTGACATGTGGAGATGAAGAAACTTTTAATAAATTACTCACTTTCTACCCCATCCTTTCTACTTTTTTCTCTTATCTGCAAGAATTTGTTTTTTCATAGTCTTAATTGACTGAGCAAGTGGCTTTCTAGCTGGGCAAGCAAAGCTGCAGCTACCACATTCAATACATTCAAGACCATACCATTTTTCGAACGTTTCCTTGTCTCCGTGATCAGAGAACTTAGAAAGTCTAGAAGGTATTAATTTTTCAGGACAAGCCTCAACACATCTACCGCAATTGATACAAGCAGTAGTTTCGTACATTGAAACTTCATCTTCTGATAAACAAACAAGTGCGCCAGATGTCTTTGTTGTAGGGATATCAGCATCCATAACAGCAAATCCCATCATAGGACCACCTGAAATGATTTTTGCTGGCTCTCTAACGAATCCGCCAGCTGCTTCAAGGATTTCCTTGCAGCTCATACCGATGCAGATTCTGTAGTTGCGTGGCTCCATAACTGCATCACCAGTAAGTGTGAAGATACGGTCCATAACTGGCTTTCCTTCAACAATTGCTGTATAGATAGCATTTATAGTAGCAACGTTGTCTACGATACATCCAGCATCAGCAGGAAGCATCTTTGAGTTAATCTCACGACCTGTGCACGCCTTGATAATCTGACGCTCACCACCCTGAGGATACTTTGTAAGAAGTGGAACCACTTCGATACGTGGCTCATTCTCAACAAGCTTCTCTAATGATGCAATAACATCAGATTTGTTGTCTTCTACGCCAAGTAAACCTTTTGCCTTTGGGAAAAGCTGAAGAATAATCTTCATGCCAGTGATAAGCTTTTCTGGCTCTTCAACCATACTTCTATAGTCTGATGTAAGATAAGGTTCACATTCAGCACAGTTTGCAATAATATATTCAATCTTCTCAGGATTGTTAGGTGAAAGCTTAACATGAGTAGGGAAACCAGCTCCTCCCATGCCTACGATACCTGCATCCTGAATCTTCTTGATGATTTCTTCATTGGAGAGTTTTGTGAAATCCTCGCAAGGTTCAAAACCTGTTTCAATGAATTGGCCATCGCTTTCAATTATGATAGAATTAACCATGTCGCCTGTTGCGACGCGTCTTGGCTCAATAGCCTTGACTGTACCGGAAACGCTTGAGAAAATTGGTGCAGACACAAATCCGCCTGCTTCAGCAATTTTCTGACCTCTGAGCACACTATCGCCTACTGCGACACATGCTTGTGCTGGTGCACCTATGTGCTGGGATAATGGATATACCATTAAGCCCTGTGGCTTAATATCCTTAATAGGCTTTTCTTTGGAAAGTTCCTTGCCTTCATAAGGGTGAACGCCACCTTTAAATGTTCTAAGGCCCATTAGCATTTACTCCTCTCTTTCTTTAACGTTAATTAGATTATATCATTTAAAATACTGAAGTAGAGAAAATTTATCATTAATATTGTACATTTTTAAATACCAAAGTATGAAAAATTTGTGTATAATTTAACGAAAAAAACTCTAAAAGGCGCGTTATATTATGGAAATAATTAAAAATACTTACGAATTAGATAACTTAAGCTATGCAATTGACAAATATTTTGATAAAACCACACTTTTCTTTGATATTGAGTGTACAGGCCTATCTCCTAGGAAATCTTTCATTTATTTAATTGGATATGCTACAAGAAACGAAAATTCTGTCACTATCACACAGTTATTGGCAGCAAATGAATCCGAAGAAATCGATATTATTAAAGAATTTGAAAACGTCATGTCTGGGTATGAAAATCTGCTCGGATTCAACTCTACACGATTCGATGAATCTTTTATTGTAGAAAGATGTAGAAAATACAATTTCAACACCAAGATTAAATCTAAGAATCATATGGATATGTATTTAAAAACTACAAAAGCCAGATGCCTTCTTGATCTTCCAAACTATAAACAAAAGACTATCGAGCAATATCTAGGGTTAAATCGCGATGATAAATACAACGGAGGAGAACTTATACCTGTATACGAAAAATACTCTCAAACAGGCGATTTAGAGTCCAAAAAACTTATTCTTCTCCATAATTATGAAGATGTTCAAGGTATGATATATATTACCGATATTTTGGCATACCCTGATTTGTTTAATTCGCAATTACGATATATTTCTCATGAACTCGAATCTAATAAACTCAGATTTATAGTAGAAACTGATATCGCAATTCCGAATTCAATTAATAAGCAGCGAGATTACGGTTTATATATTATAAAGGACAATCGTATATACGTTACGTTGGATTTGTTTGACGGAGAACTGGTTACCTTCCTGCCCGATTACAAGAATTATTACTATCTGATAAATGAGGATATGATAATTCCTAAATCATTAGGAGAAAGCATGGATAAAAACAGTCGACGTCCAGCTAAAAAACAAGATTGTAAAGTAAAAAAGGAAGGACAATTCCTTGCCCTCCCTGAAAAAATCGATATCGGAACTACCCGATTATTCAAACCTTCGTATGAAGCAAAGGAGGCATTTGTGGATGTCAATGACATAACTCCTAATCTTCTACTGAAGGTTGTAAGATACATGCTTAAGCACTAGTTTTTCTCATAATAGAAAGAGTAACGACGCTTATATCCAAGATCTTTATAATTAATAACCTGCTCTGTAGAGCCAATAAATAAAATGCCACCAGGACGAAGTGATTTGCAGAATTTGTCATAAACTTCGTCCTTTGCTTCATCTGTAAAGTAAATCAATACATTTCGACAAACAATCATATCGTAGTTTGTAGGATATGTATCGCGAAGCAAATTATGCTCTTTAAATTCTACACACTTCTTTATATCTTCACTTATCTGGAATGAATTTCCTACTGGTGTAAAGTACTTCTTTTTTAAATCTGCAGGAACATTTGCAATGCTTTTGGCATTATATAAGCCAACCTTTGCAGTTGCAATTACCTGCTTATCAATGTCAGTTGCAAGAATCTTAATCTTATTAAGAGGAAGATGCTGCGATAAAGCCATTACCAAAGAATAAGGCTCATCTCCAGTAGAACAAGCAGCACTCCAAATTTTAAGATTCTGACCAGAATGTTTGATAAGCTCTGGAATGAATTCTTTTGTAAGAAGATCCCACTGCTCTGGATTTCTATAAAACTCAGAAACGTTTATAGTGAGGAAATTAACGAACTCATCAAAAACTTCTTTATCACTCTTTAAAAGAGCAACATAATCGTGATACTCCTTGCATTTATGTTTAGTAACAAGAGAATCGATACGTCTACGCATCTGCTTCTCTTTATAGGAACTTAAATCGATTTTAGTAAGATCATAAACCTCTTTCTTGAATCCATCGTAATTGTCCATATAATCTTCTCCTATCTATTTTTATATTTCTTTCTGTAACTCGGAATAGATACATTATATACATTATTTGTGTATTTATTGTTATTTTTCTAAGAATAATTGCATTTGAAATAGAAAAAAGGTCTAGATTTAAAACCTAGACCTTAAAAATAGTCAAAAGATTATTCTTCTGTAGCAGCTACTTCTTCGATATTTACATCTGCAACATCTGCATCATCAGCAGCCTCTGGCTCAAGAAGAGCCTTGATAGAAAGGCTAATCTTCTTCTCAGCATCGTTGAATTCAACAACTTTTGCTTCAATGTCCTGACCAATTGTAAGAACATCTGAAGGCTTTTCAATACGATCCTTAGAAATCTGAGATACATGAAGAAGTGCATCGATTCCAGGAGCAAGCTCTACGAAAGCACCAAAGTCTTTCATACGAACTACTTTACCCTTTACTACAGAACCTACTGCATACTTATCTGCAGCGCCGTTCCATGGATTCTCGTTATCGAACTTGCAAGAAAGAGCAATTTTGCCATCCTTGATTTCCTTAACGAATACCTTGATTGTATCGCCAACGTTAAGAGTCTTTGTAGGATTCTCAACACGGCCCCAGCTCATCTCTGAGATATGAAGAAGACCATCAGCACCACCTAAATCGATGAATGCACCGAAGTCTTTAACATTCTTAACTGTTCCTTCGAATTCCTGTCCAACAGCAATCTTAGACATAAGCTCTTCCTGAGCCTTTGCTCTATCAGCAACAAGAAGCGTCTTTCTGTTACCAATGATTCTACGACGCTTTGGATCGAACTCTGTGATTACAAAGCTGATTTCCTGACCCTGGTACTTTCCAAGATCCTTTTCATAAACATCTGATACAAATGAAGCTGGAATAAATACTCTAGCCTCATCAACAACAACTGTAAGGCCACCCTTAAGAACCTTATCAACTGTAGCTGTAAGAACCTCTCCGCTTTCAAAAGCTTCTGCAAGTCTTTCGTTGCCCTTTTCCTGAGCAAGTCTCTTGTATGAAAGAAGAACCTGACCCTCACCATCATTTACCTTGATTACGATAGCTGATAAAGGATCACCAACTTTAACTACAGTAGTAAGATCGACGTTTGATTCATTTGTGTACTCTGAACGTGTTATGATACCATCTGACTTGTAACCGATATTTAAAACGATTTCATCTGGCTTTACGCTAATAACAGTACCGTCTACTACCTCTCCATTGTGTATAGTTTTAAATGATTCCTCCAACATTTGTTCAAAACTCATTTCTGACATTTCTTTTGAACCTCCTCAATAATATTGTTTGGGGTGGATGCCCCTGCGGTAATACCTACACTTTCAATGGAACTAAGGTCAGATGGCTGGAAATCATCAGCCGTCTGTATATAGTAAGTATTGTTGCATCGTGTTTTGCATATCTCGTACAACTTTTGTGTATTGGATGAATTTTTACTTCCAATAACAAGCATAGCATCGACCTGTGACGCAATGTCAAAAGCCTCAACCTGCCTTTTATTAGTCGCATCGCATATTGTATTCAAAACAATAATATGATAACCTTTTTGCTTTATAATTTCAACTAATTCTTGAAATTTATTGTGGTTAAAGGTGGTTTGAGAAACAATACAAATAGTATCGTGAGAATTAACTGAAAAGTCTTTAGCGCTTTGCTCTCCTGAAATCACAGTATACTTATCTCCGTTAATCCAACCAACTATGCCTCGAACCTCGGGATGATCCGGATTTCCAATGATTACAATGTACTCGCCATTCTTAGAATGTTCATCAACTGCACGATGAATCTTTTTTACAAAAGGACATGTAGCATCAATAACATTGTGACCAGCAGCCTTCAAACCTTCCTCAACAGCTTTTGTAACACCGTGAGAACGAATGATAACAGTTCCTGGCTCATAATTCTTATTGGAATCCTCGTCCATAACCTGAACTCCATGGCTCTCGAAGTCTTTTACAACTTCTTCATTATGAATAATGGGACCATAGGTATAAAGTGGAGAAACTCCCTCTTCTATTTGTTTGTTTACAACATCAACAGCTCTTTGCACTCCAAAGCAAAAACCTGCAGATTTAGCTAAGATTACTTCCATATATAATACCTTTATTTACATAAATCTATAATTGCAGCAACTACTTCATCAATAGTCATGTCTGAACTATCAACTAATACTGCATCATCAGCCTGCTTCAATGGGCTTATTTCTCTGTGAGAATCTCTGTAATCTCTCTCTTCGATATCCTTTGCGATTTGATCAAAATCAGGATTAGCACCCTTAGCCTTAAGCTCATCAAAACGTCTCTTCGCTCTGCATTCAACAGAAGCAGTAAGGAAAACCTTAACATCTGCGTTAGGAAGAACTACTGTACCAATATCTCTTCCATCCATAATTACATCTGTAGTTTTAGCAAGCTCCTGCTGTAAAGCAACAAGCTTTGTTCTAACTGCAGAATAAACTGATGTTGCGCTGGCCATGTTTCCAACCTCTTCTGTTCTGATAAGACCAGTAACATCCTCGCCATTAAGGATTACATGCTGAGCACCATCTTCATATTTAATAGAAACAACTATTTCATCTACCTTTTTAGAAATAGATTTCTCGTCATCTGAAGCGATACCTGCTCTAAGAAAATAAAGTGCCATTGCTCTATACATAGCACCAGTATCTACATATACATATCCTTTCTTTGCTGCAACAGCTTTAGCTATTGTAGATTTACCTGCACCTGCAGGTCCGTCGATTGCAACATTCATTGCCATAATATATATCCTCCGTAAAATAATTAAATACTAAGTCCAGCAAGATAACCTGTAGACCATGCTATCTGAAGATTGAATCCACCTGTAAAGGCATCCAAATCCAGAACCTCTCCAGCAAAAGAAAGGCCATTTATATTTTTACATTTCATAGTGGATGGGTCAATATCCTTGACACAAACTCCACCCTGAGTGACAATTGCTTCTTTGAATTCTCTCAGTCCCGAAATAGTAAAAGGAAAATTCTTAAGGAGCTTAATAATATTGTTTCGCTCTTCCTTGGTGATTGAGTTGATTTGTCTACTATCGTCGATATCTAATAGTTCGATAAAGACAGGAACCATGGACGAAGGAAGTAGCCCTCTAAGTACTGAACTAAGATGCTTATTCATATTGTCATTAAAGTCCCTAAGTATTCTGGCATCCAGCTCTTCAACAGAAAGCGCAGGCTTCAAGTCGATAAAAGCATTAAGCTTACCTTCACTCTGTAGAGTCTTGCCAATTATAGAGCTTGCTGAAAGCACCAGCGGGCCGGAAACACCAAAGTGAGTAAATAGCATTTCACCAAAATTGTCATAAAGCTTTTTCTTTCCATTATATATAGAAAGATTTACATTCTTTAGAGAAAGGCCCTGCATAGACATAACATAGTCTTCTTTAACATTAAGTGGAACTAAAGCCGGTCTTGTATCGGTAACACCTATGCCGATTTTTTTAGCCCAGCGAAGACCATCACCTGTAGAACCGGTAGTCTGATATGAAAGCCCTCCGGTACAAACAATAACATGATCAGCCTTTAACTGAGTTTTATCCTTAAGTGATACTCCAACAGCTGTATCATTTTCAATTAATATATTAGAACCTTCTGTGTTAAGAAGAATATTTACATTGTATTCATCAAGACCGTTTTTTAAGGCCTTTGTAATATCCGAAGCGTGGTCCGAAACCGGAAAGGCTCTATTTCCTCTTTCAACCTTTGTCTCGGTGCCATGCATTTCAATGAAGCCAATCATAGCATCTGAATTAAAGGTATATAATGCACTGTACAAAAACTTAGGATTGCTAACAACATTCTTGAAAAAATCTGTCTCATCACAGGCATTAGTAAAATTACATCTACCCTTTCCTGTAATATAAATCTTTTTTCCTAGCTTTTCGTTTTTCTCTAACAAAGTGACATCATGGCCACACATACCAGCAGCATAAGCTGCCATCATGCCGGCAGCACCGCCGCCAACAACAATAACTTTACTCATTAAAAATCTCCTGAATAATTCATTTTAATAGAATCATCCACCAAATCTATTTCATCATTTTCGTAGAATTGATAATCATTCCATATGTTTTCAATCATATCTAGATTGTTTGCAACCGTAGCTTGATTACGATTACAAAGCTCAACGATTAACGCATTTATTACAGACAGAGGGGCCACTAGCGAATCTACCACATAATGCATTCCGCTTTCTGCAATGAGATTGCAAGAACTGTAAAGATTCATAGGTGAATGAATTGAATCTGTAATAGTCACTACATGAGCTCTTCGATTATTTGCAAACTCCAAAGCCTTCAATGTACGCATTGAATAGCGTGGGAAGGAAATACCAATGATACAATCTTCCTCGTTAATATGAATCATCTGTTCAAATAGCTCTGAAGTAGAACTTGTTTGAAGATTAATTACATTATCAAAAATCATATTTAGATAAAATGCTAAAAATGAAGCCAACGGCGCGCATGTACGTAGACCTACGATGTATATTCTTCTTGCACTATTAATTGCTTCAACTGCATTTTCAAAAGCAGCTTCATCAATAGATTCCATGGTGTTTTTAACCTTTAAGGCATCTGCAGATAATACAGAACGCAAAACTCCATTTTGCTCGATGCCTCCATTTGTAAGCTCAATTCTATCTGTAGTATTAAGCTTTGTTCTAACCATTTCCTCTAATGCTTGCTGAAACTCTGGATAACCCTTATACCCAATAAAAGAAGCAAAACGTACTACAGTAGATTCAGATACGCCAATAATATCTCCGAGCTTTGCTGCAGTAAGGAAAACAGCCTTATCAAAATTATCAATAATATAATTTGCAAGAAGCTTTTGTCCCTTTGACATTCTGCCGTAATTTTCATTAATCTTTGAAATTAAATCAGTTGTAGTAGCCATAAATACTCCTTTTACCAATCATTGAGATATTTATTATACTATGCAAAAAAAGGCAATGCAAGAAATCTTGCATTGCCTCATCACTATTGAAATTAAACTGGATAAGCTTTATTTTCCTTATCAGCCTTTGCAGGATCAACCTTTGTCTGCTGAGCCTCACGATACTCGAAGAACTCTGTAGCAACCTTTGGGAATAATGCGTATGATAACACATCCTCATCCTGCTGTTTCCATCTAGCACATTCCTCTTCAAACTTCTTAAGTCCTGGCTCAAGTAAGTCTGCTGGACGGCATGTGATAGCTTTATCTTTGTCAGCACCAAGTGCCTTCTCTACAACCTCTGGGTTGAAAGGCTTAACTGTCTGACCATACTTTCCAAGGAGAATATCCTTAGTCTGCTCTGTAACAACCTTGTATCTCTCACCCATAAGAACATTGAATACAGCCTGTGTACCAACGATCTGAGAAGAAGGTGTAACAAGTGGTGGCTCACCAAGATCCTTACGTACACGTGGTACTTCCTCAAGAACCTCGCGAAGCTTATCTTCCTTACCCTGCTCTTTAAGCTGGCTGATAAGGTTTGAAAGCATACCACCTGGAACCTGATAACGAAGTGTGTTGATGTTTACGCCAAGTACCTTTGTTGACATAAGACCACTTTCGATGCACTCTTCTCTGTATGGTCTGAAGTAATCAGCAATTTCTGAAAGAAGTTCCTGATCAAATCCTGTATCGTAAGGTGTTCCTTCGAATGCAGCAGCCATAACTTCTGTTGCAGGCTGAGATGTACCAAGTGCGAATGGTGACATTGCGCAGTCGATAATATCACAACCAGCTTCTACAGCCTTTAAGTATGTCATACTAGCAACACCTGATGTGTAGTGAGTATGAAGCTCGATAGGAAGGCTTGTAGATTCCTTTAATGCTGAAACAAGCTCTGAAGCCTTAGCTGGAACAAGAAGACCAGCCATATCCTTGATACAGATTGAAGATGCACCCATATCTTCGATACGCTTTGCAATATCCTTCCAGTAATCAAGTGTATAAGCCTCACCAAGAGTGTATGAAAGGGCAACCTGTGCATGTCCTTTCTCTTTGTTTGTAGCATTAACTGCTGTCTGAAGGTTTCTGATATCGTTAAGGCAGTCAAAAATACGAATGATATCAATACCATTTGCAATTGACTTCTGAACGAAGTATTCAACAACATCATCTGGATACTGGCTGTATCCTAAGATGTTCTGACCTCTGAAAAGCATCTGAAGCTTTGTATTCTTAAATCCATCACGAAGCTGTCTAAGTCTATCCCATGGATCTTCCTTAAGGAAACGAAGACATGCATCAAATGTAGCACCACCCCAGCACTCTACTGCGTTATATCCAACCTGGTCCATTTTATCAATGATAGGAAGCATAATTGAGGTAGGCATACGTGTTGCTATAAGAGACTGATGCGCATCACGGAGCACTGTCTCTGTAATTTTAACTGGCTTTGGACTAATATCTGCCATTTGTAATTCCCTCCTGAATAATTAATATGTAAGAACTAAACACCGAATATCGCCATAAATACACCGGCTGCTACGGCTGTTCCGATAACGCCTGCTACGTTAGGTCCCATAGCGTGCATAAGTAAGAAGTTTGTAGGATCTTCCTCTGCACCGACCTTCTGTGAAACACGGGCTGCCATTGGTACAGCAGAAACACCTGCCGATCCAATAAGTGGATTGATTTTTCCACCTGTAACATGGCAAAGAATCTTTCCAAATAATACACCAGCAGCTGTACCGAATACGAATGCAACAAGACCAAGAACAACGATCTTGAGAGTAGCTGGATTCAAGAATGCTTCAGCTGATGTAGAAGCTCCTACTGATGTACCAAGTAAAATAACTACGATGTACATAAGTGCATTTGATGCTGTCTCTGTAAGCTGATTTACAACACCAGACTCCTTGAATAAGTTACCAAGCATAAGCATACCAACAAGAGGAGCTGTTGTAGGTAAAATCAAGCATACAATAATTGTAACAACGATTGGGAAGAGAATCTTTTCAAGCTTTGATACAGGTCTAAGCTGTGCCATCTTGATTGAACGCTCTTCTTTTGTTGTAAGTGCCTTCATAATAGGTGGTTGAATAATTGGAACAAGTGACATATATGAGTATGCTGCTACAGCAATTGGTCCCATAAGTGCTGATTGTCCAAGTTTACCAGCCAAGAAAATAGATGTAGGTCCATCTGCTCCACCGATGATTGATACAGCAGCTGCTGCCTGATCTGAGAATCCTAAAAGGATTGCAAGAAGGTAAGCTGTGAAAATACCAATCTGTGCTGCAGCGCCAAGCCAAAAGCTTATTGGATTAGCGATAAGTGGACCGAAATCAGTCATTGCTCCAACGCCCATGAAAATAAGCGAAGGAAGAATTGAATACTCATCAAGAGTATAGAAATAATAAAGCAAGCCGCCTACACCATTAGATGTTTCCTCTGGTGATGCAATAATGTCAGGGTAAATATTAACCAATAACATACCAAATGCGATTGGTAATAAAAGAAGTGGTTCATATCCCTTTTTAATTGCAAGATAAAGGAAAACACAGGCAACCGCTATCATGACAAAGTTTCCCCAAGTCAAATTTGCAAATGCAGTTTGACCGGCGAGATTTAACAATGTCTCTCCAACGTAACTCATGTGTAATCCTCCTATTAGTTCATAGTTGCAAGTAATGCGCCAGCCTCAACCTGCTGTCCTTCGTTACAATTGATTGATGCAACAGTTCCATCCTGTGGTGCAACAACAGGTGTTTCCATCTTCATAACCTCAAGAACTACAACTGGATCACCCTTCTTAACTGCTGTACCAGCTGCAGCTGCAATCTTAACAACCTTACCAGCTGCTCCAGCTTCAATCTTAACACCGCCTGCAGCGCCTGTAGCAACTGGAGCTGGTGCTGCTGCCTTAGGTGCAGCTGCAGGAGTAACTGGAGAAACACCAGAACCTCCCTTATCTTCTACAGTAACATCATATACTGTTCCATTAACAGTGATTGTATAATTTTTCATGGAAAAATCCTCCTAATTCTAATGTCTTTTCTTGATAGAACGAACTACAAACGAATCTGTAGAAGCTCCTGTACTAGCAGCGATTGCTGCGGCAATTACAGCAACAAGCTGTAAATCATCTGTTTCGTTTTTAACTGGTGCAGGTGTCTTGCTAACAACTGGAGCAGCCACAGCACCCTCTTTCTTTTCTTTTGACTTCTTTTCAAGCTTTGGAATAATTTCAAAAAGCTTGATTACGCCAGACATTACAACAAGCATAAAGAACACAATAAGGATACCCATTACTGTATTCAAAGCAGCCTTCTGCATTGTCTCACCTAAAGTGTATACTGGCTCAATATTCATTGCAGTTGGAGTAGATGCATCTAATGTACTGTAAACAAAAGTCATCTTTAAATCTCTTTTTGAGTAATCTCCAATAAGTGTTGCAGTGATTGTCTTACCAGATTTCTCGACATTAAATTCGCCGATTCCAACATATTCATTGGACTCATCGTAACAGTCCTTGTAATCCTCAAGAAGTGTTACAAGTGTTGCACCATCTTCATATGACGAAATATATGAAATATTGTAGTCAATTGCTGCTTCATCAAGTGTTGAAAGCTGTGTAAGCATGCTAGACAATTCTGATTGATAGTCAGCTTCTGTACGACCACCTAATGTATCATCCTTTTGGCCGCCACACGCCATCAAACCAAGAGCAAGCGCTAAGGTGCATAAGCAAATCTTTAATTTATTCTTCATATGTTCACCTTCCTGCTCTTAAAAGAACATTTCAAATCCTGCAATAATATATTTTCTAGCATCTGCCATTGAAACGATTCTATCGATATGTCCGTGAGCAGCTGCTGTAAGGGCACTATCCTGAAGCTCAGCATAATCTTTTTCGATTGCTGCAGCATCTGTACCATTATCTGCAAGAATCTTTGCAGCCTTAGAAGCTTCCATTGCTCCAACAGATGTGCTTTCAAAAGCATAAACTAAATCTGCACCAAGTGACTTAGAATTCATAAGTACATAAGGTGTTCCGTAGCCCTGCTTTGTAATAAGATTAATCTTTGGAACGCTAGCATCTACAAAGCGCTGTGTCATTTGTGAAAGAGCTCTTGGAAGTCTCTTTTCCTGACATGTGCAAGACTTGAAAGCTGCAACATTTGTAATTGAAAGAACTGGGATTTCATACATATCACAAAGATCTACGAAATCAGCAGCCTTCTCACAGCCAGCAGCTGAAAGAACAGCTTCGCCATCAACCTCTCTATTACCAACAACGCCGATAGTAACACCATCAAGCTTAATAAGACCTGTTACCATTTCTTTTGCAAAACCAGCCTTAAGTTCAACAAACTGTCTGTTATCAGCAAGCTCTGTAGCAACTGCAGCTGCATCTGTAAGCTTACCCTCAAGGCCTTCTGCTGCTCTATTAAGATCATCACTTGCTTCTACGATGTCGTTTGGAATCATAGAAATAACCTGTCTCATAGATGAAACAACCTCTGCAAGTGAACCATGCATATCTACTGTACCAGCTTCTTCAAACTGGAATGTAGCTGAAGAAGTATCGCATTTATCAGAACTGTTTCCAGAAATTGTATCTGGTGAGTTAATGAAAAGCTTTGCTCCATCAACCATAAATGTGAAATCTGCAAGTGCAGGTAATACTGAAAGACCTCCACCACAGTTGCCAGCTACACAAATAAGCTGTGGAATAACCCCTTTAACATCAGCGGCTCTTTCAATAACAGAACCAAGTGCTTCAAGTGCATCGAACGACTCCTGAAGACGAACTCCACCACAATCAATAAAGCCGATTACTGGTGCACCAACCTTAAGTGCCATGTCATATACAGAAAGAATCTTTTTAGCGTGCATTTCACCAATTGTGCCACCCAAAACATCGGCATTCTGGCTAAATACAAATACTAAAGTTCCATCCACAAGACCATGTCCAATAATTACTCCGTCTGATGGTTCCTTTTTCGCATCAAGGTTAAAATCAGTGTTGCGACTTGTTACTAATGACTGAAGCTCAACAAAGCTGTTGTCATCAAGTAACGCGTTAATTCTAGCCTGAGCCTGACTTAAATCATTACCCATCTTATACCTCCATTTATATAAATTATTTCAAAATTTCTCGCAAGTTTAATGATAACCATTTTTACCACCCATTTCAATGCGAATGTGTTAAAAAATTGTCATAAATTTATAAGGAAAAGATTGGTCATTATTTTCCTTGAAAAATAGGCATAAAAATGGCCAATCCAAAGGATGGATTGGCTATATAAAATACATATAAAATTAAATGGTAACTTCAACCTTGCTAGCCTCGTTTTCAGCCTCGATTTTAAACTCTTCGATTTGAGTTTGAGAAAGCTCAGGAAGCTCTTCGATTGAACTAACGCCAAACGAACGAAGGAACTCCTCTGTAGTACCAAAAAGCATAGGTCTACCAGGTGCATCGAGACGGCCAAGCTCTGTACAAAGACCAAACTCAACAAGCTTTGATACAGCAAAATCGCAGGAAACACCACGAATCTTTTCGATTTCTGATTTAGTGATTGGCTGTTTGTAAGCAATAATAGAAAGTGTCTCCAGCAAAACATCAGTAAGAACGTATTTCTTAGGTTGCTTTGCTATACGAATAAGGTATTCGTAAATATCAGGGCTAGTGCACATCTGATAAGCCCCATCGATTTCTGTAATTGTAATACCTCTATTTTGTTCTTTATAGCTATTTTTTAAAGATTCAATAGCTTCAACTACCTGCTTTTCTTCTATTTCAAGAGCCTTTGCTATCTTAGATGGCTCAACAGTGCCACCCATTGCAAAAAGAATACCCTCAACTATATTTTCAATTTCTTTGATTTCCATAAATCCTCCTCAAAAATATGCTTTCTAAGCAGCTATCTTTGATTCTATAAGAATATCTGTAAATGTATCTTCCTGAGTAATATTAATCTGACCAGCTTTCATCATTTCAAGAATGCAAAGGAATGTAACGATAACCTCTGTCTTTGAATGAGCTGCCTCAAGAAGATTTCTAAAACTAAATGTATTGTGAGCCTTTGCAAATGCAATGGTCCATTCCATTTTCTGCTCAAGGCTAACTTCTTCTTTTTTGATTTTGCCGAATGTAGAACGAATTGGATCTCGGCGATTATCCTGTCTCTTAAGAACTTGATTAAAAATGTCGTTAAGCTTGTTAAGAGTTAAGTCGCTCATGAGCTCCTCTAAATCAACTGGCTGCTCATATTTGAGAACTTCCTCAGGAATAGTAGGCTCCTTGTAGAATACAAGGCTAGCATCCATCTGTCTATCCCTAAGCTGGTAAGAAATTGTTTTGTACATTTTGTATTCCAACAACTGCTGTACCAACTCTGCGCGAGGATCCTCAGCTTCCTCTCCATCCTCTTCTTTTTCTTCTCGAGGGAGAAGCATACGGCTTTTGATATCCAAAAGAGTTGTTGCCATGAGCAAGAACTCACTCATAACGTCCAAATTGCTTTGGTCCATAGCACGGACATATTCCATATATTGATCTGTAATCTCAACAATAGGAATATCGTAAATATCAACTTTATTCTTATCTATCAGGTGAAGAAGCAAATCCAAAGGACCTTCAAATGCCTGAAGCTTAACATTCATTTCCAAGTTTTTCTCTCCCTATAGTCCGCATGTTACGCTCACAAGCATTATGATTTCTTCGCTCGACATGATGTCTCGCTTAAGAAATATAATAGCTTGTTAGCTACATGCTCATTAAAAATAAAAAATGGTCCCTTACGCTTAGACCACGTATGAGACCATTATAAAAGACTATATTGTGTATGTCAACACGATATACCACTATATGTAGTTGTCAGACAATTTTAAAGCGACTCTAAAGTCTTGCGGATTTCAATGATGAAATCCCTTGAATTAAGGACTGTTGGGTTCTCAATAGATGTGATAAGAGCCAAGTCTTTGGTCATCTTACCATCTTCGATTGTCTTAATACAAGCCTGCTCAAGCTTATCAGCAAATGCTGAAAGCTCAGGAATATTGTCTAATTCACCGCGCTTTCTAAGAGCGCCAGTCCAAGCAAAAATTGTAGCTACAGAGTTTGTAGAAGTCTCTTCACCTTTTAAGTGCTTGTAATAATGACGCTGAACTGTACCATGAGCTGCTTCGTATTCATAATAGCCTGCTGGACTAACTAGAACTGAAGTCATCATAGCAAGAGAACCAAATGCAGATGAAATCATATCTGACATAACATCACCATCATAGTTCTTGCATGCCCATATAAATCCACCCTCAGACTTCATAACACGAGCAACAGCATCATCAATAAGTGTATAGAAATATTCTATACCAGCCTTATCAAATGCTTCTTTGTACTCCTTATCAAAGATTTCCTGGAATACATCTTTGAATGTATGGTCGTACTTTTTAGAAATTGTATCCTTTGTAGCAAACCATAAATCCTGCTTTGTATCTAAAGCGTATTTAAAACAGCTATGAGCAAAACTCTCAATTGAATCATTAAGATTGTGCTGACCTTGAACCACACCAGGTCCATTAAATGTATGAACTAAAGCTCTCTCTTCTGTTCCGTCCTCAGCCGTGTATACAAGCTCAACCTTACCAGCCTTTGGAACAACCATCTCAGTATTCTTATAGACATCACCATAAGCGTGACGAGCAATTGTAATAGGCTTCTTCCAAGATTTAACATTTGGTTCGATTCCTTTTACAACAATAGGAGCTCTGAATACTGTGCCATCAAGGATTGCACGAATTGTACCATTTGGACTCTTCCACATTTCCTTAAGGTTGTATTCAGTCATGCGTGCAGCATTAGGAGTAATGGTGGCGCACTTTACAGCAACACCATATTTCTTTGTAGCTTCAGCTGACTCCACCGTAACCTTGTCATCTGTCTCATTTCTGTGCTCTAAACCTAAATCATAATACTCAGTTTTTAAATCAATGAATGGAAGAAGTAGCTCGTCCTTAATCATCTGCCAAAGGATACGAGTCATCTCGTCTCCGTCCATCTCAACCAAAGGTGTCGTCATCTGAATTTTGCTCATACATTATCTCCTTAACCCAGTCCGCCAGTAGCTATCAAGCTACTGGCTCAATTAACAATCAAATTACAGTACTACTTAACCACGAGGTTTACGATTTTGTTTGGAACGTAAATCTCTTTTACAAGGTTCTTGCCATCGAGAGCTTTTGCTACATTTTCATCAGCCTTTGCGCTTGCAAGAGCTTCATCCTTATCGCATCCGTTAGGGATTGTGATTGTAGCTTTAAGCTTTCCGTTAACCTGAACAGCAATCTCAATTGAAGATTCTACAATCTTCTTAGGATCAAATTCTGGCCACTGTGAAAGTGAGCAGTATCCCTCACCGCCAAGTTCTGCATACATCTCTTCGCAAAGATGTGGTGCAAATGGGCTGAGAATCTTTACAAGAAGCATAAGGTTATCCTTTGTAATATGACCTTCTGCTACGATATCGTTAAGGAGTCCCATCATTGCAGCAATAGCTGTGTTGAACTTCATAGCTTCGATATCTTCTGTAACCTTCTTTATTGTCTTATGAATTCCTGTTTCAATCTTTTCGCTATTTGCTTCATCTGTAATGATGTCTGTAAGACCAGCAAATCTCTCAAGGAATCTCTTACATCCACGAACTGAAGCATCTGACCAAGGAGCAGCTGCACCATAGTCACCCATGAACAATACGTATGTACGAAGTGTATCAGCACCGTATGCATCAACAATATCAAGTGGATCAATTACATTGCCACGAGACTTAGACATCTTCTGTCCGTCCTCGCCAAGGATCATACCCTGAGCACTTCTCTTCTTATATGGCTCTGGAGTATTAACAACACCAAGGTCATAAAGGAAGTGATGCCAGAAACGTGAGTAAATCAAGTGACGAGTAACGTGCTCCATACCACCGTTGTACCAATCTACTGGCATCCAGTAGTTGAGCTTTTCTCTAGCAGCAAATTCGTTGTCATTATGTGGGTCGATGTAACGAAGGAAATACCAAGAAGAACCAGCCCACTGAGGCATAGTATCTGTCTCACGTTTTGCAGCGCCGCCACACTTAGGACATTTGCAATTTACAAAGCTTTCTACTCTAGCAAGTGGAGACTCTCCATCTGTACCAGGCTCAAACTTCTCCATTACAGGAAGCTTAAGTGGAAGCTCCTCATATGGAACTGCAACATCGCCACATGTAGGACAATGTACGATTGGAATAGGCTCGCCCCAGTAACGCTGTCTATTAAATGCCCAATCCTTCATCTTGAACTGAACACCAGCCTTACCACAGCCAAGCTTTTCAAGCTCCTGAATCATTCTATCGATTGAGTCCTTTTTGTTGTTAAGACCATTAAGGAACTCAGAGTTAATCATGTTTCCTTCGCCTGTGTAAGCTTCTTTTGTAACGTCTCCACCCTCGATAACAGGGATGATATCGATACCAAACTTAGTAGCGAAGTCCCAGTCACGCTGATCATGAGCAGGAACGGCCATGATTGCACCAGTACCGTAGCCCATCATTACGTAATCTGAAATGAATACAGGAATCTTCTTTCCTGTGATTGGGTTGATTGCATCAAATCCCTCAACACGTACACCTGTTTTATCCTTTGAAACAAGCTGTGTACGCTCAAACTCAGATTTCTTCTGGCACTCTGCTCTGTAAGCAAGGATAGCGTCCATGTTAGAAATCTTGTCTGCATATTTATCAATATATGGATGCTCAGGAGCAATAACCATAAATGTAACACCGCAAAGTGTATCTGGGCGTGTTGTGTAAATCTCAAGCTTATCTTCGATTCCTTCAAGTGTGAAGTTTACGAAAGCACCCTTTGATTTACCAATCCAGTTAACCTGCTGCTGCTTGATATTCTCTGGGAAATCAAGACCATCAAGTCCCTGAAGAAGCTTATCAGCGTACTCTGTGATACGAAGATACCAAACGTCCTTTTCCTTCTGGATAACGTCTGTATCACAGATATCACATTTACCGCCCTGTGAATCCTCGTTTGAAAGTACTACCTTACAATGTGGGCAGTAGTTAACAAGAGTCTTATCTCTGAAAACAAGGCCCTTCTCGAACATCTTAAGGAAAATCCACTGAGTCCACTTGTAGTAGTCCTCCTGTGTAGTGTCGATTGTACGACTATAATCAAAAGAGAATCCTACACTCTTAAGCTGAGTAGTAAATTTCTTGATATTGTCATCTGTAATCTTTCTTGGATGAGTGTTTGTCTTTACAGCGTAATTCTCTGTAGGAAGACCAAATGCATCAAAACCGATAGGGAATAATACATTGTATCCCTGCATTCTTCGCTTTCTAGATACTACCTCAACTGAAGAATAAGCCTTGATATGTCCAACGTGCATACCAGCACCAGATGGATATGGAAACTCTACAAGACCATAGAATTTTGGCTTATCAGAACCGTCAACAGCTTTGAAAATCTCGTCCTTTTCCCAAGCTGCTTGCCATTTTTTCTCAATAGCTTTAAAGTTATGTTTCATTTTCTCACCTCGTAATCTATACAACTAACCGAAATTATAATAAAAGCTGTAGAGTTTTGCAATGAAAACATCTACAGCTTTTTAATAATTATCGCTCTTTTCCTGTGGTGACACGACCTTCTTCCTCGGGGTCATACCCTGTCCAAATGTCGTCACCAAAATTGTAATAATAAATGCTAAATCGCTCTAATGTATTACCCTCAAAAACATATGAAGATAAATCTTTCAATAAATAGTCTTTATATTTTACCAGATGCCCTCCATTAATAAGGCTATCCGGATATGATAGATATACATAAACAATTTTATTATCATCGTCATCAAGTAACGCATACTCATATACGCTACTTTGACCATCAGATGCGATATACGCAGGATAATTATAAGACTCCTCGTCATACAGAATCTTGTTTATATGATAGTCACTATCTTCCTTGTTAGTGTCATAGATAGTACATTTAATTTCAGATAAACGTTCTACTTCCTTATCATAATTCTCATCTGTATATGTGGCCTCTAAAATTATGTCGCCATCTGTATCAAAAAGCCCTGTTTTAAGAAAATACTCATAGTCTGAGGATAACATATCAGATACATCGTCAGGAAATATTAATAAACTACTGTTTAAATCTCCTCCGTATTCCTCTAATATGTATTCTTTATCATAGTTTTCAATTCCCGTTTTATGTACATAAGGTTGCGACATTTCATAAAAGCAAAGAACATATATAAATAAAAAAACAAGAATAAATCGCAAACTAAATATAGCAAGAACTCCTACAATAACTTTTACAACTAGGCCAAAATGCTTTTTCTTCGCCAGCTTCTGCAAAATGCCATTAGTATACAAAGTGGTTATTGCCATACCAACAAAGCCAAGAAAAGAAAAAAGAATAGCCAAAGCCCTCATAAAATTGGGCTCATAATTAATGCATTGAAGCGCAATTGCAAGAGTAAGTAAAAAGGTCCCCACCAAGCTAAAGCCTCTCACCCAATTAAGAAGATTAGTTTTTTCAGCATCTGCATAATCAGCCATTTTCTCAGCAACATCATGTAATTCTTCATTCATCATATCGCTTTTTCTTTCACCTTCAATTATCTCGCGAACATCTACATCAAAGAAGTCAGCAATTTCTACCAATAAAGATATATCTGGCAAGTTGCTTCCGGTCTCCCATCTTGATATAGTTCTTGAGCTCACATTGAAAACCTGGGCAAGCATTTCTTGAGTCATTTGTTTTTCATTTCTAAGCTGTTTTAAAAACTTGCCAATTTTCTGTTGATCCAAAGTGAATTTCCTCCTTTCGTTGATAATTGAAGTATAAAATATAAGCTAAAAATTAACAGGACACAAAACGAGAGTGCCCTGTTTTAAGCCATTAGACAAGGTTGTCTAATTTATTTTAATTCAAGTGAATGTGATATATATGGGATATAACCCATTTTGCTAGCATAGTTATACGCATCTTCTTCTACCTCAGAATCATTTGTATATTCCAGTACATATGCATCTTTATTATCATCCAAGACCCTATTTAAGTAATCACTAAAATACTCTCTGTCTTCATCGGTATTAACACCAAAGGAATCGTTGTCCCAATCTATACAGGTGTATACACTCTCCTGATTAACTCCATCGAGAATGGCATCCAAAGAATAATAGCGATTATAATACTCGGTTACATAGGAATCCCCGCCGTTAATAAGAACATATCCGCCTTTATCTTTTAAATCCTCCAGTATGTTTGATACACCAGAAAAGATTTCTTCTGTAGGATACTGATAATAAACGTCACAATTATCTACGAAGAATCCGTCTACTCCCTTATCCATAAGCTCATCAGCTTTAGCAGAAATAAATTCCTGCCATTTTACCTGGGACACATCAACCCACTGTTCATCCTCCCAGTTTTCATATGTTCCTAGAGTTATATCTTCATAATCACTGTAATAATCTCTAAAATTCTCTATAGAACCTATATTAAGATACGTATAAACGATATGACCATCAACTTGTAAGCTTGAAATCTCTTCAGAAGAATAATACTGAGCATCAATAACAATTGTAGCTGGTAAATCTCTGTCCTCTAAATCCTCAGGATTAGCCCCTATGTATACACCATATTCATTGGAGGGCTCAATGCTGCCACAGCCAAGAAAACAAAATAATGTTGATAAACAAATAGAAATAATACAAATCTTACTGAACTTCATCTATGTAATATACCTCTACGCCAAAAATATCTTTTGCAATATATAATCTAAGTTCATCCTCATAACCTTCGGTGGCCAGATAATAAATGTCATCAGTAACACTTAATTCTTCATCCTCGAATGACTCAGAATCCACTGTCAAATAGTGAGTGTCAGGGCCTCTGTTATTGTGATGAATTTCGGCATCGACAATAGTTAGCTCTTCCGCTGATTCAACCTCAGCTGTAACTACAGATATTGAATCAGATAAGAGCCAACCACTATATACTCCAAGAATTGCTACACAAATATAAAAGTATTTTTTATATTCTCTTTCTTTTGGAAGAACGCCAAACAGTAAAGTGACAATAACAGCAAAGCCAATAATTTCAATCGTAAATACGATATAATTTACATGATTAATATTTAAGAATACTTTTAACAAGCCAAACAAAGAAGACACTGCAGCGCACCAGATAGGTACTTCTCCTGATGCATACATGCTTTTATCGTAATTAGTTTTGTCCTTATGCTCGAAAACCATGTAATTTCTAAAGATGATAAAGTATATCCAAGCACCAATAATACAAAAGATATAAATCATACAGAATAATTTAGTGTCGATAATCAATGAAATGCATGGCACAGCAAACAAAACAAATCCTAAAACATAATTAATAGTTTGCAAAATATTTACTTTATTTCTTCTAGAATCCTTTTCTTCTTTTGTAATGGATTTGTCAGTGGACCAATTATCCTCCACGAAATAATCTCCAACTGATTTATTAGCATCCTCTTGTATGCGAGCATCTACTTCCTCTGCACTGGAAATCTCCTCGGCAAATCTTTTGGCATTTACCATATTAAGCTCTAATCCTACAAGCTTTTTACCTTCGTAATCATATAAAACAATACATTCATCCTGTGGAGAAAACTTCACTGGACGAATCTCATATCTAGCTATATCAGATCTACGAAAGCTTTTTGATGACCCAATAAATGGTCTATATAAATATTCCTGTCCTTCTCTGACGATATATAAGCTACGTCTATAGTATTCTAATATTATGAGTCCGCCTAAAAGCCCTACTATTATAGCAGTTCCAAAACATACTGACTGTCCATTTTCAGGACTTATAAATAGGCCCAGAATAGCTAATCCAATTGCAGCTATCTCAACAAAAATACCCAAGCCTATGACGATGCCTGATTCATGTACTTTATAATCATATTCTGTCATTGAATTATATCCTCCCGCGTATTAGGTGTAATCTCTTACTATATCTGCAGCCTTATCTACAGCATCAACGTAATACTTTTTGAAATTATCAGGATCCACATAAATATCAATAGAATCTCCAGTCTTATACGAATCCCATGGATTGAAATCTAAAGTATCACTCTTAAACTTATAAATATAACCGTCTGTAGGATTTTTATACTTGCAATAAATTCTAAAAGGATGTCTACCATTAATTGTTATACTGTAATCCTGCTCCATAGATTCGATTTCACCATAAATATGCTGGCCACTTTCAAGCAATCCTGCCTTCTTTTTCTTGTTAAGAATACTAACAATAAGAATAATGTAACCAATTAAGGCAAATAGTCCTCCTAAGCCAACAAACATCAAAGTGAAGAATAAATCACCGTCGCTGGTATGAACATCTGTAGGGTTATCAGGGTCAATAAGCAAATCTATTTCTTGCCCCTCATACATACTGCTTGAATAGAAATCCAAGTGGACATCCTCGTAATATTCTCCGTCATACTCGAATGCAACAAAAACATCATAATCAGTTTCATCTCCACGATCATCAACGATGATATTGTCAATTACACCATTCACTTCAACTGCGGATTCTTTAAACTGAGACGATTTTACATTTGTCATAATTCCAACGATAATTAAAATCGTTCCCACTAGCGCAAATATACCGCCAAAGATGGCCATAAAATACTTTGTCATAAACTTATTCATAAATATATTCCTCCCGTAAAACAAAATATATTTTCGTATAATACTTAAAAGAATTCAAGTATTGTTATATAAAAATTTTATTCTATTGCAATTCCTACATGTGCCTAATAAAATACCCATATGAAGAAATTATATTTAGCTCCACTTGAGGGCGTAACAGACAGCATTTATAGAAATACTTTTTGCAAATATTATGGCGGCGTAGATAAGGTTTACACCCCATTCATATCTCCTAATTCTACTTTTAAATTTACAACAAGAGAATTCAAAGATATAGATCCTGATAAAAATGATGTCAATATCACCGTTCCTCAATTATTAACCAATAACGAAGATCATTTTTTATGGGCAGCTGCTGAAATAGCAGCTTTAGGCTTTAAAGAAATCAATTTTAACCTTGGTTGTCCAAGCGGTACTGTCGTTGCCAAGAAAAAAGGTTCAGGACTTTTGTATTACCCTGAGGAATTGGATATGATGCTGGATAGCGTTTTCAATAAACTCGAAACAGAATGTGCAATCAAAAATGCTAAGGTACCAAATATTTCAATTAAAACTCGCCTTGGCAAAGTAGAACCAGAAGAATTCTATGAAATACTTGGTATTTATAATAAGTATCCTATTTCAGAATTGACTATCCATCCAAGAATTCAATCAGATTATTATAGAGAGCCAATTAAAATGGAATTCTTTGATTATGCAATGGCAAATTCCAAACACCCTATTGTATACAATGGAGATTTAACCTCCGTAAATGATATAAAGCTAATAGAGGAAAAATATCCTAACGTAAATGCGATAATGCTTGGCCGCGGTTTGATTTCAAACCCAGAATTAGCGTCAAACTATAATAATCACGATGATAGACATGTAATTGATTTAGAAAAGTTTAAAAAGTTTCATGATGAATTACTAAATCAATATATCGAAATCCTTTCAGGCGAAAAGCCTGTATTACACCGCATGAAAGAGTTCTGGTCTTTCTGGCAATCAAATTACACTGATTGTGAAAAGGCAATCAAAAAAATCAGAAAAGCAAACAAAATCCAGGAATACAAAGATTACGTTGCTCTTCTGTTAAATAATTACTGATTAACTGCTATAGCTTCTGGAGCTACAATTGCTTCTTTAGCTATAGCTTTTGTTATAATTCCACCTCTTTCGCAGATAGGACAAACCTCATAATATGTTGACGACAATGGAAGAACCGGAACAAAGAATAATGTAAAATACAGCCTATTTCTTACAATCTTGTAATGGGAAACATTGTTGCAATGTGGACATTTGTACAACTGACGATTGTCTACTCCCATCTCTTTATTCATTCTTCTTGTACCAAATAAAATTAACATAACTTTTCTCCTTTGAATTGTTTATCTAGGTAGTATATTAATACTTACTATAAGTAAAGTCAATACTAAAGTTGCAATTTACTACTAAAAAAGAGGCTACCTTTCGGTAGCCCCTTAGTTTACTTTTATCTGTTATTTACTCCTCATCAACATCCTTAATCTTGTTAGCACGACGCTCAACTTCTTTTGCTTGAACATCTGATGGAACCTGCTCGTAACGAGCTAATTCATAAGAGAATGTTCCATATCCACCAGTCATAGAACGAAGTGTTGTGTCGTATCCATAAAGCTCTGCCATAGGAACCTCAGCAAGTACTTCTGTCTTGCCAGCTGTTTCTGTAGGATTCATTCCAAGTACACGGCCACGGCGTTTGTTCAAGTCGCCCATAACGTCACCTGTGTAAGCATCAGGAACTATAACCTTAAGAGTTTCAATTGGCTCCAACAGGATAGGATTAGCCTTCATAATACCATCCTTGAAAGCACCTTTTGCGGCAACTTTGAATGCCATTTCAGAAGAATCAACTGGATGATAGCTTCCATCGTAAAGATTAGCATGAATTCCAACTACTGGATATGCTGCAAGTGGACCAGCAAGCACTGCTTCCTGCAAGCCTTTTTCTACAGCAGGAAAATAATTCTTAGGAACAGCGCCACCTACAACTGATTCTGTAAAGTTATAATGTTCTTCCATATTTCCTGAAGGTTCGAAAGTCATCTTTACGTGTCCATACTGACCATGTCCACCAGTTTGCTTCTTATACTTGTATTCAACATCAGCTTTACCTCTGATTGTCTCTTTAAATGCAATCTTTGGCTGGCTCAGTTCAATATCAACTTTATACTTTTCATTGAGCTTTTGAACAAGCATGTCGATATGTCTGTCGCCAATACCATAGATAAGTGACTGACTATTTTCGCCATCGTTAACTACTTTTAAAGTTAAATCTTCGGCGCAAAGCTTTGCAAGGGCCTGAGCGATCTTATCTTCATCACCCTTATTTTTTGCCTTATATCTCTTGTATGTATAAGGTGTAGATAAAGGTGTTCTGATGTAAAGGATTGGATTAGCCTTTGTAGAAAGAGAATCAGTTGTAGCAACCTTTGAAAGCTTAGATAAAGCACCGATATCACCAGCATGTAGCTCAGGTACTTCCTCTGCCTTACTACCTGTTAAAATGTAAAGTTTGCCGATTTTCTCTTCTGTTTCCTTATGCTTGTTGTAAAGCAAATCATCAGTTTTAAGAACGCCGGAATTAACTTTAATCAATGAATACTTTCCAACAAATGGATCTACGATAGTCTTGAATACGTATGCACTCTTTGGCTTAGCAAAATCATAATTTGCTTCGTAAACCTCATTCGTATTTGCGTTAATTCCAGAAACCTTGCGATCCTCTGGACTAGGAAGATATTTTACAACGTCTGTAAGCATTGTGTACTGTCCGCGATTTGTAAGATTTGAGCCCATCATAACAGGAACAATGTCGCCTGTGCCTACATTTGCACGAAGAGCCTGACGAATTTCATCCTCTGAAAATTCTTCGCCGCCAAAATATCTGTCCATGAATTCCTCTGATGTCTCGGCAACAGATTCCATCAAAGCCTCACGATATTTCTCTAAGTATTCCTTGCTATAATCAGGTACATCGCAATGTTCTACAGTGCCATCTGCCTTCCAGCGCTTTCCGATTTGCTGTATAACATTTACATAGCCAACGAACTCTCCATTTTCGCGAATTGGTAAATGGAAAGGAGCAATCTTTTTGCCATACAAGCCTTGAAGTTCTTCAACGATTTCTCTATAGCTGGCATCATCTATATCCATGTCAGTTACAAATACCATTCTAGGAAGATTAAACTTATCGCACATCTCCCAGGCCTTTTTTGTACCAACTTCAATTCCACTTTTTCCAGATATAACAATAATAGCTGCGTCAGCTGCACTAACAGCTTCCTCAACTTCTCCAACGAAATCAATGAATCCTGGTGTATCTAGGAAATTAATCTTGGTATCGCCCCATACGATAGGTGCTAAAGATGTGTAGATAGAAAACTTGTTTTTTTGTTCCAATTTGTCATAGTCACTAATGGTATTACCAGCCTCGATAGTGCCCGGCTTGCTGATTTGACCAGCTAGAAAAGCCATTGATTCGATGAGACTGGTTTTGCCCGCCCCGCTGTGACCAAGTAACACAACATTTCTAATCTTGTCCGTAGTAAAAACCTTCATGTGCCGTACCTCCCAATAGTTATTTGACGCCTTAACCCCGCCGCGCCATGTTGTTTATAAAACTTATAATTATTATATTTAATATTCAGACTATTTACAATGAGTAAATGTGATATTATAAAAGAAAATAATCGCTTTAAAGTGTGAAAGTGAATTAGAGGTGAGGGTAATTATGAAAAGTAAAACAATAGGATTTGTTGGGCTAGGTTTAATTGGAGGTAGTATCGCAAAAGCGATATTGAAAACATATCCAAACACTAGAATTCTTGCAACAGCTTCAAGAGAATCAACTATTGAAACAGCATTTGAAGAACGACTTATAGATAATAACGGATTGCTTAAGATTCACCAGTTTGGTCAGTGTGATATTATTTTTCTTTGCTCTCCTGTTAAAGTTAATTGTGACTATTTAAGAAAACTTAAAGACGTAGTTAAGCCAGATTGTATCATCACAGATGTAGGCTCAGTAAAAGGGGATATTACTGCAGTTGCCAGAGAGCTTGAGATGACCAATCAATTTATTGGTGGACATCCAATGACAGGTTCTGAATTAACAGGTCTCGAGCACTCTTCTGCTTCACTTTTAGAAAACGCTTATTATATCCTTACAGCTGATTCAGAAATGAATGCAGATACATACTCTCAATTTGCAGATTATATAAAAAGCCTTGGAGCTATTCCAATCCAGCTTACTCCTGAGGAGCATGACGAGGCTACCGCTACTGTATCCCATCTACCTCATGTAGTTGCAGCAGCTCTTGTAAATCTTGTAAACGATACTGACGATGACCGTAAAATATGCAAAACCATTGCAGCAGGCGGTTTTAAAGATATTACAAGAATCGCATCCGGTTCACCTACAATGTGGCAGCACATTTTTCTAAGTAACAAGGATGCAGTGCTTAAACTGATAGGCGATTTCAAAGATGAGTTGAGCCAATTCGAAAATGCGATATCTTCATCTGATCCTGATGAGATAATAAATCTTTGGACAAAAGCAAAGGATTATCGTGATTCTATAACAATTCCAGATAGTGCACACTCACGCTTCTTCGAACTGTACTGTGATATTGACGATAAACCTGGTACACTTGTAGGAGTACTTCAATTGCTTGCCAATGCAGAAATAAGTGTTAAAAATATAGATATCATTCATAACCGTGAGTTTGAGCCTGGTGTACTTCGAATCGAATTCTACACCCAGGATGCTTTAGATAAGGCCCGCACAGTTCTTACTCACAACAATTACTATACTAGACAGAGGACAAATTAATGGCTATTACAAAAGTAAAAAGCTTAAAAGGTGAAATAACAGTTCCAGGTGACAAGTCTATTAGCCACCGCGGTGTAATGTTTGGAGCTATTTCCGAAGGAATTACTGAGCTTACAGGATTCTTGGATGGTGCAGACTGCCGTAGCACAATAAGTTGCTTTAAGGCTATGGGCATTGATATCACTCAAGAACATGATTATGTAATTATTCATGGAAAGGGTCTAAAAGGACTATCCTCACCTTCAAAAATGCTTGATGTAGGAAACAGTGGAACTACCACCAGATTGATTTCAGGAATTCTTGCAGGCCAGAGATTTATTAGTTCTTTAAATGGTGATGAATCTATACAGAAGCGGCCTATGGGACGTATCATAACCCCGCTCACAAGTATGGGTGCTCATATCAAATCAATTAAAGATAATGGTTGTGCTCCTCTAGAAATAGGAGGCGCTCCTCTACATGCAATTCACTATGACTCACCTGTTGCCAGCGCCCAGGTTAAATCCTGCGTGCTTTTGGCTGGATTGTATGCAGATGGTGTTACATCAGTAACTGAGCCAGTTATCTCTCGAAATCACACAGAATTGATGTTAAAGGGATTCGGTGCCGATATCAAATCAGAAGGATTGACAGCATCAATAGTTGGAGGACCAAGATTAATTGGCCAAAAGATTACTGTTCCTGGGGATATCTCCTCTGCAGCTTATTTCATTGTTGCAGGTTTAATTTGCCCTAATGCAGATTTACTTATCAAAAACGTAAATACGAATCCAACCCGAGCAGGCATTATTCAGGTTGCAAAGAATATGGGTGGAAACATTGAATTATTAAATGAGCGCATAGTTTCAGGAGAACCAGTTGCTGATATTCATGTAAGTTCAAGCGATTTACATGGTTGCGAAGTATCAGGTGAAATAATACCTACTCTTATTGATGAACTTCCTGTTATTGCTGTTATGGCAGCATGTGCAAAAGGCACCACTGTTATAAAGGATGCAGCTGAGCTTAAAGTAAAAGAAAGTGACCGTATTGCTACAGTCACCGAAAATCTTAAAAATATGGGTTGTGACATCACACCAACAGAGGATGGAATGATAATTGTTGGAGGGAATCCTTTCCATGGAGCATTGATTAGCACATACAAAGATCATCGTATTGCAATGTCTTTCGCTATCGCAGGCCTTGTTGCCGATGGTGAGACCTCATTTGATGATGAAGGATGCTGTGTAATCTCATATCCAGATTTCTTTGAAACATTAAAAGCACTATCGTAAATGCGATAGTGCTTATTTTTAATCATCAACCAAGAGCAACATCAAGAACCATCATCAGAACAAAACCTATAGAAAAAGCAATAGTTCCTAAATTAGAGTGTTTCCCTTCAGACATTTCAGGAATCAATTCCTCCACTACAACGTACATCATTGCACCAGCAGCAAATGAAAGGAAATATGGCATTAACGGAACAACTAATCCTGCCGCTATAATTGTAATAAGTGCAGCAATAGGTTCCACTATACCTGACAAAACACCCCATATAAATGTTTTATGCTTAGGCATACCTTCAGATAAAAGAGGCATCGATACAATTGCTCCTTCAGGAAAGTTCTGTATTGCTATACCTATAGCAAGCGCCAAAGCTCCAGTTGCTGTAATTCCTACTTGGCCTGATTTAACACCTGCAAAAACAACACCAACAGCCATGCCTTCTGGAATATTATGAAGAGTTACTGCCAATATTAATTTTGTGGTCCTTTGCAATCTACTACGCGGACCTTCATCCTGCTTATCCATATGCATATGAGGTGTAACGCAATCCAGGAAAAGCAAAAACCCTGTACCAATAAGAAAACCTATAGCGGCAGGTAAAAAAGATAGCTTGCCTAGATACTCACTACTCTCAAGCGCTGGGGAAAGTAAACTCCAAAATGAAGCAGCAACCATTACTCCAGCTGCAAAGCCTGTAAGAATCTTTTGCAATCTATCAGAAATCTCATCTTTTAGTATAAATACCATTCCAGCACCAAGGCTTGTTCCAACGAATGGTATTAAAATTCCAAGTATTAAATTTATATTCATAGTAGCACCAAAAGCCCCTCCCTAATCAAACTATAAATAGATTAACATAAGGGAGGGGAATCTTATCAAAAAATAATGTTGTTGAGAAATTTTATTGGAAGAATGCCATTTCTTCCTCAAGAGTATGTGCAACCTTATTTAAGCTGGCTGCTTTAGTGGTAAGAGCCTCCATTGTATCTGCTAATTCTGTCATAGAAGCTCTCGTTTCTTCTGAGCTTGCTGCATTCTCTTCTGAAATCGAAGAAAGTGAAGAAATAGTATCTGAAATCAGATTACTTGCTTCTTCTGTTTTATGTACGCTAGCTACGATATCTTTAGTCAATGTAATAGATTTATTGATATCTTCAATCAAGTTGTCAACCTGCTCAATTGTTCTATGAATAGTATGGCGCTGTGTGGTCATAGTCTCCTGAACCTGTCCAGCCTCTTCCATTGTCTTATTAGAATCAGATGAAAGTCCCTTCATAGCCTCTTGGATATTTTGAGCTGCCTCAGCAGATTGATCAGCTAATTGTCTTATTTCATCAGCAACGACGGCAAAGCCTTTACCAGCCTCACCAGCTCGAGCAGCCTCGATACTTGCATTTAATGAAAGCAAGTTTGTCTGGGCTGCGATTGCATCAATGATAGATACGGCTTCGCTAATTGTTGTTACCGCTGTGTTTGTGTTACCGATGAGTTCTACAATACCATCAATTGCAGTAATACTTTCCCTGGTAGTCATTCTAAGCTCTGTAAGCTTATCCTGGCTGGCCTTTGAATTCTCCTGCATTGAATCAGCAAGACTTTGCATCTCCACTGCATTGGCTGTAATCATTTCTACTGCATCATTAATACTATTTACAGATTCCACTGCGTCCTGCAATGATTGAGCCTGGTTTTCAGCCCCTGTTGCGACCTGACCAACAGCTATACTAACGCTTTCTGTAGTATCTGTAATAGTCTTTACTGTATTAGATAAATAGCTAGCAGATTCATCCACTTCATCAGAAGATATTCTTGCGTTTCCGATAACAGATCTGATTCTGGCAGCCATATCAAATAAAGCCGATGACATTTCCCCTAACTCATCGCTTCTATTCTTAACTTTATCACTAAGAACAATCTCTAAATCACCAGTTGCCATCTGACGAACAGCCTTAACATTTTCATCAATAGCTTCTATGATTTTTATAGTATATATAATTGCAAGTACAGTGAATAAAATAACAATTGCAAGTGCTAAGGTAACAGTCCATGCAACTCGCTTGCTAATATAATGGGTAATTTCTATCTTTTTCAAACCAACGAATGCCATACCATATACATTACCTGACTCATCAACTAATGGCTGATATGCAACATAGTATGGTTCGTTATCAATCATTACATTCTGAGCTTGATAGCTTTGGTTGCCTTTTAAAACTGTAGCAATAACAGCGTCCCCTGCCTTTGTACCAACAACTCCTGGAATACTTGAACGTACTCTAGTGTCTCCAAGGAAGAACGTGTAATCATAACCTGTTTCAGCAGACATCTCTTCTTCTAACGTAGAAGATTCATCTACTTCAACGCCATCATAAGTGTAGTCAAGGACCTGCGCATATGAAGTACAAGTAGCCATTACACCAGTTTCGACCTCGTATTCCATACCACGTCTTAAGTTGGCACACCCAACAATAGTAGCAGCCGTACCAACACAAGCTAGTGATACTACAACCAAGCCAATTAGCATAATCCTCAACGACGCCCTTTTGCTTTTCTTATCCATATTCGACCTCCGTGTTTTCTCCCTTCTGGTCGATTGAACAGTATTACTTTCCACAGCGAGTAAACCGACTAATTGGATTATATCTAAAATGTGAGTATATTCTGTGTATATTCTGTTAATTCTGACAAATGCGCGACATTTAAAAAATAAAAAAAGCACATCCAATTACGGATGTGCTAAATTTCGTGAATTATTTCTTGTTCATGCAGCAGTGCTTATATTTCTTTCCTGAACCACATGGACATGGATCATTACGTCCAACCTTTTTCTCTGAACGGATGATTGTGTGCATGTTCTTAGCTTCCTTTGTAAGAGCCTTTCTCTTGTCCTCATCAAAGATCTGCTCCCACTGTGGAAGGCCATAAAGCCAATCAGCCTTTGCATCAATCATGTTCTTGAAAAGCTTTTCCTTATCGAACTTAAGAGAAACTACTGTATCCTCTTCCATTGTCTCGATAGGGTTTGGTGTAACGAGGGATTCATTGATGCCATCTAAGAAACCAACCATAGGCATAACATCAATTTTATATTTCTCAGCAAGCTCCTTAACAGTACCCTTTACTTCTGTATCAGGATCGTCAAGTAACTGCTCGTAAATGCCTTTCTCTAAAAGAAAATAATTCTGCCAAAATCTCTGTAAATCAGCCTGAGACTGATTCTGATTGTAGGCAACCTTCTGCCAATTTTCTAGTAAACTCATATTATATTCCTCTCCAATTTGTAATCTAATCCGTGGCTAGCCACGCCTTAAATTATACCATACGCAATAATAAAAGGCTAGATACTATGCTGTATCTAGCCTTTGGTATTAATCATAAATTACACGAACACATTTGACAGGTGTACGGTATGTATAGTTGGAAATCTTGATTCCATCACGCTTGTTAGAAGCATGAACAATCTGTCCACCACCAATGTAAATGGCTACGTGGTTAATGTAGCTTCCCTTACCATAGAAAATCAAATCACCTGGCTTTAATTCAGATGTAGAAATTGTAGTTCCTTCATTAGCCTGAGCTCTAGAAGAATGTGAAAGATAAACACCATACTGAGCCATAATCTGCATTGTAAATCCAGAACAATCAACACCATTTGTAAGGGATGTACCACCCCAAACATATCTATTACCTACAAACTGAAGTGCATAGTCACAAATAGCTGTACGAACATCAGAAACACCCGCGCCGTATCTAGCTTCTGTAAGTGTCATGGCAGTCTTAAGAGATAAATCTACATCAACATATTCTGCTGATACATAGCCCTCATCTCCGTCTACGTCTACCTTAATCCAATCATCATCCTGAGTATTATCAAGGATGGCTACTTCTTCACCATCAGCAAGCTGATAGATTATCTCACAATCAGTGTTAGGCTCAACACGAACACGAAGACCGCCAGTATTTGATGTAGCAACGTATTCTGCAAGCTCTGCAGCCTTTTCCCAAGCTTCATCACCAGTAAGTAGGAATTCAGATGAAACATATCCTTCTACCTCTCCTGACTTGATATAACTCCAATCGCCCTCTGTGCTGACGATTTCACAGGCAGCATTTGCTGGAAACTTACCAACGAGCTTTCCTTCTGTATCAGCAGTTTCACGAATGTTTAAGTTTCCTTCTGATACATTACAAATACCAATATTATTGTAACCATAAATGTCACCCAATGATTTCGCTGTAGCAACAGCATCTGAATCTGTAACAGAAAGCGACTCTAGTGAAGCCAAATCAACCGCACCGGCTGTCATAACGCCAGCAATAGCTGTGCTAGAAGCATCAGTGTCAGAAGCAACATCTATATTATTTTTTGTATCAATACAATAATCAAAAATAAGTGCCGTGGCACAAACTAATGAGAAAGCCGAAATAATGCGCTTTTTCATAGTACCTCCAAAGTAAAAAACTTTTAACGCAACACGCAAATTATAGCAACCATTGAGATAAATGTCAATATTTTGTAACATTTTTGCAATAATTATCTATTGAAATATGCTTTTGCAGTTGCTTTATCCTTATTCATTTGTTCTTTTAGCTCTTCTACTGAGCCAAATTTCTGCTCTGGTCGGATAAATGTATGGAACGCAACTCTCACATATTTACCATATAAATCTCCGTTATAATCAAGAATATGTGTTTCAATTCCTACTATTTTTTCATCTTGAACAGATGGTTTTGTTCCAACATTGGTAACCCCGTGATATATTCTTCCATCGAAATCAATGGAGGTTGCATAAACACCAAATTTAGGCACCAGCTTTATCTTTTCAGGCATGATATTGATTGTAGGAATGCCGATTTTAGTGCCTAAATGAGCACCATGAACAACCTCTCCCCAGACGAAATAGTCATACCCCAGCATATCATTAACTATATCAATATGTCCTTCCTTAAGCTCCTCTCGGATATATGTACTACTGATATCTCGATTATTCTTTTGAATTTTGTCATAGACTTTTAGTTCAAAGTCAAAATCCTTAGAAAGCTTTTTAAGAAGTTCTACATTACCAGCACCTTTGTAACCAAAAGTGAAATCTGCGCCAACAACCATATATTTCATATTGAGATTGTCGACTAATAGCTTTATAAAGCATTCTGGCGCAGTTTCCATAAGCTTTGAATCAAATGGGCATTCAACCAAATAATCCAGGCCGTTATTTTCTAGCATGAATACTCTCTCTTTATTAGTAATAAGAGAAGGTGTTTTGTCATCTGAAACAATAGCTCTTGGAGTATTTGTAAATGTCACAAGACATGAGCTTAATCCATCCTTTGATTTGCTGATAATATCAGAAGTTAAAAGATGATGACCCTTATGAATGCCATCAAACTTACCTACGGTAATTGCCGTAGGAGTTGTAATTTTAGCGTCAAATAATGAATGTAAATATTCCATAGTTTATTCTGTTCCTTCAAGAAAGAACTTCTCCAGTGTAAAAATAGAATCCTTGTAGTTATATACTCCCAAAAACCTATTATCAGGCAAGTAAATCCTATATTTATTATCCTCTTCAAATGAGCTTACAGCTTCCGCAAATACATGAGTATCCGGAATTGGTGCCCCATTTATCGCATGCTTAATAGCATCCTCAGTCGGAACAACAAATACTGTACCCATTCCCTCAAAGGCATGATCTATAGGCATCATAATGCCGTCTACATTGCCAGCCTTTACAATTCGCTCGATTTCATCCAAAGTGTGAGCATCACTAATATCAAACATGCTCACCTTTGTACGAACAAGTGATTTCATGGCACAGCCACAGCCCAATACCTCTCCTACATCATGACAGATAGATCTGATATAGGTGCCCTTACCACAATGAACTCGTATTGTAACTAATGGCAATTCCATAGATATAACATCTATGCTGAAAACCTTTACTGGACGAGGCTTTCGTTCTACTTCCTTGCCAGCTCTAGCAAGCTCATAAAGCTTTTTGCCATTAACCTTTAATGCAGAATACATAGGTGGAACCTGCATGATATCACCAACAAAGGAATCCAAGGCATTTTTAACCTGTTCCTCTGTCACATCTACAGATTTGCGATTTAGAATACGACCACTCATGTCGTAAGTATCAGTCTCAATACCAAGCTGCATGACACACTCGTAAACCTTATCTTTATCTGTAAGCATATCGCAAAGCTTAGTAGCTTTGCCAACACAAACCGGAAGCACACCAGTCGCATCTGGATCAAGAGTGCCTGTATGCCCGATTTTTTTTATTTTTAATATACCACGAAGCCTGGCAACCACATCAAATGAAGTATACCCGGCTTCTTTATAGACATTGATTATGCCACTATTCATTTAATATAATCCTAACTCTTTAAGCTGTTTTTCAACCATAGAAACGATATTATCGATAACATCCCATGGTTTGTCGGTATCTACTGAAAAACCAGCAGCCTTCTTGTGACCACCGCCTCCGTAAACACCTGTTATAACTGTTAAATCTACATCTCCAGTTGCTCTAGTGCTGCCCTTGAAATCTCCATCGGCAAGCTCATATAAAAATACAGCAACTTCAACGCCTGTTGTATCACGAAGCTGTTGAACAATGCCCTCTAAATGCTTGCTCTCAGCACCAAATTCTGCCATATCCTCAGCTGTAATAACAGCTGCAATTACCTTGCCATCAAGATATGTTTTGCATCCCAGTAAAGCTTTCCCAAGCATACGATTTTGTACCATAGTCTTAGCAAAATAAGTATCTGTGCAAATCTTAGGATAATCTATGCCCTTAGTCATAAGGAAACCTGCAGCGGCCATAGTAGCCTCTGTAGTACAAGAATATTGAAAAACACCTGTATCATGGATAATTCCTAAATAAAGGCATTCTGCAATGTCCTTTGTGATTTTCTCCTTGCCAATTTGGTTGTAGACTAATTCGCATGTAGAACTGTCATCTGGAATAATGTAGCTAAATTCCGAAAATCCATTATTGCTGAAATGATGATCGATACATACTGTATGCTTCGCCTTCTCAAAGAAATTAAAAGCATCTCCAAGTCTTGAGCCCTCTGAACAATCAAGAGCTATATATAAATCGAAAACAGTGTCCTCTGAAACAGTATGTATATCCTGAATCTTATCAGCGTTCTTTAAAAATTTGAAAGTGTTTGGGATGGGATCAAGATAAACATGAGCTTCCACATATGGATAATAAGTAACAATATAGTTGTACATAGCAAGGCATGAACCTACGCAATCTCCGTCAGGTCTGATGTGTCCGCTAATACCTACTGTCTTCGCATTTGTCAAAAGCTCATGTAAATTATCTATCATATTCCCGTCTCCAATTTAATGTATTTTAGTTTTCTTCGCCGTTCTGCTCTCTTTCATGAAGAGGAGCATTGACTTCATCAATAAGCTTGCTCATCTTTGCAGCATATGCAATAGACTGATCACTAACAAATGTAATCTCAGGTGTGTTTCTAAGATTTACTCTGTGAGCAAGCTCTCTGCGGATGAATCCAGCAGAGCTTTTAAGACCCTCGAGAGTCTTTCTAGCTGCTTCATCATCCCCAAGAACTGAAATATAAGCCTTGCATGTCTTAAGGTCAGGAGCAACCTCAACAGATACAACAGATGTAACTGGTGAAATGCGAGGATCCTTTACCTCAAGACGAATAATATTGCTAAGCTCACGCATAACTTCTTCATTTATACGTGTATTTTTAACTGAATTTTTTCTCATTATCTAGGTACCTCTACCATGATGTAAGCCTCGATAATATCCATCTCCTGAACATCGTTGAAGTCTTCAATTACGAGACCACACTCAAAGTTTGACTTAACTTCCTTAACGTCATCCTTAAATCTCTTAAGAGAACCAAGCTTACCTTCGTGAATAAGCTCACCCTCACGAGTTACGCGGACCATACAGTCTCTCTGGAAGTAACCATCTGTAACATATGAACCAGCAATGTTACCAACGCCAGAAGCCTTAAAGATCTGACGAACTTCAGCATGACCGATAACTTTCTCCTCGTAAATAGGATCAAGCATACCCTTCATAGCAGACTCTACATCGTTGATAGCATCGTAAATAACCTTGTAAAGGCGAAGATCTACGCCTTCTCTATCAGCAGTAGCCTTTGCCTGAGGATCGATACGTACATTAAATCCAATGATGATTGCATTTGAAGCAGATGCAAGAACTACATCGGACTCGTTGATTGTACCAACACCACCGTGGATTGTCTTAACAACAACCTCTTCGTTTGAAAGCTTCTCAAGTGACTGCTTAACAGCCTCAACAGAACCCTGAACGTCGGCCTTAACAATGATATCAAGTTCCTTAAGATTTCCTGACTCAATCTCGCTAAAGAGTGCGTCAAGAGACATCTTAGACTTAGTCTGCTCAACAAGCTTGTTCTTGTGCTCTGCAACGAATGTATCTGCAAATGCATGTGCTTCCTTTTCAGAATCAAATGCCATTAATACCTCGCCTGCATTTGGAACCTCAGAAAGACCAAGAATCTCTACAGGAACAGATGGACCTGCGCTCTTTACGCGAGCACCTGTATCATCAAGCATTGCACGAACCTTACCATGACAGCTACCGCAGGCAACAGGATCACCAACGTGAAGTGTACCCTTCTGAACAAGTACAGTTGCAACTGCACCACGTCCCTTATCAAGCTGAGCTTCGATAACAAGACCACGAGCCTTACGATTTGGGTTTGCCTTAAGCTCAAGTACTTCTGCTGTAAGAAGAATCATTTCAAGAAGGTTGTCGATACCTTCCTTTGTGTGAGCTGAAACTGGACAGAATACTGTGCTTCCACCCCAATCCTCTGGGATAAGCTGATACTCTGAAAGCTCCTGCTTAACTCTATCAATATTTGCATTAGGCTTATCAATCTTGTTGATTGCAACAATGATTTCGATTCCAGCAGCCTTTGCATGGTTAATAGCTTCTACTGTCTGTGGCATAACACCATCATCAGCAGCAACTACAAGGATAGCGATATCTGTTGAGTTAGCACCACGCATACGCATAGCAGTAAATGCCTCGTGACCTGGTGTATCAAGGAATGTGATATCCTGTCCATTAATAGATACTGTATAAGCACCGATGTGCTGTGTGATACCACCAGCCTCACGGTCTGTAACCTTTGTATCACGAATTGCATCAAGAAGTGATGTTTTACCGTGATCTACGTGACCCATTACACAAACAACAGGTGGACGTGATGGGAAGCTTGATGTATCTTCTTCCTCTTCCTTAAGAAGCTCTGCGATAACATCTACCTTTTCCTCTTCTTCACAGATACAGTTGAATTCGAGAGCAATTTCCTCTGCCTTTTCGAAATCAACTTCCTGGTTAACTGTAACCATTGTACCCTTCATGAAAAGAGTCTTAACAACTGCAGATGCCTGAACCTTCATCTTGTCAGCAAGATCCTTGATAGTAATTCTTTCAGGAATTGTGATTGTAAGAACTTCGTCCATGTTACGCTCTGGAGCCTTAGGAGCATTGTTCTTTTTCTTCTTTCCACCATTCTTTTCAAGATTGATGAAACGCTCCTGCTTCTTGCCGCCTAAGTTGTTGTCTCTATCGTTGTTCTTCTTTTTCTTATCATCGCGACGACCGCCCTTTGAGTTTGAAGAAGGTGCCATATCAGGAGCAGATGCCTGCTGTGATGGACGACTGTTTCTTCCTGCTGATGGTCTGTCGTTGTTGCGATCATTGTTACGATCGTTATTTCTATCGTTTCTGTTTCCAGGTCTGTTGTTGTCGCGTCTATCATTGCGATTGTCATTACGATTATCGTTTCTGTCTCTTCTATCGTTACGCTCTGGACGCTCTGAACGCTCTGGGCGCTCATTTCTATCCTGCTTCTTTGCTGGACGTGTGTTTTCCTGTCCCTCAGCTGGCTTCTTCTTTGATACAAACTCTGTATCATTAGACTGTGCAGATGCACGCTGAGATGGACGAACTCCATCAGCAAATGAACGTGGTCTGATTGGTCCTCTAGGCTGCTGAGCCTGCTTCTCGCGATTGTTATCACGATTATCATTTCTCTCGCCTCTAGAAGAATTGTCAGAGCTACGACGTCTTCTGTCATCGCTACCGCGAGTAACAACGAAAACGTTCTTTTTCTTCTTTACAGGATTTCCGTCTTTGTCTACAGGACGTGGCTTCTTAGCCTTTGGAGCTTCGGACTTTGAGAAATTCTTACGAATTTTATCAGCCATATCGTCCTCCACACCACTCATTGCTTTTGCTTCTATTCCATTAGAGCCAAGAAAAGCAATAATATCTTTGCTTTCTTTTCCGAGCTCTTTGGCTAATTCATGTACTTTAATTTTTGCCATCTAATATCCTCCTCATCAAGCTTTATCTATCTTATCAAGGATGCTTAAGGATAGATTTTCATCGCACACTACGATTGATGCCCGATATTCTTTTCCAATTGCATGACCTAAAGATTCTTTAGTTCCGTATTCTATGTATTTAACATCATAGAACTCGCACGAATTTGAAAATGATTTTTTAGTGTTATCTGAAGCATCACCAGCAACTATACAAAGAAAACCACTGCCTTCTTTTATGGCTTGCTCGCAAGCGAATTCACCACTAACAAGAGCGCCAGCTTTCATTGCTATGCTAATCATATTAAGTGCTTTATCTGTCATTTTCTAACTCCGTATATAAAATATTAAATACCTCTTCATTGACTGCCTGTCTAAGAGATCTGTTTAAAGATTTTTTCTTTAACGCATTATCTAGGCAGGATTTCTTTTTGCAGATATATGCTCCGCGGCCCTGCGCCTTATAGCTTGTATCAAGCTGGACGCCTTCAGGGGTTTTAACCAATCGAAACAACTGATTCTTTGGAAGCATCTGTCCGCATGAAACACATTTTCTAAGAGGTAGTTCTTTGACTTCCATTACTCTTCCTCAGACTCTGCAGCGTCAGACTCTACTTCAGCGTCCTCAGCGTACTCGTCCTCGTCATAGTACTCATCCTCATCATAGTACTCGTCGTCATCATCGTAATCTTCTTCGTAATCAAGGAAATCACCAGCTTCCTTAGCCTGTGTTTCGCTCTTGATATCAATCTTGAAGCCTGTAAGACGAGCAGCAAGACGTGCGTTCTGTCCTTCCTTACCAATAGCAAGTGAAAGCTGATAATCAGGAACAACTACGCGAGCACTCTTTTCATCAGCGTCAGCAACAACTGCAACAACCTTTGCTGGTGAAAGTGCATTTTCAATAAGGTATGCAGGGTTCTCATCCCACTCTACGATATCGATTTTCTCGCCACGAAGCTCATTAACGATTGCGTTTACACGTGCACCGTTCTGACCTACGCATGCTCCAACTGGATCTACATCCTCGTCGTTTGACCAAACAGCAATCTTTGTACGGCTACCAGCCTCACGAGAGATTGACTTGATTTCTACGATACCATCGCGAACCTCTGAAACTTCCTCTTCGAAAAGCTTCTTAACAAGCTCAGGATGTGTACGAGATACAAGAATACGTGGTCCCTTGTTTGATGTCTTAACTTCTACGATATAAACCTTGATACGGTCCTGTGGCTTGTAGAACTCGCCCTTAACCTGCTCAGACTCTGCAAGGAATCCCTCAAGCTTACCAAGGTTAACATGGATATTGCTTCCTGAGAAACGAGTAACAACACCTGTAACAACCTTGTGCTGAAGCTCATAGTACTCCTCATAAAGAACCTTGCGTTCTTCCTCACGGATTTTCTGTGTGATTGTGTTCTTAGCTGCTGTAGCTGCGATACGGCCAAAGTCCTTTGACTTAACCTCGATGTGAAGAACATCACCAATCTGATGCTTACCATTGATGTTCTGAGCATCAGCAAGTGAAATCTCCTCAACAGGATCCATAACCTCATCAACTACTGTCTTTGCAAGAAATACATGATAAGCGCCAGTCTCTCTGTCGATTTCAACTGTAGCATTATCTGCCTTTCCATAATTGTTCTTACATGCAATAAGAAGTGAATTCTCGATTGTCTCGATTAACACATCCATGCTGATATTTTTCTCTTTTGCGAGATCTGTAAGAGCATCCCAAAAATCATTTGTATTAGCTGCCATTATTTCCTCCTATTTCTACTAGAAATCTATTGATAATTTGATTTGTGCAACGTCTGATCTATTAAACACCTCTGTACCATCTTCAAATTCGATTGTAAAAGTATCCTTATCGAAGGCCTTAAGTGTTCCAGTAAATTCCTTAGCACCATTAACTGGCTTGTATGTCTTAATATCAACATCAAGTCCAATGGCTTTTTCAAAATGCTTATCTTTCTTTAAAACTCTGCCAAGACCTGGTGAACTAACTTCGAAGATATATCCTTCGTCTCCACCAATCTGTGGCTCTGCGTCAAGTAAATCGTTCATGCGACGACTTACATCTACGCAATCATCAATTGTGATACCACCTTCCTTGTCGATGTAGGCTCTAAGATAATAATCTGCGCCCTCTTTAACGTATTCAACGTCATAGAGCTCAAAGCCCATCTCATCAAGAATAGGAGTTATCAATTCTTCCGTACGTTTTTCGTAATCGGTGTGTTTTGACATAAATGTCCTCCTTATTCAGTTGTGCATGTTAAAAGTGAACAAACATAGTAAAAGAGAGAGCAAAAACGCTCTCTCTTTCAGTCGCTCTCTTCAATAACACTGTATATTATAGCAGAATTATTTGATTTTTCAAGCTTTTTAGGCAAATAGCTGTAAATTAGTGATGGAATAGACGAAGTCCAGTAAATGACATAACCATTCCGTACTTGTTACATGTCTCGATAACATTGTCATCACGAACAGAGCCGCCTGGTTGAGCTACATACTTAACACCTGACTTATGGGCACGCTCAATATTATCGCCAAATGGGAAGAATGCATCACTTCCAAGTGCTACATCAGACATCTTATCAAGCCATGCACGCTTTTCTGCTCTTGTAAACTCGCTTGGTCTTGTCTTGAAAGTCTTTTGCCATACATCATCTCCGATTACATCCTCGAATTCATCTCCAATGTAAAGGTCGATTGCATTGTCTCTATCAGCTCTCTTGATTCCATCAACAAAATCAAGGTTAAGAACCTTTGGAGACTGACGAAGCCACCAATTATCAGCCTTCTGTCCTGCAAGACGGGTACAGTGAATACGTGACTGCTGGCCAGCACCAATGCCAATTGCCTGGCCATCCTTTACGTAGCAAACAGAATTAGACTGTGTGTACTTAAGAGTAATCATTGCAATGGCAAGATCAATCTTAGCCTGCTCTGTAAGTTCCTTATTGTCTGTAACAATATTTGCAAAGAAGTTGTCGTCGATAACAAGCTCATTTCTTCCCTGCTCAAATGTAATACCAAATACTTCCTTACGCTCAAGCTGCTTTGGAACGTAGTTTGGATCAATTTTGATTACTGCATAGTTACCGTTTTTCTTAGCTTTAAGAATTTCAAGTGCTTCTGGCTCGAAACCAGGTGCAATGACACCATCAGAAACCTCTCGCTTAATAAGCTTTGCTGTAGCAACATCGCATACATCAGAAAGTGAAATGAAATCACCAAATGAAGACATTCTGTCTGCACCTCTTGCTCTAGCATATGCATTTGCAAGTGGAGTAAATTCCATATCTAAATCATCACACCAGTAAATCTTGCGCTCTACGTCTGAAAGAGGAAGACCCACAGCAGCGCCTGCTGGTGAAACATGCTTGAATGATGTAGCAGCTGCAAGACCAGTAGCCTTTTTAAGCTCAGAAACTAACTGCCAACCATTAAAAGCATCTAAAAAATTAATATAACCAGGCTTACCAGAAAGGACCTCAATTGGAAGATCCCCATCTTCCATATAGATTCGCGAAGGCTTCTGATTAGGGTTACAACCATACTTTAATTCCAATTCTTTCATTACAAAATCCTCCAAAATACAAAATTATTTATTCTTGTTTATGATACGAGTTTCTACGGCACCACTAGCGATATCGATGTAGCGTACAAAAAGTGAAACCTTGTTATCTTGATTAAGGTTCTCCCAAATAAGTGCTGTAAACTCATCGATGCTTCCCTTTATTTCAATTGGAGTTGGCTCTCCCTCATATGAAGGAAGTGGATTGCCATCATTCATATATGTGTGAATAAATCGGCCTGAACCAGCCTTAGGATTTGAATAATCAAAAGTGTATCTGTTACATGAATCGCTATCGCCCATGTTTGATTTAAGAATTGACATTAAATAATTGAATTCACCATTTTCGATGTGAATAAGACCTGAAATACGAGGAGTGAAATTAGGGCCATCTGGCTCGAACTCACGAAGGCGAAGTGCTTGTTCAAATGTCTTGCCCTTCTTCATTTCGTCGTAAATAGTGTCTGTCTGGTCTCCGTTTGTAACAATGGTATCATTTCCAAGTACTCGAACTGGTGCATAGATAATAAGTGAAGGGTCTGTAAGCTTTGAAGGATCGAAAGCCTGTGTGCGGATGCCCTCACCGTCCTCTACGAATACTCTGTTTCTGGAATTCTCAGAACGCCCCATAATAAAATAAGCAGAGACAGCCTTGGTTCCGTCTTCTGAACGGCCAATGACAATGCCTCTGCCTGGATACGTGGTTTCTGATAATTCTCTTGCTAAAGATTTTACTACCATGGGTTCCTCCTTTAATACATTTTCCGCAAAAATTATAACCGAACAACATCTCAAAGTCCACCATATTTTGTTTGTTATTTCCATTTATATTCACAACTTTTTCAAACAAATGGATTAAGCTTTATATACACGATTATGAGGAGCATATAATGAAGAACATAACAAGTTATGAAGATTTTTCAAAAAAGAATTATAGAAAGATAAACGGTTATATAAACACATGTATATGGATTGGAATATCTATAGGTCCACTTATGGCCATCCCTATTGCACTGGGCATAATTCATAGCATAGATTATTTCGACTGTCTATTTTTATCTGGAATCATTCTACTGCTTGCTGTAATACACCGTTTTGCTATGTACAAATTTCCAGATTCTAAAAATACAGCAATCTTTGCATTAGTTTCACTAGATATTTTTTTATATTTCTTGAATTATTCTCATTTCGCAATAAAGCTTACCTGGTTTTTGGTACCTTTATTAAGCATATTATATGTAAACAAAACTATTTATTTGTTTACGTCATTATTTAACTATATGATGATGACACTTGCCGCATATGAAACTGCTCCTTACTATGCAGCTAGAAAAGTTGGAAACATAAGTCCAAAAGATGAATTCAGAGGCATCATGACTGGATACACCGTAGAAGCAATACTTCTGTTTATTGTTGGATACGTAATACTCGAAGTATCTATAAACTATATGAAGCAGCTGATGGAGAAGTTTTTAGAAATAAGAAATCATGAAAAAGACATGAATGAGCAAATGAAAACTCTCCGCTCAATGGCTGAAATTTATAACAATGTTAATCTGATAAACTTTATTAATTCAACTGAAATGTCTTTGCGTGATGAAAATAAAGTAGAACATAAAATAGAAATGCCACATCAAAATCACACAAGAATGACTCAATCTATTAAAAAATTTGTTGTGCCTGAACAATTAGATGACTTTTGGAAGTTCACTGATATCACCACAGTACGAGCCAGACTAACACATAAAAAGATTTTATCTAACGATTTCATCAATGCTACATATGGTTGGTTTAGAGCTCAGTATATTGCCGTTGATGAAACTCCAGATGGAATACCTAATATCGTTATTTTCACTACGCGAAATATCGATGAAGAAAAACGCCGTGAGGAGCATCTGATAAACATTTCCTTAACTGATGAGCTTACAAGGCTGTTCAACAGACGTTGCTATGACGATGACGTAGAAGTATATAAAAAAGAAGGCATGCCTGAAGACTTTGTTATCTTCTCAGTGGATGTTAATGGCCTAAAGAAAGCAAATGATACAATCGGACATGCAGCTGGCGACGAATTAATAAAGGGCGCCGCAGATTGCTTGCAATCAACTATCGGCTCCTTTGGTAAGACCTACAGAACCGGCGGCGATGAATTTTTAGCAATACTACACACTGACAATCCTGAACAGATAGTAAACAATATAAAAGCGAAAGCGGCCCAGTGGCGAGGCTTATTGGTAGATAAGCTATCACTTTCAGTAGGATATGCGGCTTATGCAGATTCACAAGATGCATCTATAGAGGATCTGGAGCATAAAGCAGACAAGCATATGTACGAAGACAAAAATAGATATTACAAAGAAAATGGCATTGACCGCCGAAAATAAAGACATAAAAAAGCTGGCCCTTAAGGACCAGCTTTTATTTTATGTTATGTAGTTGTATTAAATTTGCTAATCATATCATCTGCAGATAACGAATAATCTCCGCTATTGGTATATGATTTACGACCTGTAATACTTGCAAGTTCATTGCTTGCATATGAATTAGTCATTGAAGACTTTGTAGCAACCTGGTATGCATAGCTTCCAGTTCCACTAAACAAATCCTTTACATAAGTCATATTTGCTTTATTCTTCAGAAAATCTTCATCAACATTAAGATGATTCTTATTATCTATGGTAATTCCAGCCTTTCCAAGAGTCTGGGCTGTCTTAGCTGAAGTTGTTACCATCGCTGCAACCTGAGAAAGAATTCCAGTACTCTCTGACTTCTGGCCACTATCTACAAGCTCATTATATGCATCTGCAAAGCCTTTAATGGCATTGTAAATCTGATCTTTATCGTAATCCTTTGTTACATTGCCTTCTTCATCAGTAGATTCAACTTCGTTCCAGATTGAATTCTTGCCTTTAGCTAAAAGCTTATCTGTAGCTTTGCTTAAATCTGATGAATCATTTCTAATCTCACTCAAATTAGAGTCTGCAATCTTTGACTTTTTAGATGTGTCAGACTTTAGGTTTCCATCATTATCATACTTTGAATAATATGACTTAACCAGCTTTCCATATGAACCTGATTTAATCTGAGATAAGCTTGTTAGAGAGCCTTCTAATCCTCCAAACATTGAATTAATGCCCGAAGAATTGTTACCTCCAAACAATGAATATATAGAATTGTTTCCGAATGAATTAATAGTTAAAGACATAAACATCACTCCTTTGAAAATAAAACATGAACATCCTTGTTCTACTGTTTTGTCTCTTGCTTACATTTATACTTACTAACATAATAACAGGGACATGTGAAACTTTTGTTAAAACATATCCCATCTTTTTATAATCTTACAGAAACCCCTTGATTCCTAAGATATTTCTTTAAATCAACGATTTCCAGTTCCTTATAATGGAATAAAGATGCCGCAAGAGCCGCGTCAGCACCACCAATTGTAAGAGCATCCTTAAAGTGCTCCATATTGCCAGCGCCACCTGAAGCAATGACAGGAATATTTACAGCATCAGAAACAGCCTTAGTGAGTTCCAAATCAAATCCTGCTTTTGTACCATCACAATCCATAGAAGTAAGAAGAATCTCGCCCGCTCCAAGCTTTTCGCACTTAATAGCCCATTCTACTGCATCTATGCCGCAATCTAATCTACCGCCGTGCTTATAAATGTTAAAGCCTCCATCAAGACGCTTCTTTGCATCAATTGCAACAACGACGCATTGGCTGCCAAATTTATCAGCAGCATCTGAAATAAGACGAGGATTGTCAATTGCAGCAGAATTGACAGAGATTTTATCTGCTCCCTCACGTAAAAGAGCTTTGAAATCATCTACAGTACGAATACCACCGCCAACAGTAAAAGGAATAAATACCTGTTCCGCAACTCGACGAACCATATCCACAACTGTATTTCTACCATCAGATGAAGCTGTAATATCAAGAAATACTACTTCATCCGCTCCTGCTTTATCGTAAGCTGCTGCGATTTCTACAGGGTCCCCAGCATCTCTTAAATCAACGAAATTAACACCCTTAACGACCCTTCCATCCTTTACATCTAAGCAAGGAATAATTCTCTTAGTAAACATAACAAATCTCCTATATTGAAACCAACAACTGTCAAATCATTAAATCTCTGCAAAGTTCTTCAAAATCTGAAGTCCTACAGATGATGACTTTTCTGGATGGAACTGACAAGCAAATATATTGTCTTTCTCAACAGAAGCATGAATATGACAACCATAATCTGTTGTAGCTGTAACAATAGAGTCATCCTTTGCTTTCAAATAATACGAATGAACAAAGTATACAAACGAACCCTCATCTATACCATTAAACAAACGTCCCTGGTTTGGATAATCCAAAGAATTCCATCCAATATGTGGAACCTTTAAGCCTGGTCCATCAGGAATACGTACAACCTCTCCATTAAGTAAATGAAGTCCCTCAACCCCTGGTGATTCCTCACTTGATTCGAATAAAAGCTGTAGGCCCAGACAAATACCAAGAAATGGCTTGCCGCTGGCAACATATTCTTTAATAGCTTTATCAAGTTCGTATTTTTTAAGATGGTTCATAGCATCAGCAAAAGAGCCGACCCCCGGTAACACCACATGGTCGGCTTTTTTAATTACACTAAAATCCCTGGTAAGGACAGTTTCCTTACCAAGGATTTTAAATGCTTTTTCTACACTTTTAATATTTCCTGCATCGTAATCTAGTATTGCAATCATAAATCTGGTAAACCTAAGCCTCTCAGCACCTTTCTAAGTTCTATTGTATAGTAATGACGGTTTGGCTGATTATATATAGCTAAGGCTTCCTCTTCCGATAATCCGAAAGTCTCGGACAGTTCAGAAATTAAAGTAGCGCCATATGCATCATATTGGTCGGCAATACCATATTCTGCAGCATCATCCTTATATTTTTCGTATCTTCCAATACCAATAATCAAGGAATCTAGCGCATAATTATACTGCTCATACTGAATGAATGCTTCGTATTGCTGCTGACAAAGCTGCAAATCAGCAAGAGTTCTTGCTTGATTTCTGAGTAAGGCAACATCCTCATCAGATAAATCAAAACCATTAAGCTTTTCATATGCTGCTATATAATCGCCCGCTTCGAACAATTCATTAGCCTGTGCCATATGACGCTTAAGACCTGTAAAGGTCATCCCAACCATTACTACACCAATTATTGATATAGATAATACCAAAAATGTAGCAATAATGGAAATAGGAATTTTAGGAGAATTATCAGGTTCCTTTGGTTTCTTTTCTTTTTTAGGCTTTGGTTCCTTTGGTTTCTTCTCCTTAGCCTTTTCTTTCTTGGCAGCTTCCTTCTCTTTTTTGGCCGCTTCTTTTGCAGCTTTCTTTTCTTCTTTAAGTCGTTTTTTCTTTTCCTTTGGATCTTCCTCAGGCTCTGGAACTATTGGATTTCCATCTTCATCATAGGTAATCTCAACAGTGGTATTCTTTGCTGCTTCCTCTGCAAGCTCATCCTCGTCAGGAGGTCCAAAAAGAATAAGTAAAATCTTTTGGATAATAGGATTAGGTTCTTTCCCGCCCTTTTCTCCTTTTTCCTTTTTAGCTTTTTTCTTCTTTTTCTTTTTACCTTTGCCTTTGCCTTCTTCTTCCTCTTCTTCCGGCTCAGCTTCCTCGGCAGATTCATCAATGTCTGCAGCTTCTCCAGCACCTTCTTCATCACCACTTAAAAGTGATTGAATATCAAGAAGGTCCTCATCATCACCTTCAAGAAGGTTTTCGAGATCCAAATCGCCATCTCCTGATAAATCAGGCTCGTCTCCATCACCGTACTGAGCTTCATCTAAAGCATCCATCTCATCAGGAAGAAATTCTTTGAGCGAATCATCAAGTGGTTCGTCGTCTCCTGAATCCTCAATAATATCATCTAATGATAAACCAAAATCATCTGAATCATCAGAATCTGCAGGACTTTCCTCATCTAAAGGAGCATCCTCAGGCTCTTCAATAAAGTTGGATAAATCTATTTCTCCATCATCTGGTATCTCTATAGGTGAATCATCTGCTGCTAAATCAATCTGAGGTTCATCATCTTCAAGAATATCCTTTAAGCTAAGCTCATCAGAATCATCCTCAGCTTCTTCTGTATCAGGCTCTAACGACTCAATTTCTTCTGAAGCCATTTCTTCCTGAGAATCCATTGCAGATTCGCCTTCGTCTTGGGCAACTGGTTCTGGTTCATCCAGTTCATCCTGTGCCTTATTGACAACACTTTTAATATTATTAAGAAGAGAATTTACAACACCTTCAGAATCCGGCAATTCACCTGTTTCCTGGAAAATGCGCTCTTCTTCGTCGATTTCCTGTTCAAAATTACTAATAAATAAATCTACATCGTCAGTATCCAATTCTTCTTCAAATTGGCGCAAAAAATCCTCCTCGGAAAGAACCTTTCTGAGGTATGGATGGGAAGTCTTAGTCTGTGCCTGAGAAGAATCAATTCCTGTTGCAGTAAGAAAATCCTCATCAGGAGCAACAGCCTTGCGGCTCTCAACAACCTGCTGTTGCTTCTTCATAGCATTCTCCTGGACCTGCATAGCATCAGTCTTAGCCTTATTTATTGAATTCAGTAGTCCATCTAAGTAGTCCTCTGACTGAGACATCTACATGTCCTCCCTTAAATTTAATTAAGGGGTATGCAAAGCACACCCCTCAGTTTTAAAAATTTTAATTGCCTTTACGAGCGACTTCGTATTTAGCAACAAGCTCATCAACAACTGAAATAAGCTTACCAATTTCAGGCTTTGTAAGCTGAGCATCGGCACCAAGGCTTTCGCCCTTACGTCTAATCTCGTCGTTAATAAGTGATGAGAAAATAATAAGTGGAATGTTCTTCATTACATCATTCTCTTTAACGAGCTTGCAAAGTCTGTGACCATCCATAAGAGGCATCTCGATATCAGTGATAATAAGATGTACGTCATTAAGAACTGTACCTCTCTTGTGGAACTCAACAAGCTTGTCCCAACCTTCCTGACCGTTCATATTAACGATAAGGTTAGTGTAACCAGCCTTCTTCAAGCACTCAACAATAAGCTTTGAAAGAAGAGGTGAATCCTCACAAAGTAAAATAGGTGATTTACTACGATCTTTTGTCTCGTAATCATCCATTTCTGAAACCTTAAGACCAGTCTCAGGATTGATATCTGTAACAATCTTCTCGAAGTCAAGAATAACAACGAGTCTGTCTTCTAACTTAATAACACCTGTTGAAACACCAGATTCATCTGAACTGATAGTTGCATCAGGCTTGATGATGTCTTCCCAAGAAACACGATGGATTCCAAGAACCTCATCAACGTGGAAAGCTGTATTCAAACTGTTGAAGTTTGTAATGATGAATAAGCCGTCTGTATCAGCTTCATCTGTAATATTTAAGCACTTGCGAAGAGAAATGACAGAAATCATAATATCTCTTGGCATGAAGATACCTTCTATAGAAGGATGCGCGTTAGGTAGAGGTGTTACTGGTTGATATAACAAAATCTCCCTAATCTTGGCAACGTTAATTCCATAGAAATTCTTGCCAACCTTAAATTCAAGTACTTCGAGCTCGTTAGTGCCCGACTCTAATAAAATATTAGTATCCATGCAAATCTCCTCTCATTTAAATCAATTATATGATTTATATGGTTGTCCCTCTTGTTGTGCCATCACTTGTAATAAATAATTCAAGTGAGGATATATTTTCTACTGACGAATCGCTGAAAAGAAAGACCAAAATAAATGATTTGGACTCTCCAGCTGCCAGTATGCCATCATAGTTAGCTAAATCATTTGACAATGGTGTGTACTGAGTACTCTCTTTTGCTCCACCGTTCAATGATAAATTGTATGTTCTTCCTGTATATTTTGAGAAATCAACAGATGAATCTGATGTATTTTTAGCTTCAATAGAAAGAACTACGTATTTTTTGCCAGAAACCTGTGAAAGTACAAAATTATTTGTTTTGTAATCGGCAGCTACATCAAATTCAGCGCAAGTAAATTCTACACCTGGTATTTCAATTGCATCAGTCATAGAATATCCTGCATCCTCAGAACCTTCCTCGGCAGTGCCTTCTTCAGTCTCATCTGTAACTATAGGTTCTCCAGTTTCTGGATCATATTCGACTTCTGTATTTTCCTCGTCAATTGCCTCTTCTGTTTCCTCTGAATCAGTTTCATCCGGTGCATATTCATCATCCAGCTCGCCAGGCTTTACACGAGCATTTGCAATTCCTGTTGTCTGATTTTTATTGAATTTTGAAACAGTTTTCGAGGCATAAGCTGTGATTACCGCCTCTTCTTCCTCTGTCATAGTATACAAAGGTTCACCACAAGCGGTGAAAAGCAGAGAAAAACACATAACCGAAATCAAAAGGAAAAATCTTTTAATTTTCATGCTATCTCCTAGAAGAATAAACTAATCATTAATGGTATGTTAGCATTAATATGTGTATTGTTCAACACAAAAAATCAGAAAATTCTATGAATTTTGTTTGATTTTTGTGTCTTTTGTCAAAGTTAACTCAAACCAAAATTCAACTCCATTTGGCAAGTTTTCAACACCAAATTTTTCATGCATCAAATCCATTGTAGCTTTAACAACTGACAAGCCGATACCACTGCCGCCATATTCACGGCTTCTAGCCTTATCAGCTTTGTAAAACTTCTCCCAAATGTGCTTGATGTCCTTCTTGGCAATGTTATTTCCGGAATTGAATACACTAATTCGAACTTTGCCTTTTTTAACAAAATCATATCTTACATTAATGATGTTTTCATTTAATACATAGTGAATTGCATTACTAATAAAGTTAGTAATAACCTGCTCCACTAAGAATTCGTCTGCATGAACCACGCAAGGTTCTTTGTTGATAAATGAATATGTAATATTCTGTGCTTCGAAATTGATTTTATTGCTATCAACGACACTATCAATCATCTCTGTCACATCAAAATCAACCATATCCATATTCATCTGACCAGCTTCAAGCTGATTAAGAATGAGCATTTCTCTAACCAAACGGTTCATCTTGTTTGCTTCATCAATGATGATATCAAGATAAATCTGACGGCTGTTCTCATCCTCCATAATGCCCTCCTGCAGACCCTCGGCATAGCCTTGGATAAGGGCAATTGGTGTTTTAAGCTCGTGCGAAACATTTGATACGAATTCCTTTCGCATATTTTCATTTTCTTCACGAACTTCAAGATCGTGTTTTAGGCTTTCATTAGCAGTACGAAGCTGGCTAATTGCACGTTTTAATGTAGTAGACATTTCATTAACATGCTCGCCCAAATCATCCATCTCATTATATATAACCTGAGGCGTGTACTTTGCTTCGAAATCGAAGTTTGAAATACGCTTCGTTATATCAATTATGTTAAATAATGGCTGAGTAAACTTTGCAATCGCAAAATGACTAAATACTGTAGTCATAAGAATCGCAACCAGAACCATATATAGGAAAAACTTGTTTGTGATTGAACTGGTATGCTCCATTGCAGATAAAGTAGCTCTAATAAAAACGATACTACCATCAGGGAGCAATCCTAATAGAACAAGATAATCATCCTCTGAACCTGGAAAAGCCTGCTTAAAAATCTCGTAATTATCATTCTTGTTAATGACATCTACAGATTCATCGTTTGAAAACATTGAATAATTGAGTTGATTCAATAAAATCTCAGAATTAGTATTAGACGAAATTAAAGGCTCTCCGCTAGCGCCTGTAACAACGCAATTTACAGAAAACCTATCAAATAAGGCTGCTATTTCTGCTTCATAATCTTGTCCGTATAAAACACCCTCATTGCATTTATTAGACATGATATCGTAAAGCTCTACCATATCCTGTCTCTTTGTTAAAACATAATAATCGCCTAAAAAGCAGGATGATAGAATACTAACAATAACAAGTGAACCAAGTATGATTGCAACTATCAATCCTACAATTTGGCGATTAATTTTATTAGACCTTTGCGTCGACTTCAAATTTATACCCCATGCCCCAAATAGTCTTGATGTAGTTTCCCTTATCGTCTAACTTACTACGAAGCTTTTTAACGTGAGTATCGATTGTTCTAGCATCTCCAAAGTAATCATAGTCCCAAACATGATTGAGAATCTTTTCTCTTGAAAGAGCAATTCCTTCATTATTGATGAAGTAATAAAGCAACTCGAATTCCTTAACAGAAAGCTCTACAGGAGTACCATCGTTAGTTGCTACATGCGCATCAACATCCAGCTGAATGCCACCAGCTTCAACAACCTTCTTGCCGATTGAATCATCTGTGCTTCTTCTAAGAACTGCATTAACTCTGGCCATAAGAATCTTTGGAGAAAATGGCTTGTTAATATACTCATCAGCACCAAGCTCAAAACCATTAAGAACATCATTTTCCTCGCCCTTAGCTGTAAGCATAAGAACAGGTATAGAAGAAGTCTCTCTGATTTCTTTCAAAACGGCAAACCCATCAACTTTTGGCATCATAACATCCAAAATGATAAGTGATATCTCGCTGTCCATATAGAACATGTCGAGAGCCTGTTCACCATTTTCGGCCTCTATGACCTCGTAATCCTCTCTTACCAAATAATCCTTGATAAGTTTTCTCATTCGGCTTTCATCATCAGCCACAAGAATTTTGTTTTTAGACATAACACCAACCCCAATCCTTGAAATAATATTATTGTTGTTCCTGTTCCTTCTCCCTGATAGCTTCTTCTCTTTCGGTAAGATCCTGCTCCCAAGAAGAATACTTGTCGATTAGCTTTTCTTCGTAATCGAGTATGGTCGGGCTGTTTATTGTGGTACTCACATAAAACATTCCCAAAACGCAAAGCAACAATGCAATGCAAAAAATTAATAGGACTTTGTTGATAGCTTTTAGTCTTTTGATTTCTGAGGAATCATTTGTGACTTTAGCCACAACTTTTTTATCGGCTTTTTCCTTCTTAGCTTTAGATACTTTTTCATCAGAAGATGAATTTGTATCTTCTGTTTTTTCTTCTGGTGTCACGTCTTTAGGGGGTTCTTCTAAAGAATAAACAGGAGGAATATCCTCTGGCGTAAAAACCTCTGAATCTAAAAGATTCTGCCTAAGCTGAGCTAGAAAACTCATACCGATTTCAGTGGAAAACATTCGCTGATTCAAAAGCTTTTTATATACAGTGAGCACAGCATTCTCATCGCTGTCTTTAATCTGCCCCAAGATATACTCAACTGCCTTAAGCTCTTTGGCGGCTTTTTTTGCTTTATTCTCATCATCGAAAATGTATCCACCAATATTATACTTAGCCATATTAATCCTTTAAAATAATTGTATATAATTATTTTAGCAATTTGTACCAAAAAAATCTATCTTTTATTTAATTATTTTCGCAGATTTTTGCTAATCCAAATATAGCTATTACCACTCCTGCAAAAGTGACAATTGTACCAAACCATAAAGCAGGTGTTACACCAATAATTCTAATTAATACACCACCAAGTAAGCTTGAAAGTAAATTACTAAATGTCATAGCTATAGTTACAAAAGCCTGTCCTTTAACAGCATCCTGCTTATTCATGATTTCATCTACAAAATGGACAGATGCTGGAATGAAAATTGCAAAAGCCAAAGCTTGGAACAACATACTGAAATATAAAAATCCAACAGATGTTGCCAAGGTTGTAACAAGAATTTTAACAAAATAAAATACCGCAGAAACACTAAGAAGCTTTTTGGTGCCAAATTTATCCTTAAGCTGATTAAAGAAAATCATAGCAGGAAGCTCTACGATTGCCTGTAGTGCTAGGAGCCCTCCGTTGCTTGCCTCGTTCCCTCCAACATTGACGGTGATTTGATATAAGAAATTGTTTATCAAAACATGTCCAAAATAAAAGCAAACAACACCAATTAAAAATACGAAAAACATCTCATATTTACTAATAAACTTCTTTACTGATTCTAAACTTAAACTATCTGATTTTGATTCTTCGGAAAACGGATCATAATCTTCATTAATTTCAATTCCCGAATTCTTTAATTCTCTATATATAAGAATGATTGCAACAACAAAAGCTGCAGAAACAATAAATCCAAGAATAGTTACTGCCCTTTCAGATGTAAGAGTCATAAAATTTCCAACAAGCAAACTCATTATAAAAAAGAAGAAAGACCCGCTTGCTCTGGCAACTCCAAAGTTCATTTTCACATTGTATTTTTCAATATGGAAATTAAGTGCATTCAAAAATGGCTGTATTACTGTGGCAACCATAGCTCCAATAAAGAATGTGAAGCTAGTTCCAAAGCCCTTAGCGTTTGTTCCTATAGCAAAGAATAAATCCAAGGTAACAATAGCACCAAGCAACGCTAAAACATCTACCACATCAAAGCTAGCAGCTTTATCTGTCAGATATGAAACAACCTGTTGTAACACTGTAGCTACTAAAAAGGCGATAGCAAATAAAGCACCTATCCCAACTGTAGAATAACCTCTGTTAGATAAATAAGCTGAGCCCATGCTGATTGTACAGCATACCATCATCCAGTATAGACCCTGAGCTATTATGTAGTATAAATTCAGTCTGTACTCTCTTGACTCTTTAATTTGAAAAATCATGTCTAACTCCTTAAAATTATTTTAATATATTATGAATTTTAGAATTCTAACAAGCTTTTATGATATATTATTAATGAATTTTTAAACGTCTGAAAGGAAAGAATATATGGCAAAAAAAGTTTTAAAAACCATTCTAATTATTCTACTAATCATCGTTCTTTTATTTGTCGGATATGTAGTTTATGTATTCGCTTCGTATTATCGTTTAGACGATAATCTAGAACTCGAAATCGAAGGTTCAGCATCTACAGATACTCTTTCAATCGGAGAAACCTATCGAATAACATCTGCAAATCTTGGATTTGGTGCATACTCTGCAGACTATTCATTCTTCATGGATGGCGGCACAGAGTCATGGGCCTACTCAAAAGAAGCTGTGTACGATAACATCAATGGCTCAGTAGATAGCGTTATGTCATTAGACCCAGATTTAATGTTGTTCCAAGAAGTAGATATCGATTCTACAAGAAGTTATCACGTAGATCAGAAAGAACTTATCATTTCAGATTTAGCTGATGCTGATATAAGTGATGTAAACTACACTTTCGCACAAAATTATGATAGTCCATTTTTAATGTATCCATTTACACAACCTCACGGAAAATCAAAAGCTGGACTCTTAACCGTTTCACCAGCCACAATAACAAGCTCTATCCGTCGCTCGCTTCCAATTGAAGAAGGCTTATCAAAGTTCATCGACCTGGATAGATGCTATTGCAAAAACTATATTAATCTTGATAATGGCAAGCAGCTTGTTTTATACAATGTTCATTTGTCTGCATACACTACAGATCCATCAACTGCTGAAAACCAGGTTGTCATGCTCAACGAAGATATGACCGCTGAGGTTGAGGCAGGCAATTACGTTATTGCCGGTGGTGATATGAACAAAGATATGCTTGGCGATTCCTCTGCATACTTCGGAACAACAAGTTCAGCAAATTGGGCTCAGCCATTCCCAGAAGATTTATTATCTGATGACTTTAGTATAGTAGGACCACTTGATGAAGCAAATCCTGTTCCATCATGTAGAAACGCCGACACACCATACACCGAGGATTCCTTCGTATTAACAATCGATGGTTTCATTGTTTCTTCAAATGTTAAGGTTGAATACTCAAATGTATTAGATACAGGCTTTGCGTATTCAGACCACAATCCAGTCTATATGGACTTCATTTTAGAATAATATTAAGCATTCTTTCTGGCACTGCTTGAGCTTGTGCCACAGAGCTTATCAACTGATTTGATGATTTCCTGAATCTCAGGTAGATAGTGCTCATGGTTAATCATGAGCCTATCTATTTCATCTCTTTCTTCTTGAACAATCCTACGATGATCATCTAATCTATCCCTAATCTTCTTTCTTCGCATAACAAGTCTATGTCTGCATTCTGACATATCCTGTCTATCAACAAGGGCATTTACCTGATTCAGCCAGATCTTATCATCAGCAAGTCCAATCTCACCTAAAAGTCTCTCCAATTTAGAATTGTAAAACTCAAGGTCCTCATTGTTTTGAATATATCTTTGCTGGTCTCTAAGCTTATCTTGATACTGCTCCCAAACGTATTGAAGCTCGGCCGAAGTTTTGACAAAATATCTATCTTTTGAATACTCAACTGAATTGGTAACATTAACGTATTTCATTCTTTCTACGTTGAGCATGCTAATAGCCTGATTCAAATGAACAATAGCAACTTTGTTTTCTCTGGCAATTGTATTCTGACGAACAAAAACAATAAATCCGCTAACAGCGCAGATAAATAAAACTATAAACACCCAGATAGAAATATCTGCCTGAGCTGCATTGTACATAGCAAGCAATAAAATAAGCAGCGTCATAAACGATGCAAGAATGGCAACGGCCATCTTTCTAAAGAGTTTAATCTGCCCCTGAAGCTCTTCTCTTTCGATTTCCCATCGACTTTTTTCACCTTCAAGATAAGCAAGATTTCGCTTAAGCTTTGCCTGATATATTTCGTCTGATGCAAATCGATTAATGATTTCAGGCATATCAGCCTCATCATCAGAAATCACTTCGTATTGTTCATCTGTAATGTTTCTCTGGATTGATCTTGCATTAACAAGATTGTTTTCCAATTCGCATATACGTGACGCAGTATTACGAAGCTCCTTTGCTTTTTCCTTTGGCAGATTCTCAATAGCCTTTATATCATTAAGATAACGAGTAACAATGCGATACTCCATCTTTTGGCGTTCCATAGCCTTAGTGGATGCAATAATCTGCTCGCAGGAATCCAAAATATAATGTTCAAGCTTCTTTGGATCTTCCCAACTATCGATTCCTTCGATTTGGGAATAAACTCTGTTAAAAGCATCATCAATTTTAGCTGCTCTAAGTTCTTTTTTCTTTTTTCTACTTGAAAAAAATCCCATACATTTCTCCCTTTAGGATATTAATTAAATCCTGCAGATTTTTATATATTCTTCTTTCCAATTATTGATAACATTTTGGATTGTTTCCTTTGACACTTGAGATGACTCACCATAAAGCAAATCATTTATAGCGCTATCAAAACCAACAATATCTTCTTTTATTGTGGACCTGGAAACAATCTGCAAAACTTCCTCTACATCACTTCTAGGAACCTGATATTTGGAAACATATTCCTCAAATCCAAGCTTATCCTTGCCACAGCGAGCTGCGTATAAAAGGCAATAAAGTGTCTGCTTCTTTTGATTGCGTTTGTATCCCTCATCAAAACATTTGCTGGCCTCATCAAAAAAGAAAAGCTTTGCAAAAGCACATCCTAAATTGTGATAAACATCTCCTTCAACGGTGCGAGGCATTGTCTTTGCAACATCCTCAGCAAGTAGAGTCTCGTATTCATAGATGGCATCTACAAGCTTGTTGCCAAGCATTAGTCTATCAGCTCTAAGCTTACGTCTTTCGGCCTCCGATTTGTTTTCAAAGGTTGAAATAATCGAAAGGGCATCCTTAATCTCTTTGTTGGAAGCGTATCCATTGGCACTTAAAATATGACCTACAAAAATATGTAACGGCGAATTGTTTTGCACCATTGACTGAAGCTCGCTAGCAAGCTTAGGAAACTTAAGCTCTCTTCCAATCCAATTACAAAGTTCCGTGTTCATCAGCTTAGTAGAAAGCAAATAAACATTATTTAGCATGTAATAGCTAAGTTCCTCAAGTGAATATACATTTAAAGACACTTCTTCTATGTAATAAGGTGTAGCTGCTATTGAATTTTTGCAATAAATCAATGTACTCATAAACTACCTACTTAATTGAAATAGTGTGTTCCCAGCTTTTGCCAGAGGATGGAGAAATTTCTCCGAATCCTAAATCCGTAATTACGATAGATACAGCCACATCAGAAATAGGACTTGCTTCTATTCGAAGACGAGTAGTTCTGTTTTCTCTTTTTGGCATATCTGTTAATTCAAGAACCTCTGTGTGAGCTTCCCTTGATTCTGGCCTTTGAATATAGAATTCAAGCTCTGGCTCACCATCCAGAATTACTTCACACTCTCCCTTTGCATCGTACCAGCTTTGGCCAGCATCGATAAGGGTGAAAAATTTCATAACATTATTTTCTAAAATTTTTATTGAAAGATTAAGCTTTAAATCGTTGTCGCCAATGTAAATGAAAGGCCAGTCGCGTTTGCCATCCTTGGTGTAGCCTGCATAACATGCGCCCTTTGAATAAAGGTTCTTTCCCATGAATACCTTACGGCCCTTGCAAAGTCTAGCAAGGCTGACCTTCATCCACTCGCCATCAAAGCCGTCACCAACAAGATAAACTGATGAAAACAACGTACTTCCAAAAGTATCTGCTATTATCTCATCAAACTTTTCATCTCGATTGTCGGTAATATCTCCATGATTGACTACATCAAGTGTAATCATCTGAGGACGAGTGCTTTGATTACGATTCAACACACACGAAATCATGTTTGAACCGCTGTAATCAAAAAGGGCTACGCTATATAAAAACAACTCCGGCCTCTGTGATAATGCATAAAAGTAAAAGCATTCGTTGCGGTCAATAAGCATAAGCCTATTGGAATCTATGGATAATCTGGAGATGATATAATTCATCAATTCCATGACCTCAAGATTTACCTGGTCTACGCAAACAACAAGCTTTTCTATATCCCCCATGGCAGCCATAGGACCTGGAATAGCAAAAAGCTTATTAAAATATATAACCATAAGCTCTCTGGCCTGAAAGCTTTCTCCATCAACAAAAACTTCCTCATTCTTGAGAGCCAAAATATATAAATCGTCTACAAGCATAGCCTCCTTTGTGCGGCTTTTGCTAATAGCATCATCGCCAAAAAACCATTGTCCCATACCGTATCGCTTAGCAAGTACTGTAGGGATGGAATAATTTTCCTCACCAAGAATCGTGCTGACTGTAGCCGGCTCATCCATATTTGATTTATAAATACTAAGAACTGTGCTTCTGGCACTAATATCTATGCCAAGATAAGCCCCCTCAGAATTTCCCATATAAATCCTCTTTCACCATTAAATAATAGTAAATAAATCTCTTGTAACAGCATCCAAACCCTGATAAGTCTTAAGGTCAGCAGCAAGCTCTCCTGCTTCCTCATATAGGTTGTGCCGGCTGATACTATTCATTAGAGCGAATCGTCCATTCTTAACATCAGGCTCTTCACTCATAACTATTGTGTCGCTCTTTAAAGGATTTTCTGAAAGCTCATCACAATAAATTTCGTATCTAAGCTCGTCACCATAAAACAGGATAAACTGCTTTACGTACAATCCGTCGTACATTTCAATCATATCCTCCTCAAGAGGCTCCTGACCGTTGATAGAGTATGTGATAACGACAGATTTTCTTTTATCAGTAGCAATTTCTATGAAATGCTTGTCATACAAGTGATATTTAATTTTTAGTTTCTCATTGCAATTAACAAAGAATCCAAAATACTGGTTACGCAAAATAGCATCTGCCAAAAGCATATCCAGCATGCTCATATCATCTTCATCCAGGTCTTTCTGTAGACAAAGATACTTAAGAAGAGCTATTCGCATACTTTCGTTAACTGTAAGGCCCTTTTTATATCTATTGTAAATATGTGAGAAAATCTCTCCTGGCACTTCCTGGTGCTCAGACAAATAACTATGTGCTTCGTATGTAAGGAAAGCCTCGACAATCATTTTGTTGTTCTTTCTAGCAACATATGAATCAAAAACTTCCATTATGCCATCGCAAAGGAAATCCCTATACAGAACCTGTGTAAGAATTCTTTCAGAGAATTCCACAACATCTTCACCACGCTCATAAGCGTTGTTGTAAATCAGCATCATGACGTCTGTTGGGCCAACATAGAATTTGATGAGATACTTAATCATATCTCCATGTACAAATCCCTTTTGTAACAAATGAGCAGTCATCAGGATAAGGAAATCATCTGTTTTTTCAGAATCCTGATTTATCATAAACTGACACAGCTTTGTGGCAACCTCCGGCCTTAGCTGAGAACCGTTTGTGTGCTGAAGCATGTAGTAGGCTTCCTCGTATTTGCTACGGCTAACAAATACTTCAAGAACATCGGCAATCACCTCTGCTCTAAGAGATTTCAGATCTGCCTCATGCATAAAATGACGCTCTATCAAAGCATCCTCTTCGTTTTTACGAAGTACCTTGATAATCTTTGGATACATGCTACGCAAATAATCCAAAGAAATCTGCTTAGAATCCAGTAACATTTTGATGCTTTCTGAATCTTCCAGATTGTTTAAATCCATAAGAACGAAAGCCATGCTCTGTGGCGCCAATTCCTTAAGGGTATTGAAATATGCAGTAGCATCTATAACGTCTTCCTTAAAGTATGCTTCATCATCTACAAACAGATAACCATCATTATCCTCAAGGAAGAAAACACCTTCGCTGCCTATGTAGTTAACATAAGCTTTATGATCTGAAACATTAGCAATCACAGGTGTTTTGAACTCATCCTGATATAAGAAAATTCTACGTATATCCGGATTGATAACGGCCAGCTTCTTTTTGAATGCCAGCTCTGAAACAAGCTTTGCAACCTCTTTGTCAAAAATACCAAGCTCCATGAGACGCTGATAACATACAGCAAGATTGTCATCCAAACGACCAAGCTTCAGCTGCTCAAGTGCAAAGGTTTCTATAGCTGATTCATAATGATCATAGGTATCACTGTCTTCTGCCCTGTGCAAAATAATATTGGCATAAAGAAGCGCTTTCTTTTCATAAGAAAGATCGTTGTTGTATTTAAAGAACATTGTAAGAAGCTGTGGGAACCTATCTACAGAATAGGTAGGCATAGCTTCCATGTATGCCTCAAAAATTCCTGATACATGCAAGTTTGCTTCGATGGCCATTTTAAACCACTTGAAGAATTTTTCTTCGATGTAGTTTGCCTTTAAAAGATAGGTAACAATGGCTAGCAAAAACTGTAAATCAGGATAGATTTCATAGCAGGCTTCGATAATAGGAAGCGCTTTAGGATTGTAGGTCCTCTCAGATTCAATAACATGAATCATCTGAATGGCAATATCTTTAGAAATTGCATTTTTCTTTCTCGCCCAATTAAGGACTTTGATTGTAAGTTCATCGAAGGATGATATTAAATATGGATCCTGGACAAAAATATAGTAAGCCTCAATGTAAAGAAGAGGCGAATCAAATCCTCTTGATACCCAGTCTGAAATATCCCTGAGCTTAGCAGTAGGATTCTTTATGTATTCCTTTCTCAGGAACATCAAAAACCAGAAAAGCCTAACATCATCAGAATGCTCAAGATAAATAGACTCTATGTTGCCAGTAAGCCTATCTACGTATGATTCTTCCCTTTCGATGAGGGTGCAAATATACAGAAGAAAAGCCCACTGTGTGCTGCTTTTATCTTCGATAGTTCGCTTCAAATCTTGAATAATCCAAAGAGCTTCTTGCTTTTGGTTGTTTGTAACATAAACCAACGCTCTCATCAAAAGAGTAAAATTGTCTTCTTCATCCTCTTCTGAAATGGAATCTAATACAGAAAGTGTCTCCTGACACCACTGGCCTGTAGTGATTTTGCGAAGTCTAAAGTCTTCGTAGAGACGACATGCCTTAAGAATCTGCATATCCTTCTTATGCTTTTCAGAATCTAAAGTGGCATCCTCTTTTAAAGATGATGCGATAATAGTGATTTCCTTATGAATGCCTCTGTAATCAAATGAAATCTTTGCATAATTAAGACCTTCGTGCATTCTATCTTTGTGAATGTAATAATTCATATTGAAGATAGAGCCAAGGAAAAAGTCAGATGTAATATGTTCTTTTTCAACTGACACAAAATCAGCATCGCATGAAACTTTTACATCGATGTAGCCCCATGTAGAACGAACAATTTCTATTTCACCACGAATGTTTTCATTAACCTCGTAGTATTTGTCACATCTCTCCTGCACATCAAAGGACATCTTTGGCTTTAGTCCTGTAGAAACAAGGAATTCGTCTACATTAACAGCAGCAATCGGAGCTGCTTTGAAGCCACGATATAATAATCTGGTGCGTTTATCTAAATCAGAAATGAACTCAGCGAATCGGTCTGAATAGAACACAGAAACAGCTTCACTGAAATGATTTTGAGCAAGCTCTGCAAAAGCCTTTAAATCATGAATTTCCCCAACAGAAGTGATTAAAGGTCGAGTAGCGTATGTAATGGTAAAAGGAATGTGCTTTTCAATTCCTACCGCTACAATAATGAACTCACCTGAAAGAGCCTCTCCTGATTTGTAATTGAAATCGTCCACTTTATATTCGATACGAACGTTTTCCTTGTCAAACCAAGGGTCGCTAAGTTGCACGTATGGATTTGTACAATAGACTACGCCCCTGATTTTAACATTGTTAAGACTCTTAAAGAAGAAACTGCCAGTAAATGTATCGCCCACATAGCATGTCTCTTCTATCTGTTCTCTTTCGAATTCTATATTTGGTTTTAAGTCATCGAATTTATCCTCTGATATTCGATAGATTCTTTTTCTCAAAACATTCTTCCTCTACATTCCAAGGATTAGGTATACACCCACTAATCCTAGCATATTCTTTTCAAATTATAGCACAACATGTTGTGTTTTCAAACGAAATAGAAACAAAAAGATGGATATTTGTTAAACGTGGTGCTACTATATAAAAAACGAGGTGATAGGCATGATTAAACACAAAGACCACTTCCATGGAAGTGATTTAGAAAAAATTGAACAAATCTACGGAATAAAAAAAGAAAACATCATTAGCTTCTCTGCTAATGTTAATCCACTTGGGATTTCTCCTAAATTAAGAGAAGGAATCAAGGAGCAAATCGATTGCATTACAACATACCCTGACAGAGATTATGTACAGCTTCGTCAGTGCATTGCAAACTACTGCTCTACAGAGGTTGAAAACATAATTGTAGGAAATGGTTCAACAGAGCTGATTTCCCTTTTCATCCAGATTCAGCAGCCTAAAAAGGCTCTTATTTTGGGACCAACATACTCAGAATACGAACGCGAAATCGCTTTATGCGGAGGCAAGACTATCTACTATCCTCTTCGTGAAGAAAATGATTTCGTACTTGATCCAGCTCATTTTATAAGCAAGCTATCAGAAGATATCGATATGCTTATTATTTGCAATCCAAACAACCCTACAGGTACTGCAATTAACGTCCATGACATGCGTCTTATTCTTGATGCCTGCAAGGAAAGCGATATTTTTGTAATGGTAGATGAAACATACGTGGAATTCGCAGAAAATGTAAAAGAAATATCTGCAGTCAGCCTTACCAGAACCTATACAAACATCGCAATACTGAGAGGAACTTCCAAGTTCTTTGCAGCCCCTGGTCTTCGATTAGGCTATGCTATTTGTTCTAATTCTGATTTAATGCAGATTATGAACCAGCGTAAAGATCCATGGTCAATTAATTCAATCGCCGTAATAGCCGGCACTCTAATGTTTACTGATGAGGATTACATTCAAGAAACAAGAGATTTAATAAAATCAGAAAGAGACCGCTTGTTCAAGCTTTTTGATGAAAGTAGCCGTTTCAAGCCATATAAGCCACAGGGCAATTTTATGCTCTTAAAAATATTAGAAGACGGCATTACAAGTGGGGATTTATTTGACAGATGTATTCGTCAGGGTCTCATGATCAGAGATTGTTCCACATTCCCTTATCTTGGCGAAAAATACATTAGAATTTGCTTTATGAATCCAGAAGATAATACAAAATTGGCTAGCCTTTTATTGGGCTAGCCAAATATCTAAATCGACATTTCCATTTATTCCATTTACACTACCAGTTTCAGAGTACTGCCATATGTCAAACTCATATGGCCAGTAAAACTCTTTGTTATAACCAGCAAACCATTTCTTGTAATCAGTAAGCTGAGTAAAATCTAGAAGCATCGCTCCCATTTCAGTATTATGATAAATCATAGAATCATATCCTGCATTCTGGACAGCCTCTAAAAATGTAATCGTAAGTGCTGTTCTATCTTCTACTGTAAGGCTATTTGTTCTAGCCTCGCTATCGCTTACCTTTTCAACGTCAAATACAATTGGAAGCTGAAGTGTATATCCATCTAAAAGATTAAGTACAGTGGATGCCTCTTCTAAAACCTCAGCCTGTGAAATCGCCTGTGAAAATACATAAACGCCAACATCAAGTCCTGCTGCTTGAGCTCCTTCGATGTTTTCGATACATTTCTCATCTACGACGATTTTGCCTGTGCCATATCCTCTGTAAACAGCTCTGACAAATACAAACTCAACTCCATCGGCAGCAACTGCCTCCCAATCGATATCACCCTGATGAGAAGAAACATCTATTCCTTTTCTAGAAACAACCTGTCCGTCCACTACATATGAATAAATGCCATTTTCATCCTCTTGAAGATTATTGATATCAAAAGAATTCTTAGGAAGCGAATCATTAACTGGAACAAAATTATATTTGGAATTTGCTGCAACAACAATATATTCTGGGTAAAGAGACTTCAAAACCGAAATGATTGTGTTCCCCTCTTCTAATGATTCTTTGATAGAATCAAGAACACTTTTCTGGCCCTCAGCCTTTGCCTCATCTACAAGCTCCTCAACCTGCTCACTAGAGTAAGTTTCCCCTTCCTGAACCTGTATTCTGCTATGTGTATCAGCAACTATGTAAATAATGCCGACTGCAATTAAAGTAAAAAATATTGATAATGTAGATACCAATATATATCTAAGCGCTCTTTTCATAACCATTATTAGTGAGGCATGTCGTTCAAATCTCCGATTTGCTTTCTATACCACACAATCCCTTTCCATTCTCCGAATTTGTAACCAATATCTGTAAAATGACCTACCTCTTCAAATCCCAAAGCCTGGTGGAACTTGATGCTAGGCTCATTGTCATCTGTAATAACTCCGTACATAAATTTATATCCCATATCAGAAAGACGCTTCTGAAGCTCACCATATAAGGCCTTTCCTATTCCAGATTGCTTAGGAACATCTGGTGCCGTATATATAGTAGTCTCCACTGAATATTTATATGCATCATGATGACGAACCCTGCCGCCATAAGCCATACCAATCACCTTGCCTTCGGAATCACAAGCAACAATGTAAGGATAATCCTTTTTTGTTTCGATAATAGACTGTTCGTAGTCTTCAACCGAGCCATTTACCTCTGTAAAAGTAACAAAAGTATTTTCAACATAGTACCCGTAGATGTCGCAAATGGCAGCGGCATCGGCAATTTCAGCCTCTCTAATATATAATTCCATCATGTCCTCCTAAATTAGCCGGTAAAAAAATCATAACAAAGGCATACTAATAATTCAATATTTTTCCTTTACAAATACCTATAATAGCTATATAACAATTAGAAGAAAATAGAAAGAAAAGGTTAATACTATGAAGTACGACACAATACTATTTGACTTAGATGGTACACTTTTGTACACACTTGAGGATTTAACTGATTCCATTAATCATACACTTACAGAATATGGATTGCCAACTCACCCAATTGAAAATGTCAGACGATTCGTTGGAAACGGACTCAGAATGTTGGTTGTAAGAGCATTACCTGATGGCGAAAATTACGATAAATTCGACCAGTTTTTCGCTGACTTTGTAGATTTCTACAACAATCACAATCGCATCAAAACAAAGCCATATGACGGCATCCTAGAAACTACTAAAGAACTATCTGAAATGGGTATCAAAATGGCAATCGTTACCAACAAGGGGCAAACAGCCAGCAACTCATTACTAGATGATTTCTTTAAGCCATATATTAATATTGTCATTGGTGATGATGGAAATCACAAAAGAAAGCCTGATCCAGAGCCTATCAATCTAGCTCTTGAAGCATTAGATATAAAAGATAAATCGTCAGTTTTATATGTTGGTGATTCTGATGTAGATGCTGCCACTGCTATTAACTCAGGGCTCGATTATATCTTATGTACATATGGATTCCGCGATATGGAAGATTTAAAGGAATTCTCACCTGTCGCATTTATCGATTCAATCAACAAAATCAAAGAATATCTATAAAAAGAAAAGGCCTACTGAGTGTAGGCCTTATATATATCTACGTGATCATAAATGCATCTCCAAGAGCTTGAAGACTTTGCTGTACAGCATATGTATTCAGTTCCATCATCAGCTATCATTGAGCTAACAGCACAGTTTCCAGATTCATCTACATATCCTGTCTTGGCGCCCTCAATGGTGCCTCCAATATCCTTATCCTCAATTCTACGCAAGAACCAATTCGATATTGTAATTCCCTCAGGATTAACATTTGTAGCCGTAGAATTATAAACCTTAGTGGTAAGAACCTCTTTGCATAACTCATTGTCCAATGCCGCCATCATAATAATAGACATATCATATGGTGTACTATAATGATCATCACTATGGAATCCTACAGGGTTTGTAAAATGAGTGCCAGTAAGTCCTAATGCCGAAACCTCTTCATTCATCATAGTAACAAAGCTATCTACATCTCCTGCTACATACATAGCCAGCTGAGCCGCAGCATCGCCACCTGAAGGAAGAATCGTTCCATAGAACAAATCCTTTACAGTAACCTCTTCATCCTCAACAAAACCAGAAGTAGAACCACCACCTGCATATGAATAATCAATAGCCTCGTGGGACATGGTAACTGTTTCATTTAGCTGCTCTTCCGTAAGATTGTTTGCTGCCACAAGTACAGTCATAACCTTTGTCATAGATGCTGGAACAATCTTTTCATAGGAATTTCTAGTACCTACTATTTCCTTCGTATCGTTGTTAATTAAAATAGCATATTCACTGACTACATCTCCGCCAATAGAAATAGTTGAACCTGTTTCTGATGCCGAGTATACGCCAGAAGAACTACTTGTTTCTTCTGATTCAGTCTCTGCCTCTGCTTCCTGATTAGGATTTTCTGAAGCACCTGTACTTACCTTAAGCCCAGTAGACTTTTCTTCAGATGCATCAGATGCCGATTCAGTAACACTTTCCTCTGCAGCAACTCGCATAGTATCATCAGTACCTTTTATATGGGAAACAATTAGACCACCGATAATAACGATGGCTAAAGAAATTGCTCCAAGCTCAGAATAAACCTGGATTCTTCGTATAAGTTTTCTTCTTTTACGATAAGCTCTACGCTCCTCGTTTGTCATGTGTCGTGTAGATTTCGCCATAATATTATTCTCCACCCTTTATGATTTAATTTTAACATCCTATAGGAACACAGACAATTCAGAACGGAATTTCTGTTAAATATAACGAAAGTCCCATTTCACAATGTGAAATGAGACTTAGAAAAGTGGACTAGACGGGAGTCGAACCCGTGTCCAAAAGCCAATTCCCGGCCCTTCTACGAGTGTAGTTTGTAATTTTACATTCCCTCCACACAGCTCTTACAAACAAGATATGTGCTTTAGTAGCTTCATGATACGCCCACTATCGCAAAGCTTTGATAGCGTCGTTTCCTACAGAGTCGAAGTCTGGATCCTAAGGTGTAGGTGCCCTAGGTCAGACTGCCGCAACTAGGCAGCGTATGCTAAATTATCTTCAGCGTTTAATTTTAAGTTTGGCCATTTAACCCATTACCGTGGGACTCGCTTCTTCCGCTGCATGACCCCTGTCGAAACCATTACTAGCCCTTACAGTTTACAGTGACCTATAAACTTTAGCCAAAGGTAAACCAACAACGTTATTGTAATCACCTTTAATCTCCTTAACTAAAACAGCACCTTTGCCCTGAATGCCATAGGCACCAGCCTTATCCATTGGCTCACCTGTAGCGATGTATTTTTCAATCAATTCAGGACTGTTCTCATACATAACAACTTCAGTACATTCTGCGAATGTATTGATATTTCCTGTCTCGTCAACGATAGCCACTCCAGTATACACCTGATGAGTATTTCCTGACAAGCGCGAAAGCATTAAAAATGCATCTTTTTCATCTTTGGGCTTTCCAAGTATCTTGCCATCGTAGGCAACAACTGTATCTGCAGCCAGAACAACCCTGCCAGGATTCTTGTCAGCGATAGCCTTTGCCTTAAGCAGACTTAAGTCCATAACGACTTCATCTGGCTTAGTTTTGTCTGTAACTTCTTCTACATTGGCAGCCTGCACTTCAAAATCGATACCGACCTGCTGTAAAAGTTCTTTTCTTCGTGGTGAGTTTGATGCAAGTATAATCTTCATTAGCCTAAATTCCTTATCTTAAAGTCTCTTTCTGCTTCGCGCTTCATATCCTTCTTCTGAATATCAGCACGCTTATCGTATAGCTTCTTACCTTTAGCCAAGGCAACCTTTACCTTTACAAGGCCATTATTAAGATAAACCTCAATAGGAACGATAGTATAACCATTTTCCTTGATTTTGCTAAGCAAGCGATTAATCTCTGACTTGTGAAGCAAAAGCTTACGAGGACGAAGTGGGTCTCTATTGAAAATGTTGCCCTTTTCATATGGATTTACGTGCATCTGATAAATAAACATCTCGCCATTATCAATACGCACAAAAGCCTCCTTTATGGAACATTGACCAAGTCGCATAGACTTGACCTCAGTTCCGTGAAGCTCTATTCCTGCCTCGTACTCTTCCTCGAGAAAGTACTCATGATATGCTTTTTTATTATTTGCAATTAGTTTTCTGCCTTCTTTATTCATAATCTTTAGCTCCAATTAAAAACGCTGAAATTCGGTAAGGATAAAATCGATAGTACGAGCTTGCTCATCTACAGAATCCAGTATTACTGTAACAGGCTGACCTAATTTAAAGGTACGCCCTGTTCGCTCGCCAACAAGTGTAAGATTCTCTTCGATAAAATCATAATGATCATCATACAATGTAGATACGTGAACCAGACCTTCAACTGTATTTTCAAGCTCAACGTACATTCCCCATCCTGTGACTGAAGAAATATTTCCAGTAAATTCCTGGCCAATAAAATTCTTCATAAACTGAACCATTTTCAGTTTATCAACTTCTCTCTCACATTCCTCAGCTCTACGCTCAAGCTTGCTTGTCTCAAGAGCTACCTGTGGAAGAAGTGATTCATAATGAGAAACCTTTCTATCGTTCATCCTTCCTCGTAAATGATCCTTTATAATACGATGAATCTGTAAATCAGGATATCTACGAATTGGTGATGTAAAGTGACAATAATACTGTGCAGCCAAACCAAAATGTCCCTTGCACTCTGTGTCGTATCTTGCCTGTTGCATACTTCTGAGAGTCATCTTTGTAATGACAGCCTCGTCCTCATGACCAGCCAAAGATTCTAACATCTTTTGGATTTCCTTTGGATGAATGCTGTCCTTATTTCCTTTAAGTGTATAACCACAAGCACCTAAGAAACGACTTAATGACTGGATTTTCTCTGGGTCTGGAGCTCCATGAACACGATATACAAATGGAGATTCCATGAGATTAAAGTGCTCTGCAACAGTTTCATTTGCAGCCAACATAAAATCTTCTATTAGTTTGTGAGCATCATTGCGCTCATATGGTGCCAGACCTACAACCTTTCCTGACTCATCGATTACTATATGAGTCTCTGGGAAATCAAAATCTATAGCTCCTCTCTTCTTACGCTTTGCGCGAAGAATCTGGGATAGCTTATACATTTGATCAATCATCTCAGTAACATCAGCATATTCGCTACGTTTAACCTCATCACCAGTCATAATAGCAAATACATCAGTATATGTCATACGATGATTGCTGTTGATTACAGATTCGCAAATATTGTGATCAATAAGCTCACCCTTTGGATTGAATGTCATGATGCAAGAAAGGGCCAATCTATCCTCTCCCTCATTCAAAGAACACATGCCATTTGAAAGGGTATGTGGAAGCATTGGAATAACTCTATCAGCAAGATAAACTGAAGTTCCTCGCTTAAGCGCTTCCACATCAAGTGCTGATGATTCCTGCACATAATTTGTAACATCAGCAATATGAACTCCAAGAACGAAATTTTCCCCATCCATTTCAAGGGAAACACCATCATCGATATCCTTAGTATCCTCACCGTCAATTGTGATGACTGTCAAATCTCTAATGTCATTTCGTCCAGCTCTATCAGCTTCAGAAACAGGCTTAGCAACATTAGTAGCCTGCTTTAAAACCTTATCTGGAAACTCAGGATCGATACCAAAACCTCTAACAATAGATAAAATATCTACTCCAGGATCATTCTTATGACCAATGATTTCAGTAATGACCCCCTCTGGCTTATGGGAATCATCGCCATAGTCATCAATGTGGCAAACTACCTTATGACCTGTAACAGCTCCCATATCCTTGCCAGCAGGAATGAAAATATCTCTATCTAATTTGTTGCTATCAGCAACTACAAAGCCAAATCCATTGCTTTTTTCATAAGTGCCCACAACATCTGAAAAACCGTGAGCAATAATACGAATAACACGAGCTTCCTGGCGTTTACCAGGAGCACCAAAGGTAAGAACAGCTGCTACTGTATCATCCTGCATAGCAAAAGCTGTGTTATCTCTGCTAACAAAATAGTCTTCGTCGCTTCCCTCAACCTCAATAAAACCATATCCATCTTTATGAGATATAAATCTGCCAATAATATCAGGCTCCAGATTCTCATTCTTTGGACGATTAGCATTCTTTGCAACCTGATTAAGAGACTGCTTCTTAGCAGCTACTTCTGCTTTTGAAGGTTTCTTTGATTTATGATCTTTTAGCTTTATGAATTTAGGTCTGTTTTCAGCAATCTGATATTTGCCACGCTTTGTAATTTCTACCTGTCCCTCGTCAACAAGCTCTTGCAGAACCTGCGCAAACTCGCTTCTTTTATCCTTCTCAACATCAAGAAGAATTTCAAGCTCCTTCTTTTTCATTGGAACATAGGCCTGACTTTTAAATACATCCATCAGAAAATGCTTTTGTTTATCGAACTCTCTCATAAACCTCCTAAACAACAAATGCCACCCTTAAAGGGTGGCAAAATAAAATCTTTCTTAAAAGCTACCAATATTCAATACTGCTGAAAGCACGAAGAATAAGATAACGCAAACTGTTGTAAGCTTAACTAATAAGCCTTCACGCGAACGTCCCTTATTACGGCTCCAGTATGAATCGAACTGCTGACCTGATAAAGAACCAAGTCCGTTCTGCTTTCCTTCCTGGAAAAGAATGATAATTGTAAGTGCCACACAAATAGCAATTAATAAAAATATAAGAACTATCTTTAATGTTTGCATAATGCCTCCCGAATAGCTAATATTTAAAAACTAAAATTGCGACCTTTCGCAACATTTGAAGTATATCATAGGGTATATTTGATTTCAAGCAAATTCAGCAAATCTGTGTCCTTTTATTTTGTCCCCAAAACAACTATACTATTACTTAACGCAAAGGAGAATAAGTTATGTTAAGTAGGTATTTTGTATTATTTATTATTTATAGTTTTATCGGCTGGATTTACGAGACGTGTTATTGCACTATACACGAAAAAGCTTGGGAAAATCGAGGCTTTTTATATGGTCCTTGTATCCCACTTTACGGAGTCGGTGCTACACTAGCCCAGATTATTTTTGTAGATTTGCCTTTCGTACATAGTAAGAGTCCTTCATATTTAACAATATTCTTAGGATGTGCCGTCGGCTCTTTCTTTCTAGAATATGGTACATCATATATCTTAGAAAAAAGATTTCACGCAAGATGGTGGGATTACAGTGATTTACCACTAAATATAAATGGACGAGTTTGCCTTATTTTTACATGCTGTTTCGGAATCGCAGGAATAATCGTAACCCAATTTATAGTGCCACCAATCGTAAGCCTTATTGTCATCATTCCTCAGATTGTCATAGAGTTACTTGCATTGATTTTTATGTTCCTATTTGGAATGGACATGGCATTAACAGTTTCCGCTCTTACCACTTTTGCCAAGGAATTTGAACGTATTAACGATCAGATTAATAATCAAATGGCTGAAAAAGTTGAAGCACTTACAACAAACCTTGCCGATGCAAAGCTTGCTAGAATAGAAAAAGCAAATGAACGCAAAGAAGCCGCTTTTGTAAAACGTGAAATGACGGCAGAAAAGCTAGAAGAAATAAAAGAACAGTTATCCAGTGAAGCTGTTAAACAATGGATTATGAACGCTACAGAAACTCAGCGTGGTCAGTTTAGGCACATTGCAAAATTCACCCATCCAGTAGCATCCACAAAATCACTATTAAACAAAGGTTCCGAATACTTACGTCATAGAAAAAAATAACAAAAATAAAGCCACCCATATGGGTGGCTTTTTTAGTCTAAATAAATTATTTAGTCTTTTCTTTTTTATCTTTCTCGTCTTCCTTTGTAGCCTTAACAGCATCCTCAGGCTTTTCAATCTGAGCGATAGCTACCTTCTGCATTGGAATACGGCAGTTCTTGTTGCTTCCGAACTCTACGATAACAGTTGTGTCATCAGGAATTGCAATAACAACACCATAAAAACCGCTTGTAGTAAGAACTGTATCACCTACAGCAAGTGTAGACATCATAGCTGTCTTTTCCTTCTGCTCCTTCTGCTGTGGACGAATCATGAAAAAGTACATGAATACAAAAAGAACTACTACCCAAATAATCAAGCTGATTGAGCTATTAGCTGCAGTTAATAAAACTGAACTGTTCATTAAACTATTCCTCCTAATCGTTGGCCCTATGGACCAGTCACTGAAATTTATTTTACATAAAGAATACTATAATCGCAAGAAAATTATGCCATTTAATATAATTTTAAGATTTACTGTTCTCCTGCTTCCATTGAGGCAAGCTTGTTTTTCTTGTAAGTAGCAAATTCTCCTGCATCTAAAGCGTTTCTAATCTCTTCCATCATTGTGTTATAGAAGTATAAATTGTGAAGAACGCAAAGTCTCATTCCAAGCATTTCCTTTGCTTTAAGCAAATGACGAATATAAGCTCTTGAGTAAGTCTTACATGCTGGACAACCACAGCCTTCTTCGATAGGTCTCATATCCTTTTCAAACTTCTGATTGAAAAGATTAAGCTTGCCATGATTTGTATATACATGACCATGACGTCCATTACGGCTAGGATATACGCAATCAAAGAAATCTACACCTCTGTCAACTGCTTCCAGAATATTAGCAGGTGTACCAACGCCCATTAAGTATGTAGGCTTATTCTGAGGTAGATATGGTACTACATGATCAAGAACATCATACATCTGTTCATGACTCTCGCCAACAGCAAGACCACCTACTGCATATCCAGGTAAATCAAGCTCTGAAATAGCCTTGGCGTGCTCGATTCTGATGTCATTATAGATTGCTCCCTGATTAATACCAAAGAGCAACTGCTCTTTATTAATTGTATCTGGCAATGAATTAAGACGAGCCATCTCTTCCTTACAACGATGAAGCCATCGTGTAGTACGAGCCACAGAATCTTCTACGTATTTACGTTCTGCAAGTGCTGGTGGGCACTCATCAAAGGCCATAGCAATTGTAGAACCAAGGTTTGACTGAATCTGCATTGATTCTTCTGGACCCATAAAGATCTTGCGGCCATCTATGTGGGAATTAAAGGTTACACCTTCTTCTTTGATTTTACGAATACCAGCAAGTGAGAACACCTGGAATCCGCCTGAATCTGTAAGGATTGGTCTATCCCATGCCATAAACTTATGAAGACCACCAAGCTCCTTAATAAGCTTATCTCCTGTACGAACATGCAAATGATAGGTGTTTGAAAGCTCCACCTGGCATTTGATATCTCTTAAATCGTCTGTAGATACAGCGCCCTTGATTGCAGCAACTGTGCCAACATTCATGAATACAGGTGTTTCGATAACACCGTGAGCAGTATGGAATCGACCTCTTTTAGCTCGACCTTCTGTTTTTAACAATTCGTATTTCAATTCTTATAAAACTCCTTAATATAATCTACTCTATCTGTCATATGTGAAAGCAACGCATCACAAATTGTAATAGCACACATAGCCTCTACCACAACTACAGCACGAGGAACAATCACAGGATCATGTCTACCATGGATTTCAATATCTACATCCTCATGTTTTTCATTAACAGTAGCCTGCACTTGAGCAATAGATGGAGTTGGCTTAATAGCGCATCGGACAATAATATCATCTCCATCTGAGATGCCGCCCAGGATACCACCACTATGATTAGTGACCTTTGTCACAACCCCGTTATCCATTCTGAAATTGTCATTATTAATGCTGCCTAGAGTCTTTGAAGCAGCAAAGCCATCACCAATTTCAACGCCTTTTACAGAGCCAACAGATACAAGAGCCTGAGCTAATTTAGCATCAAGCTTTTCAAAAACAGGATCTCCTATGCCTGCTGGAACACCAGTAATAAGACATTCGATTACTCCACCAGCGCTATCCTTGTTAAGCATACAAGCTTCCAGGTATTCTTCTGCCTTTTTAGCAGCCACTGCATCTGGCATGCAAAGCGGATTGTTGTCTCTTTCAGATAAATCAAAATCATAGATTTTAATGTCGCCAATAGACTTAGTATAGGCGCAAACGGTAATTCCAACCTCATTTAAAAGCTTGGCGCAAATAGCACCAGCTGCTACACGGCCGATAGTTTCTCTTCCAGATGAACGCCCACCACCACGGTAGTCTCTAAGCCCAAACTTTTCAATGAAGCCGTAATCAGCATGGCCAGGCCTAAAAGTAGTGGCAATATTCCCATAATCCTTCGAGTGCTGATCCTTGTTTTCAATCATCAAAGATATTGGTGTACCAGTAGTATCACCCTCAAACACACCAGAAAGAATAACAACCTCATCTCCTTCTGCTCTGGCAGTCGTATACTTAGACTGTCCAGGCTTTCTTCTATCAAGATATGGTTGAATATCTTCTTCTGAAAGCTTTAAGCCAGCAGGAAAACCATCTATAACAACGCCAAGGGCTTTGCCATGAGATTCTCCCCAAGTTGTCACTGAAATTCTATTGCCAAATGTAGACCCTGCCATATTCTCCTCCTATGAAAAAAGGGCTGCGCCTTGCAGCCCTTAGATAATACATACGATAATTTATTTTATCTTTACAACAACAATACTATTAGGCTTAGCAATTTTGATAGGTGCATTCTGCATTAAAGAATGTCCTGTCTTCTTATCAATAGTAAAGCTTCGAATTTCATTTGTATCATGATTTAGTGAAACATAATACTTATCCTTAGGCAAAACAGCAAAGCTCTTTGGATAATCTCCACTGATGAAACTGTGTGAGAAATACTTAATCTTTCCTGATCTAGCATCACGCTCATACATGCAGATAGCATTTAATCCATCAACACTGGCATATACGAACTTGCCATCCTCGCCAAATTTAATGTTTGTTCCTGTACTGATTTCCTCATCAACACCAACAAGAAGTGATACTGTCTGGATGTTTTCGAAATCAGGATGATCCTCGATAATATGATAATCGTAAACTAAAATCTCATTAGACATTTCAGTAATTACATATGCATATTTTCCATCTGGAGAAAACTTCATTTTAAGTGGAGCTGAACCCATTGCGCAACGAACAATATCAACAAGATGAAGCTTGCCCATTTCATAGTCTACTTCGTAAATCTTAATCTGATGAAGACCATTTTCTACAGCACAAAGGAATCTCTCATCTGGAGTAAGTTCAACACATGTGCAATGTGGATACAAAGGACGATCTGCTACTGATTTACCAATTCCCTGATGGAAAATACCATCAGCAATACCGCCTATGCTTCCATCCTCGTTGAGTTTCATCATTGAAACACGACCATCATGATAACCTGCTACAAAAAGATATCTGTTCTGTGAGTCAACGCAAAGGTTACAACCTCTCATACCGCCAACCCATTCCTGGTTCATCTTTTCAAGATCACCATTTTCAAGAATCTTGAAGGAAGCAACACCTTCATCTGCAATAGAATAAAGATATTTGTTATCCTTTGAATTAATGATGTCTGATGGATTGTTGATAGGAGCTACGCTCTGTTCAACCATCTTTCCTGTGTCAGGATCAACATCATAAACATAAATACCAACGCTAGTCTCATGTGTATAGGTTCCCACATAAGCCACATATTTGCTCTCTGCCATTATATTCTCCTCGTAACTAACTTATGCTTCTTTTCTTCTTAAAATGTCGAACTCATCAGGAGTAACGCTAAGCTTAATGAAAAGCTTCTGCTTTGGATGTGGACATGACTCCATATCTTCTCCCTCTTCGTTTTTGATTCCAAGAACTTCTACCTCTATATTATCTCCATTTGGCTTCATAATTTCAATAGTTTCACCAACTGAAAATTTATTACGCTGCTCAATCTCAAAGTATCCCTCTGAATTTAGCTTACCTGTAATACCAAGGTATGTATAACCTATATTATATGTGTTGTTATCATATATCTGTGATTCCTCAGATGGCTTTCCATAGAAGAATCCAGTAGTGAACTGACGATAAGTACATGCAGAAATCTGCTCCTTGTACCAATCAAGGTTAGCAAGATATTTTTCTTCGGATTCCTTGCAGTCATCAATAGCCTTGCGGTATGTACGTGCAACAGTTGCTACATAAAGAGCTGTCTTCATACGTCCTTCGATTTTAAAGCTATCGATACCAGAATCTAAAAGATCAGGAACATGCTCAATCATGCACAAATCTTTTGAATTGAAAATGTATGTACCACGCTCATTTTCGTATACTGGGAGATACTCTCCTGGACGCTGCTCCTCAACAACTGCATACTTCCAGCGACATGGATGTGTGCACTCGCCGTGATTAGCATCTCTACCTGTAAAGTAGTTTGAAAGAAGACATCTACCAGAATATGAAATGCACATAGCACCATGAATAAATGTCTCGATTTCTAAATCATCCGGAATATTTGCTCTGATTTCTTTGATTTCTTTAAGAGAGAGCTCTCTAGCTGAAACAACACGCTTCGCACCAAGTTCATACCAGAACTTATATGTACCATAATTTGTGTTGTTTGCCTGTGTGCTTATGTGACGCTCGATATCTGGGCAGATTTCCTTTGCCAACATAAATACTGCAGGGTCAGCAATAATAAGAGCATCTGGCTTAATCTCATTAAGCTCTCTAAAATATTCTTTTACGCCTTCGAGGTCTTCGTTGTGAGCAAGGATATTTGATGTAACATAAACCTTTACACCATGCTCGTGAGCAAACTTGATACCCTCAATCATATCCTCTTTAGAAAAGTTTTTAGCCTTAGCACGAAGTCCATAAACTTCTCCACCAATATAAACTGCATCAGCTCCATATATTACAGCAACCTTAAGAACTTCAAGGCTGCTTGCTGGAACTAGTAATTCTGTATCTCTCATTTTGTTCCTTTCACACTAATACTAACTCCATCCCCCAATGGCAAAATAGTTGTGTTAAATTCTCCATCATGGGTAAGTTCAAATAAGTAATCGCGCATACGTTTATGAATAGTACGATTACGTCTTGTGATTGCATATCTGGATTCGATTATATCGCCATCCTGAAGGACATTGTCTGTTACAACCACTCCTCCATCTCTAATGAGACGCTTGATCTGAGGCCAGAAATTAATGTACTGACCTTTGGCTGCATCCATGAAAATAAAATCATATGGTCCTTCCAATGTAGGAAGAATCTCCATGGCATCACCTTCTAAAAGAGTTATTTGCCCATCCTTACCTGCTCTTACAAAATTGTTGTTTGCAATAGGAATGCGAGGCTCATAGTTTTCTATTGTGGTGATGACTGCATCCTCACCAGCTGTCTCTGCCATGAGGCAAGCTGAAAAGCCAACAGCCGCACCAACCTCAAGAATCTTCTTAGGCTGGTGAAGCTTTATAAGTGTCTGTAAAAGATTTATTGTCTCTGTGCGAATAATAGGCACATATGTATCCAACGCCTCTTTCCTGATTTCTGAAAGCACCGGGCTTAGCTCAGGATAAAGACTGTTTAAGTATGTGGTATATCTTTCGTCTACAATCATTTTAAACTTCCATGATAATTGGAATAATCATAGGACGTCTCTGAGTCTCATGCCATACGAAATCAGAAAGATTGTCCCTGATATCTGCCTTAATCTTATTCCAATCTGTAATATTCTTCTCCTCAAGAACTTCCATAGTTTCTGTAAGGACTGCTCGAGCGCTTTCCATAAGGTCTTCTGAATCTCTAACATATACGAAACCACGGGATACAATATCAGGACCAGCTAATACTGTACCTGAAGCACTGTCAAGGGTAAGAACTACAATAATAATTCCATCCTCAGCAAGCTTTTGTCTATCTCTAAGAACGATGTTTCCAACATCACCAACACCGATACCATCAACCATGATAGCACCAGTGTGAACATGACCTGAAACCTTGGCATAATTATCACCAAGCTCTAATACATCGCCTGAACGAATGATTTTGATATGGTCATGATCCCATCCTAAAGACTCTGCAATACGTGCCTGAGCTGTAAGGTGCTTGTATTCACCATGAACAGGAATAGCGAACTGTGGACGTACAAGAGAATAAATAAGCTTAATCTCCTCAGCACAAGCATGTCCTGATACGTGTACATCCTGCATAACAATTTCTGCACCACGCATTGTCAAATCGTTAATTACATTTGAAACGGCCTTCTCATTTCCAGGAATTGGGTGAGAAGAAAATACAATCATATCTCCTGGCTTAATCTGAACCTTTTTATGAGTTCCATTAGCCATACGAGAAAGTGCTGCCATAGACTCGCCCTGAGAACCTGTAGTAACAAGTACTACCTTTTCATCTGGGTAAGACTTAAGTGACTCAATATCGATAAGTGTATTGTCTGGAATCTGTAGGTATCCAAGCTTTGAAGCTGTCTCAATAGTGTTGACCATTGAGCGACCTTCTACACATACCTTACGTCCGTATTTATCTGCAGAGTTGATAATCTGCTGAACACGGTCAACATTTGATGCAAATGTAGCAATAATAATTCTAGATGAATCATTATCAGCAAAGATGGAATCGATAGTCTTTCCTACTGTCTTTTCAGACGCAGTAAAACCAGGGCGCTCAGCATTTGTAGAATCGCACATAAGCGCAAGTACACCCTTTTTACCGATTTCACCAAGGCGCTGTAAATCGATTGGATCACCATAAACAGGTGTGTAATCAACTTTAAAATCGCCTGTATGGACAACGATACCAGCTGGTGAATAAATCGCAAGTGCAGCCGCATCCTGAATACTATGATTTGTACGAATGAACTCTACTCTAAATTCACCTGCGTTGATATGTGTACCATATTTAACTACCTTACGCTTAACCTTAGTAAGCATTTTGTGCTCCTCAAGCTTGTGTTCAATCAAGCCGTTTGTGAGCTTTGTCGAATAAATAGGACAAACATTAAGATCCTTAAATACATAAGGAATAGCACCTATATGATCCTCGTGACCATGGGTGATAAAAAAGCCTTTAAGCTTGTCCTGGTTCTCCTTCAGATATGTTATATCTGGAATAACCAGATCTACGCCCAACATATCATCCTCAGGAAATGAAAGTCCGCAATCCACAACAATAATACTGTCTCCATACTCGAAAGCAGTAATATTCATGCCGATCTGCTCAAGACCTCCAAGTGGAATAATCTTTAGCCTTTCAGCCTTCTGTTCAGTTTTCTTCTTCAAAAATAAACCTCCTAATTGTAATCAATTAATAATCAATGTCAGCATCGTCGCCAACTAATTCTTCAAATAATTTTGCTACTGCATCAAACTCAACATCGTCCTCAACAACATCGTAAATAACTTCACCGTTGTCTTCCGATACCTCTTTGAGAATAAATGCATCAGCGTCTTCATTTTCATCCTGGCTGTCGCATACAAGAAGATATTTTACACCTGATAACTGTGTCTCTTCGATAACATATACTGGTAAATCTTCTCCGTCAGCTCCTGATAAAATAATCTGTTCCATAAAACTCCTTATTTATCTCGATGATTGTCGAGATAGTCCTGTAATATAATTGCAGCTGCAATTTGATCAATAAATTTCTTTCTGTCTTTTTTATCAACACCAGATTCTTCAAGAATCTCGTCTGCATACATGGTAGTGAGTCTCTCATCAATGAGGACTATAGGTATATCAACACGCTTTTCTAAAAGTTCCTTGAACTTAATAGTGTCTTCACATCGAAAGCCTTCGGTATCATCCATATTTAAAGGATAACCAAGGACGATTGTAGACACTTGATATTCATCGCATAATTCTTTGATACGAACTAAAGTATGACGTAGTTTACTAGCTCTATCACGAGTAATAGTTTCTAATTCCTGTGCAGTCAAAAGTAAGGGGTCACTAATCGCGACCCCCACTGTTTTGGTTCCATAATCTAGACCAAGAATTCTGCCACTCATTACTTGCTCCAACTCTCGTTGATGATGTATTCCTTGAGTAGCTCCTCTACAAGCTCATCACGCTCAACCTTCATAATAAGGCTTCGTGCATTGTTATGACTTGTAATATATGTAGGATCACCTGACATGATATATCCTACAATCTGGTTAACAGGATTGTAGCCTTTTTCCGATAATGCTCCATAAACCTGTTCTAAAACTTCTTTTACCCCAACAGGATTTTCTTTTTGAACTTTAAAATATTGTGTGTTACTTAAATCTGCCATATCTACCTCGTATTAATAAAAATATCCCACACTAAAAATCTATTACAATAATATTAATATACAAATGGCTAAATTTCAACAATCAAGTACTCATTATCTTTTGTGATGGAAACAGCTGTTGCCTTAACAATCACATTAGATAATGATTCTCCGTTTGACTTAATCGCACATTTTATATATTCCTTTGAAAATCCTACGAAGTAATTTTCACCATCAATCTGCGCTTCTTCTTCAAAAAGAATATCAAGCTCCTGACCAATGTGGTTTTGTCTGTAAGCTTTTGTCTGGATATTTCCTGCTTCGATGAGCTTAGCGCTTCTCTCTTTTTTGACTGCATTTATAATCTGATTTGGCATAGTAGCAGCCTTTGTGCCAGCACGCTTTGAATACGCAAATACATGAAGCTCTGCAAATGCGATTTCATCAACATATGCAACAGTCTCATTAAACTCTTCTTCTGTTTCACCAGGAAAACCTACGATTATGTCAGTAGTGATTGCTGGATTTGAAAAATACTTTCTAAGGATGTTAACTCCTTTAGTATACTCCTCAATTGTGTATTTTCTGTTCATTCTTTTAAGAACTGTATCGCAACCTGACTGAAGAGAAAGATGGAAATGAGGACACATCTTTTCAAGGGCAGAAACTCTCTTTGCAAAATCTTCTGTCACTATCTGTGGCTCAAGTGAACCCATACGAATACGTTCAATTCCATCTATTTTATGAACAGCTTCAAGCAAATCAGCTAAGTCGTAATCCTTACCATTACCATAAGATGAAAGATGTATTCCTGTAATAACAACCTCTTTGTATCCAGCTTGAGCAAGGCCAGTAACTTCCTTGATTACGTCATCGATATCTCTACTTCTAATACGACCTCTTGCAAAAGGAATGATGCAATAACTGCAGAATTGATTACAGCCGTCCTGAACCTTTACAAAAGCTCGTGTATGTTCAGAGTCCTTTTCGATAATCATATTTTCATATGCAACGTTGCCATCATTTATATCAACGCACTCAAGAATTGGACCTTCTAAAGAATCACGTTTCTCGAAGAATTCATGAACCTTTGCTACCAATTCATTCTTTTTATTGTTGCCAAGAATAATATCTGCGCCAAGCTCATCTGCAATATCTTTTCCAAAATTCTGCACATAACAGCCGGCAGCCACAACGCATGCATCTGGATTTAACTTTTTACATTTATGAATCATCTGACGAGATTTTCTGTCAGCAATATTCGTTACGGAACATGTATTTATTACATAAACATCAGCGCTCTCATCGAATCCTACGATTGTAAAACCGTCTTTTTTGAGGAGCTCTTCCATTGCTTCAGTTTCATATGCATTAACCTTGCAACCAAGGTTATGTAAAGCAGCTTTTTTCATTAGATTAAAAACCTTTCTATTTTTGTTAAAAGTGCAATACTTTATTGACTTTTAGGTACCATTGTTTTAGTATAAATTTATATTTTAAAACTATTAGAGGAGGCAAGCAGGATGAAAACAGTTCAAATTTCTCTTAACTCAATCGACAAGGTTAAGTCATTCGTTAATACTATTTCACAGTTTGACTATGATTTTGATCTTGTTAGCGGACGTTATGTAATCGACGCCAAGTCTATCATGGGTATTTTCTCCCTTGATTTATCTAAGCCAATCGACCTTACTGTACACGCTGAGGGTGATGCAGAAGACGTAATGTCTACATTAAAGGATTACATCGTTTAATTCTTTAAATCAATGTGTTAAATATTATGAGCTTTGCTATATTAGCAAAGCTCATATTTTTTATCTAACTTTAATAACCTCAACTGTATCTATAGCCTGCTTCATAAGCTCATCTATCTTCTCATCAAGATTATGCTCATGCTTTTCAATAGCCTCAAGCTTTGGCTTTGTAACAGGATGCTTTGCAACGAAAATTGTACAGCAATCCTCGTAAGGCAATATTGAAGTCTCGTATGTATCGATTTTCTCTGAAATATCTACAATATCCTGCTTATCAAATGCAATAAGTGGTCTGTAAACTGGAAGTGTACATACAGCATTTGTGCAGTTTAATGACTGCATAGTCTGGCTGGCAACCTGTCCAATAGACTCGCCTGTAACAAGACCAAGGCAATCATTTTCCTTAGCAAAGTGCTCCGCTATTCTCATCATGTAACGACGCATAATGATTGTAAGCTCTTCGTGAGCACACTGCTGATAAATGTATAGCTGGATATCTGTAAAGTTTACAATATGTAAATCAATTGGGCCTGAATACTTAGCAACAAGCTTTGCTAAATCTACTACCTTTTGCTTTGCCTGCTCTGAAGTGTATGGTGGCGCATGGAAATATGTGGCTGAAAGTGTAACACCACGCTTTGCAATCATATATCCGGCAACTGGTGAATCAATACCGCCTGATAAGAGAAGCATTGCTTTCCCTGCTGTACCAACTGGCATACCGCAAGGTCCAGGAATCTCTGTAGAATAGATAGCAATATTCTCTCTTACCTCTACGTAAATGATTCTGTCTGGATGATGAACATCAACATGCATCTCAGGGAAAGCATCAAGAAGTCTTGCACCAATTTCAGCAGCAACTTCCATAGAAGTCATAGGATACTGCTTGTTTGCTCTTCTACCCATTACCTTGAATGAGAAGTTCTTATCTGCAAATTCCTCATCAACATACTTGATAACAGCTTCCGCCATTTTATCGAAGCCTTCATCAGGTACTACAACTGTAGGACAAATAGCGCTGATACCAAATACATGCTGTAAAGTTGCGACTGCATCATCATAATCGTATTCACCTTCTACAGAAACTAAAATACGACCGCTCTGCTTCTTAACCACAAAGTGCCCATCAACACCATAAAGTGCTCTTTTAATCTGATGAACTAAGGCATCCTCGAATACATAACGATTCTTGCCTTTGACACCAATCTCTGAATATTTAATCAAAAATGCTTGATATGTCATTAATAATCTCCTTTAGATTATATTTATAAAACCATCATAGGAACCAATTCAGTCATAGCCTTAATTGCTTCCTCAATTTCTTCCATTGTATTTTCAGGGCAGAAACTAAAACGAATAGTACGCTCCAGTAAATCCTTTTCCAAGCCAATAGATTTTAATGTCTCACTGATTGCAGGCTTATTAGATGAACATGCCGAACCAGCAGAAACATAAATGCCATAAGTATCCTGAAGAGCATTAAGCATAACCTGCGCTCTTGTACGATTTCCCTTTATAGAAACGCTAACAATCTGAGGCGCACTGTTTTCATCGTGATGTCCATTAACTGTAACACCGTCTATTGCAGTAAGGCCTTCTATCAGTCTGAACTTCATTTCATACATGTGCTTTCTAGAAGCTTCGAGATTGTCATATGCTTCCTTCGCAGCAACACCAAGTGCAGCAATAGCTGGAACATTTTCTGTACCAGATCGCATGCCGTTTTCGTGTCCTCCACCAAGAATCTGAGGAACAACTCGTACTTTATCTTTGATATATATAAATCCAGAACCCTTTGGTCCATGAATCTTATGACCGCTAACTGTAAGAATATCCATTCCCATCTTCTTTGGAATAATATTCATTTTGCCGAATGCCTGAATAGCATCCACATGGAAAATAATTTCTGGATTGGCAGCCTTGATAATTTTAGCAGCTTCTTCTATTGGCTGAAGACTACCAATTTCATTATTAACCATCATGATAGATACAAAAATTGTATCTGGTCTGATTGCAGCCTTAAGCTCCTCTAAATCGATAACGCCATATTCGTCAGTACCAAGATAAGTAACATCAAAGCCTTGCTTTTCAAGGGCTTTAACAGGATTCAAAACACTTGCGTGCTCAATCTTGGTAGTAATGATGTGATTACCAAGACGCTTTCTTGCCTCTACGCCACCTTTAATAGCAAGATTGTTTCCTTCTGTACCGCCTGAGGTAAAATAGATTTCCTTAGGCTGGCACTTTAAAATGCCGGCAATAATCTCTCTGGATGTTTTGAGGTAATCCTTTCCTTTGTAACCCATGTTGTGCAAAGATGAAGGATTTCCAAAGTTTACCTGTAAGGCTTCCTGCATTATTTTAAGCGCACCATCAGAACATCTTGTGGTGGCTGAATTATCAAAGTATATCATTGTAGTTCTAATTCCTCGCTTTTTAGCATAAACATACTGAGTGAACAAATCGCTGCAGTTTCAGTTCTAAGTATTCTTCTACCTAAAGATATAAGCTTGCATTTGTCTTTTACAAGCTCAATTTCGGATTCATCAAATCCACCTTCAGGCCCAATAAATATACCAACACTCTGTCCCTTTTGCAAACCATTTATAACATCATAAGTATCTTTCATGCCATTTTTGCTTTCATAAGGAAGCAAAAGCAAATCAAGATTTGCTGCGTATTCCATAGCTTCCTTGAAAGAAAGGACATCATGAATAGCAGGCACAATTGAACGTTTTGATTGTTTAGCCGCTGTAAGGGCAACAGTCTGATATCGTGAAAGCTTATTCTTTTTCTTTTTATCATCAAGCTTTACTATACAGTTTTTCATCTGAACAGGAATGATTTCGAATACTCCAAGCTCTACGGTCTTTTCAATGATGGTTTCCATTTTATCCCCTTTAGGAATGGCCTGGAAAAGATAAATCTTGTTTGAAAGCTCAGTAGAGTTGACCTGCTCAGTGACATCAACTAAAAGCTCTTTATCCAAAATGTCGCTAACTGCACAAAGGTAATTATTGCCAGCTGCAGTAGAAACTCGGATGATTTCGCCCTTTTTAATGCGCACAACACGCACCAGGTGATGCATATCATCACCTGTGACAGTAAATCTTCCTTCTATTGGCTCTTCATTAACAAATATTTGCTGCATATTATTATTTACGAGCGGTAATATTTACCCACTCACCCTGATAATTAATCTCTACTATAGTAAGTCCAACTGCCTCAAGAGCCTCTTTTACTTCATTTTCCTTGAAATTGATAATTCCAGAAGAAATAAAGTAAGCTCCCTTCTTTAATGTTGGATAAATGGCTGGAGCCATACCAATAATGATGTCTGCCAAAATATTAGCAACAACTACATCATATTTTTCATAGCCCACTTTATCCTGTAAATCCTTGTCCTCAGTAAGATTTCCAACAAAGAAATCGCCTGCGTCCTTGGAAATATGATTTACTTCGAAATTCTCATAGGTAGACTCGATACAATCCTCATCGATATCTGTACCAACGATATGACACTTACCATCTAAAAGCTTATTAGCAATGATAGAAAGAATACCGCTACCACATCCTATATCAAGAATCTCGTCGCCTTCCTTAAGGTATTTCTTAAGCTGTCTAATGCAAAGCTGAGTAGTCTCGTGCTTTCCTGTTCCAAAAGAAACGCCAGGATCAATTTCAACAACCAGATTGTCCTTTGCATCTGCTGGGATTTCCTCCCATGTAGGCTTAATAAGAATATCTTCGATATAGAAGGCCTTGAAGAATTCCTTCCAATTGTTAACCCAATCTTCCTGCTTTGTAATAGATGTATCGATTGTTCCTTCACCGATATCCATCATATCCTTAAGCTCTGCTAAGCCAGCCTTTACCTCGGAAAGCTTTGACTCATGATCCTCGTCCTCTCCTAAATAAAAGCATACTCGAGATGTACCATCATCATCAGGTAAATCAGGCTGAAGCTCTTTGAATTCTCCGCCCTGCTTTTCTCCAGAAACTGGTACATTATTTTCAATTTCAATAGAGACAATATCTAGTTCCATCAGCATTGCGCTAACAAAATCCTCTGCCTCTGTTGTTGTATTTATAGAATATTTAATCCAATTCATAATTACCTCAAAAAAACACATATCAGAATAATCTGATATGTGTCAATTCTACTTTGCTCCTTGTTTTGCAACAATATCTTCCTTAAGCTCTAAGCACTTATCCTTAAGCTTTCTGGAAGTACTAGGTGACTGAATAAGTCTTGCGATAAGCTTCATAGCTGCATCGTATTTTTTATAGTGAACTGACATATTAGCAAGCATATATTCAACTGCCTCTGATGCCATTCCGCAATATGGAGGAGTTTCTGATGAAACAGCCTTCATAAAGCCTTCATATGCCTGTGAGTAGAAACCTTCGTATTCTTTTTGAATCATATCTACAATCTTTGAATCAGCATCCTTGTTTCCCTCAAGCTCTTTAAGCTGTGCTCTACGAAGCCAAGCTATCTTAAGGCAAACGTAAGCTTTCTCAGACATCTTTGCACGCTTTTTCATTGTACAAATCAATGCAAGCTTAAACTTTTCGATTGAATATTCATATGAATATGTCTCAGGAAGTGCTGTCTCCTTCTGTGGCTTAAAGCTTGGGCAGAACTCAGCTCTGATAAGCTTAACACGGGCTGTGTCAATCTTAGCAAATGTAGTATCAAGAGCAGAATAACCACAGTTTGGACATGACATAAAGTCGTATTTGCACTTGTCAACGTGCTCGTAATTAGGTCTTAAATCGAAATCAGGCTCTAATCTCTTAAGCTTTGTAGCAAGTACAGCCTTGATAGGAAAATCCTTATCGCAAACTGGACATCTAACCTTTTTATCAATGATAAAATCCTTCTCAGTTTTAACGACAGGTGCTGCTGCTGTCTTTTGCGCAGCATCCTTCTTTGGCTTGTCATCCGCCAAAATATCAAGCTCTCCGTCCATAGAGAAGCCAAATTTTTCCATTCCAGATAATAAATTCATTTTGCAATCCTTTTCTAAATAGATTACTAAATCTATAACTTAGTTATTTGTAGGCAATTTAAATGAGCTCTTTAAAGAAACAATTCTATTAAACACTAATGCATCTGGCTTTGAGTCCTTAGAATCAACGCAGAAGAAGCCTTGTCTAACAAATTGGAAACTATCATAAGCCTTGGCATCCTTAAGGGATGGCTCAACAAGACAATCTTTAAGAACTGTAAGTGAGTTTGGATTAAGATTTAAACTACCATCCTCATTATACACTCCTTTTTCTTCATCTACAATGTTTTCATAGAGACGAACCTCTGCCTTAAGAGCTGTCTTAGCAGCTACCCAGTGAATTGTTCCCTTAACCTTACGTCCATCAGGTGCATCTCCACCCTTTGTAGCTGGGTCGTATGTACAGTGAATGCAAGTAACCTTGCCGTTTTCATCTGTTTCATAGCTTGTGCATGTAACAAAGTATGCATTCATTAAACGTACTTCGTTGCCTGGGTAAAGTCTGAAATACTTCTTAGGAGGCTCAATCATGAAATCCTCTCTATCGATGTATAATTCCTTGCCAAAAGGAACCTGTCTGCTTCCAAGCTCAGGATTCTCTAAGTTGTTTGGAGCATCAAGCCATTCAACATCATCACTCTCGTAATTATCAATAACAAGCTTAACTGGGTCAAGAACAGCCATAACACGGCCACGGCTAGTCTTTAAGTCCTCTCTGATACAGTACTCAAGCATTGCATAATCAGATGAAGAATTAGCCTTTGAAACACCAGAAAGCTCAACAAATTTTCTGATTGATGAAGGTGTAAAACCACGACGTCTAAGAGCTGCAATTGATACAAGACGTGGGTCATCCCAACCGTCTACAATTCCATCCTCAACGAGCTTCTTGATATATCTCTTTCCTGTAACAACATTTGTAAGATACATCTTTGCAAACTCAATCTGACGTGGTGGATTTGGGAAGCCTGCTGACTTAACAACCCAATCATAAAGAGGTCTGTGGTCCTCAAACTCTAATGTACAGATTGAATGTGTGATACCTTCAAATGCATCCTCAAGTGGATGTGCAAAATCGTACATTGGGTAGATGCACCATTTATCACCTGTGTTGTGATGTGTCATGTGAGCAACTCTGTAAAGAATTGGATCTCTCATATTGATGTTAGGTGAAGCCATATCGATTTTAGCTCTAAGTGTATGGCTACCATCCTCATACTTGCCAGCCTTCATGTCTTCAAACATAGCAAGGTTTTCCTCGATAGAACGGTTTCTATTTGGATCTTCCTTACCTGGATGCTCGAAGTCACCACGGTACTCTCTCATCTCATCAGCTGTAAGATCAGAAACATAAGCAAGACCCTTTTTGATAAGGTCAACTGCTACTTCGTACATTCTATCAAAGTAGTTTGAAGCGAAATAGAGATGCTCTCCCCAATCAGCTCCTAACCACTGAATATCTGCCTTAATTGAATCAACGAACTCTACCTTTTCCTTTGTAGGGTTTGTGTCGTCGAATCTCATATGGAACTCACCGTTGTACTTCTCAGCGAGACCATAGTTTAAAATGATTGACTTTGCATGGCCAATGTGTAAGTAACCATTTGGCTCAGGTGGGAAACGTGTACAAACATGGTCGTAAACGCCCTCCTTTAAATCCTTGTCAATTTCAAGCTCGATAAAATTTTTGCTAACTACTTCTTCACTCATTATCTATTTATTGTCCCTTCAATAATTATATTTTAGATTTATCTAATGTGATTGTGTGTAAACAAATGATCACTGCAATATTCATAATTACCATTACATTTACTACAGAATCTGAACTCCAAACCTGGGTTTGTAAGCTCTGTGCGCCCACACACAGCACATTTATGTCTTGCAATAGGTGTGCCATCACGGTACTGAGTACGTGGTGGTGTTGCCTGTCGTTTAAACTCGTTTCGTCTATGGATATCCTTTGGATTGAATCGTGTCATATTTTTAGTAGAAAAATAGAATATGACGAAGTTCAAAAGGGATGCAATAATTGGAACAGCTGCAGCCCAATTACCTGTAAGCAGATTTGCTAACACTTCATAACCGATAATTACTACATAAAAGATTGAAAGCCATTTCATCTTTACAGGAATAACAAAGTAAAGCAACAACTGCATATCTGGAAAATACATTGAAAACGCCAAAAATATGGACAGATTAATGTAATATGTGCTTACAACACCGCCAATACTAGCATATGGATCGCCGTTGATAAAATAGGTAAGGAATGCACCAATAATAGTAAAGAGAATTCCTCCGAAAATATATACATTAAAACGAAATGTACCCCATGTGTTTTCTAACACCCCACCTAATTGATAATAAAGAATGAACATAAAAACTGCCCATATAATGCTAATTCTAGGTGGAATAAGAACCCATGTAAATAATCTCCATATCTGCAAGTCATGGATAATATAATAAGGTTCTAATGTAAGATAAGAAATATAAGGAACCCCTGTATATTTTTCACCAAACAAAAGACAATATCCAACAGCGTAACCTAACAGTAAATAAAGTGTCAGGTTTCTAATTGCATATTTACCGAATTTTTTCTCTAATTTATTTAGCAAAATAAACCTCCATTTAGTCTTTTAGACATAAATATAGACTTTAAAGATTATACCCCTTTAAAGCCTATATTAGCAACTGTTATTTAAAATATAACCACAATAAGTCCTATCAAAGCAACAAATAAAATAGACACAATAACAATAGTGATTTTTGCTGCCACATCGATAATTTTAGGAAGCATATAGCTTTCATCTCCTAATATCAATAAATGAATAATATAAGGAATGGCTCCTAGCACACCAATTATTGCAAATGCAGTGATTGTCACTGGAAAACAAACAATAGCCCAGATTTTCTTGTTTTCATCTAAATTTCTAAACCATATACTAAAAAAAATAAAGAAAAAGCCAAAAACAAAAAACTCTAAGCCAGAAATTAAGCAGGAAACAAAACTTCCAATACCAAAATTAGGAGAAAAGGCTGCACCATACAAAGGATCTAGCATATCGATTAAACTAAAAACAATTCCTGCCACGCCAAAAGCCAAAGGAATTTTGAATCTTTGCTTAAGCGGTATTCTCCCATGACGATTAGTTTTCTTCCTAGCTTCCTTGAAATATGACTTCGCAGCTTCATTATTTACATCGGAAGCATTCTTTACTTGAAATCTGTTACTATTCTTTTTGCTATCTTTAATATCCTTTTTTAACGAATCAATAACTATCGGATTTGCCTTTCTTAAATCCACAGCAAATGTGTAATCCTTTGATTCCAAATACATAAAATCGCCTTTACAAATAACCTTAGAGATTTCATCTAAAGAAACTGTAATATCTTTAAAAAGTCCCGATTCATTTTTTATAACCTCTCGAATACTTTCATTGTCAAAGTACAAATAACTTTCAGCATTATTTCTACCAAACATCTCAATATCAGGAAGATTATTTCCTCTATAGTCGGCCTTAATTTTTGCAATTATTTCTTCGCTATAGTCATGTTCAATCTGTGTCATAATTTTCAGCATTCTCCCTAGTTATTATCTCATAAGGGACATAATAATACTTATTATTCTCCAGTTCAATATCCGAAGGAATATGCCCATCAACTGCAAGACTATATGATATATGAGCTATAATCTCCCCCTTCTTTTTGGCATTATTGTAAACCGTACCAGCGATTAGCCCTTCCTTCACTGCTTCGATAGTTTCTTCCTGACCATTAACTCCTACAATTAAAGGATAGGTTTGCACACCAAATTCAGTCAATGCATCAAGTGCACCAATAGCCATATTATCATCATTAGCCAGAACCAATTCTATCTGCCTAGGGTAGCCTGCCAAAAGAGATGTCATTTTTGTTTGGGCCTGTTTTCTATCCCAATTTGCTATTTCATCTCCCAACATTTCCATCTCGTATCCCGCAGATTTTATTGTTTCCACAGAAACACGACTTCGAAGGATGGCATCCTGGTGGCCAGCTTCCCCCTCTAAAAGAACATATTGGATGATGCCGTCCCCATTAACATCAATCTCATCAAATCGTTCATTTAACTCATCTATCACAATCTGCCCCTGCATCTGGCCACTATCCTCAGGTCTGGCGCCAACATAATAAAGCTTGTTAAATCGTTTCAAATCATCTTCTACAAGCTCGCGATTAAAGAAAATAATTGGAACATCGGCTGATTTGGCGGCCTCAATTATTACAGAAGGATCTGTTCTATCAACCAGATTCACACATATGACGTCATAGTTTTTTTCGATAAAATCAATAACCTGGTCGTTTTGTACCAACTGATTCTTGCCAGAATATACAACAGTACTATCAACTTCAATATCATTTTCCGTACCATATAGCGCTAGATAATCTTCAATATTATGCCTGATTTCTTCTGTAAAAGGATCATACTGATTGTACATAGTAATACCAATTCTTATTACCTGAGGTTCAGTCTTTTCCTTGGATTGAACCATATGGTAGCCGCCAAAAATACCGCCAGCCACAGCAATTAATGCTATTCCACACAAAAATAACCTTCTCTTACTCATTACATCCTCTTATTTAACAAATGGAAATAGGATTTTTTCATACTCCTCTGAATAAATCTGTTCTTTATTGATTATGTAATAAAGAGGCACGCCTTCATCAGAAACCTTATCTCCATTATTAAGCACAGCCTTTACCGCCAAATACCCTATTGTATAATCATCCTTACAGGCAAGAGCTTGAATAGAACCACTATCAAGGTAATAAACTGCAGCCTGTCTATCATCAACTCCATAAATTGCAAAGCCTGATTTTTGATCAACCCCCAATGACATTGCACAATCAAGCACATTGGCATCCAACAAAATCATTCCGTTATACAATCCAGATTTGTATATGTTATAAATATGGTTTATTAGGGAGCTATCATCCATGGTGACATATTCTCTCTTTAAATAGACATCCGAACCATCTACAGCTTCCTCAAGTCCCTTGATAAAATTCAGATTATTTACAGAATCCGAACTATACATAACATACAAGGAACCTGAAAAGCCATCGTCGATTATATATTTACCGTAATCTTTTCCCATAGAATAGTCATCAGCAATGATTGAATATTTATCATCCCCACAGCTACCATTTTTTACAAACCTGACTTTGCTTTTCAGGCCTTGTTCTTTTATATATTCGTAGAGCTCGTCATAGTAGCCAGATGCCACATAAACATATTCAGCCCCCTCGTATATCTGTCTATTGATTAGCTCTATTTCGCCTTCCACTCCAGCAGATACAGGGCTATTCAAAAATGTAACCTGACACTTGTTGTCTAGCGCAGCTGTTTCAGCACCAGATTTTAATGTTTCCCAGTCGTCCAGATTGTCTCCTGTAACAACAAATGAAATACGCTCATCCTCTCCCTCAAATACACTAGAGTTGGCGTAAACATAAAACTCAACAATGATCAATAGGATAAGTACAAGGAACATACCGATAAAGAATCTATTTCTTCTCATTTCCATCACCTCCCATATATTCCTGGTAGGAAATCTTTGGCAAATGAATTATGGCAGTAGTTCCTACATCCAATTCGCTTTCAATTTTCAGTCCATAGTCCTCCTTAAAATACAGGTTGATACGCTGATTGATATTCCACAATCCGATACCAGAGCCTTTGCCTTGAGATTTGCCCTTTTCCTTAAGCAAATCCTTCAGTTTCTCCGGAGGAATTCCCATTCCATTATCCTTAACCTCGATATAAATATCTCCGTCTTTTTCATAGCCCTTTATATCTATTACGCCTTCATCATACAAATCCCCCACAGCATGATAAATGGCATTTTCGATAAGAGGCTGAATAATAAGCTTGATAGTAATGCAATCCTCTATCGCAGGATCAACGTCGATATTGGCTTCAAATTTATTTTTATAGCGCACCTTCTGGATGGCTAAATAATTCTTTGCATGGGTAATCTCATCTCTGATTGTAATGATGTTGTTGCCCTTGCTAAGACTGATTCTAAACAGTGATGCCAGGCTTGTAATCATAGAAATAGCCTCTGGATATTTCTCCGATTCAATCATCCAAACAACAGAATCCAAGGTATTATAAAGGAAATGTGGATTTATCTGGGCCTGCAGGGCATTCAATTCGGATTTACGTTTTTCTTTTTGCTCCGCAACGCTTTCTTCCATCATTGTCCTCATCTGGACTACCAAAGATTTGATGGTGCGGCCCAAATGTCTGATTTCATGAGTACCACCGATAAAAATCACATCTTCATCAAGCATACCTGCATCAATAACGCCAATGGAATCTTCAAGCTTCTTTATTGGATCAGTAACCACTCTTGCAATGAAAAGGTTTCCAAAAAGAATCATAAAAATAGTTATTGTAAGAATAATAAGCATGAATACACGCAGCTGGAAGCTTTCACCTATCAGCTCCTTAACAGGTGTTACTGATACTATTTTCCACCCTGTATAGCCTACCGTTTTCACGATAACAGCTCTCTCATTGCCTTCAAATGTCTCGATATAGTTTCCATCATCATAGCCGGATGCCACAATATTATTTTCGTTTGCAAGACCTGAATATATAGCCTTCTGAGCAGGATGATATATTATTTCTCCATTTGAATCTATCAGATAGACATAGCCCTCACCTGACTCATTTGCTTTCATAAACATCTGCTCTATAGCAGAATAGTTCATGTCTACCAAAAGGATTCCTCGCCTGATGTAGCCCATGTAATTCAAGTCGATACTACGAGTGAGAGAAACTACCCAATAATATCGATAATTGTCGCTTTCAAACATGTTTTGTACATGTGGAGCAGAAAAATGAAAATTCTCCACTTTCTCTTCTTCAGTATCGCTAAACCAGGACTGCTCCGTAAAATCCACCCCATTTTTTCTGGTGGCAATTGGCGCAGCAGAAATAAGGGCCCCATCCTGGGAAATGCAGGCGATGCTGATAAGATCATCCTTATTCGCCTCGTACAGGATATCCATTTCTTTAGTCATACTATCGCTAGTCAAATCCAGATTCTTGATTACGCTGTAGTACATACTATTTGAAACGCCCATCATATTACGTAAATACGAATTAAGATTCCAACTTATCTGCTCTACTATCTTCTCATCGTTATCAATAGCATTCTGTCTAGATGTATTGATATAGTTTGTATAAAAGGCCATGGCCATAAAGCTCATACTGATTATGGCAACCAAGGTGAAGGAAATAGAAATAACAAGCTGAATACTTCTTCGCTTGGAAGCACGACGCAATCTATGAAATTGATTTTGAAAATCAAAAAGTTTCATTAGCTTTCCCTTTGCTGTCTATACTTTGATGGTGATATGCCATAAGCCTTTTTAAATACATAGCTGAAATAATTTGGCTCATCGTAGCCAACAAGACCTGCAATTACATAGGCCTTTTCATCTGTAGTTTCAAGCAGCTCTACTGCCTTTTTCAACCTAATATCAGTTAGATATGATACAAAGCTTTCCCCTGTGTTTTTCTTAAATACAGCAGAAAAATAATTAGCGCTTACATTAAGATTTGAGCAAACTTTATCTACCGACAAATCTGAATCCTTAAAATGCTCCTTGATATATTCCTTCGCTTTATCTACAAGCACTTCCGTGGAGTCCATTCGACTCTTTTTGATTTCCTTTTGTATGAAGAAACACTTATCTAAAAACCACTTTTCTACATCCTGTATTGAATCGATGTTGTCCAAAAACTCAAAAATATCTCCATCATTACCATCAATTGATGAGCCTGAAATATCATAATTCTTTGCAAGCTTAAGGACCTCAAAATAAGCCTCCAAAATAGAAATCTTCATCTGGTACAAGCCAATTCCTTTTTCACTAAAGTTAGAAAAGAATTCATGAATAGCTCCATTCAATTCATCAGTAGAGCCAATCTTGATAAGCTTAAGTATCGTATTTACGTTATCATTTTCAAAAAGATTGATTTCTGTCTTGTCCGGCTCCACATCCATAATTGAAAATGCCTGGTTTTCATCAAAAAGCTTTCTATAGGCAGTGGCCTCCCTGGCTGATTTGAATGAACTAAACAAATCCTTCAAATCGTTAACCATCATTCCTACACCTGCAGTAGTAGGCACCTCTATAAGCTTGGCTGAGAGCTTACAAATCATATCCAGATTAGATACAAACTCCTCGTACTCATCTTCTTTCTCAAAGCAGCCCAGCACAATAACATTACCCAGGTAATTTAAGCAATGATAATTTCCGTAATCCTTTAATGTTTCCTTTGCAAGCTGATTCAGGGAAACAGAAAAAAGCTTTCTATCGGTTGTATTAAATTGTTCACTGTTTTCAAAGGATAATTTGATTATGCCGACGGCATAGAAATTCCCCTTAATATCTTCTCCGTAATCAGACGCTATCTCAGCTATCCTATCGACCTCAATATGCCCCTCAATAAGGCCAATAAGAAACTGTTCCCTAAAAAATGGGAAGCTCTCCTGATAGTACTTTTCAAGATTTTGAAGATTGCGTCTCTTGTCAAACTCCTCGTCCAAGGTGTGTTTGAGACGAGTAAAAATAGAATGCAGCTCATCTGCATCAATAGGCTTTAAAATATATTCCTCGGCTGATAGCTCGATTGCTTCCTTGGCATATTCGAACTCATCATAGCCAGAGAAAATAACGAATTTTGTTGCAGGAAGCTCCGCCTTTAACTGCTTTGAAAACTCAAGGCCATTCATGAAAGGCATGTTAATATCGGTCATAACCACATCCGGCTGAGCCTCAAGCGCTCTCTCCAAAGCATCCTGACCGTTTTCAGCAGTTGCAACAACATTAAACCCCAAATCCTGCCAATTAATCTTTTTTTCAATGGCGATGCGGACTTCCTCCTCATCGTCTACAAGCATAACATTATACATAAAAACCTCTCCCTATAAATAACGACCCCCATCGTTATCTATGATTATAACAAAAAAGGATGCCCTAGGGCATCCCTTTTGTAGCTTATATTTAATGTTTAGTTCTTTTTACGCTTTGAAAGAACGTCTACAGTAACAGCGCCAAGAAGTACAGCACCCTTTACGATTTTCTGGATATCTGTTGACCATCCAAAAAGTGACATACCGTTGTTAAGAACACCCATAACGAAGGCACCAACAACTGCACCAAGAATAGAACCAGAACCACCAGCTACGGCAGCACCACCGATGTAGCAAGATGCAATAGCATCCATCTCGAAACCATCACCAGCCTTTGGAGTTGATGATCCGTTTCTAGCTGAAAGAACGATACCTGCGATAGCTGCAAGAACGCCCATGTTTGTGTATACCCAGAAGAAAACCTTATTTGTATCAATACCTGAAAGGTTAGCTGCTTTTCTGTTGCCACCTAATGCATAAATCTGGCGACCTGCAACAGTCTTTGTTGTAACAAATGCATATATTCCGATAAGCACAACCATAATAAGAAGTACAAATGGAAGTCCGTTATAACGAGCAAGCTTGTAGAAGAAGAACCAAATGATAAACAGCTCGATTACAAGCTTTGTGACTGTCTGCCATGTAGGAGTAAGTACAAAGTTATATTTCTTCTTTGTCTTGATTCCTCTGATTTCGTTCCAAATAAGAGCTACAGATGCAATAAGTGCAACAGCAATTGAAACTAAATCAAGAATACCATCACCAAAGAATATTTTGTATGTAGGAAGGAAGCCTGCACCGATGAAGTTGTAGTTTGAAGGAAGAGGACCTTTTGTCTGAGCCTGTAAAAGTGTGTATGTTAATCCTCTACCCATAAGCATTGTAGCAAGGGTAACTACGAATGGTGGGATACTCAAATATGCTATAAAGAATCCAGCAAACATACCAACTAAAAGGCCGATAGCAAGTGCTGCAATAATTGCAACCCACATATTCATTTTGTAGTCCATCATCATGATACCGGCTGTGGCACCACACAATGCAACTACAGAACCAACACCAAGGTCAACGTTACCTGTTAATACGCAAAGCAACATACCGATTGCAAGGATAACAACGTAACCATTTTGCATAACAAGGTTGTTGATGTTCATTGGTGTAAGGTTTTTGCCACCAGTAAGAATGGCAAATATCAAATAAATAACAATAAGGGCAATGAACATGCCGTATTGTTTCATATCAAGACTAGCTTTTTTATTTTTCATTTCCATCATCCTTTCTATTATGTGCCATTACACACTGCATGATTTTTTCTTGAGATACTTCTGCACTAGAAAGCTCTCCCGCAATCTCGCCCTCATTGATAACGTAAATACGGTCACAGGTACCAATGATTTCAGGCATTTCAGAAGAAATAACAATGACTGCTTTTCCAGCCTTTGCTAAATCGTTGATAATACAGTAAATTTCGTATTTAGCACCAACATCGATACCACGAGTTGGCTCATCCAAAATCAATACATCCGGTTGTGTAAGCATCCATTTAGCAAGGACAACCTTCTGCTGGTTACCACCTGAAAGTGATCCAACAACCTGATTGATGGAATTCGATTTTACGTTAATCTTCTTTTTATATTCTTCAGCCGCAAGGATTTCCTCGTTCCCATTAATAACACCATGCTTTGAGAAGAACTTAGGACGAGCAGCAAGTGTCATATTCTCCTTGATATCGCCAATAAGAATAAGACCATTTGTCTTTCTATCCTCAGTTACATACGCAAGCTTGTTATCAATAGCATCCTTGACTGTATTTAAATGGACTTCTTTGCCATTTATCTTTACAGTTCCTGAGATTTTCTGACCATAGCTATGACCGAATACACTCATGGCAAATTCGGTACGGCCTGCTCCCATCAGACCAGCCAGGCCAACAACCTCACCAGCTTTAACTTCGATATTAATGTCCTTAAGTACCTGACGATCTGGATCATCAGGATGATATACATTCCAATTCTTAACCTCAAAGATTGTATCACCAATAGTGACACCTTCTCTTTCAGGATAACGATTAGTCATTTCACGACCAACCATTGCCTTAATTACTCTATCTTCAGAGAAATCATCTACACCCTTAACAAGTGTTTCGATTGTCTTACCATCTCTGATAATTGTAACGGCATCAGCAACATAGCTAATCTCGTTCAATTTGTGAGAAATAATAATACATGTAATACCCTGCTTCTTTAATTCAAACATGATATCAAGAAGCTTCTTTGACTCCTCATCATTCAAAGCCGCTGTAGGTTCGTCCAAAATAAGAAGCTCAACCTTTTTTGCCATTGCCTTTGCAATTTCAATAAGCTGCTGTTTACCAACACCAAGTGAATTAACAGGGGCATTGACATTTTCATTTTCAAGACCAACTCTAGATAACATTTCCTGGGCTTTTTGTCTTGTCTTTGTCCAATCAATTACGCCCTTCATTTTAAGCTGTTCGTTACCTAGAAAAACATTTTCAGCAATTGAAAGAAGTGGGCTAAGAGCAAGCTCCTGATGGATAATAACGATTCCTTTCGCCTCTGAATCTCTTAAGTTATGGAATTTGCAGATTTCGCCGTGATATTCAACATCTCCCTCATATGAGCCGTATGGATAAACTCCTGATAAAACATTCATCAGAGTAGATTTTCCAGCACCATTTTCCCCACAAAGAGCATGAATCTCTCCCTTTTTAACCTGCAGATTAACATCATCAAGGGCTCTAACTCCAGAAAACTCTTTTACAATATGCTTCATTTCCAAGATGTAATCTGACATATTCTTCTCCTTCTTAAAAGTAATGGCGACTTAAGACTAAGCCGCCACTACAATTAATACATTAATTACTATTCAGCTAACTGCTCCTCTGTGTAGTAGCCACCGTCAACAATGATTTCTTTGTAGTTGTCCTTATCTACTGCAACTGGTGTGCAAAGGTATGAAGGAACTGTAATCTTTCCATTGTTGTACTGCTCTGTGTCGTTGATTTCTGGCTCTGAACCTTCAAGAACTGCTTGAACCATTGTTACGCACTTGTCAGCAAGAAGACGTGTGTCTTTGTAGATTGACATTGTCTGTGATCCAGCGATGATGTTCTTTGTAGCCATAAGCTCAGCATCCTGACCTGTGATAAGTGGCCAATCTTCGCCAACTGTGTAGCCTGCTCCTTCAAGAGCTGCCTTACATCCATATGCAAAACCATCAAAAGCTGTTGCACAGATATCAAGCTTTTCATCAGCATAGAAACCTGTTAAGTAGTTTTCACAGTTCTGCTGTGCTGTTTCCTGAGACCATCTGAGGATACATGTATCATCAAATGATGTTCTACCTGACTTACATACTAATGTACCATCATCAAGGTATGGCTGAAGAACTTCCATAAGTCCGTTGTAAAGCATTACAGCGTTGTTATCATCTGGAGATCCCATGAAGAACTCGATTGTGTAAGTCTCATCTGTGTTAGCCAAATCCTTTGACTCTTCGATGTACTTACCAATTGCTGTACCAACACCCTTGTTATCGAATGTTGCATAGTAGCTTACAGCGTCTGTATCCATAAGAAGTCGGTCATAAGCGATGATAGGAATACCAGCTTCCTTAGCCTGCTCTTCTACGTTTACAAGAGCTGATGAGTCAACTGCAGCGATTACTAAGCAATCAGCGCCAGCAGCGATCATGTTCTCAATCTGAGATACCTGAGCCTGAACGTCATCCTCAGCATACTGAAGATCAACTTCATATCCGAGAGCCTCAAGCTTCTCTTTCATGTTGCTACCATCGTTAATCCATCTCTCTGAAGACTGAGTAGGCATTGCAACTGCAACTCTCTTTCCGTTTGAAGCTGCTGGTGCAGAAGAATCAGAAGATTCTGTTGCTGTGTCAGTTGTAGCAGCTGGATCAGCGCCTGTGTCTGCAGGGCCACATCCTGCAAATAACCCCATTGCAAGAGCGGCTGTCATCATTAAACCTAGAACACGTTTTTTCATTTTACCTTCTCCTCCTGTGTTTTCTTGACAACTTTGTTGTCGTTTTTAACTATGAATAAATAATAACAGTTCACTTTTTTGTTTAAAATATAAAATTCTATTTAAAAATATCAAAATTCTACACAATAAAAAAAGACTCCTAAGAGTCTTTTTTGTGATTATTGCAAGTTAAACATCATATCAAAACCAATTCCGCTATAAATACAACCACGCAACAAAGTGCTGCTACTTTAAATAGGCTTTGATTAAACCAAGCTGCTACAACTCCCACAATCAATGCAATTATTCCAGCAAGCTTCACCTGTGTTGCATCAATGATAGCGGGAAATGTCATAACTGCAAGAGTTACATATGGAACGTAATATAAAAACGAACGAATAAATCGATTCTTTATTTGCTTTCTAAAAACAGTGACCGGCAAAATACGTATAAACGTACTGACAAGTGCTGCCACCAATATATAAATATAAGTCCTAGTCATCGTCTTCCTCCATAGGATGTGGAAATAGTATTGCAGCTACAGCAGCAATTACAACAGTAAGAATAATAGTTTTCGTTCCAGCTGATATGGATGCAAAAACATCTAATCTAGATGCTAAATAGCTAAGAACAAAGCTTATTATAATTAACACTGCCACTATTCTATGCTTTCTAGCTTCCGGCATAATGCAAGCTAAAAACATTCCATACAAAGCAACAGAAAATGCACTCACAACTCTAAGAGGCATCAGCTCTCCTGCCACAATTCCACATGAAGTTCCAAGAGCCCAGCAAGGAACTGCTATAGCACAAGCTCCATAATTATATATAGGATTGATAAAACCAGGCCTGTTAATGGTTATGGCAAATATTTCATCAGTAACACTAAATCCCACTAGCATTCTATGAATCAAAGGGGTTTTAGGATCAAATTTTTGACTTAAGGCCGTAGACATCAGTAGATATCTAGCATTTACAACCAAAGTCATAATTGCCATTTCTACAAAACCAGCTCCAGCAGCCACTACAGTATATACGGCATATTCACCTGCGCTAGCTCTATTTAAAAAGGAATTAATAAAACCCTGCAATGGAGTAAAATGTGCTGTTCTAGCCAGAATTCCAAGAGAAAATGCAACAGCAAAATATCCTAATCCAATAGGAACCCCATCTCTTACTCCTTCTCTAAAAACTGTTAAATTAGAATTAGTTTTTTTCAAATTCATTTTATTCCTTTATTTCACCAATTTTTTAAACATTTTTCTTCTCAAAAGTGTAAAATAATATGCATAGGAGGATTCTATATGAAACCTGGCGTATATCAGGCCACTAAAAAAGACGGAACGGTCTATTATCGTGGCAATATCACTTACAATGGAAAACACATCAGCATAGGTAGCTTTTCTACAGAAGCTAAATGCAACAAAGCTTACAATGAGGCTTGGAGCATTATCAAAAATGAAGATATCACTATCTTAAATTTGCAAAGCAAAATCAAAGAGCTTCCATTTGATAAGTGCATCACTCTAATAAATTTTAGAGACAACCATATTTATATTAAAACTCCAATATATCTTCAGAGAAATTATTTTCAATACTATTTAGATAAAACAACTATCTTGAAATTCGACAATGATGACCTCTTCTACTATTCAAGTCATAAGATTCAGTATCGCGGAGGCCACATGTTTGTCAGTGATTACGGAATGCAATACAACATTCTTGGCCGTTATGGCATCAAACCTTACAGCGTAAAAGGTAAGGACTTTCTCTTCGCCAATGGCGACGAAACTGATTTCAGATATTCAAACATTATAGTTGTAAATAAATATCACGGCGTATACCGTGAGGAAAAGGCTGGAAAGGTAATCTATGCAGCTAAGATTCATCTTAATGGTGATTTTATAGTCGGCCGTTATAATAGCGAAGCAAAAGCTGCTATAGCTTACAACAAGGCAGTAGATTTATGTAAAGCCCGCGGTATGAAAAAAGCTTTTCCTACCAACTTTATATCTGAATATTCCCCTCGTGAATATGCCGACATCTACACCGAAATCAAGATATCATCTCATCTGTATAAATTCTTTCATAATAAAAACTTCCGCGAGGCTTAGGCCTCGCGGTTTATTTTTTATATTAGTTGTTGATGAACTTGTCTTCCTCATTGTTCCATGAGTAAAGGCTACGAATCTGCTCACCAACTTTTTCTGCTGGATGCTCAGCAGCAAGCTTTCTCATTGCCTGGAAGTGAACCTGACGACCAGCTGGTGACATATCAAGAAGGAATTCCTTAGCAAATGTACCATCCTGAATATCGGAAAGGATCTGCTTCATTGCCTTCTTTGTATCTTCTGTAACAATCTTTGGTCCAGTGATGTAATCACCGTACTCAGCTGTATTTGAAATAGAATATCTCATTCCAGCAAAGCCTGACTGGTAGATAAGATCAACGATAAGCTTCATTTCGTGTACACACTCAAAGTATGCATTTCTTGGATCGTATCCAGCCTCAACAAGAGTCTCGAAACCAGCCTGCATAAGAGCACAAACACCACCACAAAGTACTGCCTGCTCACCAAAGAGGTCTGTCTCTGTCTCTGTTCTGAATGTTGTCTCAAGAATACCAGCACGAGCTCCACCGATACCAGCACCATAAGCAAGTGCAAGATCAAGAGCCTTTCCTGTAGCATCCTGATATACAGCAACAAGACAAGGAGTTCCCTTACCTGCCTGGTACTCAGAACGTACTGTGTGACCTGGAGCCTTAGGTGCAATCATAGTAACATCAACATCTGCTGGTGGCTTGATGCAACCAAAGTGAATGTTGAAACCATGAGCAAACATAAGCATGTTGCCAGCCTCAAGGTTTGGCTCGATGTCAGCCTTGTACATATCAGCCTGCTTCTCATCGTTGATAAGAATCATAATGATATCAGCTTTCTTTGCAGCCTCTGCTGCTGTATATACTGTAAGGCCCTGCTTCTCAGCCTTTGCCCAAGACTTTGAACCTTCGTAAAGACCAATAATGACGTCGCATCCGCTTTCCTTAAGGTTAAGAGCGTGTGCGTGACCCTGGCTACCATAACCAATAATAGCTATTGTCTTACCCTTCAATAATGAGAGATTACAATCTTCTTGGTAATAAATCTTTGCTTCCTGTGACATTCTTTTATCCTCCTTATAATATAACTACATCCTCTGAGCCGCGGCTAAGACCAGTAAGACCGGTACGAGCAAGCTCTAAGATGTCGTAGTCTCCAAGCATATCTAAAAATGCTTCCAATTTGTCCTGGTTGCCTGTTAGTTCAAGAATCATAGAATCATGAGTAACATCTACAACCTTTCCCTTGAAAATCTCAACGATTGTGAGAACATCCTGTCTCTCGTCATTTCTAACAGAAATCTTAACAAGCATAAGCTCTCTTTTTACTGAGCTACCATGCTCCAAAACCTTGAGATCAACAACCTCTGTAAGTTTTGACACCTGCTTTTCAATCTGTTCCAATATCATTTCATCGCCATGTGTAACAATAGTCACACGTGTATATCTAGGATCAGCAGTGACACCCGCTGAGAAACTGTCGATATTGTATCCTCTTCTTGAAAATAAGCCTGAAATGCGGCTTGTAAGACCTGGTGTGTTTTCTACTAAAATAGAAAGAACTTTTTTAGACTCCATAATGCTCTCCTAAAAATATAATCTCGTTTGCACTTTAATGCTTTGAAGTACGAAACTATTACAAATTCTATCACAAACAATTTATATGTCAACCAAAAAGATTTCAGAATTTAGTAAATTTAGTAATACTTTCCATCATATGGGTTATAGAGTCCCATTTGAATTGGCTGTCTCTTATCTTCGTAACACAAAGTAATATAAAAATCTCTGAATTCAAATCCCTGTTTTGTCCAGTAAGTACTTCCCTTTTCAAAATCACAGTACTCACTGAAATCAATCCACTGAAGGACCTGCATTAGTGGTCGGTCCATCATCTTGCAGGTAGCCTCTTTAAATGTCCAAACCTCAGTAAATTTTTTGTTTACCTCGGTTTTCTTTAATGATTCCAAGTACTCTAAATCAGCCTTTGTAAAAAAGCGTTCAACTAAATCTCTATCGTATGGACGAATTCGCTCAACATCAATTCCAACAGGCTTATCTGAAATTGCCGCTACTGCAAAAAAATTAGAATGCGAAATACTAAAATCTACGTTTTTCGGCTGTATAAAAATGGGTTTTCCTTGAGAAGTTGATGAATAGACATATGGTCTTTCAATGTGATTTTCCCATAGAAGTTTTTCTAAAAGATGGGCAGCGCCTAATCTCTCACATTTGCCCTTTAAGGTCTTAGCCTCGTCAACATGTTCTCGTCTTTGGGGACTGATCATGCTGTACACTTCATCAAATATGAACGGATTTTGTAATGGCTCACAATTATATGCTGCTGCTTTAATCATATTCTCCCCCTTTAACGTTTACATAAAGTATAACATAGTGAAAATTAAATATGATAAAATATTTGTGAACTATTCTTATAGGGGGCTATATGAAATTCTTAATTTTTGAGATGAAAACTGTATGCTATAATTCCTATCTTTACTTCGGGGACGCTTTAGGCAAAGCTCTCACCGATATGGGACATACAGTAGAATATTTTAAAGTAGACGAAGACGCCTTAGACGATTTAGAAAACTATGTAGGAGCAAAATACGATGCACTTATCGATTTCAATTCCGATTTGCCTCGTGCACTTATGGATGACGATTCATATTTTCTAGATCATGTAGATGCGCCTTTTTTTGATGTTATTCTAGACCACCCTCTATATCATCATGATTCATTGAAGCATAAGCTTAGCAATTTCAATGTAGTTTGCCTAGATGCAAAGCACCGAGACTACATTCTAAAATACTATCCTCATATCAAATCAGTTACTGTCACACCAATGACTGGCGAATTAGCCTTCGGAAACGACGCCATCAACTGGGATGGTTATAATGAGCGCCCATACGATATTCTTTTATCCGGCACTTATACGGACCCTACCAGACTTGAAGCTGCCATCCATAAGATTCCAGATTTCCTTGCACAAAACGTATACGAATTGATTGATATGATGCTTGCAGACAGTAGCCTTACAATAGAGGATGCTGTTGAAACTCTGGCAAGAAACGAAATCTACGACTACATTAATTCCGACCTTCCTTTACATACACAATCTTTCTATCTGGCAGATGCTTATGTGCGCTGCATAAACAGAAAGAATCTTGTGTTAGAGCTGGATAAATGCAGTCACAACTTCCATATTTTTGGCGCACTTTGGGAAGAATTAGATTTAAAGCATGCCACTCTCCATCGCGAGATTCCATTCAATCTTACATTTACAGTTTTTTCTAAGGCTAAAATATCTGTAAATATCATGCCAAATTTCAAAGCAGGTAGCCACGACCGAGTATTCTCAGGCCAGCTAAATGGAGCCGTTTCTCTCACCGACCCTACTACTTTGCTGCTTTCAGAATATCAGCATGACCAAAATATACTATTCTATGATTTGAATCATATGGATGAAATTTCTTCTATGGTAGATAGTCATTTGGATAAGCCTGATGAGCTAAAAAAAATAGCCCAAGGCGGATTTAATATCGCAAATGCGAATCACACCTGGGCTAATATTGCAAAATTAATTTTAACTAATCTTTAATCTAAATTAAGCATTTCCTGGTAGAAAGCGAAGTAATCCTTTCTACCTTCTTTTGTAAATTGGATAGCTGTTCTTGGGTGCTGATTTAAAAGACCAGTTGTAAGGTATTGCATATCATATCCCCATACAACGCCCTGTTCCTTTAATGGCATCATATAGTCCTCTACAAACTTGATAGCATATCTCTCCTTATATTTTGGATTCTTAAGAAAGCCAAGAAGAAGCTCCATAGCACAGTTTCCTGCTCCACGGCCCATACTACAATATGTAGCGTCCAAATAATCTACATTGTCACCAACAGCCTCTATCGTATTTGCGAACGCAAGCTTTTGATTATCATGTGCATGCATTCCCACCTTTTTGTCATACTTAGACGCAATTTCATAGTACATATCAGCAATACGTTCTGTCTGTTCTGGATATAGAGAGCCGTAGCTATCTACGATATAAATGCATGAAATAGGTGTCTGGCAAACAATATCAAGGGCTGACTTTATATCCTCCATTGAGGCTGTAGAAATAGCCATAATATTACAAGTAGTCTCGTAACCTTTCTTATAAGCATCCTCAATCATCTGAACCGCTCCAGGAAGCTGATGAAGATATGTAGCAACACGAATAAGATCCACAGGGCTTTCTGCCTTTGGATGAATATCCTCCTTGTAATTACAACGACCAACATCTGCCATAATTGCAAGCTTCAAATCAGTATTGTTATCGCCAACAATCTTTCTAATATAATCATCAGATGAAAACTTCCATGGGCCAAAAGAATTCTCATCAAACTGTTCTTTGTCAGCTCGATAACCCATTTCCATATAGTCAACTCCAGCCTTTACATTTGTAAGATAAAGAGCCTTTGCAAATTCGTCTGTAAAATAAAAATCATTTACAAGACCTCCATCACGAAGTGTAGCATCTACTACCCTAACGCTTTCTCTTACTTCTAAAAGCTTTGAAATTTCCTTTTTCATCTGTCCATCCTCCAGTTACTTTAGTGATTAAAAGTAGTAAAGTAAATTATAAACGTATCTGACCAAAAAAACAAGCCTATTGCAGATTATCTCCGCAATAGGCAAATAATTATACTACTTCGAATTTCATAGCGCTTTCATTAAGCTGCTTAGTAACAATACTGTTTTTATCCATATCATCATTAATGCCCTGGATTTCACTAACAATATCAGTAGCTGCTGTAGCAGACATATTTATCGCCATTGAGCTTTCCTGAATAGAATCTCCAATTGTAAGAATCTTTGCAGACATTTCATCCATAACTTCGTTAAGATTATTTGTCTTATCAGAAAATGCAGCAAGCATTTCTTCAATCATAGTGGCTGTGTTTTCAAACTTATCACCAGTCTCTACAAATGCATCATAATCACGTAAAACATTTTCATTAATAAACTGGATAACCTGAACTGCATTGTCTGACAATGCTTGAACTGCTGTAGTAACTTTCTCAGAGATTTCCTGGATATTTCCAGCTGTGTCTCTAGAGTTTGCAGCCAGCTTACTGATTTCGTCTGCTACTACCGCAAAACCTCTACCAGCTTCACCAGCACGAGCAGCTTCAATAGAAGCATTAAGTGCAAGTAAGTTTGTCTGACTAGCAATATCAAGAATATCATTAGTCAAATCGCTAATCTGATTAACCTGCTCTGATTCTTTAACAGATTCTTCAAGGACACATGAAAGCTCTTCAATTTTGCTGCCCGTATTAGCTTTCTTGCTATTAGCTTCTTTTTTGATTTCATCAGCCTGAAGCTTAATCTCATTAGCTTTCTCTGAGCCTGTTTGTGATTCCTCACTGATAGCTGCAGTAGCTTTCTTAGCGATCTTAAGTTTGTCCTCTAAATCTACAGTTGAGAATGTAATTGTTTCCATAGAAGCAACCAATTCTTCCATTGCTGCAGAAGTATTTGTAACATTGTTGCTAGCACTCTGAAGCTTTCCAACCATGCTATCTGCAGAAGTCTTCAAAACATTTGCTCCAAATTTTACATCCTTAATTACATTCTGTAATGTCTCCATAAACTGGTTAATATTGTCAGAAATAAGACTAAGCTCAGTCTTTGTATTTGTATTAAGACGTGTAGTCAAATCTCCTCTACCATCTTCTATACTATTAATGATTTCTTGAAGCTCATTAGACATGCTAATAATTTTCTTGTTCACTCTTACGTAAGTAAGAACAAAAGAAACCACAATAAGTGCAATTACTATGCCCATAACAATATACGCGCCAATAGAAACGTCAAAAACGTATGAACTAAGATAAGTTCCAAAACCTGATTGTAAATCATTTACGCCGTTATTTAACGCATCCATTGATTCATTGATATTGTCCAGGTATGTACCATAATCACCAAATACATACTTTACAGCACCAGCAACATCTCCCTTAAGAATACAACTTCTGATGTTATCTACTGCTGATAAATAAACCTCAACATTTTCTCTGTTTGTTGATACAAGCTGTGCGCCATCTTCCAAATCACTAACTAATAAGCAATTATCCAAATAATTCAAATGTGAATCTATATCAGAAATATACGAATCCATAACCTCAAAATCTGATGTAGTAATAACTGTCCCCGATTCAGCCTGTCCCATGTATCTATTGAGTTCTGCTGAAATATGAATTACATCTGCCTTTAATTCATAGGCTTCTCTAGCACACTCCAACTGACTATTGCCTGTTGTAACTGCGTAATTTTTTAATTTGTACAGTGCGCCAATTGAAGTAAATACATATAGCATGAATGCTAGAAGAATCAATAGATTCAAAACGACATTTTGAAACTTAATTGAATAAAAGAATTTACTGCCCCCTTCCTTTCTTCCTTCAGAAGAATAATTCTCACCCATTAGTTCTTTTTTCTTTTTCATATTGCCTTCATCCTTTTAGTAATTATATTTTTGCACAGCAATCGTATTCTACACCATTATTCAGAATTATGGAACTAGCAGCACAATAAATATATTGGGTTTTATAGTATTTTTTTAAGATATAAAAAGAGCCCTATAGATTACATCTATAGAGCTCTAATATTAAATTCTAAAAGCCTAAACTATCTCAAATTTTTGAGTACTTGAATTTAATTGCTTTGTAACATCATTATTTTGATCCATAGCTTCATTGATGCCCTGGATTTCACCAACGATTTCCGTAGCAGCCTGAGCGCTCATACCAATAGCATTAGAGCTTTCATTTACAGAATTAGAAATTGTCTCAATTCTATCAGCCATCTCATTCATTACATTGTTTAGATTATCTGCCTTGTCTGAGAATGTAGCCAACATTTCATCAATCATTATAGCTGTATCTTCAAATTTAGATCCAGTTTCTACGAAGGCATCATAATCAGCCAAAACATTTTCATTGATGAATTCAATAACTTGAACCGCATTATCTGAAAGTGTTTTAACAGCCGCTGTAACCTTAGCAGAAATTTCCTGAATATTTCCAGCTGTATCTCTTGAGTTTGCTGCAAGTTTACTAATCTCATCAGCTACAACAGCGAATCCCTTTCCAGCCTCACCAGCTCTGGCAGCTTCGATAGATGCATTAAGAGCAAGCAAGTTTGTCTGGCTGGCAATGTCAAGAATCTCGTTTGTCAAATCACCAATTTGGTTGACCTGCTCAGATTCTTTTACAGAAACCTCGAGAACTCTAGATAACTCTTCCATCTTAGCTCCAGTGTTATCCTTCTTCTCAGTTGCTTCTTTCTTGATTTCATCAGCTGCCATTTTGATCTCATTTGCTTTAGAAGCGCCTTCTTTTGCCTCGGCATCTATAGCATTCGTAGCCTCTCTAACTTCAAATACCTTGTCATTTAAATCAATTGCTGTAGTAGAAACATTCTCCATTGACGCTGCCAACTCTTCCATTGCTGCTGAAGTATTAGTGACATTATCAGATGCACTTTGAATCTTAACAACCATACTGTCTGAAGATGTACTAAGAACGCTAGCGCCCTCTTTAACATCCTTAATAACACCTTGAAGTGTTCCAAGAAACTCATTGATTCCATCAGATATCATAGCTAGTTCAGTTTTTGTCTTCGTATTAATACGAGCTGTAAGGTCTCCTTTTCCTCTATTAATATTATTTATAATTGATTGTAATTCATAAGAAATACCAAGAATAGTTTTGTTAATTCTAATAAATGAAAGCAGGAAGCTAACTATAATAAGAACCACAACTATTCCCATTACAAAGTAGCCCTTCATTGATACTTGCGAAATGTAGCTATCTAAATACCCTGAAAAACCTTCACTCAATGAAGTAATAGCAGCATCTACAGCATCAAGTGATGCATAAGCAGCCTCCAGATTGGTACCATATTCAGTTGAAACATATCCAATAGCTCCAGCCATATCCGAAGCTGCTATATATCCCTTTAATGTTTCAGCAGATGATGCAAAAGCTTCTGTATTTGTTCTTAAATCCGCAACTATTTGCTCACCATCTGATACATTGCTAACTATTATTGATGATTCCATATAAGTAAGATGATTTTCTAAGTCATCTATATATGAGTTCATATCATCAAATTCTGAAGCACTCATTATAGTACCTGCTTCACATTGACCTAAAGTGCGATTTATTTCTGCAGATATGTGTATAATATCCTGTCTTAATTGAGCTGATTCCTCAGCACATATCAACTCATTCTCACTTGCCACTAAAGCTTGTGACTTCACACTTTGCATTGCAGTATTTGATATTATCGCATATACGATAAATGCAACTAATATTACTACATTAACAATAATATTTTGAAATGTAATTGATTGGAAAAAATTGCCTTTATTGTGTTCCGCAATCTTTACTACTCCTGCAATGTTTTCCTTTTGCTCTTCTGAAAGATTTTGGTCTAATCTCTCTCTAATAGCCTCTTTTCTTTCTTCTCTGCCCATAGAACTACCCCCTATATAAATAAACGTCCATTAATTCTCTTAAAATATTATAGTATGAATTTTATAATGTGTAATACAATGCACAAAAAAAACATATTATTTTAAAATATTCATCAAAAAAGAGCCCTTAGGCAAAACCTAAGAGCTCTTTAATATAACGCTACGCTCGATTTAATTAAAACTTACCAGCAGTAGCAGCTTCCTCAACAGAAACAGCAACAGCAACTGTTGCACCTACCATTGGGTTGTTACCCATACCGATAAGACCCATCATCTCAACGTGTGCAGGAACTGAAGATGAACCAGCGAACTGAGCATCTGAGTGCATACGTCCAAGAGTATCTGTCATACCGTATGAAGCAGGACCTGCTGCCATGTTATCTGGGTGAAGTGTACGTCCTGTACCACCGCCTGAAGCAACTGAGAAGTACTTCTTGCCGAGGTCAACGCACTCCTTCTTGTATGTACCAGCTACTGGATGCTGGAAACGTGTTGGGTTTGTAGAGTTACCTGTGATAGATACACCTACGTTCTCATGATGCATGATAGCAACACCTTCCTGAACATCATCAGCGCCATAGCACTTAACTGTAGCACGAAGACCGTTTGAGTATGCCTTCTCTGATACGATGTTAAGCTTAGCTTCCTTGTAATCGTACTTTGTCTCAACAAATGTGAAACCATTGATACGAGAAATAATCTGAGCAGCATCCTTTCCAAGACCGTTAAGGATTACTCTAAGAGGCTTCTGACGAACCTTGTTAGCCTTCTCAGCGATACCGATAGCACCTTCAGCAGCAGCGAATGACTCGTGACCTGCTAAGAAACAGAAGCACTCTGTCTCCTCCTCAAGGAGCATCTTTCCAAGGTTACCATGTCCAAGACCTACCTTACGGTGATCAGCAACAGAACCTGGAATACAGAAAGACTGAAGTCCCTCTCCGATTGCTGCAGCTGCATCAGCAGCCTTGCGGCAATTCTTCTTAATAGCGATTGCAGCACCTACAGTGTAAGCCCAGCAAGCGTTCTCGAAGCAGATAGGCTGAATCTTCTTTACCTGCTCGTATACATCAAGACCTGCGTCCTTAGTAATCTTCTCAGCTTCTTCGATTGAGCTGATACCATACTTATTAAGAACTGCGTTAATCTGATCAATTCTTCTCTCATATGATTCAAATAAAGCCATTTTTGTTTCTCCTTTCCTATATTATTCCTGACGTGGATCGATAATCTTAGCAGCATCGTCAACACGACCGTACTGGCCCTTTGCCTTTTCCCATGCTGTGTTAGGATCATCACCCTTCTTAATGAAGTCTGTCATCTTTCCAAGAGAAACAAACTGATATCCGATAACTTCGTTATCATCATCAAGTGCGATACCTGTTACATAGCCTTCAGCCATTTCAAGGTAACGAACACCCTTTTCCTTTGTTGCGTACATTGTACCAACCTGTGAACGAAGACCCTTTCCAAGATCCTCAAGACCAGCACCGATTGCAAGTCCGTCATCAGAGAATGCAGACTGTGTACGTCCGTAAACGATCTGAAGGAAAAGCTCTCTCATAGCTGTGTTGATAGCGTCGCAAACAAGGTCTGTATTAAGAGCCTCAAGGATTGTCTTTCCCTGAAGAATCTCTGCAGCCATAGCTGCTGAATGTGTCATACCTGAGCAACCAATTGTCTCAACAAGTGCTTCCTCAATAACACCATTCTTAACATTTAAAGATAATTTGCAGGCACCCTGCTGTGGAGCACACCAGCCAACACCGTGTGTGAAACCGCTAATATCAGAAATCTGCTTAGCGTGTACCCATTTTCCCTCTTCAGGGATAGGAGCTGGTTCATGCTTTGCGCCCTTTGCTACAGGACACATGTTTTCTACTTCTTTTGTGTAAATCATTGTAGAACTCCTTTCTATAATTCCATTAATATACTGCTACCTACATTAATGACCTAATTATATAAACGCATAGAAACGCGTTATTGATTACATTTTCTCACTTTCTGTGGCTTTAGTAAAGTATTCTTTTGTATTTTCGTTAAAAAATTATCTAAATATTTAGAAGCTGTGACCTCCGCCTGAATGGCCACCGCCGCCACCGCCGGAAAATCCGCCGCCACCAGAGAATCCACCGCCACCACCGTGGTATGAACTTCCAGCTGATGCGATTTTTCTACGAGTTGTATTTAGTACTGTAGATGTTCCTGCAATGGAAGCTCCAATTAGAAGCAATTCTGCAGGAGTAAATGTCTGAACCCTTGCTCTCTCTCTTACTGCTTTTAAGAATACAAGTAAGAATCCGAGAATTATAGAAACTAGAGCTGTAACTATAAGTCTCATTGGTCTAAGGATTATTCCATCATTAATCAATGTATTGCACTGCTCAAAAACAGAATAAATACATTCGTAGTACTCTCCATCTGACGCATATCTATAAACATTATCTGTAATATCATATGCATCTGCATTTTTTATCTCGTATTGGGCCTTTCCATATCCTGATAAGTACAACTCTCGATGGTACATATCAATCAAGAAAGCGACTCCATCCTCTCTTGAGTTGTAATTTTCAGTATAGAAATCAAAAAGAATAGAATCTTCATCTTGCCCATAATTAGACTCATCTGTAGTAGCAACCACATAATTATAGCTGCTATCCAAAGAATCCAGATATTCTTCAAGCTCATCATATTCATCATCGCTAAGCAAATAAGCATCATCGATAATAGTTACATTTGATTTAGCTTCAGCACGAATAGGAAGTAGCAAACATACTAAAAATAAGAAAATGAAATATTTAGCCTTTCGCATTTTCTAGCTTTCCTCCCTTCTTCATAAACTGTGGTGATGGGCGTGTTGCAAGTCTGTTGTACTCTCTAACAGTACAGTCAATAGTAAAGACGATAATCGCAAACACGATAGCTAAAGCTATGTAATAGATTATGTCGTTTGGAAGGTTGATTATTCTTATGAGAATTGCGGCAATCCATCCAAATGTGCCTAGCAAAAGAACTGTCTTCTGTCCCTTTTTAACTGCATTAAAGCCTGTAATAATGAATGCAAAACTAAAAATATACATAGCTAACATCAAAATAACATTAAGAACATTTGCAACAACTCTACCATTCTCAATAACATAAAGTATACCTGCTATGATAAATGCATATCCGCCCTTTAAAAGCAAAAATAAAACAACTGCTCCAGCACCAGAAAGAGCTGCCTTTGTAGATTTTTTATTAATCTTCTTCTTAGCTTTCTTTTTGATTGGCTTTATATTATTGCTAGTAACAACATCCTTGCTCTTAAAATACCCCTTATCATCAAGATGATTGTCACGTCTATAGACACCATCTGCAATCTTTGCACCATAGTAAGCTATAAATGAAGAAACAAGTGCAGCAAACCCACAAAGATTCTTTATGCGATAAGTAAAGCTAAAAGTTAAGCTCAAAACAAAAAGAACTAAAAATATAACAATAGAAGCAGCAATTGCCGTGGCATACATCTTTCTTTTATCGATAGGCATATCAGAATAAACAGCACCTGAAGCGCCATTGATTACAGAATATGAAACTCTATCGTAATTACGTGTAGTCATGAAATAGACAGGAAGATATGCTCCTTCGCATCCCTTATACTGTAGCTTCGAAGCAACATCATTATGAATTCTTTCATCTTCTCTGCTAGTCAAATCATATCCATCCGCTTTAGCTTTAACTTTGTTACAAAGTGAGTTCTTAGCTTCCTCTAATGCGTCCTCAACATAGATTTCCTTATCAACAGTAGAATTTTCAACGAAAAATCCTGCTAAAAAGTTTGGATTAAACTTTTCCAATTCATTAAGCGGAAATGGATTGATTGAGCCAGAAACATTGTCGTCGAATGTCTGTGATGCATCAAATGGAACCTTCATATCATCCACGTCAACCCTAACATTAAACTGGGTTTCTTTTGTAACCTCATAATCTCCACTTGTAGATGTCTGTTTACCAACAAATGAAACATCACCATCTGACGAATAATCATAGAGATAATATGGAGTATAAAGTCCAACAAGCTTATCAATATTGTCATCGATATTTAATCCATCAGGGACAAAATGAATATGTTTAACTTCCTCTAGATATTTTTCACGAGCTTCCTTTTTTGTGAGATTAAAAGGAAGAATATATTTAGGAACACCACTTTTAGAAAAGTGTTCCTGCATGGTAGTCTGAGTACCACAGTATGGACAAAATTCCATACCATCGTTATCTATTACCTGAATTTCCCCAGCACAATTAGGACAGGTATAAATTGTAGTATTTATACCTGCCTCATTTTCAATATCATTACCTTTGTATGCTCTTGGATCTGTATACTGACCGCAAGAGCTACAAAGCATTTGCATACGTTCTGGCGAAAACTTCAGTTGCCCTCCACAACTTGGGCAAGGGAACATTGTAGCCATTTTTTAACTTCCTTCCTATGGTCTCTTAGTTCCGCAATTTACGCAGAAATTGCCGTAGTTTTCATTACCACAATTTGGACAGAACCATCTACCTGGCTGTGCTGCAGCTGCGTCCTGAACTGGAGCAGCCTGAGGCTGTACTGGCTGACCTGGCTGTCCAGCAAACTGCTGACCTGCTGCCATACCTGCAGCACCTGCATTTAATAAATCAGCTGCGTTTGCACCACCAGCCTGCATAGCCATGTTCATGCCAAAGAATCCCATAGCTGCACCGTTTGCATTGCCAGCTGCTGTCTTCATTGCCTCTGCCTGAGCCTGTACAAGTGTTGCACCTGCCATAGCCTGTGAGCGAAGTGCACCAGACTTCTGAAGTTCTCTAAGTAAATCAGCGTCCTTATCAGGAATAACTGTTGTAAGAATCTGAACAGATGTAATTGCAAGACCGTACTTATCAGTCCACTCCTGATCAAGCTCATCGCTCATAGCCTCAGATATTTCCTTTGTATAAGCTGGAATACCTGAAGGTCTAACGCCAAGCGCTGTAAGCTTGCCAAGTGCTGGCTGAAGAGCCTGGATAAATGTAGCACGAAGCTGATCCTGAATATCATCAACTGTGTATTCGTTCTTTACGTTACCTGCAAGGTTAACATAAAGCTGAGTAGGATCAGATACTCTCATGCTGTAGTTACCGTTAAGCTTAAGTGTTGTATCTAAATCTAATCCAATGTTGTTATCAAGAATTCTGAAAGGAATTGGTGATGGTGTGCCGAACTTCAAACCAACAATATCCTTTGTATTAACGAAATACACTCTCTGCTGAACTGGCTTCTCGCCGGCGAATGTAAATCTACGTCCGAATTCCTTAAATACATCGATAAAGTCACCTGCAAAAATAGAAGCAGAACCATTATCCTCCCATTCATATGCACCTGCCTCTGCAGCAACATCGATAATTCTTCCGCTATCAACTAAAAGAGCACATTGACCTTCGTTTACAATGATTGCAGAGCCATGTGAAATAACATCAACATCTCCCTGAGTGTTTGTACCGCGGCCAGTCATCTTGTGAACAGCTCTTTTAACAAGTACATCTGATGCCATTGAATCAGATACGAATAATTCTTTCCACTGATTTGCAAGTTCACCAGACACTGAGCCTTTAACTGCTTGAATAAGTCCCATTTTTATAAATCCTCCCTAATAAAAATAATCTTTATTTAGTTTAACAAAAAAGACCCATTCTTTAAAGAACGGGTCTTAAAAAATTTAACTTTTTTAGTTTTTCTTAACGATGTTGTCCTGGCTCTTAAAAATGCTATCTGCCTCAACCACTCCTCTTACAGAAGAAAGTGGATAAACATTTGAACGAGGGCAAACTACTGTGCCAGGGTTGAGAACTGAGTTACATCCAACCTCTACATTGTCTCCAAGCATAGCTCCGAATTTCTTTAATCCTGTTTCAATATTTTCTCCATCGCGTGATTTTACAACAACAAGAGTCTTGTCCTGCTTTACATTTGATGTGATTGAACCAGCACCCATATGAGACTTGTAACCAAGAACTGAATCACCAACATAGTTGTAATGAGGTACCTGTACGTTGTTAAAAAGAACAACATTTTTAAGCTCTGTAGAGTTACCAACTACGCAGTTCTTTCCAACAATAGCTGAACCTCTGATAAAAGCACACTGACGAACCTCAGCATCCTCATCAATGATAAGAGGTCCGTTTAAATATGCAGAATCAAAAATCTTAGCTGACTTGGCTACCCAAACATCCTCTCCTCTTTTCTCGAACTTTTCAGGATCAAGTGTTGGGCCAAGCTTTTTGATAAACTCAGAAATCTCTGGAAGAACCTCCCATGGATATTCCTTTCCATCAAACAAGTCTTTAGCGATAGTTTCGTCCAAATTATACATAGATTTAATTTTTGTCTGTTCCATAATGTTCCCTTTCTTTATGTAAATTACTTTGCATCTGAATAATTATCGAACTCAAACTCTGTTCTACATTCATCATTGAGCTTAAGTCTCGCATCAAAGAATAAACCTTTTTTACTTAAAAAGCCAGATATAACATCAGTTTTCTTTTCAAGGATAAGCTTTCTGAATTGGTCCTCCGGAATGTCCACGCCAGCAACCTTGCCTACATAGAACTGACAGCTATCTACATTGTCCCTTATGTTATTCTTACATCTGTAGCCAAAGTGATTCTTTAAAATAGGCTCTCCACATTTAGGGCACTTCAAGCCTTCCATAACCTTTTCTTCGTCTTCAAAAACAAACTTTATTCCTGATACCTTGCCAGTCTCATCTTTGTTCAAAGCAAGCTTTGCATCAAACTTTGTTCCCTTCTTAGACTTAAATCCGGATATTGTAGATGTGATACCATCCTTTAAAAGTTCTTTTACTTGCGCTTCTTTAAGCTTAACTCCTGCAATCTGGCCAATATTAAATCCGCAAGAATTCTCAGGATCATCCTTTTTGTAATTGCTGCATCCATAACCAAATGGAGTAACAACAACTTTGCCACCACATACAGGGCAAACCACGTCCTTAATATCCTTGGCCTCTACATTGTCAAAATCGAAGGTTATCTCTGATTTGCCTTCTTCGTTTTTCTTAAGGACAAGGCAGGCATCAAACTTTTTACCTGATTTGCCTTTGAAACCACGAATAGTTTTGGTGTGTCCTTCTGTAAGAAGCTCTTTCACATCACCATCGCCAATCTTTTTAGAAGCGATCTCTCCTATAACAAAATTACATTTATTCTCTTTATCAAAGTATTTTTCACAAGCAAAACCGAAGTTTGTCTTTATGATTTTATTGCCGCAATCAGGACAAACCACATCTGCCAAATAGTTAGGAGCCACATCATCGAAATCAAATACAAGCTCTGTACGACCTGTTTCTTCGTTCTTTTTAAGAACAAGCCTTGCATCAAACTTCTTTCCAGTCTTGCCTTTAAAACCTCTAAGTGTATCTGACTTTCCTTCTTTAAGAATTTCAGTAACAACCTGCGGGCTGATATTCTTTCCTGCAATTGTCTTACCTATATAAAACTTGCAGGAGTTTTCATCCTGTGCGTTAAAATTAGCACAGCCATATCCACTAGGACGGACAAGAATATCTCCGCCACAATCAGGGCATTTAACATCTGGAAGTTTTTCCGCCTCAATGCCATCGAAGTTGAAGCTAAGAACCTTCTTGCCCTCTTCGTTTTCTTTTAATTGAATCTTGGCGCTGAACTTCTGGTTAGTCTTTGATTTGAAGCCAGTGAGCACATCAGTGATTCCATTATTAAGAAGTGCGGCAAGCTCTTCTAATGAGATTTTTCTGCCAGCGATTTCACCAACAGAGAAATAGCACTGATTTTCCTCCTGGAAACGATGCTCACATGCAAATCCATAACCAGTCTTTGCGATTCTTCCACCACAAACAGGACATTTCAAATCCTCAACATACTCAGTAGGTGTTTCAGAGAAATCGAAGCTAACGTTGAATTCACCATCTTCGTTTTTGCCTAGCTTAAGCACAGATTTAAAAGGCTTGTTAGATTTACTCTTAAATCCTTCTATTAAATCTGTCTTACCCTCAAGGATGAGCTTTCTAAACTGCTCTTCTGGTAAGTCTACTCCAGCAATCTGGCCGATACTAAATCTACATTTAATTTCATCGTTAGTGTAGTTACTGCAGCCATATCCAAAGGATGTAGTGGTAAGCTCGCCACCACATGCTGGACAATTAATTCCAAGAGGCTTTCTTGTAGCAAGACCTTTAGAATCCTTACCAGTGAACTGATTAATATTAAGAGCGATAGTCTGAGTCAGGTCGGAATCTATCATGCTCTTTGTCTCTGTGCGAATGTAATCCTCTAGTTCTTTGCGGTAATCATCAAACTCTACCGAACCATTGATAATTCCTTCCAATCCCTTTTCCCAGTTAGCTGTCTGCTCTGGCTTTAAAAGAGATGGTGTAGTCAAAAGAACTACCTCGTAAATCATCTCGCCAAGTCGCTCTGGCGTAATGACCTGAGTTTTGTTATTTTGATTGAGATATCCGATTCGAACCAGCTTTTCAAGTATTTCGCCTCGTGTAGCAGATGTTCCAATACCAGTAGTCTTAATCTGTTCTCGAAGCTCCTCGTCCTCAATAAGCTTTCCTGCATTTTCCATTGCAAGAATCAAAGAACCAGATGTATATCTCTTTGGAGGTGATGTTTTTCCCTCTTTTAATTCGAAGCCATTTACATTAATAGCATCACCAATATTGACCTGCTCTACAAATGCAGCAAACTTCTCCTTAGAAAAATCATCCTCTGCATCTTCGTTTTCATCATCAGATTCTCCTGTATCATCCTTTTTATTCTTAGGGATGCCAGCGATTTCAAGGTATCCTGGCTTTACTAACAGCTTTGCTCCTGCAAAGAAGCATTCAGAATCTATCTTAACTGTGATTTTTACATTTTTGTATTCTGCAGGTGGATAGAAAATAGAAAGGAAACGACGAACAATAAGCTCGTAAACCTTTTGACTAAGAGGAGAAAGGTTTTCTATTCCATTGCATTGACCGGTAGGAATAATCGCATAGTGGTCAGTAACCTTGCTATCGTCTGTATAGCTGGTCTTTTCAATGCCGATGTATTTTCTATCTGCAAGAATCTCATGAACATACTTTGCAGTAGGTCCGTAAGACTGAAGCTTGTTAAGGTTTTTATTGATTTCCTTTGCAACTGCTGTTGTAAGGACTCTGGCGTCTGTACGAGGATATGTGGTGTACTTTTTCTCGTAAAGTTCCTGAATAATATCAAGGGTTTGAGCCGGAGAAATCTTGAAACGCTTAGAGCACTCCGATTGAAGCTCAGCCAGGTTGAAAAGCAAAGGTGCTTTTTTCTTTGAAATACCTGTTTCCTTATCTGAAACCTGGGCTTCCGAATTTGTTAAATCGTCTATTAACTTTTGAGCGCTATCCTTTGTTTTAAAGCCGTTACCTTTGTCGCCATACAACAAAGGAGATTCAAAATACTTGGATCCGTCAACAGCTTTCCACTCAGCCGGGAAATTAACATCTGAGAACTTACCAACTACTTTGAAGAAAGGATCCTCGTTGAAATTACGAATCTCTCTTTCTCTCTCAACTACCATACCAAGCACACAAGTCATAACTCGACCAATAGCAATTGCTGCATAGCTTGTGGTAGCTGCCGCATCGTTTATCAAACGGCCGTATTTAACAGATAATGCACGGGAAAAATTAATACCAAGACTATAATCCTCGATGGTACGCATAATACCAGAAGCTCCGAGCTTTGCATAATCGCTCATTGGCTTTGCTTCATTAATGCCGCGCAGGATTTCATCATCAGTCTGTGAATCAATCCAAACACGAAGCTCTGTCATGCCATCACGAACTCCACCATAATTACGGATGTTTTCCTCGATTGTCTGTCCTTCTTTTCCCGAGTCACCTGCCCAATATACAGTATCAATATCCTCTCTGTGCAAAAGGCCATTAACTACTTTGTATTGGTCCTTTGCAGATTCAACAACACCGTACTTGTACTCAGTAGGCAAAAATGGCAAATCCTCAAGATTCCAGTTTTTATATTTAATGTCATACTCCTCTGGATAAACCATCTGAACCAAATGGCCATAGCACCAGCTAATGACATATTCATTATTCTCAATAAATCCGTTTTGATTTCCGGAAACCTTCAGCACTCTTGCAAAGTCTCTTGCAACAGATGGTTTCTCAGTGATAATCAATTTTTTGCCCAAACTTATTACTCCCTTGTAAAAATTAATTTTAGTTTTAATAATATTTAGAGCCCCTAGCCATAGGCAAGGGGCTCTAAATATTATAACTTTATAGCTCCGTCATGTCCACCAACACAACAGATTTATTTTCTTTTGAAAGCTCAACTAATTTGTTGTCAAACTTAGTTGCTGAGAAAAGGAATATGGTGTTTGCAGTGATACGAGCTTGCTTCATAGAATCGAGAAGCTTTTCGTATGTTTCGTATCCCATAGTCTTCTCTGTCCAGTTGCAAATACCAACCACATTTTCTCGGTTAGTACTTTGTCCGATTACATCAATTGTTCCTTCTTTACCAAGCCATGTACCAATTTTTACAAGCTTGATTGGTAGCTGCCCTACCATATTTAATAGATGTAAATATTCTCTACATACATCCACGAAGTAATTCTGTAAGTATTCATCCAGGCTTGGAGCAATGAACTTGTCATAGAAAGCTTCCGGTGTGTGTGAAATCAGCTCTGATAAATGAGGATATACAAATGTGAACCAGAAATTTGTGTAAGGCTCAACAATTCTATAAATACCCTTTTTAGTGTTGTCCCATCCGCCTGTCTCAAAGGAAACAACCTTATCTATAACATCAAATGCTGCCAGATTTTTCATATATACAGAAATCTTTGCTCTTGAATATCCTGTATCCTCAAACAAATCATTAAGCTTTTCATTGCCTGCCGCAATTGAGCCTAAGATTGTGTTGTAGCAAGATAATTCTCTAAGCTCTGAAGAAATATACCCCTCAGCCTCCGAGTAAAGAAATCCTGTTGGAGATAATATATTTTCACAGACATTTGCCTTAATGCTCTTTTTACCATTCCATCTGTCAAGGTAATCAGAAACACCACCGATGATACCGTATGTGCTAACGCACTGAGCAACAGTGTAATTAGGAAATGCCCTTACAATATCAAGGAATGAATGATTCTCAAGCTTGATAGTCTCATCGATTTCATTAATGGAATTTCCAGCGAATTCTACAAACGTGTTTTCAGACCATACTATCGAAGAACTAGCAATAATAATCATAATCTTGCCTGGATAAAGCTTTCTATTCTTTAAAGAAACAAGGCTTGAAAGCAAATCGTTATTCTTCTTGATAGCAAACTGAGCTTCATCAATAATAAATACAAGCTTTGAGCCATCTTTAGATTTGAAGTTCTTGAAACACTCGTCAAAAGATTCAGATTCCATCTTTTTATCATAAGCAGATGCCATCTGATCATTAAGATACTTTAGCTGCTTGTTGTCTGAGCATTGACGACTACGGTAATAAAGATAATCCTTGCCAGTGGTGAATTCGTCTAGAACGGACTCACAGCCGCAGCCACGTCTGCCATATAAAAGCACAATGTTGCTTTTATTCTCTTGGTAAATAGTTTCTAGCTTCTTAAGTTCGTTGGTTCGTGTCATATTATTCTCCCAAAAAAACGTCAATTCACTAAGTACGAGTACTATAATAACACAATTCACTTTAGCAGACTACACTAAAAAAGTATTTTATTTGAATTTAATTTATAAAATATATTTATAGCAATAAAAAAGGTAAGCACAACCTACTGCGCTTACCTTAAAATCAGGATTTTCTTATTTAGCTGTGATATAGCCCTGTGCCTTAAGAAGCTCTGCACAAAGAACTGCACCACCTGCAGCACCACGTACTGTGTTGTGTGACAATCCAACGAACTTCCAATCATAGATGCTATCCTCACGAAGACGGCCAACATTGATGCCCATACCATTTTCGTAATCTACATCAAGTGCTACCTGAGGTCTGTTGTCCTCTTCCATGTAACGGATGAACTGCTTTGGTGCTGATGGAAGCTTGAGCTCCTGTGGAACACCAGAGAAGTTGTTGATTGCATCAATAAGCTGCTGCTTTGTAGGCTGTTTCTTGAATTTAACAAATACAGCTGCTGTATGTCCGTTAAGAACTGGAACACGGATACATTGGCTAGTAATCTTTACATCGTCAGCTGGAACGATAACGCCGTCCTTGATTTCGCCCCAAATTCTAAGTGGCTCCTTCTCAGACTTCTCTTCCTCTCCTGAGATAAATGGGATGATGTTGTGCTCCATCTCTGGCCAATCCTTGAAAGTCTTACCTGCACCGGAAATAGCCTGATATGTTGTAACAACTACCTCATATGGCTCAAATTCCTTCCAAGCTGTAAGAACTGGAGCATATGACTGAATTGAGCAGTTAGGCTTAACTGCAACGAATCCTCTAGTTGTACCAAGTCTCTGTCTCTGATACTTGATAACATCCATGTGCTGAGGATTAATTTCTGGAACAACCATAGGTACATCTGGAGTCCATCTATGTGCTGAGTTGTTTGAAACTACTGGAGTCTCAGTTTTAGCGTAAGCTTCTTCGATTGCCTTGATTTCATCCTTAGACATATCAACTGCAGAGAATACGAAGTCTACTTCTTTAGCTACTTCTTCAACCTCATTAACGTTCTTTACAATGATGTCCTTTACAGCTGCAGGCATTGGAGTATCCATCTTCCATCTACCGCCTACTGCATCCTCATAACGCTGTCCCGCAGAACGTGGTGAAGCTGCAATAGTTGTAACCTCGAACCATGGATGATTCTCAAGTAGAGAAATAAATCTCTGACCAACCATACCAGTACCACCAAGAATTCCGACTCTTAATTTCTCGCTCATTTCAAACTTCTCCTTACTTTTGTATTTGTGTCGCGGACAAATGTCCGTCATTAGACTAGATTATAATCAAACTATATAATAAATGCAAGGAGAAATTAAACAAATTTAACAACTCCTTGCATAATTATTACTCAAAACTAAAATGTTCTGGAATATTCTTCATAAAATCCTTACATAACTGGATTTCATCTAGCATAACATCATGACCTGGAGCACCAACTGTAAGGCGCTTATTTACGCAAGTCTCCATAGAAATCGCATCGAAAATATCTTCATCGAAAGCTTCAGAATAGCTTCTAAGCTCCTCTAAAGACATATCATCAATGGCAATCCCTTTGTCGATGCAAGCCAAAACGATTTGACCGATTATGCCGTGGGCATCTCTGAAAGGTACGCCCTTATTTACAAGGTAATCTGCCGCATCTGTGGCATTTGTAAAGCCGTTTCTAGCGCTCTTCGCCATCACGTCCTTATTGAACTTGATTGTAGAAAGCATACCATCGAAAAGTATTATGCAATCCTGAACTGTCTTCATAGCGTCGAAGGACATTTCCTTGTCCTCCTGCATGTCCTTGTTGTAAGCAAGAGGTATGCCCTTCATTGTAGTAAGAAGGGACATCAAAGCGCCATAAACACGACCTGTCTTTCCACGTACAAGCTCAGCAATATCAGGGTTCTTCTTCTGAGGCATGATAGAGCTTCCTGTAGAGAAGGCATCGTCGATTTCGATGAATCGATATTCATTACTATTCCAGATAATGATTTCCTCTGAAAAACGAGAAAGATGCATCTGGATAGTACAAAGTGCTGATAAAAACTCGATAAGATAATCTCTGTCAGAAACACCGTCCATCGAATTAAGTGTAGGGATTTCAAAACCAAGGAGCTTTGCAGTCATATCTCTATCAAGAGGATATGTGGTGCCCGCCAAGGCTCCAGAGCCCAATGGACAAGTGTACATTGATGAGTTGATGAAAGCTAAGCGCATAACATCTCTTTTAAACATCTCGAAATAGGCTCCCATATGATGGGCAACTGTAATTGGCTGAGCCTTTTGAAGATGCGTGAAGCCTGGCATGATAGTGTCAATGTTTTCTTCCATGATGCCAAGAATTGTATTTAAAAGGTGTTCCAAAGCTTTGGCTGTAGAGTTGACCTGCTCTCTTGTGTAGAGCTTCATATCAAGTGCAACCTGGTCATTTCTGGAACGTCCAGTATGGAGCTTCTTTCCAGCATCTCCGATTCTATCAATCAGATTTGCTTCAACAAAACTGTGTACATCCTCGTACTCAGATGTTATCTGAAGTGCACCAGACTTAACATCAGCTTCGATTCCATCAAGACCAGCAAGAATCTGATTTTTCTCATCATATGTGATAACACCAACAGAAGCCAACATAGTAACATGTGCTCTGCTGCCTCTTACATCCTGCTCAAAAAGCTTTTTATCAAAATTGATAGAAGCATTGAAATCGTAAACAATTTGATCTGTAGCCTTGGTGAATCTTCCACCCCATAACTGCGCCATAACTAATCCTCCATACTTGCCTGTTGTTTCTGTAACTGTCTGTCTCTATAGGAATAGACGCATCCGCAGTAATCCTGCCTATACATGTCGTATTCCTTTGAAAGCTCAGTGCTTCGCTTATACCCTTCCCTCTTTTTAAAATCACTTGGAAGCCAAGGTATCTCAAGCTCTTCAGCAATTTTCATGCCGATTTCATTAAGCACCTGGGAATCTTTCATTGGTGATATTGTAAGCGTTGTTGTGAAAAAGTCAAAGCCTTTTTCTTTTGCAACCATTGCAGTACGTCTCAAACGAAGATCATAACACTTGTGGCATCTAGCACCTTTTTCCGGCTCATTTTCAAGGCCTTTGGCGATTTCGTAGAAGCTGTCCTTGTCGTAATCACCCTCGATAAAAGCAACTGGATGCTTAGTAGGAAATTCGTTGATAAAACGCTGTTGCTCCTTTACACGATGATAATACTCTTCATCTGGATAAATGTTTGGGTTGTAGTAAAAGACAGTAACATCGAAATACTGTGAAAGATACTCAATGCAATAGCTACTACAAGGCCCACAACAGCTATGTAACAATAAAGAAGGCACTTGGCCTTCTTTTTCTAAGTTCTCTATTAATTTATCTAGCTTATTTTGATAATTTTGACGAATCATAACTTGACCAAATATATAAAAAAACAATTGCAAATATATAAACACATGCCATAAGGATCATGAAAGGTACCTGAGATGCCATGATGCCGCAGACAATCTGAGCAATGATGACAAGTCCATGAATCCAAATAGGAATTTTATTGAGGCAAGCAGCAAGACCAGCCTCCAAAATAACCATCACGCAAGCTACTACCACGTTGATTTTGAAAGCAACGATTGAAACTACGATAGCAACAATTGCGAATATTCCAAGGGCTATAAGTGTAATTAAAGGAAGATTTTCTTTTGTGAAGAACTCCTTAATGTTAAATGCAGGTAAATTTTTCTTTTTAGTTTCCATTTTAAATCCCCACTAATAATAAATTTTGGTACATGTGTCATTATAATAAAACATATTGATTTTCTCAACATTTTAATTGAGTTTTTAATTGATTTTTTGCAACCATTATATTACACTTAATTTCGCATGGATTAAGGCTATATAGGCTTTTTTCATAAGCTCCGATAGCTCAGTTGGTAGAGCACCTCACTCGTAATGAGGGGGTCGTCAGTTCGAGTCTGATTCGGAGCTTTTATTTTACCTACACAACTATGGGTAAAGTAAATGTTATGAATGTATAAGGAGGATGATTAATTGGAATTTATTCAATTCGATCACGTATCAAAAAGCTACGGTAAGCAGCTGGTTCTTGATGAGCTAGACCTCTACGTTAAAGAGAACTCTTTCGTCACTCTTTTAGGTCCATCTGGCTGCGGTAAAACAACCACTCTTCGTCTATTAGGTGGTTTTGAAAAGCCTGATTCAGGCAAAATCTATTTAAATGGTAATGATATCACTGCACTTCCAGCAAACCTTCGTCCAATCAACACGGTTTTCCAGAAGTACGCACTCTTCCCTCATATGACTATTGAGGAAAACATTGCCTTCGGATTGAAAATCCAAAAGAAATCAAAAGAATATATCGACGACAAAATCAAGTATGCATTAAAGCTTGTTAACCTTGATGGATTTGAAAATCGTTCAATTGATTCTCTTTCTGGTGGTCAGCAACAACGTATTGCCATTGCACGAGCTATCGTTAACGAACCAAAGGTTCTTCTATTAGATGAGCCACTTGGTGCTCTCGATTTAAAACTCCGCCAGAGTATGCAGTACGAGCTTATGAAAATCAAGCAGGAGCTTGGTATCACTTTCATATATGTAACACACGACCAGGAAGAAGCCCTTACAATGTCAGATACGATCGTTGTTATGAACCAGGGCTACATCCAGCAGATTGGCACTCCAGAAGATATCTACAACGAGCCAGAAAACGCATTCGTTGCTGACTTCATCGGAGAAAGTAATATTATAGAAGGAATCATGATCAAGGATGAGCTTGTTTCATTCCTTGGAGTTCAGGTTCCTTGCGTTGATAAGGGATTCGGAACAATGAAGCCTGTCGATGTTGTAATCCGTCCAGAGGATGTTGAGCTTGGCAAGCCAGGCGAAGGATTCATGGATGGCGTCATCACAGATTGCCTCTTCAAGGGCGTTCACTACGAATTAGATGTGCAGTGTGGCCAGTACGAATGGTTAGTTCACACTACAAAATACTTTGAAGTTGGCCAGCATGTTTCATTAAATGTTATTCCATTCAACATTCAAATCATGAACAAGCCTGAGTCTGAGGATGAGGAGGTACTTAAGGAGGATGATTAATAAGCTACGCACTAGCTTTCTCGCCATGCCTTATGCAATATGGGTGTTGATTTGCACCATCCTTCCTTTGTTTTACATCCTTGGCTATGCCATCACAAATGGCGATGGAGGCTTAACAATTTATAACCTTACTGCTATAGCAGATCCAGTCCACTTAAAGTCACTTGGTCTGTCTATTCAGGTTGCGTTTATCACTACAGTGATTTGTCTCATTATGGCCTATCCAGTAGCTTTGATACTTCACAACCTAAAAATCACTAATAAAGGATTCATCGTATTTTTGTTTATTCTTCCAATGTGGATGAATTTCATGCTTCGTATTCTTGCATGGCAAAACATCCTTTCAAACAACGGAATTCTAAACAGCATACTTACAGCACTTGGGCTTCCAACAGTCCACATCCTTTATACAAAGGCCGCAGTTATCCTTGGTATGGTATACGACTTTTTACCATACATGATTTTGCCAATTTACAACTCACTTTCAAAAATCAGTGATGATGTTATTGAAGCAGCTGCCGACCTTGGTTCAAACTGGTTAAACACATTTATCAAAATCACAGTCCCTCTCTCACGAGACGGAATTATATCAGGAATTATTATGGTATTCGTACCAGCCCTCTCATCTTTCGTTGTTTCCAACTTACTTGGTGGAGGAAAGGTATTATTAATCGGAAATGTAATTGAGCAGGAATTCACTCTAGCTAGAAACTGGAACTTAGGATCGGGATTATCAATCATCCTTATGCTTTTCGTTCTTGCATCAATGAGCATCATGAACAAGCTTGATGATTCCGAGAATGGAGGTATGCTTCTATGAAAAAAATCAAAAAAGGCGCCTCTACTCTATACTTAGCATTAATATTTTTATTCTTATATGCACCAATACTTGTTCTCATAGTTTTATCATTTAATAATTCTATGTCGCGAACAGTATGGGGAGGATTTACCATTCAGTGGTACCTTAATCTTCCTTCTAACGACACTATCATGGATGCCTTATTTACTACACTTAGAATCACACTTTCTTCCAGCATCCTTGCTACTGTCCTTGGTACATCAGCAGCCATCGGTATCAACCGAATGAAAAAGCGTCATGCGGCTATTATGCTTGGAGCTACAAATATACCTCTTTTAAATGCAGATATCGTTACAGGTATTTCACTTATGCTTCTGTTTACACGATTTTCATCACTTGGAGAGTTTTCAGTTGTACTTGCTCATATAGCATTTTCAGTTCCATACGTTATTTTCAACGTTTTGCCAAAGCTTCAATCTATGTCTGATGCCTGCTACGAAGCTGCTATGGACTTAGGAGCTACACCTTGGTATGCATTTTGTAAAGTAATTTGGCCAGAAATCTTCCCTGGAGTGCTTTCAGGATTTTTGATGGCATTTACAATGTCGCTTGATGATTTCACAATCACATACTTCACAAAGGGAGCCGGAGTCAACACCCTTTCAACTATGCTTTACACAGAGCTTAGAAAAGGTATTCAGCCAGAGCTTTACGCCCTTTCAACTCTCCTCTTCCTTTTGGCATTTGTTATGCTTATAGCAACAAACTTTAAAGGTTCTAAAAAGGAGGTATCAGCTAGACGATGAAGAAAAAGCTTATTATTATCTGTAGCCTCCTGTGTCTCACTTTTACAAGTTGCTTTTCATTTACAGCTTGTGGCAATGATGCAGCCAGCGATGACACATTAGTTGTTTTAAATTACGGTAAATACATTGAGGCTGATGTTTTGAAGCGTTTCCAGAAGGAAACAGGAATCACTGTTAAATATGAAGAATACGAATCAGTTGAGGATATGTACGCTAAATACAAGGCCGGCTCAATCAATTACGATGTAATCTGCACTTCCGATTACATGATTGAGACACTTCGTAAGGAAGGTGAGCTTATCCCAATCGATTACAACTCTCTTGAATACTACGAAAACATTGACCCAACCATCATCGAAGCATCAGAAGCTTTCGACCCAACTCACAAATACACTGTCCCTTACTTCTACGGTACGGTAGGTATTCTTTACAACACTGAAAAGGTTGATGAAGAAACAGTTAGCAGTTGGAATTGTCTTTGGGACCCAGCATACAAAAATCAAATCGTTATGATTAACTCACAGCGTGATGCATTTATGGTTCCACTTAAGCTTCTTCAGTACAACATCAACACCACTAGCAAGGCTGAGCTTGACGAAGCATTCGATATGCTTTGCAAAGAAAAGCAGTATGTTTACGCTTATCTAATGGATGAGACATACGAATGTATGGTTTCAGAAGATGCTGCAATGGCTGTATGCTACTCTGGTGAAGCTGCTATGGGTATGGAATACAATGACAAGCTTGCTTACACCGTTCCAAAAGAAGGTGGCAACCTTTGGATTGATTCATGGTTCGTTCCACGTACCTGCAAGCACTACGATGCAGCAATGAAATGGATAGATTTCATGTGTGAGGAAGAGGCAGCCACTGAAAACTTTGAATATGTTTGGTATGCTACCCCTAATCTCACAGTAGCCGGCAACGAAGACGCTGAAACACTTGCAGATGAAACAGTATTCCCTACAAAAGAAACACTGGAACGCTGCGATTTGTACAACGCCTACGATGACGAAACATTAGACTACACCACTACTCTTTGGAAAAAGCTTAAGGCATATTAGATTATGCAAATAGCGTTGTTCTCTAAAGAATAATAATACAAACTGTCAGATAGAATATCTCCTTCAGGAACTTCATTTTGATTAACCATCGAAATCATTTCCTTTAGGTCATCAATTCCTATCTGGCAGTTTTTCATTTCTCTATAAATCAACACTTCATGAATTGAGCATGGAATTATAAATAGATTTGAATTCATTTTTTCTGCAATATCTTTAATCACATCCTTGTATAAAATCGCTGATGCACCATAGGTCCCCAAACGATTAGATAACACCTGGAGTGGAATGAAACCATCCTCTATTGCGGCAGCATCATACATATCTTCTGCTCCTGTAATCTCTGCAATTGTAGAGAAAATCCCCTGATATTTAAGACCTAAGATACGCTGAGTATTTGCACTGGCAGCATTCATCAAATCAGTAACACTAAGACCAAGCATAAGCATGTGCTCATTATTAAGCATGAACCCCTTAAACTGATCCTCATTGTCACTTGGAAATAAATAATAAAAAACAATAGCCAAGTCCAGATATTCCACGTGCGGTACAGTTTCTAAAAGCTCCTGATTTTTCTCCTTGTTCATGAGCTTATATATAATACGAGTTTTAGCCTCCTCAATATCCTTAAACATAAGGGCAAAATCAATTCGTTCAATATTAATTTTTTCAGTAATCATATTTAAATGATATAAAAAGTATTGGGATTTAAATAAAGAAAAAATGATCCGCATGTTTCCATGCGGATACTAATATATCAAGATTCATTTTTAAAATCAAGCTTTATTTTTATAGCTGTTTGCCAACTCTTTCATTTCCCTGGCGTTTGTAAGCACAGCCTCTGTAATAGCGCTACCACCAAGCATTCTAGCAAGCTCTTCGATAGTGTCGTTGTCGTAGAGCTTTTTAATACCGGAAATGGTATGGCCCTGCTCGACGTTCTTTTCAATGAGGAAATGCGTATCTGCCATTGCCGCAATCTGTGGCAAATGAGTGATACAAATAACCTGATGCTTGTCTGCTACAGTAGAAAGCTTCTCAGAAACAGCCTGAGCTGTTCTTCCTGAAATACCCGCATCAATCTCATCGAAAATAAGAGTATCGATTCCGCCTCCTGAAGCAAGAACAGTCTTGATTGCAAGCATGATACGGCTCATTTCACCGCCTGAAGCAATATCCTTAAGCGGACGAAGTGGCTCACCTGGGTTTGTGCAAATCATAAACTCACCACTATCAAAACCATCTGCTGTGTAGTGATCAAGCTTTGTAAGATGCATTTCGAATTCGGAATTGAGGAAGTTCAAATCGCTCATGGCTTCCTGCATCTTTTTAGAAAGATCTGTTGCGCTCTTTCTTCGAATATCAGAAAGCTTCTGGCAAAGATCATCAAGCTCCTTTGTAGCAACATCAACCTTCTTCTTTAATTCTGCAAGATACTCGTCAAAGGATTCGAATTTTGCTTTCTTTTCCTGACGAGCAGCAAGCTCCTCTAATACAGCCTCGATTGTGGTACCGTATTTGTCCTTGAGTCTGTTGATTTCATTGAGACGAAGCTCCACCTCGTTGAATCTACCAGCATCAAAGGATGCATCAGACATGTAGCTTGAAAGCTCTCTGTTGAAATCCGAAATAATGCTATCTGCATCATTGAGCATTGAAAGAAATTCTGATGCTCTATCATCGATAGATTCTATATATCGTATATCCGATATTGCAGAACTAATAGCATCTGATACACCGCCATCTCCTGCCATTGCTTCATGAGCTCTACCAAAATACTCCATAGTGCGGCTAAAGTTTGAAAGACGCTTGTACTCATCCTCAAGTTCTTCATCCTCACCAATTTTTAAATTAGCAGATTCGATTTCATTTATCTCATGTTCCAAAAGAACTATCTCTCTTTCCTTTGAAACATCACTCTGCTTTGCTTCCTCAAGCTCCGCAGTAAGTGCTTTATAATTCTTGTAAGATTCAGCGATTTTATCTTTTAAATCGCCAATTTCATTTTTAGCAAACTCATCCAAAAGCTCCATATGGCGCTTTGTGTTAAGAAGTGACTGATGTTCCTTCTGTCCGTAGATATCAAGTAACAACGCCCCAACTTCTTTCATCTTTGCAGCTGGAACCTGCTCGCCATTAATCTTTCCAACGGCGCGAGATTCAGTGATTCTTCTGGACATAATCACCTCATCATCGTATGGCTCCACTCCCATTTCTCTCAGAGCTTCCTTTGTGCTATCATCATTGATAAGGTACACAGCTTCCACAAATGCCTCAGAATCAGCATCACGAAGGAAATCCTTTGATGCTTTATCTCCCAGGCTCAGATGAAGTGCTCCTAAAATGATAGATTTACCTGCTCCGGTTTCTCCCGATAAGATATTAAGCCCCTTAGAAAAAATAATCTCCTCTTCATCAATAAGGGCTAAGTTTTTAACGTGCAAACTAGCTAGCATTTAATTCTCCTTTTCTATGCCCGCGTTTCTGTGTAAAAGGATCCTTGCACCAACCTTTTATTTCTCGATGATTCGTTTTAGTTTCCCCATTAAAACGACAGTATCATCAATGCTTCTGACAGCGCACATAATAGTGTCATCACCAGCAATTGAGCCAACTATTTCTGCAAAATCCATATGGTCTAAGGCAGCCGCAACAGCCATAGCCATACCTGAAACAGTCTTGACAACTAAAATATTCTGGGCGTTGTCCATTGAAACAAAACCATCCAAGAAAATACGAATGTACTTCTCATTCATATCGTCCTCGGTAGTTTTGTATGCAACATAACGAAGCTTGCCAGCTGCATCAGCAACCTTTGTCAGCTTCATTTCGCGAATATCTCTGGAAACTGTAGCCTGTGTGGCGTTAAATCCAGCTTCCTCAAGGCGAGCTGTAAGCTCCTCCTGAGTTCCGATTTCATTTTTTACTATTAACTCTAGTATCTTTGCCTGTCTTTCAATCTTCATTTAAATCTCCTGCATCCTAGCTCGAATACGCTCCAAGAAATTGACGTTTTCTAACATAACCATGTTGGATGTAATCTTTGAACGATGGATTTTTAAAACTTCACCCTTTCTTAGGATTTGTCTAAGTGTTCCATCGTAAATAATGTTTGCTTTTGGATCGTCCTCTTCGTGACGAGCCTCTATACTAACTTCAACCTCATCATTTGAGGCCAAAATAATGCTACGGGAATTAAGTGTATGAGGGTTGATAGGTGTCAAAACAATGCAATCTGCATGAGGGCTAACAATAGGACCGTTAGCAGAAAGATTGTAAGCAGTTGAACCTGTAGGTGTGGAAACAATAAGTCCATCACAATTGTGGGAATATAGCTGAATTCCGTTGACCTTGACTGTCAGGTTTAAAACAAAAAGCCCAGCAGCATCAGATGCAACTACAATATCATTAAGAGCTCTAAAACGATTGTCAGCATCACTTGAACAATCTCCCTCAAGCATCATTCTCTCATCTATCTTATAATTGTCGCTAAGTAATTGATCTAAGCAGTGCTCTACATTATCAACTGTCATATCGCAAAGATAGCCCAGGTGACCGCAGTTAAGACCAACGATAGGCACCTTGCGATTTGTAACATTCTGAGCAACCCTAACAACAGTTCCATCACCACCAACAGTAATGATGCACTCAATATTGTCATCAACTGTTACCTGTGTTTCGGAGCTATCCGGGCAAGTGTCTAAATCGAGAATGCACATTCCGCCATGTGCCGAAATATAATCACGAATAATGTTGATATATTTTTCATGTAAATCACTAAAAGATCTTGCAACAATTAAGAAATTCTTCATTATTTGTCTAAGCTACCATGTGCAGCTGCTACCGTTGCAGCAACATCAATAGCATCCCCCTGTTTTTCCTGTGTTGATATATGAATGAGGTATTCTATGTTTCCTTCTGGTCCCTTAATTGGGGAATATTCCAAATGGAGAACATAAAAACCAATTTCTTTTACAAAATCAATAATTGTATTAATAACTTCTTCGTGAACAGCTGGATCACGGACAACGCCTTTCTTTCCAACCTTTTCACGTCCAGCTTCAAACTGTGGCTTGATGAGGCAAACCATTTCAGCATCATCCTTAAGAAGTGCCTTTGCTGGACCAAGTACCTTTGTAAGACTGATAAATGATACATCAACTGAAGCGAAATCAAGCTGCTCGCCGATGTCCTCTACAGTGACATATCTGATATTTGTCTTTTCCATGCAGACAACTCTAGGATCCTGACGAAGCTTCCAAGCAAACTGTCCGTATCCAACGTCTACAGAAAACACCTTTGTAGCTCCATTCTGAAGCATACAATCGGTAAATCCGCCAGTAGATGCCCCAATATCCATACACACCTTGCCATCTAAGGAAATATCAAAGTGGGTCATAGCCTTTTCAAGCTTAAGACCACCACGGCTAACGTATTTCAGCTGCTGTCCGTGGATTTCGATATCTGCATCTACATCTATTTTAGTGCCTGCTTTATCCTCTCTGTTTCCTTTAACGAAAACATTGCCTTCCATAATCATGGTCTTGGCTTTTTCACGAGAAGGAGCAAACCCTCTATCTACTAATACTATATCAAGTCTTTCTTTCATATTACTTTCCTAATTTTTCTAATATACGCTGTGTAATGGACTCTGCATCCATGCCAAGCTCTTTAAACAGAAGTGTAACACTTCCATGTCTAACAAACTCATCTGGAACTGCTATTTTAAGGACCTGACCATTATAGCCATTGTCATCAAGATAGGCCTGAACCTGCTGGCCAAAGCCTCCCGTAATAACATTTTCCTCTAATGTAACGATTAAATCGTATTCATTTTTGATTTTATCCAGATATGCCTGATCAAGCGGCTTTGCAAATCTAGCATTGCAGATACCTGCATCAATTCCCTGAGCCTTAAGAAGCTCTTCCACTTCCTCAGCCTTCTTTACCATGGAACCAAGAGCAAAAAGCATTACCTTTGAACCAGCCTTTATCTCCTCGGATTTGCCAAGGACGATTTCAGCTCTATGCTCCTTTAATCCGCAGTATGCCTCGCCTCTAGGGTATCTGATGGCGATTGGGCCATCGTAAGCCACTGCAAATTTCATCATATCTGAAAGCTCCCATTTATTCTTTGGAGCCATCACTGTCATGTTTGGCATAGATGTAAGGAATGAAACATCGAATATACCCTGATGTGTACTTCCATCTGCTCCAACAAGACCTGCTCTATCAATTGCAAAAATCACATGAAGATTTTGTAAGCAAACATCCTCAAGGATTTGGTCGTATGCACGCTGTAAGAATGATGAATATACGGCAAAAACAGGAATGCGACCGCCCAGTGCCAATCCGGCAGCAAATGTAACTGCATGCTCCTCAGCGATTCCAACATCAAAAAATCTGTCTGGGAACATATTTCTGAAACGCTTTAATCCAGCGCCCTCTGCCATAGCTGCAGTAATAGCAACAACTTCTGGGTTACGATCTCCCATCTTGCGCATTACAGTTGAGAAAACATCTGTGTATCCAGGGTTTGGATTGCGCATTGGAAGTCCTGTCTCAATTTCAAATATATCTGTACCGTGGAATCTGGATGGATGACGCTCTGCTGGCTCGTAACCATTACCCTTTTTAGTAATGACGTGAACAAGCACAGGTCCATTGATGCCCATGGCCATATTGAATGTCTCTATCATGGCTTTGATATCATGGCCATCAACCGGGCCAAGATACATAATTCCTAAATCCTCAAAAACCATATTAGGAACCATAAGAGACTTAATACCATTTTTAGTGCTACGAATCTTTCTAATAATGCGCTCACCATTAGGCCAGCTTTCCAAAGATGATAACACGTTGTTTTTCAAGCCAACGTATTTTGAGCTGGTACGAAGACGCTCAAGATTGGTAGACATACCACCTACGTTTTTAGAGATGGACATTTCGTTATCATTAAGTACGATAAGGAAATTAGACTTCTTTAAACGAGAAGCATTGTTCAATGCCTCGTAAGCAAGGCCACCTGTAAGAGCTCCATCACCGATGACTGCGCAAACCTTATAGTCATCTCCTGCTAAATCCCTTGCCATACAATAGCCTAAAGCTGCAGACAAAGATGTAGAGCTGTGACCTGTATCAAAGCTGTCGCAAGGGCTCTCTACTCTTTTAGGGAAGCCACTGATTCCATCGTACTGACGAAGATGGTCGAATTCATTTGCTCTACCAGTAAGAATCTTGTGAGTGTATGCCTGATGACCTACATCCCAAACAAGCTTGTCCTTTGGGAAATCAAGAAGCATGTGAAGAGCAATTGTAAGCTCAACAGTTCCAAGATTGGAAGCCAAATGACCACCAGTCTTTGATAGATGCTCAATAAGAAAGCTTCGTATTTCTGCAGGAAGAGCTAAAACTTCTTCCTCTGTTAAATTCTTTATATCATTAGGTTGCTTTATTTTTTCAAGAACCATAATCGATTTTAATTGTCTCTGTAGACAAGGTATTTAAGTAGCTCATTTAAAAACTCGTTGTGATTATCTAAGCTATTAAGTTCTTCAACTGCCTCGTCTGTAAGACGCTTTACCTCTTCCTTGGATTTTTCTATACCTGCAAATGTAACGTAGGTACATTTTTCGTTTTTCTCGTCTGAGCCAATTGGCTTGCCAAGCTTTGCTTCATCTCCTTCGATATCAAGGATATCATCCTGAATCTGGAAGGCCATGCCGATTTTGCCTGCCACGCTCTCAACGAGAGAAACCTGTTCTTCACTGGCGCCAGCCAAAACCGCACCTATCATCATAGATGCTTCAATCAGCGCACCAGTCTTTAGCTCGTAGATGAAATGAAGCCTGTCCTCTGTCATGTCTAGCTGCTTCTTTTCAGCCTCCACATCTACAACCTGGCCACCAATCATGCCGAATACACCGGCTTTTCTGGCCAGAATGCGCATTGCCTCTGTGACGCGAACCACATCTACATCTGCATCGTATGCATTTAATGCAGTCTCGAAAGCGTAGTTTAAAAGAGCATCACCTGCAAGTACGCCCAGTGCCTCACCGTATGCTACATGCACAGTAGGCTTGCCACGGCGAAGTGCATCATTGTCCATTGCTGGTAAATCGTCGTGAATCAACGAATATGTGTGAATCATTTCGATGGCAGCCATAAATGGCTCGATCACGTCGCCAGTGCCACCGAAAAGCTGAAACGTCTCATTCATAAGAATTGGACGAAGGCGTTTACCGCCTGCTGTAACCCCGTATTCCATTGCATCAAATATGATGCCCTGTAATCCCTCTACATCCGGCAAAAATCTGCAAACAACATCCTGTGCAGACTCTGCTCTTACGCTAAGTTCGTTTTTAATGTCCATTTTACTCAACCCCTTCAAACACCTCAAAGCCGCCATCTTTGCTGATTGCCATGACAGCTTTTTTAGTCTGTTCTATTTTTGAATTAGCTTTTTGAAGCTCTTCCATTCCGCTTTTATATAAAGCAAAGGATTCATCCAAAGTGACATCTGATGATTCCATCTTTGTGATTATCTCATCGAGAGCCTGAAAGCTTTCTTCAATTGTTGTCTCTTTTGTTTCTTTTTCTGCCATACGTGCTCCTATTTATCCTTTGAAATGCTGGTGATTTGGCTCTCCAGCATACCATCCTTTACTCTGATACTAAGGCTATCGCCAACGGAAAGATTTGATACGCTATCAACCTTTTTTCCATCAGGACCAGTAACATAACCGAAACCGGAAGCCAATCGCTTGGCTGGTGAAAGACCATCCAAACGGCCGGAAGCTGCAATCAGACGGCTTTCGTAGCGCTCTATTTTGGCGTTCATCAGGCTGTTGAGTCTGTCGTAGAGATGATTCAGCTTGTCCTGATTTGCTTTTATTTTGTTCTCTGGTCTGAGAGATTGTAAACGTAGTTTGTAGTTCTCAAGCTGAGAAGTGATTGATGAAAGCTTGTAATCCAATGTGCTGTTGAGCCTATCGGAATATCGCTCTACTGTTCTGGCAAAATCTTCGTAAACAAAATTTGCAAGCTCTGCTGCTTGAGAAGGTGTAGCTGCTCTTTTATCTGCAACAAAATCCGCAATTGTAAAATCTGTTTCGTGGCCAACGGCAGATATGATTGGTGTGTTGGCTTTGAAAATAGCTCGTGCTACCGGCTCTTCGTTGAAAGCCCAAAGGTCTTCGATGGAACCACCACCACGACCTAGGATGATAACATCCAGATTCAACTCATCCAGACAATTGATTCCGGAAATGATGGAAGGCACTGCCCCCTCACCCTGAACCTGAGCTGGATAAAGAATCAATTCTACAAAAGGATTTCGTGTCTTAGATACTCGGATGATATCGTGAACAGCCGCTCCTGTAGGAGCTGTGATGATACCGATTCTCATAGCGTGGCTAGGAAGTGGCTTTTTGTACATTGCGTCAAACATACCGCTTTCCTCAAGCTCCTGCTTTAACGCCTCGAAACGTTGATATAAATCGCCCACACCAGCCAGCTCTATCTCGTTTGCATACACTTGATATCTGCCGGCAGCCGCATAGATTCCAACATATCCGGTAACCACAATCTGGTCTCCATCCTTCATGTTGAACTTCAACCCTTTTGCTCTCTTACCAGCAAACATTACACAAGAAATAGATGATTTATCATCCTTCAAAGTAAAATATATGTGTCCTGTATGATTGTACTTGCAATTAGAAACCTCCCCTGATAAGGAAAGGTTTCCAAGCATAAAATCATCAGAAAACATACGCTCAATATATGTATTTATCTGAGATACACTATATACATTTTTATTCATTATACTAATTTAGCAAGTGCTCCATTAACGAATCCAGCAGAAGAATCTGTACCGAATTCATCAGCAAGTGAAACTGCCTCATTGATAGCAACACCAACAGGAAGATTCTCGAATTTGATTTCATATAAAGCAAGTCTGATAAGTGTTAAATCAACCTTTGCCATACGTGTAGTCTTCCAACCATCAACAGACTTGTTAATAAGCTCGTCGATTTCTGGAAGCTTAGCAATGATATCCTCAGCCTTTGTCTTGATGTATTCCTCATCCTCAGCTGTCTTGTTGTTCTTAGCAAGATCCTCTGCCTCAGCATTATCACGGCCGCCAAGGAATGTGCTGATTACGCTATCCATATCCTCTGTATCATGAAACTCGTTCATAAATACAGCCTTAAATACTTCTTTTCTAATTTCATGTCTATTCATAAATAAAAACTCCTGAAAATCTAATAGTTTAGACTAATATAGGGTGCTACTTAAAATAGCACCCCATAATTATACATTAATATGCATAAAAAATAAATAAATCCTGATTAATTGTTTCCTGCTACGCTAACAGTTGCAATGCGGATATCTACAGCTGTAACTTCAAGACCTGTCATTGTCTCAACTGCTGATTTAACCTTTTCCTGAACCATGCCTGAAACCTTTGGGATTTCATAGCCATACTTCATATTGATAGCCATGTGTACTGAGATTTTGCCTGGCTCGCTATCTACTACTCTGATAGCCTTTGCAAGCTTTCCCTGACCAGCCTTTGAAATAGTTTCAGATGTAAGGTTGCCTGCAAGTGACTCAACACCATCAACCTCAACTGCACCAAGGCCAGCGATAATTCCAACAACCTCTTCAGAGATGTTTACACCGCCATCGCCATTAATATTTATAACAAAATTCTTGTTCTCTGCCATATCTGCCTCCTAAAAATCATAGAAAAACTATCGTAATTATATCAATAACCTACATTATTTACAACCCCGACAGACACATAGTTATTAAGGATTGCATCAAAGTCTGTGCCCTCCTCTGCAACCGGTGTATAGCAGCCATTTACCATGTATCTGACGCCGCCATCATCAAGGTTTTCCACCACATCGTATGAGTCTTTATAAAACATTCCTCGGGAAACTTTTCTATCGTATAAAACACCCCCACAGTCCGATAATTCGCATCCTGGGAAGTTGACATTATGAATCATTCCAGGTGCAAGTGGTTCCGCCAAAAGCTTCTTTAAAACTTGCTTTATATATTTGTCAGTTACCTGATGGCAATCACAAGCACCTTCCGAAAGGGCTATTGCGTGATACCCTTGGAACGCTCCCTCAAAGGCTGCTCCGCAGGTAGCTGAATACTGAATATCCGAAGCGCAATTGTATCCAAAATTAATTCCTGAAAGGACCACATCCGGGCGCTCTGGCATAACACTTAAGCCGCCAACTCGAACACAATCTCCCGGTGTTCCACTGCAAGAATATGCAAAAACATCCTCTACAGGAAATTCCTCACATGGGTAAACATCAATGGAATTATGAAGGGAAATACTGTGGCTTGCTGCACTTCTCTGGCTTTCAGGTGCAACCACCCAAACCTCACCAAACTCCTTAGCTGCTCTGGCTAAACGAATAATTCCATCTGAATTAATTCCATCATCATTTGTAATTAGTATTCTCATAAAAATCTCCCAGAAATAAAATAAAGACAGACTATCTGTCTGCCTTTAAATTTATCATATTTATTATCTGTTATCTACTTTTTCTGGATACATATCGTGATTGAAAAGTCTGTCCTCTGCAACCTTTTCCCACTTAGTTCCTGGCTTACCATAGTTGCAATATGGGTCGATAGAGATTCCTCCTCTTGGAGTGAACTTGCCCCAAACTTCGATGTACTTAGGATCCATAAGCTTGATTAAATCCTTCATGATGATGTTTACGCAATCCTCATGGAAATCACCGTGGTTTCTGAAGCTGAACAAGTAAAGCTTTAATGACTTGCTCTCTACCATCTTTTCACCTGGCACATAAGAGATGATGATGTTTGCAAAATCTGGCTGGCCAGTGATTGGGCAAAGTGATGTAAACTCTGGGCAATTGAACTTTACAAAATAATCGTTCTCAGGATGCTTGTTAAGGAATGTCTGAAGCATCTCTGGTGCGTAGTTGTCTGGGTAAACGTTGTTTTTATTTCCTAAAAGTGTAAGTGTTCCTTCTTCTTTTCTGCTATCTGTCATAGTAGACCTCCTAATTAATTCTCATACTCGATTGGATCTTTGATTCCATTTAATTCAAATGCCGCAATTCTGTCGATACATGTACCGCACTTGCCGCATGCCTTATCATGGCCTTCATAGCATGACCATGTAAGCTCATAAGGAACTCCAAGCTCCATGCCAAGCTTTACAACTCCGGCCTTATTCTTATTGATAAATGGAGCTTCGATTGTAAGCTGCTTTCCACTTCCTTCGTAGATTGCTGTATTCATTGCATTGTTGAAATCGCTAGAGCAATCCGGATATGCGTTACCAGCAGCATCATCAGCATGGGCACCATAATAGATTTTTGAGCATCCCTTAGAAAGTGCAATTGCTGCTGCGCTAGAAAGGAATAATCCATTTCTAAAAGGCACATAAGTGCTTACTGGCTTACCATTTGTCTTTTCAAGCTGTTTGTCATATGACTCCTCAGGAATCTCACCATCAGAATGCTGAAGCAATGTGCAATCGCTAAACTGGAACATTGTAGAAAGATCAAGTGTGATATGCTCCACTTTGTAGTATTCACAAACTGCATCTGCCGCCTTAATTTCTTTATCGTGACGCTGACCATAGAAAATAGAAAGTCCCACCACGTTTTCATGTCCATATTCTTTTACTGCCAAGGCAAGACAAGTTGTGCTGTCCAAGCCTCCGCTAACAAGTACTAAAGCTTTCATTTCAATTCTCCTTATAATAATCTCTGAAGTAAATCTCTATCAGTCTTGAAACGACCTCTTAATGTCTGTGTATGAGTCTTTGCACTGGCATTTTTGATTCCACGTGCTGTCATGCAGCTATGGCTTGCTTCTATAAATACAGCCACATCCTCAGAACCTGTAACCATCTGGATGATTTCTGCGATATCGTTGCCGATACGTTCCTGAAGCTGAAGACGCTTTGCAGCCATATCTGCAATACGAGCGATTTTCGAAAGGCCGATGACCTTGCCATTTGGAATGTAGGCAACGCTGACCTTCATATCATACATAAGTGCAAGATGATGCTCGCAATATGAGAAAACTTCGATGTCCTTTACAAAAACAAGATCCTGATTTGTTTCATCGTAATAGTCCTCATCAAAGGTCTTGTTGAACATCTCTGCAATCTGTTCATTTGTGTAATTCATGCCCTCAAAAACTTCTTCGTACATGCGAGCAACTCTATCAGGAGTCTCCTTAAGACCTGCTCTTTCAGGGTCATCACCAAGGGCAATAATAATATTTCTAATGCTTTCTTTAATAAGCTCTTTATTTATAGCCATGACTTTCCTCTCTTAAACGCCTCTTTTATTTGGATCCCAAATAAATTTGTGAAGCTGTAACTGCAATCTTATATCATTTCTTTTGTGGTCAATCAGATAATCAACCATATCTGCTGGCTCAATTCGTCCAAACACAGGACTTATCAAGCAAGTACATTTATCGGAAATACGATAATCATCAACAATCTTACAAACCTTATCAAGCTCACTTACATCAGAGCAAACAAACTTTACTGTGTCCTTTGCTGTAAGAACATCAAAGTTTGAAAGAAGCATTTTATCTTCCATTCCCGAACCTGCCAGCTTGTAATCAAGAGTGAATGCTGGCGGATTATCTATACAAGCAAATGGATGTATATCAACGCTTCCATTTGTTTCTATCTCAACAAAAATATCAGGGTTGGCAGCAAAAGCCTTCAGCAAATCAATGACATGTGGCGAAAGAAGTGGCTCACCGCCTGTGAGAGTAACACGCTTCACGCCAGTAGAGATGACGTAGTCCACAATCTGTGTTTCTGTCATTTCCTCTGCAGGTGCATCTGCCGTGCAAGCCCATCTGGTGTCGCAATAGCTGCAGCTAAGATTGCAGCCGCGAAGCCTGATAAACACTGCGAGCTCACCTGCGTGCTGGCCTTCGCCATTTATACTTACGAATTTTTCTACTACATTAAATACCGACATAACTCCTCCTACTTGCTATAGCTTGCGCAGTTGTTTGGAGTTTCGTATACAGTCACTTCAGCAACCTCAAAGCCGTATTCCTCAAACTTCTCATAAAAATACTTTGAAAAGTTTTCTGCTGTAGGTCTGAAAGGAACCACTCTCATAAGGAAGTCCTCGTCCTTGAGAGCTGCAACAGTTGTCTCCTTTAGTGATCCTTCTTCATATATAAATGTGTGATCAAAGAAATCTGTCTCCTTCTTGAGAGCATTTTTTACATCACCAAAATCTACAACCATGCCTCGCTGCTGACCTTCAGCCTGAAGCTCATTAGCCTTTATTTTAAGAATCACTCTCCAGCGATGACCATGAAGATTAGAACACTTGCCTTCGTAGCCACTTAAAAAATGAGCGCCGTCAAATGATGCTTCTGCAGTTAAATAATACATTGATTTCCTCCGGAAACAGGACCTGATTTTCTCAAAAAAGAAAAGGCTGTAGATGCGCACCTACAGCCTAATTGATTTCATAAAGAAAAAATTAGTCCTGGTTTTGTTTAGGGACAGGATGGTACAAACGAACTGTCCTATTTAATTATTAAAGCCTCTGTATGATAAACCCATACTTGAAAAAATGCAACCCTTTAGCCAAGTTTCTTTTTCTGCTGATGGCCTGTAAGCTTAACAAGGATTGTAATTGGAAGCAAATGCTGGAAAGCCATGGCAAGTCTCATACCAAAGCCTGGCACGATAATTGTTTTGCCTCTATCCATTCCCTTCAGCGCTTCCGCTACGCATTTTTCCGGGCTGATTCCCTTCAATGCAAAAACTACATCTGCTCTGTCATTGAACTCTGTATCTACAGGCCCTGGGCAAAGAGCTGAAACCTTTACCTTTGAGCCTTTTTCCTTGAGCTCTACTGCAACAGCGCGAGTAAGGCTTGTGACATATGCCTTGCTTGCGTAGTAGCCAGCCATGTATGGACCTCCTGGAAGGAGCCCCGCTGATGAAGCTACGTTTAAAATCTGACCAGCACCATCTGCATCCATCTTTTGAAGAATTCCTTTAAAGAGGATGTGCATAGCAACATCATTGACCTTTATCATAGAAACTTCTCTATTAATATCTGTTTCAAGAAATGAACCAGCCACACCAAATCCTGCATTATTGATAAATACATCGATGCGCTCCTCCTTCAGCTTATCAAGAAGGGCAAAGCATTCCTTTTTCTTGCTAAGGTCGCCTGAGATTATTTCCACAGGAACATTTACCTGCTCTGCAAGTTCATTAAGTCTGTCTACTCTTCGTCCTGTGACAATCAGTCTGTATCCTCTGTCTGCAAGTCTTTTGGCAAACTCAAGGCCGATGCCTGATGTTGCTCCTGTAATAAGTGCTGTCTTCATTAAGCCTCCTATTAAATCATTTTCAAAATATCGTCTCTAACGGAAGCCATGTGTTCATCTTCGATACCGAAATCCATCTGTCTGAAGCTCCATGCTGCACGGCCAATGCCATACTCATCGAAGCACTTGCAAATCATTTCGTACCATTTCTTGCTGTCCTCTGGAGATGCAAGATTGATTACTCCAAACTCTCCACAATAAAGAGCCACGTTTCTTTCATCTGCCACACGAACGGCTTCCTTCACCAAGTCTCTAAAGAACTCTATTCCAATTTTATCATTCTCATTGTAAGAATCAAAGTTAATAGTGAAGCCTTCAAGATTGTTTCGAGTATTTTGCTTGTACTCCTTGTATGTAACATCAAATGGCATTCTGAAATCATTGTCCATTGTTGGAATCCAATATGCACCCTGATGTGTGAAAATCAGTGGCTCGTAGCAATGGAAATTGTAAACGATATTTTCATCATAAGGAGGCGCAATGTCCTTAAGTGATTCGATTGCGTTGTTGTAATATCCGCCGATGAGAATCTTGATGTCTGGTGCATACTTTCTGATACGCTCCACACATGTGCGGGAAATTCTATTCCATGTATCGCAGTATTCCTTCTTAGTAACCTCATTTAAAAGCTCAAAGCTGAGACGGTCAGAATACTTTCCAAATCTCTTTGCGAACTCTTCCCAAAGAAGATAGAAACGCTCCTGATATTCTTCATTTTCAAAGAAGCCGCTCTCTGCCTCTCCCTCATCAAAACTGAATCCTGCTGTTTTGTGCAAATCAAGAACCATGTTCAGGCCATTTTTGCCAGCCCAGTCGATTGCGTTTTGAAGATACTGGAAGCCATCTTCTTTATAGTCCCCTGCGCCACGCTCTACAAGCTCGTAATCTACAGGAACTCTGAAATGATCCATGCCCCATTTCTTGATTGTCTCAATGTCTTCCTCATGAATAAATGAATCGTAGTGCTCCTTTGTGTGCACGCACTGAGATAGCCAGCCTCCCAGGTTGATTCCGTGGATATAACCATCAAATTTTCTCATAATATCCTTCTCCTTATATGTTATTAAAACTAGTTATATTCTAATAAAAGGAGGGATTTTCGTAAACGTTTAAGTAACTCATAATCGCTTTTAATTTTGATTGATAAAATATTTTAAATTATTAATGACGCATCATATAAAGAGTGATAAAATAATTGACAGAAATTTTAAATCAGGGAGGAAAGATATGAGTAATTTTTCAGCAGCAGAGGAAATCCAAAAGTATAAGGATTTGCTTGACCAGGGAGTAATCACAGAGGAAGAATTTGAACAGAAAAAGGCTGATTTGCTTAATGCAACACCTATCACAACAAGCTCATCAGCTAGCATGAGCGCACACGCAACAGGTATTGTTGCATATCTTACATGGATTGGATTCTTAATCGCAGTTCTTGTAGGTGATCGTGAGGGAGCTAAGTTCCACATCAATCAGGCTCTTGTAATCAACCTCTTCTTCTTCGCTTGTGCTATTCCAGTACTTGGATGGGTTTGGTGGATTGTTATGATCGTTCTTTGGATTATGGCATTAGTTGCAGCTTGCAATGATGAAGAAAAACCAGTTCCAATTCTTGGCGGAATCAAAATTCTTAACTAAAACAAAAAGGGTACGTACATTAAAGTACGTACCCTTAATTTTTATCATTTAGAAATCTGATAAAGCCTTAAACTCAAGGTCTGTGTAATCCTCTGAAGCAGCTTCTCTATCCTTGAATTCATCCTCGGTAACATTTTCCCATTCATCTTCTGTATAACTTATAAACCAAGGCTGATCTTCATTTGTATAAGCATCGATTTTGGTGCCCCACTGGTAAGTCATTTCCGCTGAATTTGGCTCCAAGCAATATACAAGCTTGCCATTTTCAAGGGCGCCGCTTGAGTACTCATTTACAATCATACCTTCGCTGTAAACATAGAATCTATTGCGGGCTGTTCCAGAAGCCACGAGTGCTGGTTCACCATCTACAATTGTGTAGATATCATAGATAGAACCTCTCAGCTCGTCATCAACAAGTGTGCCTACGAACAATTCGTCGACGCCATCTTTATCAGTATCGTAGTAAGCAATGCCTATGCCTGAAGCGCCATCTGTCTGTGAAATGCTATAGAATTCTGGGCTCATGCCATTCTCTTCATACTTTGATGCATCCCATCCTTCATCAAGTGCTGTCTGGTATTTTGCAACTACATCTCCGTAAAGGTCCTCACCCTGGGTGCCGGCCAAATATTCAAATGTTGCACCATTAACACCGGTCATGTTAGCAACAACATCCTCTGCTGAATCATACAACTTTTCGAAGTCCTCTGGCATCTCTGTGTATGTTTCAAAATCCCATTGAACTTCAGTTGCATATCCTAATACAACCTCGTATTGCTTTCCATCTGCATCAGTAAGTTCACCCTTTTTAACATAAGGGCCGCCGTAGAACTCTGGTGGCATCTCTCTTGCCCATATCGTATATGCCATACCATTGTAACCAGCATCTTTAGATTCTTTGTGATAAAGAGTAATCTGCTGATCCTCAACCTCTGCCTCATATACGCCTTCAAGGTCAGCAGGCATTGTGATTGAAAACAGTGAATTTGAAAGAACCTCTCCTGTCTCAGCTGCTGTGGCATTATTCTCTGTTGTTTGTGTCTCTGATGATTCCGCCTCCCCTGCAGTCTCATTATTAACACTGTTATCAGCATTGTTCGCTCCACAAGCCGAAAGTAACAACATAGAGCAAATTAGTATTGAAAATACCTTATTTTTCATTTTGTTTCTCCTCATTTAATTAGCTTTGTGCACATCTGCTCCTAACATAATAGCACAACAAAATCTACATACTAGTGGTATAAATAAAAATTCACTATTATTTCATACTTTCGAATATTTTGAAATTTCTGTTATCGCATTTACGATACTTAAAATCCTTCATGCGCATACTTATCTAATAATGCTTGTATTTGATTGTTGGTACTTTCTACAGCCGATGTTTCAGTTGGTAGAATCCTAATCCACAAGTCTAAATCAACGTACTTATTGCCTCTACGCGTTTTCTGAATATCATCTGCCACTACCATTTTCACCTGTGCTTTCTTCTGCTCAAAAAGCGGGATGACTACATAGTAAAGTCTGTCATCCTTGAAGCTAAGGTAGCCTATAATCTCTCCCACCTTATTTCTAAGAAACAGCCTGTGATTAGAAACGCCTGCAGGATAAAGCATACTGCCAGGCTTTGGTGGAGATGCACCGGGTTCAAGCTCTACCATTGCATTCACTTTATAAGAATCTGCTTCCACAAGTGCCAGTTCATTTAAAGTAAGTGTGCTATCAATGAACTGACCTGTCAGCAGGTAAGTGATATCTGCCAGGTATTTCTGCTTAATTATCTCTGGCAATTCAAAGAACAAGGATGGTCTGGCATTATCAATTAGCTCCTTGCTTGTTTCATAAAGGCTTTTCAAAAACATGGAAAACTCTTCGTCCTTTGTCCATATGTACTTGCCTCTAGCGATTTCGATAGTGCCTAAGTTGTTCCCATTAAAGTCCTCCACCTCATGCAGGATTGGCCTTGCACAAAATGCATTCTTGTTTTCCTTTGCAGACCAAGGCTTGTGCTTAGGGCGAGATGTTTTTGCTCTGGCTACGCCCATTGACTGGCTGCCGGAACTTTGGGAGCCTCTGGTGTCGTCGTCATAGTACTTCATAATCAGCTCATAGGCTGTATTAATCTTCGCCGCCAGCTTGCTATCATCAGAATCGCTATTATCCGGATGATGCTCATGCATCAGCTTTCTATATTTCTTTTTAATCTCACGCTTATCCTCGCTGCCATCCAGCCCCAGGATTTTACGCGCTTGGCTTTTGTTCATGTGTTGCTCCTGTAGTGTGTAATGATTTCAAATCATTATTATTAAAAATATGATATGTGTTGGTTTAGTTCTTTTCAAGCTGTGATTCTGTTATTGTTTCAACCTGCTAGACACATCATATCTGCCAAGTTATTTCAGTCAAGGGCAAGCCTTTGGAGCTTCGCTCCCTTGACTTCATAACTATTGGCAGATACATGTTAGTCAAGCAGGCTTGAAACTGGGACTGTGGCAGAGCCACAAGTCTGTGAGTAGGTGGCGACACGCGGATTAGAGCTTTCTGCAATACGGCGTGTCTGTTTTGGAGGCCAGAAACACGCGCTTTTGCTATAACTTCAATTCCGCGTGTCAATTTCAGGCTGCTTGAACACGCCATTTTGCTATTTCTTTGTTTTGGCGTGTCTTTTCTCCTTCTATCAGACACGCGGATTTGTCATTATCTCTATTCCGCATGCTTTTCACCACTCTAGTAGACACGCAGATTCTCGATTTTCCTACTTCCGCGTGTCTCAGGCAGCTTTCTCTGACACGCAGATTCTGCAAATCTTTAATTCTGCGTGTCAGATTCAATGCACACTGACACGTAGAATCAAGTAATAGCCCTTTTTACGTGTCTGAATTTGCTTCCATCGACACGAAAATCTCAGGATTATTCGATTCTTCGTGTCTTTCCATCCTTTTGCAGACACGAAAATTCTCCCAACTGTCATTTCTTCGTGTCTACATACTCTTTTTTTGACACGAAAATCCCGGACTTTTTCAATTCTACGTGTCTGTCCTCACTTTTACAGACACGTAAATCTCAGGATTTCTCAATTCTTCGTGTCTTTCAGCTCTTTTACAGACACGTAAATTCCAGCATCTGTTAATTCTGCGTGTCGCCTCTAGTACTCCTTGACACGAAGATTCTGTATCCCCCTTAATTTTCGTGTCTACGCAAAAAAGCGATGCTATGCATCGCTTTTCTCTTATCTACTATTTACGTATTCTTCTAACAAAATAAATACTACCACCTATAATTACTAACCCTATAATAATCAAGAATATGAATAATCCATTTCCTTCTTCCACTGTGTCATTTGATAAAGCAAGTGGGACATCAGATTCTTCTATATTCTTATTCTCCTCAGAAGCCTGCGATACAATCTCTTTATTAGTATCTATCAGTTCTTCTGCATCGTTTTCATTCTGACTATTTTCTTCACTTTCTCCCTGAACCAACTTAATTGTCTCCGAGCTACCGACATTATTCTTCACCGATGGCAACGATGAGATAAGCTGCGGAGCTTCGGCAGCTAAAGGTACGCTTGGGGTTTGAATCAAAATAGTATTTGGAGTAGCAGAATGAGTTCCATTGCTTGCAATAGTTCCATTACTAACAGAACCTCCATTACCTGTAGAATCTCCATTACTTGAGGAACTATCATTTACAGTAGGATTACCTTTTTCTACAGAACTATCATCACTACTATCTACTGATTTCACCCCTCTTGGGATTTCAAAATAGTTGTAGTCTGAAGCAAAGTAAAAAGTTGTGGTCGCTTCATCAAATCTTTCCCCAAATTGTATAATATGCTGGCCTGTAGATAATCCGGTGAATTCTCCATTGACTGGACCGACCCATTTACCCGAGCCGATAACGATAGCTCCTTGGTGAACTTCACCTGTCCATATCTCATAATTATCAGGAACGTCAGTTACTTTACCGTTATTAGTCCCTGGTTCAGTTCCCACAAGTTGGTCTTCGTATAGTTCCAAATCAGCCTTTTTCTGAAGAACTAAATTGATATTCTTTTTAACCAATAAGTTCTCTTCTTTAAAATCAGCGCTTGAGGCGAATAACGCAGTATAAGATACTTTCTGACTCGACCTATTAACTCCATAGCTATTTGTAAAAGATGCGATTCCATTTTCATCAGTCGTTCTTACATTTGTAAATGAAACCTCTTTTTCATCAGACTTATAATAGATTTTTACATTAGGAATAGGATTGTCGTTTTCATCAACTGCTTTTACATTAAATATAAACTGCTTAAAAGCATTGTCCTCACTGTAGTTTTGATTTTCAGAAACACTGACTTTCTCTACAGTGATTTTTGCTGGTGCTGCTTTTTCTACAATTGATGCAGATAAAACAAAGTCTCCCTTGATATCAGTAATAGATACCTCTCCTGTGTTTGGATAGTATGATACAGATGCATTCTCAACAGGTGTGGCCACAACACCTGATACATAATACATATTCTCGTCCAATGATTTGACGTAGGTTGTGTAAACTCTTCCAGAATTTTCATCAGTCTCAAAATAGCTTATAGACCAGGAGATCCTCTCATCAACCTCTACTTTTCCGGTATATTTTGTAGGAGCCTCTCCCTCTGCAACATCTATAGATTGATATGATGATGAAATATAAAAAGTATCTCCATCCTGTCTGGCTGGAACAGCTACGTAATACGTTCCCTCAGCTAGATTAGTAAGACTAATCCCAGAAACAACTGTATCTGAAGAATTTGTCTTGTGATAGGTTAACGCATTTACGATACCTAAGTCAGGATAATCTTCCTTCAGCTTAATGGTTCCTAAACTTTCATCCGCAGGAGTACTTGTAGCAGAAAGATAACCTTTTAATGAAGCAAATTGCCTTACGTTTATTGTTCTTGTTTCACTAGTTGATGCACTATATAAATCAGTACCTGAGAATTCGGCATAAATATTGTAGTTTTTATTTGCACTAACATTTATTTTTCCACTAGTAGTATTATATTTGTCAGACGTATCTTGCTTGTAATAGATAGTAACGCTTCCGTCTTCTACTGGCTCCCCAGAATCCGTAAACACTTCCGCAGATATATGAACTTTTTTCCCATCACTACTATTTAATAAATCCTGATTAATGCTTAATTCGATATGAGTGCCTATCAATTCGCCCTCCGCATAAACCAAAGATTTATCAATAAACAATATACCCAACAATATTACTAACGTAATTACCAAATTTCTATACTTTTTCATTCCCATCCCTTTCCACAACTAAATAAACAAACTAATATCTGACTTCTCACCAGCTCCGATAAATGTTGCGACGCCGCCAAGCTCAACGCCATCTATCAATTCCTCCTGACGAATACCCATAATGTCCATGGACATTTGGCAGGCTACTAGGCGTACTCCATGCTCTTTCGCACTTTCTATTAATTCTTCCAAGGAAGAAATACCTTTTCGCTTCATTATCCATCGAATCATTTTAGGGCCTGCGCCAAACATATTCATTCTTGATAAACCAAGTTTTTTAGTTCCTCTAGGCATCATGAATCCAAACATCTTCTCAATGAAATCTTTTCTGACTTTCGCCTTTTTAGCGCTTCGTAAAATGTTCAATCCCCAGAATGTGAAGAACATGGTAACATTTCGGCCTAATGCAGCGGCACCATTTGCCATGATAAATGAAGCAATAGTTTTATCTAAATCTCCGCTAAATACAATGAAAGTCTTGTCATTATTAGCACTATCTGTCGCTACGTTTGAAACCTGCAGTTTATCCTTTTTAGTAATCTTTGCTTTGATTATGCCATCTTGGATTTCAAGGGAATCCAGGCTGTTTCCTGTTCTTTCACACCAAACCTTAATGTCAGAAGCAAAAGCATCTTCTGTTGCCTCCACATTCACTGTACTTTCATTTTGAAGCGTCCTTAAAGTGTCCGCCACTTTTACAATAGGTCCTGGACATCTTAAGTTTTTTGCATCGATAAATAAGGCCTGCTTTTCTACTTTTTCAACAGAAGCAAACTCTTTGTATGCATCGTAGCCTCCAATTACATTTGTAGCATCATAGCCTCTGTCCTGGAGGATTTCTACAATCTCCTCACTTAAATCTCCCGTTCTACAAATAACGTAAACAGGCTTTTCCTTAGGAACATTTTTCAAATCAGTTCCAATCTTGCTGAAAGGAATATTAATAGAGCCAGGAAGCTCATGAACTAACACTTCATCCGGTTCTCTCAAATCTACAATTGTGATATTTGCTTTATCTAGTTTTGCGAAATTCTCTGCAGAAATCTCTTTTATTTCATCATCTACAAGCCCCATTTTTTCTACCTCCATCACTTGTTTTTTAAAAGCATACTATTTTAGTAGGTGATACACAATATAACTTCTCCATTTCCTATATAGCCATTTCTTATGGTCCATTATTAAATATATTGATAACAAACTAGATACATAAGATAAGTCTGCGCATCCATATAATGTGCTATACTAGAAATCCTAAAGGGAGGAGGCATCATGAACAAAATACTTAGACCACACCACGGAATGTGCTTTCAATTCTACGAGGGAAAGGGATACAGCGAGGATTTCACTGATCATATGGGGCGCATCATATATGAGATGGAGGAAGATCCAGCTCAGATGATAACACTGAAAGTTGAAACTGATATCGTCTGCAAGAACTGTCCTAATAACGAATCTGGCATTTGTACTTCGCAGGAAAAAGTTCGTAAATACGATAATGAAGTTTTAAAGGCATGCGGAATTTCCAATGGCACCGAGATAAAATACCAAGACTTCATTTCAACTGTAAAAACAAAGATAATTGATACTGGTCTTAGAGCTGAGATTTGTGGCGACTGCGGATGGAATTACATCTGCGATAAATTTAATAAGGCATAACAAAAGCAGGTTTTCCCGGTTGAGAAAACCTGCCTTTTTAATGCAAATAGGAATTATTTTACATTGAATGCCTTGATTCCTGGGTAAACTGCTGCGTCACCAAGCTGCTCTTCAATTCTAAGGAGCTGGTTGTATTTAGCAACACGCTCTGTTCTAGAAGGAGCACCTGTCTTAATCTGGCATGTGTTCAAAGCTACAGCTAAGTCAGCAATTGTTGTATCTTCTGTCTCACCTGAACGATGTGAAGAAATTGCTGTGTAACCAGCCTTGTGAGCCATCTTGATAGCCTCAAGTGTCTCTGAAACTGAACCAATCTGGTTGAGCTTGATGAGGATTGAGTTACCACATCCGTTCTCGATACCCTTTGAAAGACGCTCTGTGTTTGTTACAAAAAGATCATCGCCAACAAGCTGAACCTTATCACCAATCTTAGCTGTCATCTTCTTCCAGCCTTCCCAATCCTCCTCATCAAGACCATCTTCGATAGAGATAATTGGGTACTTGTCTACAAGTGCTGCCCAGTGATCGATAAGCTCGTCTGTTGTAAAGTCCTTACCTGACTTTGGCTGATGATAGAAGCCCTTGCCTTTTTCTGACTTCCACTCGCTAGATGCAGCATCCATAGCAATCATGAAGTCCTTACCTGGCTCAAAGCCTGCAGCCTTGATAGCCTTCAAGATAACTTCGATAGCTTCATCATCATTCTTAAGTGAATTTGGAGCGAAACCACCCTCATCACCTACAGCTGTAACATCTCCCATCTCCTTAAGGATTGCCTTAAGTGCGTGGAATACCTCTGCACACCAACGTAAGCACTCACTGAATGAAGGAGCGCCAACAGGCATAATCATGAACTCCTGTGTATCAACAGCGCTATCAGCGTGAGCACCACCATTCAAAATGTTCATCATTGGAACTGGAAGCTTAGTGCCCTGAATACCGCCAAGGAATCTATAAAGAGGAATATCAAGTGATGTAGCTGCTGCTCTACAACAAGCAATTGATGTTGCAAGAATTGCGTTTGCACCAAGGTTAGACTTATCCTTTGTGCCATCTGCCTTAATCATAGCTGCGTCGATTGCATAGATATCAGAGGCATCCATACCGCAAATTGCATCTGCAATAGGTCCGTTGATATTTGCAACTGCCTTTGTAACACCTTTTCCTAAGTATCTGCCTTTATCGCCGTCACGAAGCTCAAGTGCCTCGAACTCTCCTGTAGATGCACCTGAAGGAGCCATTCCGCGTCCAACTGTTCCATCAACAAGTGTGACCTCGCATTCAACAGTAGGATTTCCTCTTGAGTCGAGGATTTCTCTACCAATAACCTTTTCAATTTCTAAGTAATCCATAACTATCCATCCTTTCACATGAATTTGTTTTTTAGAACTCCATATTGTTAAGGCAGGTAGCAGCTGCACTTAACAATACAAAAAGGAGTTCCGCAATGATTTACACATAGTTAGTCCTTACTAACTACAAGTAGATTAACAGAACTCCTTGTCATATTCAAGGATATTTAGCTTACCTTATTGAGCATTTTTCTCAATAAAAACAACTTCTCCAACATACATGTCATGCTGGGCCTCATTCTCATAGAACTGCTTTGCAATTTCAGGAATCATGTTTTCTGGCTCAAGTCTCTGGCTAATAAGTTTTCTGCAAACAAGAGTAACTTCTGCTTCCTCAAATGTGATTCCATTTTCTACTTCCTTTGGAGTAAGGCCAGATTCATGAACCTTGTCCATATCGCGACCAGATTTTGATCCAAGGACTCCCAAAGTCTTTTTGTATTCTTCTGGATAAAAGCTAACAGTGAAATAATCGTTGTCCTTCATAAACTCATTTGTGTAGCGTGATGTTCTAACATAAACTGTAGCAACTGGCTTATTCCAAAGAGTTCCAAGTCCTCCCCAGCTAATTGTCATTGTATTAAACTTGTCCTTATCCCCTACAGTAAGCAATGCCCACTTTTTATCGTACTGCTCAAAAATGTTTGTATTAAACTCCATAAGTAATTATCCTCCTTTTATTGTACGCAATTAATATAAAACAATAGTACTGTTTTATTGCTGATAATTCTAGGTGAGAACTGTATTTTTAATAATTTCTTTATAATCGCAGTTAGTAAATAGGAGTTATGTATCAGTTCAAAGATAATGAGGTCTTACGTTCTTGTAGTTCAAAGTATTTAGATATTTTGTTGCTTAATCCAAAGATATAAATCTATTTTTGAAAATCAAAAGTATTAAAATACATTATATTTAATTTTTAATACCAAAATTCCCCTTTAAAGCATATATTCAAAATGCCCCTAAGTATTAAAATTCAAATATTACTGAATTTAATACCTTAGAGGCATCTTTCTTCTACATTGTGTAATAACAAAATCTCAGCAAGTATTAAAACGAAAAAATAACACATTTAATACTTTTCCCAAACAAATCACAAGAATTCCCAACAACTCCCAAGAATTACAATAAATCCCAAGAATCCCCGGCAAAAAAATTATTTACAAAGCTCAGCAACAATCATATTGATGGCTTTTCCGTCAGCCTTGCCCTTAAGTGCTAGCATGACTTCCTTCATGATTGCGCCCTTGTTCTTAGAAGCAAGCACCTCAGCGAAGTTTGCCTGAAGGAATGCGCGAATCTCGTCTTCGCTCATCATTGCAGGGGCGTACTCTTTGATTACGTCATATCTGAACTGGTACTCTTCCTTTAAATCTGTTCTCTCAGCAGGGCATGTGTCGAGCTGCTCCTTTGCTGTCTTTAATGACTTGAGAATAACCTGATCTACCAAATCATCTGCAATGTTATCTCTAGTGCCAGCGTCGATAGCGGCCTTCTTTACATCAGAAACCAATGAAGAAATGGCATCTTTTCTTGCCTTATCTCTTGCCTTCATTGCTGCAACCATGTCTTTTTGTAATGTTTCAAACTGCATTTTCATTATCCTCCTCTAATCTATTACCTAGATTATAGTCCTTATCAATGCGTAAATCCATGGCGCAATTACAGTTTTCTTATCCATTTTCTTCGTCCAAATTAATTACGCTATCTTCCAGCTTACAGCCTTCTTTCGTCCGCTAACGAAATTCTTGTAGATGCCATCCACAGCCATGAGCTCGTCATGCTTGCCCTGCTGGACAATCTTGCCCTTGTCGATGACTAGAATTTGATCTGCATGTCTTACAGTTTTCAGTCTGTGAGCAATCATGATGATGGTCTTTTCTTTAGTAAGATTCTCGATTGCCTCTGTCAATTCCTTCTCGTTTTCAGGATCCACGTTGGCTGTTGCCTCATCCAAGATGATTATTGGGGCATCCTTCATGATGGCTCTGGCAATGGCGATTCGCTGCTTTTCTCCACCTGATAATGTGGCTCCGCCTTCGCCAACCAATGTCTCATATCCATCTGGAAGTGACATGATGAAATCGTGGCAACATGCTTTCTTGGCTGCCGCAATTACCTCATCCATGGAAGCCTCCGGACGACCAAATCTGATGTTGTTTGCAATGGTATCCTCAAACAAATAAACTCTCTGGAACACAAAGCTGAAATTCTCCATCAGAGAATCGAAGCTGTAGTCCCTTACATCTCTTCCGCCAAGTGTGACCTTGCCGGATTTCACATCCCAAAATCTCGCGATAAGGGATGTCAGCGTAGTCTTACCACCACCGGATGGGCCAACGATAGCTGTAGTAGTTTTCTCTTTAATATCAAGGGTCACATCGTCGATGATAGTCCTGTCCTCATATGCAAAGCTGACATGATCAAGATGAATGTCGCGGTTTAAAGGATGAATATCTTCACCATTAATATCCATCTGCTCAACTTCCATAATCTCATTTACCATGTCAACGCCTTTTCCAATGATTCTGATAAGGGCTGTGTAAGTTCCTGCCAAATCAAGGGACTCAAAGATGATGAATGCACAAAGCATCATTGTGATGCAGTATGTGAGCTTCATGGTGCCATTCAGATAAAAAGCAATTGATGCGCCTGCAATTACAACTCCCGCAAGCTTACAGATGAGCATCTGCACGCCCACCAAAGGAATAGCGGCAATCTCAGCTTTGATATCAGCCTTTGTTTTTCTTTCGATGGCTTTATTGAGCCTTGCGTTGTTCATGGCGATAATGTTGTAATTTCTGATTTCAGCAATTCCCTGGATGAACTCAAGAATTACGCCAACCATGTCCTTATCTGACTCAATTTTCTCAGGGGCAACCTTCTCTACGCTCTTGTTTGTAAACTGATTGAAGATAAAGAAAATCAGGATAACAGCCACACATATCAAGCCGATTCGCACATCAAAAATAAACATGCCAAGACTAACGATGAGGGTTGTAATTGTGCCCTGCATAACTAGTATTATTGCGCGGGTTGCTATATCTCCTGTCTGTTCCAAAGTGTTGGTGGTGACAGATGTGATATGTCCCAGGCTTGTATCATTAAAATATCCCATTGGCAAATATCTGAGATGCTCGCCAATTTCAATTCTCTTGCCAGCGCAGGTCCTATAGCCGCCTTCTGTAAGAAGCATCTGATAGAACCTATTTATAACCATTTTTCCGACAGTGCTTAAGAGCATAAATCCCATTACAAGTAAAAACGTATTTACGGTAATGTTATTATTCACAATGGCATCTATTGCAAAATAAGCTGCAGGAACTTTCATACCTGCAAATATTGCATCGATAACACCTAATGCAATTGATTTATAAAACTTTTTTCTGTTTTCTTCATTGCAGAATTTGAAAAATTTCATCAGAATTTTAAGCATGAGCGGCCTCCCTTCTAGCTTCAGAACCCATAACTGAATCCACTCTGTCATCATCCTTCGACATGGTGTGTGCCTCCCACATATTTCTGTAGAGAGGACAATCAGTTAGGAGCTGAGCATGAGTGCCTTCTGCCTCCACATTTCCATCATTTATAACGAAAATCTTGTCCGCATCAATGATGGTTGAAAGTCTATGAGCAATAACGATAAGTGTCTTGCCCTGAACCAGCTTTGCCACGCTTTCCTGTACCAGTGCTTCGTTTTCTGGGTCCGTATATGCGGTAGCCTCGTCCATAATTACAACCGGTGCATCTTTGAGCATTGCTCGTGCTATGCAGATTCTCTGTCGCTCTCCCCCTGATAGATGTCCGCCTGCGCCACCAACTATGGTGTCGTATCCATTTTCAAGGCCAAGGATGAATTCATGGCATCCAGTAGCTTTCGCTGCAGCGATAACATCTTCATCTGTAGCACCGGCCTTGCCCAGTCTGATATTTTCCATAACAGACATATCAAATAGATAGTTGTCCTGGGCGACATAAGCAATCTGGCTTGTGTAATAATCAAGCGGAAGCTCCTTAATATCCACTCCGCCAAAAGTGATGGTTCCTTCATTCACATCCCAAAGTGAATCGATGAGACGGGCAATGGTGCTCTTGCCTGAACCAGAAGGTCCCACAAATGCGTTAACCTCACCTTGCTTGATATCCATATTCAAGCCGTGCAAAATTTCCTTATCCTTGTAAGAAAAATACACATTTCTGAGAGTGATATCAGAGCCCACTGGCAGCTTTGTAAGAGTGTCAGGTCTCACCATATCTTCTCTTTCAATAATCTCTGTAACCTCTCCAAAGATTGCCTGCATTTTCATAATGTCGTCCATGTATGAGAATGCAATCATCAAAGGTCCCATGAGACCTGCCGAAAGAATAACTGATGTGATGAAATCCTCTGGTGTCATGCCACCATTTTTCACTAAAAGCAAACCTATTGGGAGAACTCCAAGGAATGTAGCTGGTGTGAAAGCGAAGCTTCCCGCCTGGAACCAGATACATTTTCTCATCCAATTGATGAAGCAATCTGCACCTTCCTTTGCAGCAAGCACGAATTTTTCATAAGAACTTCCTGTCTTACCAAAGGCTTTGATAACCTCGATACCATTGATATATTCAACAGCTGTATCATTCAAATATTTAGTTTTCTGTATCGTATATTCGAATTCACCCTGACTTCGGGCCATCATACCAGCCACAAAACATAAACCGATTGCAACTGAAATGAGATTTGCTAAGCCCATACGCCAGTCCAAAGCAAGAATGTAAATGAACATGACTATAGGCAACAAGATATTTGCTGTAAACTCAGGCACAATATGAGCCAAAGTTGTTTCCATAGAATCAACGCGCTCTACAATAATATTTTTGTAGGCACCACTGTTATCATCCAAAACCGAACCAAGTGGAATAGTTGAAAGCTTCTTGCAAAGCTGAGTTCTAATTCCGCCTAATACGTTGAATGTAGCAATGTGGGACAATGTTGTAGATGTTGAGTGAAGTGCAACTCTAAGAATCCAACATAACGCCATCATCAAAATCAGTGACATGTAATGGCTGAAATCCATTTCCTTTGATAAAAGCATTCCAACAATCTTTGCAATTATCAAATATGGAATAAATGACATGGCTACACCGATAATGGCAAGCAGCACACTGCCAATGTAAAAACTTTTCTTTCTCCCTGCAAAATGAATAACCCAGGAGAACGTACTTTTTTTCTTCATAAATTCCTCCTTCTGGCAAACAAGAACAAATTTAGAAACCTAAGAATTTTCTCCAACCTTCCTTAAAGAATCTGGATATGGTATCGCAATAGTGAAGGGCCTGCTCGTATGTGAAATCATGATGAACCATCTCTAACATTGCTGTGTATTGCGCGCTTAAAAGCAAATGCATCTCATTTTCATCAACTGAATTTACAAGCATGCCTCCAGCTTCAAGCTCATCCTTGAAAGCCAGCGTAGCTTCCTGCACCTTTGAGACAATTGTATGAAGATAATTCTCATATTTCGTGCCTTCGCTTTTGCAAAACAAAAGCTTGTGGGCGTCAAAATTATCGTAAATGAGCTTAACGATAATCTTCGCCTGATCCTCATCTTCCCACATGGCTTCAACGCCATCTTCTCTAGCAGTGCCCACCTGCCTTGCCTCTTCTGTCTGGCATAATCCTTCCCAAGCACTAACAGCAGGCTCAACAACAGCATCAAAAATCTCCTCTTTGTTAGCATAGTGCCTGTACAAAGCGGTGGCTGTGATACCTACTTTACTTGCGATTTTTCTCATGGAGGCATCCTTATAGCCCTTCTCCATGAATTCTTCCATTGCGGCTTTTAAAATTTGTTCTTTAGTTTCTTTGGTTTTCACGTGAATTCCTTTCAAAGTTAACACTGTTAACTTGTTAGTTCCGACTAACATTATAGTTAGGTATAGCTAACTTGTCAAATAGTATCTTAAAAAATTATCATTGCCATAAAAAAAAGCGAGGCTAAATGCCTCGCCTTTTTAATATCTGGCCTATTTTCTTCCCATAAGAATTGTGGAGCCGCTCAGGCCCATCCATACCGACTCCCATTTGCTCATGAACATTCCATTTGTTGTATCTACAAGCTTTACTTCTTCATACCCCATGTCCTTCAGTTTTTTAACAAAGCTTTCCATATCACCATATTTGCTTTTAGACATGATGTCATGAATAGCAAATGTTCCACCTTTCTTGAGAGTTCTCAGTGTCTCTAAAAGAATCGCCTGCCTATCTTTACTAGGTATATTGTGATAAACATAGTTGCTTGTTACTGCATCAAATGTTTCATCTGGGAAATCAAGAGAACAAGCATCTCCCTGCAAGAATGTGGTATTATTAACGCCCTCAGCTTTTGCATTGTTCTCACAGAGCGACTTGCTAAAGGATGCATATTCCTTGCCCCATCTATCGATTCCTGTGATCTCAGCCTCAGGATTTTTTATTGCACATGCAATACTCAGCGCACCGCTTCCACAGCCAACATCAAGACATTTACCTCCTGCTGGAATGCTGATATAAGAAGAGACACCATTAATTATTTGTTTTGACATCTGTCGCTTGCCATCATATGAGAAAGCTCTATACATCAAATACATCCATATGCTACACAATAAAAATATCACTGTTAGTGCCAAAAAAACTTTTCCCAATGGTGTTCTGTAAAAAGTAAAGTACGTCAACACAAGAAAAAAAACTGATACAGTCTGCACTCCCAGAATCATTCCCTTAGGCATCCAATTTTTGTAATCTGGTTTCATATTACCCTCCACTCTTAAATAGTTTTAATTTGATTACATAATACTACTTTTAGTTAGGTATGTCTAACTTTATCATTTTTTATGTAAAAATGAGCAACGACCACAAAAAAGGCGAGGCCTCAGCCTCGCCATACAGTATTAGAAAAACAATAACAAGACTAAATGCCTCGCCTAATCAAAATCCTGTTCTACATCAGCAATAGCGCACTTGCCGCAAAGCTGGCCGACGAATTCTTCCATGTAGAAAAACTCGCCATCAAAATAGGAATCAAATTCCTTAATGGCGCCAGCCAAAGTAAAGGCTTTGCCACAATCTTTACATTTCCTCATAAGAGACATAGCAACTTCATCATCCTCTACTTCATAGTCGTCGTGTTCCATGTCGCCCTCTTCATAGCCCTCCAGCTTATGAGTAGCTAAATATTCATCCGATGGCTTAAGCTCTCCATCTATCTCTGAAAAAAATCCCATAAATATTTATATCTCCATTCATTCTACATCCAATTATAATCGCCACCGGTGACAGCTAATGAAAGTAGTGCGTCCATTCGCTCAACATCTTCTTCGCCTCTAACAACCTGCAAAAGCTTTGCTGTTTCCTTGACCACCGGCATTTCTTCATCTGGTCCAATTTCCATATCTGGCTCCTTGCCACAGTATGGACAAACCAAACTTGGACCAACCTGAACTGATAAAAATCTGTTAGCACATTCTGAGCATTCATAAAAGCCTGCTAATTCTGTGCCATCTGGAACATAATACATAAAACTAACCTCTCAATCTATTCATGTAATTCTAGTGGTAATCCATCTGGATCAAAAAAGAATGTCATTTTTTTATTTGTAAATTCATCAGTCCTGATGGGCTCGCATTCGATTCCAATGGCATTCAATTCATTTACCGTATTTACGATATCATCAACTTCAAACGCTAAATGCCTAAGGCCACAAGCTTCTGGATATGATGGTCTTTTAGGCGGATTTTGAGGTGCAAAAATTTCCAGTTCAGTTGACTCATTTATCCTCAAATCTAGCTTCCAATCGTTCTTCTGAGGCCTAAAATTTTCTCTGATGATTTCAAATCCTAGCTTATTAACATAGAAATCCTTGGACTTTTCATAATCAGAAACGATTATAGCCACATGATGTATCATAGATAAATTCATAATAAACTATTCCTTCTTTAAATTAATAATATAACGATTATATACTATCTTCTAGAAAATATCTTTCAAAATCCCAAAAGTCTCCCTCACCATATTGTTAGGAAGATACTGGTATTCCGTAAAAGCAGCAATGCCTGTCACATCAGCATCAGTGTAGCGCTTTGCAATCATCACTCCTCTGAATACATGGAAATTATTTGTGACGATGCCGATTTTCATATCAGCTGATACCTCCACAAGATTCATTGCATTGCTGATATTTTGATCAGTATCTCGTGACTCACTTTCAACTATAATTCTATCTTCTGATATGCCTTGTTCAATAAGATAAATTTTCCCGCCTTCACCTTCGGAGATGGATTCGTTGACGCCCTGGCCACCAGTAACAATTACCTTCGTGTCAGGATTACTATTCAAATAATCAACTGCAGAATCAAGCCTTGCCTTATAGACTACACTTGGCCCCCAGTCTTTCATCTGCGCGCCCAGAACAATAATGTAATCTGCTCCACTCTCTCCTTTTGAAAAGAACTGAGTGAGTATACACCCCTGGCATATGATGAAAATGCCGATGCCAGTGGTTACAATAATTCTGAAAACAAATCTTATCGCTTTAGGTACTTTGGGCCATAATTTTTTCTTGTCCATCAGATACAGGAAGCCAAAAAATATAGCTGCAAAGACCCATATAATAAATGAAAATGTACCACTTCCCACCATATATACAGCAATTGAATACAATGCTGAAAAAATGGCTAAAAGTGCATATATTAATCTTACTTTCCGCATTACTCTTTCCCTTTCGTCGATTATGTATTATATATAGTTATCACTCCCCGTAAAATCTTTCTAATCTGTTTTTCAGTTGCTATAGGATATACTTCCATAATATGCTCAGCTATAGCTTTTCCAGATTCTGCGGGATTCATACTATATAAAGATGCCACATGGTCACGCCCATAGATATTTTCAGGCTTAGTATATATGGCGATAGGCCAGCCATAAGCTTCGCCTTTTTTGTTCTTGCGTTGCCTAAAATCACGTACTGTAAGATATGTCATCATCTGAAGGTCAGTGATTGTACCATCAAAGCCTTTTTCGCCGCCTTTGCCAAAGCCTGCTTTTTGTTTCAATTCATTAGAATATATTTCATCACAGATTTCTAAAACATCCATAACTTTCTTTTGGCGTCTTGAAGCTTTTTCATCATCCCATAGAGCATCAAAGTCATAGCCATCACGCCTGTAGTTAGCAAAAAATGGAAACCATTCCTTCGAAATAAATCCAGCTTTCTTATTGAAAAACTTACCATAGGCAATGTCACCACGACGTGCTATTATTTCTCTCCATTCCCATGGATCAAGTGTTGGATTGCCACTCCACCAATATTCGGGAACTGTGCGCTCTTCTAGTGAAAATCCGGGAATTTCATTCTTAAATAGAGGCAGAAATCCGATTTCATTTATATATTCAATTGCTTCATCAACTGTATGTAAACATTCTGGATCATCCCATTCCACTCCATACATTACCCATGTACCATTTTCATTAGGCATTAATTTAAATTCCTCCTACTCATCATATTCAATCACATACCCTACATGGTCCTTATATTTAGGCACACTTTCAGCTATATCATCGGGCGCAAAATATAGATACAGTCCTGATGAGCCATACATTAAAAGCCCAGCCTTGCCATCGTCTACGTCCCACTCAGTTTCCTTAAATGATGAATCATAATCAGGATCATTCCTGTACTCATAATCATACGAAGAATACGTATTTACGGTTTCCCCAGACGGAATAACCCAACGATCACTCAGGAATACATCACCTTCCCATTCACACTTCCTAAAGGCGATATAAAAGGAGTTGTCAGTCATATTTTCCTTTTCTATAAGTTCCTGGACTACTTCTAGTTCCTCATTACAGGTAATTGTGGCCAGATATCCGCCCATGGCCTGCGCCTCATCAAAGGCTTCCTGCCATGATACATTTTCCTTAACCAATTCATACCTATGGCCATAGGAGCTCCATTTGCCAGTTTGTAGCATCGCACGAATCTCGCCAAGCTGATAATAATTATCTGGTCTCTCTAATAAATCTTTATCTATATATGCTGAAATATTGTTATCAAATTCATCTTCTGTAACTTCTTTACCTTCCCACTCGTATGTATAGTTAATACTACTTTCCTCTAACTCATCTAGATTCGATAGTCGTTCACGTTCTTCATCAGACATGTAATATAAACCTTCGGCTATTTGTGTAAATTGACCATTTTCCAATTTGGAAATATATACAGGATAATAATCCATATGGCCAGTATCAGTATATAATAACCCAGTTTCAGGAATGTATTTCGTGCCAATACGGCTTAGCGCATAATCAACAACCTTACCATCATAATAAGTTGCAATTAGCTCTCCACCTGCTTCCATATTTGTATCAATCATAAGCTCAGGTATATCATCGTCATCCAAATAAATAAGAGTATAGTCCCAAGTGTTCAAAGTCTCTTCTTTATTAGAATCATCTGAACCAACTTCCATATTGTTAATATAATCCCAATATGCCTGGCCCCACTCAGTAGGATATTCTCCCACACTTTCTTCAGCTACCTCATTCTCCTCAGTATCTTGAGACTCCGTAGTCGATTCAATTGTATCAGAAATATCCTCTTCATCAGAAATAGTCTGCCCACAGCCAATGAGCAGACTACCAATTATTACGCAACTTAATACATTTCTCATTCTCATCATGTTTGCATTCTCCCTTTTGTCCATCTTATTGTATCATTCCTAGCGGGCCCTTCTAGGGCCAGGTCTGCCTCCGTATGATACTAAGCATATATTTAATAAATACTCCTTTCTCCCAAGTAATGTCAATATTTCCCAATACATTGTACATTTTGGGAGAAATCTAAAGTCTTGCTGTTGCCGCTAAACCTAAAATCAGGAAGAAAATTGAAATCCTACGGTTCAAATTTCAAATAGGACATTTCACCCGTAGGAAAAAGAGAAAAATGACCACTAGTGTGTATTATCTCAATGAATTTCTATAAATTACAGCCAAATTATAAGACTTTCTATAGAATGTGTATATTAATTAATAATACCTCAGCCCTGATTACATCAAATCTCCCCCATTCCTACGGTTCAAAATCAATTTTTTAATCAGCTGCCCGTAGGATTTGAAAATCAATCAAAAAGTTATGCCACACTGACATAATTATTCCTCCACGTCATCTAGCTGAATAATCGAATCTTTCTCTACAGCAGTAACAAAGCTATAGCTTTCTATTGATTCAATGAGAGAATCTAACTGCTGGTCATTAATTGTATCTTTTATAGATAATGCATATCCAGATATCACATCGTACTTATACATAACCTCAAGGTTATAAGCATTACAAAGCTCTTGGATTTGCTCTTCAGTGGTCCCATCTTCAACCATTACTATCAAAGAAGACATGCTGTATTCCTGAACTGGCTCTTCTAACTCTGGTACCTCAACCTCTATCTCTTCAGTTGGAGAATAAATAGGTTCATTTATTTCATCTTGCTCAGCCTCTTTACAGGCCATTAAACCAATTGAAGCAATACATAATGTAATAATAATCAATCTTTTCATACTATTAATCCTCTCTAGTTTCACATGGAGTGCACGCTCCCCCTTGCTCATACCTATTTCCTAGTTTTTATTATTGTACCATTCCTAGCAACCCCTGTAACTAAAACTAAAATCAGGAGGCAACGTGTTGCCTCCTGATTTGTATTTTCTATAGCATTTTTAAATACTTGTCATAATTAGCACTGGCAATACCAAGATTGCTCATTGCTTCTTCCGCTGTGATGCCTAATTTACTCATCAACGACTTTATACATTCAACAAGTTTCTCTTCTCGGCCTTCTTCTCGACCTTGTTCTCGACCTTCTTCTCGACCTTCTTCTCGTCCTTCTTCGCGCCCTTGCTCCAAAGCCTCGTGCCTAATAAGTGCTTCCTCTTCCCATTTCTGCATATATTTAACACCTACTTCCTCGCTGGCCTTCACCCTAGCGACTCGCGCCTTTATCTTTTCAAGATTTGATGAGGCCATGATGTTATTGTTCTCTTCATCTTCATTATATTCAATGAATTTCATTAGCGCAATAAATTCAGGTGATACTTCGCTAACATTTGTGCCATGAGTATTAATAAAAATACGTTTTGCTCCATCCTCAAGCTTTAATTTGGGATGCTCCATGCAAACACTTTCAAAGGTGTAAACATACTTGCCTAATCCGAACAAATCAAATGGCATAATCATAATAATGGTTGTGTTATTGATACTATTAAAATCAACTTCGCCTGGCGCCAAAAGGGACGAATCAATCAGTGCCTGATAGTACCTAGTTCTCTTAACCAAATCATCTCGCTTCCCTTTTTGCATCTCCGTGTTGTAGATGTTGGACTTGTCGTCCATTGCAAATACATCTACTCTGATGGAGCGGAGCCATGGGGCTGTCCTGAATTCCTTCTCTGTCTGTGCTTCTGATAAAAGGTTAAGTTCCTCATCTCCCAAGATTATACGCAGCAGCGCCTCGTAAGCCTCGCTGTCCTCCACCACTTCATCAAATAAAAATTTGTCCAATAATGTAAGTTCCTGTAGGGTCTTCACAATACTACCTCCTGTACCCTATAATATGTTCTAATTATACCGAACATCTTTTCGGAACACTAGTTCTATTTTGCACAAATTTTATTTTCTCGATGGCTCTATTCTAGCTAAAATCCTCAACTGCTTCTATCCTCACTCAATGCCTCTTTATCCTAATTCCCCCGAACAACTCTAAAATATGATGGACGTTTCTTCAGATACTTAATTCTCACCCTGCCATGTCTTCGATTATTAGCTTCATGATCAGAAATATATTTGATATATTCCCTGTTGTTAACAGTATATTTAATCTGAATGTCCTTGTATTTCCTGTATTTTGTTGCTGTTCTAGGATTAGAACCGGGAAACACATATTCTTGGTACGTTTCTTCATGTCCTGTAAGTGTAGCATGTGTATATTCCCAATTAGATGCCTTACTTTTATAAATATTCCAGCAAACCACGTGCGCGGGAATCACAATCCCTACTACAATTACAACTGCCAGTACAACAATTCTATCAATTAAATCGTCAGTTCTTTGGTATCTAACGGAATCTTCTATGATTACGTATCCAAATGTCAAAAGGGCAAAATCCAAAAAAGCTAGCATTAAAAACATACATAATTCGCCAAATTTTTTTCCCATATTAACTACTCCCACTTCTTCCATATTTACAGTATTTCCTATATTTGCGCCTCAGCTGATTTCATTTCACTACTTGTAAAAGCACAAAGTAATACATCCACGTCATAATCTGGATAATCCTTAGTGAAGCTCTCGTATGCTCTCTTGCATTGTTTAGCTGACTCTCCAGGAGCATCTGCTAAACTACCGCCAAATATTCCTGAACTTATTAAAGGGAATGAAATACTATGAAGACCATTATCCTTAAGAACAACTAGAGAATTGTAATAAGCTTCAAATAATTCCTCAAATGCTTTAGGAGTAGCTCCAAAATTTGGACCTACTGCATGAATTATATATTTACAATTAGTCATGTTAAAAGCTGGAGTAATAGCCGCTTCACCATCATTTAGAGGTGGATTGCATTTATCACAAGCATCTGATAATTCTCTCATTCCAGCTTTGCTAAAGATAACACCACATATACCACCACCGGCAGCTAAATATCTATTGGCGGCATTAACAACTGCATCAACCTTTTGGTCTGCACATGATCCATTTATCAATTTTAAACTGCTCATAAGACTATTCTCCTTCTACTGCTTTTCTACATTTTTCACCTTAAAAGATTTCCTTACAAAAATCTTCTATTTTTTTATCATTATCATCACTAGGCTTGTCCTTTGGATCAATAAGAATAAGTGTAGCAGCAAGCGAATCTATCCCAATGCTCTCCTTCAATTTTCCAAAAGCTTTCTCTGCACCAGCTCCACTTTGACATGCGAATGCTGCAATTCTCTTTTCTTTAATCCCAGGGTTCTCTTTTATAAATGTTCTAAGTGGTGGAGTAATATTGCTAGCCCAAACCGGAAAACCAAATACTATCTGCTCATAAGAAGCTAAATCTATAGAATATGGTTCCAAATCAGGAGTTTCTGCCATAACAGCACTCTTCCCGCCCCAGAAGAATTTTGCAAATCCTTTTTCTGGATACTTTTTAACAGGAACTAATCTTAATGTATCAGCACCTATCTTCTCTGCAATTTTCTTAACAACAAAGTCAGTATTTCCCTCATGGGAATAATAAATAATAAGTGTTTTCATGAAAAAATCCCCCTCATGTACAATTGTACCATTCCAAGCAAACCCTGTAACCAAACCTAAAATCAGGAGGCAACGAAGTGCCTCCTGATTTGTATTTTCTATAGCATTTTTAAATACTTGTCATAATTAGCACTGGCAATACCAAGATTGCTCATTGCCTCTTCTGCTGTGATGCCCATATTGTTCATTAAATTTTTTATAGATCGAACTATTACTAGATTTTCACCTTGCTTTTTACCTATTTCTATACCTTCTTCTCGGCCTTCTTCTCGACCTTCTTCTCGACCTTGCTCCAAGGCCTCATGTCTTATGAGATCTTCCTCTTCCCATTTCTGCATATACCTAACACCTACTTTCTCGCTGGCCTTCACCCGCGCGACTCGCGCCTTAATCTTTTCAAGATTTGATGAGGCCATGATGTTATTATTCTCTTCATCTTCATTATATTCAATGAATTTCATCAACGCAATAAATTCAGGTGAAACTTCGCTAACATTTGTGCCATGAGTATTAATAAAAATACGCTTTGCTCCATCCTCAAGCTTTAATTCTGGATGCTCCATACAAACACTTTCAAAGGTGTAAACATACTTGCCTAAGCCGAACAAATCAAATGGCATAATCATAATAATGGTTGTGTTATTGATACTATTAAAATCAACTTCGCCTGGCGTCAAAAGGGACGAATCAATCAAAGCTTGATAGTACCTGGTTCTCTTAACCAAATCATCTCGCTTCCCTTTTTGCATTTCCGTGTTGTAGATGTTGCACTTGTCATCCATTGCAAATACATCTACTCTGATGGAGCGAAGCCAGGGGGCTGTTCTAAATTCCTTTTCAGTCTGTGCCTCTGATAGAAGGTTAAGCTCCTCATCTCCCAAGATTATGCGTAGCAGCGCCTCGTAAGCCTCACTGTCCTCCACCACTTCATCAAATAAAAATTTGTCCAATAATGTAAGTTCCTGTAGGGTCTTCACAATACTACCTCCTGTACCCTATAATATGTTCTAATTATACCGAACATCCTTTCGGAACACTAGTTCTATTTTGCACAAATTTTATTTTCCCAGTGGCTTTCTTCTAGCTATTTTTCCTCTTCACTATTTTTCCTATTTCCCATAACCATTCCAAGCATCATTCCGAATATCATGCCAACACACATCCAGGTTCCAATTTTATCGGCAGATGCTCCAATAGCCGCTCCAACAGCCATACCGATGCACATACCAATAGACATTCCTGATTCCATGCCTTCAGACCTTCTCTCATCTGCTTTAACGTATTTACGAACTATCTCAAGCCCGCCTATAGGAACGCAGAACTTCTCATCCCTTGGTGGCTGGCATGCCTGATACACTTCCTCTAGGTCGAACCACTCTACACTGTCCAGCTCTTCCTTTTGAATGGTAAGATTATCGATTCCTACCTCCTCGTCATAGACATAGACGAATGCAATTTCATTGTCCTTAAAAGGCTTGCCATGGAATTCCTTTTCATATTGAATTGGAAATGTTCCTGCAAAATGCAAATCATCTGGATCCGCCTGGATGCCAAGCTCCTCCGACAATTCTCTAACAGCAGATTCCAATGGCTCATCCCCAGCCTGGATATGCCCAGCTGATGAAGTATCATATCTGCCAGGAAAAGAATCCTTATTCATAGCTCTCTTCTGTAAAAGAACCTCTGTCTTATCTCCATTTTCACGAACCACCCATATGTGTGCTGTTCTATGTCTAATGCCCTCAGCATGCGCCTGTGATCTGGTCACTGTTTCGCCTGTAGGCTGCCCGTTTTCATCCACGATGTCAAAAATTTCTTCTGCCATATTACTCCCACTTCTTCCACACATCAGGCTGATAGCCAAGTGTAGACTGCTTTCCATTTCTCACAACCGGAGTCTTGATAATCTGCTGTGATTCAAGAAGCTTCTCCAACTTGTCCTCATCAGCAATATGCTGGAACAAAGCAACAGCATCCTGGTCCTTCGCATTTACGTTAACCATATTTGCGATACCGCCATTAGCAGAAGCAACAGATGTAAGCTCTCCCTTGCTCATGCCCTTCTCACGCATATCGATAAACTGATACTTGATGCCACGCTCTTTGAAGAAGCGCTCCGCTTTCTTTGTATCGTTGCACTTCTTAGTGCCGAAGATTTGTATGTTCATAAAAATATTATCCGTCCTAGTTTTTATTATTGTACCATTCCTAGCAGCCCGCTCCGCGGCCAGGTCTGCCCGAGCTCCACAGACCACTCGCTGACGCGAGCAAGGAAGGATTGTAATCGGCTTCGCCGATGGAACTCTAGGTAAAATCACAGCTATTTTTTCTATAATACCTATACACTAGAAATGACACAACACTATCAAATGCATTTCCGCCGCCAAACATCAAAGCAATACCTATAAGTGTTGGTGTCCATGCTCCTGTAATAAATAACACAAAGAATAAACCATAATATATACTATTAGTCACTACGGACTCTAACAGCATATATTCTGTTTTACCTCGTCCGTAGAAAGTTGCATCAAAAATATTCTGATACGCATATAACACGTAGAATCCCAACAATACCATTACTAAACCAAATAGCTTTTCAACTTCATCAAACCCAAGCACATAGTGCATAAATGGCTTGTAGACTGGGATTAGAACAATCCACAGTAAGCATGTTATCGTTGTAATAAAGAAATATCCTGGTGTGTTCTCCTTCACCGCATTCTCATCTTTTGCCGTCTCTTGCTTAATAAGCTCGGCCAATTGCGTAATTGGAAGTAGCAGCCATCCCCAAATGAAATTATTAGCAACCCAATAGGTTCCCTGCTCTCCAACCATATTCACCATACGCGAAACCATAAGCATATAAGCAATGTTCCTTCCAAAAGATTCAAGGCCAGAAATTCCTCCTATCTTAAAGAAATTGCGCATCCATCCAAAAGAGATTTTATCCTTTGACAATACTGGAAATCCTTGACTTTGTATTAACAAAACTGCGATTACAAACAGCACTAAATTACTAACGCAATTTGATATACCAATTCCGTTAACTCCAAGCTTAAGAGATATAGGCAACTTCGATACCAGCATAGTATCCAATACAATACACATAACCAATTTAGCGCAAGTCATAATATACACCAGCCTATCTTTTCCGATAGCGACAAGTGCCACCAACATGAAACTGTATAAAATACCAAACACATTAGCCACACATTCAATTCGTATATACGATGCTGATTCTACAAGTATATCTGTAGATACTGCCATAAAATTAAGCAATGGATTGATGAATGTAGCTACTAGAATTGAACAAATCGCATATACGCCAAACGATATAAGCAGCCCACTGCGTATTCGATTTGCAAACTTTTTCTTGTCAGCTAATGCACTTCCCATAAAGAAGTATAGAGGCAATATAATCGCCTCATTAATAACTTCATAAATCAGGTTTATCCATGACAACTGTCCTGCTATAGAATACGACCATTCACCTGGTAATGTTCCAAGAAAATATGTGCGCAGTGTCGTGTACAACGTTGGACACAGTCCCATAAACAATAATGCTACAAACAATCTGTAGTCGATACTACTTAATGATTTCTTTATTTTACTTAACATTATTCATTTACCTTCTACTAGAATTATTAAATATGCCATGCATGAATCTATACATCAAAATGCTGCTTATTCCCACTTTTTCCCCAGACAATATTATTTCTTTGTTCCACTAATTGTTCATCAGCTTGTTCAGATTTAATAACCTTTAAACTGTCTATATCAATATATATATTTTCCTCTATAGATTTCTCTTTCTTTGATACAACGATGTAATCCTTATTTTTTCCATTTATAAAATATGCTCTACAATCGTTAAGCTCATCTGTTTGAATACTATCAATATGCGGCTGGATATAATTTGCAAATAGAATTGTGTCTACTACTGATCTTATAGAGGGAATCGAATAGTTTACTTGTTTTACTATAGGCTCTTTTTCTTCAAGATTATTAAAATACTCATATATCTCTTTTCTAGGCACCCATTCCCCCATTAAATAATCTAAATAGTTTAACTGTAATAAATCAGCTTCTCTCAACTGCATTTTTAGACATCGGTAATTATTAGCCACATCTCTAACATAAAGAATAAAATCTTGAAGTACCATTGAAAAACTCAAAAGATTTAAACTTCTGGCAATACCTTCTTTTACTAGATTATATGCTAATGTATAATTCTTATTACTAATTTGTTTACTGAGTTGTTCTATTTCATTATCATCAAAAACCAATTCCAAGTAAGGTCCGACTTGACTCTCTGCAATTTCGTTATCTGGACTATACTTGTAGTTCTGATTATCCTTATTTATATATTTTAACCATAATTCTGCAGCTGTAGATTCATCTATAAATAAGTCATCCGCATAATCTACAAGTGCTTTGCTTATTATTAACAGCTTTGAAAAACACTCATTTGAGATATTACCTATACGGTTAAGATAATCCATTCCTAAATGCTCACTAAATTCAGGATTTATATACATAGCATAAAAGCCCAGAAATCCATGGTCCTCTTTATCATTTTTAAGTTTTCCATCCTTTTGTAGTCGTTTTCCAAAATACTTGCGAATTTCAATAGTATTTAGTATGAATAAATATGCAAGTTCATCAAAGTATTTCCCCAGATTTTTTTTTGTATTATGAGAAAGAACGGCAAAAAAGATATCCGTTAAAACATCATATTCATTTCTATCTAGACTGTTATTAACGACAGTATTAGAACCTAACAGCGAAAAAAGACTCTGGTCCTCCTTTTTTTGAGATAGTTGTATATATGCATTTTCTTTTCTAAACCCATCTTTATATTGACCAAGTACTTCTCGAGTCAGAACTTCATTTTTATATATTTTACTATCTGAATCAACACGAACTCGTATATGTATGAATTTATCAATATCATGATACAAGTTTTCATCACCAACTGGCTTGCTTACAGAATCAGTACCTTCTTCCTGCTGAATATAACGAGGCCTAATTAAAATATCATTACTTTTATCCAAACATATTATTCCTATAAAACCTTCTATGCCCGAAAACTCTGCCATAAGTTTAAATATCTTGTCCTTATTTTCCATTCTATCGGCATCTTCAACAATCAGAATTATATTTTTTCTTTTAGATTTTTTAAGTAATCGCTGTATTTGCTTTTCAAGAACCATTTGTTCTTTCTCTAGATCAAGAAAAGTGTTCTTACTTTCATATCCAAATCCAAATTTTACTGATGTCTTCGATTCTAGAACTAAAGACAACGATGATAATAAGCGTGCTTTATTTATTAAAGATATTTCATAGCGAGAAAATAAATCTTCTATATATCCTTGAATATAACTAACAATATTACTAATATTGTTTAACTCTAATACACCAACTTTCAGGATAAAATATCTATTGTCACGTTTCGAATCTGACAAATCATTTATCAATGAGTTAATAATACTAGACTTACCACACCCCCAAGGACCGATTAATCCAATATTAAAGCTATCTTCACTTTTTCTTTCATCTATAAGCTTAACCAATTCATTAAAAGCTTTTTTTTGAGGAATCGTTAAATATTCCTTTCCAACAATTGGTTTTTCAACATAAAGAGCTTTCTTATTATTCTCAATTATATTTAAATCATAATATTTACTACTTTCTAAATTTAATAGATAATAAAGCACTGTTGCCTCTATTAATGGAAAGAACTGACAAAGAAAATCTAATTTTGAGCTTTTAAACAACATCACTATTTCAAGCGCGCCAATAATTATATAAAAATATTCGCTATATCTCTTTATAATTAAAAAAATACTATTAGGTTGTTCTACACATAAATAAATTATTGTTAGTATTACTGTTAAAATAACTAATATAATATCTACAGTAATTATTGAAATATTAGGAATCAAATTAATTTTTATTGGATCCAATAATCCCAATTTATATAATATATGTCCGATACACATAGTCAGTAAAGAATAAGCTACACATCTAATTATTTTTAATATATATTCCATTGGTTCCCCCTTATTTACTTATTTACTTATTTACTTATTTACGTATTTACGATAATTTACATTTTATCATAACTGTTTAAGCTAGCAAACGTAATAAAGTATATTGGCATTTACAAATGATGGGTCATTTATTTGATACCATAACCAAACCGTAAATGCGTTATATTCGTTCAGAATAATGGAACCTGCCCTTCTTTCCGTAATATTTTCTCTAACAGTGGCAGTAATATTTCGAATAAAAAAGCAGAGGAACCTCCTCTGCTTCTTTTATTCGAAATATTAAAAAATAAAATTATAGTTTCTATCTAGATTTTATGAGTTTGCTGTAGATTCTCAGCAACTTCCCAAATAGCATCTACAACCGCAGTCCTATCAGAATTTTCTACAATAGTTGCATATGCCGAGATCATAACAAAAACTACATAATGCCAGAATATAACAAGAGCACCAAGAATAATTAAACCTACACCGCCGATTCCCATGAAAGTATTACTAGAACCAACTGAAATAGAAAAAATTCCAAGTATTCCTAATCCAAAGCCTATTATTATACCAATTAACATAACCAAGCCCGCAATTCCTCTTAATTGGTCCGATGATTGCTTAGTGTTTTCTCTCATAGCTACGCACCTCCTATAATACATAGCATATCATCATGATGTGACTAAATCGTTATGTAATAGTACAAATAGTCATTCAGTTCTATACATCCAAATGCTGCCTACTCCCGAACCCATCCTTCTTCAACTCTGAATCCAGATAATCAAATGAAGATGGCTCAACCTTAATCAAATTCATAGGCTGAGGCACTTTCTTCATAACCTCCACAGGAATCTTCTTGTGCTCCATCAGCTTCAGATACTCATCAGAAAATGGCTCCACCATAGACGCAACTCCCTGCACCTGCAAACTTTTCAGCTGACCAAAACCACCGTAAGGTTCAAAAATGGCAATGCCCACATTCTTATTCTCCTTCAGCCCTCTGAACTTCAAGCCGCCCTCTGAGAAAAAATAAAAGTTTCCATCCGCATAGTTATATTCAATAGGTGTGTTGCGCACGCAATCCCTAGAAGACGTAGCCAGCGCACATGTATTATGAGCATCGATAAAAGCTTCAATCTTTTCTTTTAATGCTGCTGGCTCCATATGAACAGAGTCCGCATCCTTCTTTCCCAATGTGATGCTGCCGCATCGTAATCCATCTCCCACATTTTATATTCCCCCCTACTCATGACATTTTAAGTCTCTTTTTCAATACATTTATAGTAGTTCTACTCCCACTTCTTCCACACATCAGGCTGATAACCAAGTGTAGACTGTTTTGCATTTTTTACAACTGGAGTCTTGATAATCTGCTGTGATTCAAGAAGCTTCTCCAACTTGTCCTCATCAGCAATATGCTGAAACAAAGCAACAGCATCCTGGTCCTTCGCATTTACGTTAACCATATTTACGATACCACCATTAGTAGAAGCAACAGATGTAAGCTCCCCCTTACTCATGCCTTTTACTTTCATGTCGATAAACTGATACTTGATGCCACGCTCTTTGAAAAAGCGCTCTGCTTTCTTTGTATCGTTGCACTTCTTAGTGCCAAAAATTTGTATGTTCATAAAACCTCCGTGCGCTGACCAATATATCTACTTTTAGAACAGCTTTCCCTTATTATTGGGGTTAGTCTTTTTCACAAGTTCGGCGTTAATCTGTTTTGTCATGTCAACAAGAGTCTGCGGTAAATCAAGTAAAAACTCTGGTGTGTCACCATCCTCATCGTCAGTTGCCACATCACTGTCAAAAACAGCCCTACGTATTCTATCTCTATACCCATTTAATTCTTCATCTTGTAGGTTATCAATATCTGTATATAAAACATCACTTTTAAAATCTTTTTCAGTCAATGTTTCATCAGATTTTTTTAAATAGCTTTCTATTAAATCAAAGTATACCTCTAAAAGTTTGAATATGTATGAATCAATATCACTATTCATTGCTTCATTTAGCTTTATAATATTAGGAACTACTATTGGGTGTATTGTGGTATTCACATCAACAAAATCTTCGTTTGAAAACAAGCTCCATGTTACAAATGCTAAAAATAAATAATTACCATGTGAGGCTGACACCTTGCCCCTACGTAATACATTTCCATACTTTTTATATTCGCCGTTATTATCAATATTTTTTTCTGACTCAAAACTCTCTAAATAGTGTTTTGCATTTTTATCCCACTTCTTTAGTATATCACGGCTAAAATTTACCATTCCGTAGTTTTCTAGAAATGTAGATTTAATCTTATCCTCACTAGCTTCATCATCAATATCAACAAAAATATTTGTATTTATAAGCTTTCCTTTATCCATTCTAGTTAGCTTTGGAATATCTTGATTCTTAGCTGATCCTGGTTTTTGAAATTTTGTGGCGTAAATTATCTTTCCAATAGTTCCTAGTGAATAGGCTCTAGTCTCAAGCAAATCATCACCTTTTCTCGCTATACTGAAAGCTAATCTAGAATACAGTTTATCTTTAAATATCGCATTTTCACGTAATCCATTAATTGTTTTTACATAATCAGTTACATATGCCAAATCTTCACCGTCAATAGGTTTTTGTCTGTTCAATGAAACACTTACTTTTTCTTCTGCTAATTCATTTCTTATATATTTTTCTTCTTTATCTTCTTTTTCTTCTTCTTTTTCTTTTTCTAATTTAGTCCTTGCACTAATCACCCTTAATAATACATAAGCATTATCTACGGCCTTTTGCCATTCTAAATAATCTGGATTATCTTCCGTATCTCCATTAGATGTTACTCGTTCTTTCGAAATCTCTTTTAAAAAATATTCCGCGCAAGTTGTTATAGTTTGAGCCCCATTAATTACTGAATAATAATTAGTATTTCTCAAAGTAATACTATCTCTTTTTATTAGAGAAATCCTATCTGCAATAATTGTTATACCGTTATTATAAAACCAGAAGTTCTGTGGTTCTTTTTTTAATGTTTCAATCATTGCAGGTGCAACTCCATTTGTATCGCTAGATAGGCCCAATCGTACGTTACTATCAAATAACTTGTCACCTGTACCATTATACAATTGTATTAAATCATATAATCTAGCAACAAACACTTCACTTGTCATATATGATTTTTCACCTATGTGTTTTGTTGACTTACGCAATGTATTATTTCTATTATCAATTGTTATTGTATATTCTTTATTGTCAATCTGTTTATCCGGAACAAATATATATCTAACATTTAATGAACTGGCAACTAGGGATTTTATTCTAATCTTCTCTTTAATAGATGATACAAAAATATATATTAGGCAATCTTTTAAATATAAATTATTTAATGTGTCTTTTTCATCGTCTGTTTTAGATTTCAAAACACTTTGTATCATTTTTTTTAGCTCAGCACTTACTTTCCTTGTACCAATCTTTTTTTCAATGTTTTTACTATTAATAAAAAGAGTATTGTCATTTAGTCCGTATAAACCAGCCCAAATAATACCTCCTTTTTTTTCATCTTTAACATTTAATTCCTTCACCAATTCTTTAATTTGTTTTTCTGTTTCTTCAGACAAAGTAAAATCTTCGTCTCTGCTTTTTAGAACCTTTGTTATTTGATCAAAATAATTAATCATCATTACCCCCTATACTCACTTAAATCAGTTAAATTTTTTAGTTCGGAATCATCTATTTCAATATTATTGTCCAGAATAAAAATATTAGGATGATTGCTGTAATAAGAAACAACTTCCCCAATAGCTTTTTCCAGCATTTTTATAAAGTTCTTATTCTCATTTATGCCTTCATTTTTATTTAAATCATATATACATTCTTCTATATCGTATTTGAAAGATTTAATTGAATCTTCAACAGCTTGAATTATTTTCACTTGCTCATCAATATCCATTGCCCCCTCTTCTAACTTTTTTAACTTAAAATCAATTATTTTTTTCATACTTCTAATTGATAAATCAATTTCATTATCAAGCGTATATTCCATAGACTCTATTCGTATAGCTTTATCTTTAAATTTATCAACAGCATGTTCAATTTCTGGATATATAAAACTAGTATTAATGCCAAAATATTGTTCCAACTGTTTTTCAATTGTAGTTTTACTATTTCTATCGATAGTCAGCTTTTCATACATATATTCAGGAATAGGTTCGCAGGTAAGGCCCTGAAAATATATCAATGCACCTTGTTGAGCAATTATTCTGCTATTCAATTTTATATGATCAACTAATTTATGATTAACTGAAAAAACGCCCGAATTTCTAATATCTGTAGGATTATCCAAAATCGTTTTATAATTTTCTTTAACATTAGTCGCTTTAGGACAATAGGCTTTATTTAATTTATATATTAAAACCCTGCCATCTTTCTTTCTCTCTTCATCTCGTTTTTGTGGGGTAGAAACTACAGCGAAATATAACGCTACCAAGCAATTATATGATACATCTAACAATCTACTCGGAAATCCTCCGTGTTGAGAATCTATAGCAATTTCAAGATAACTCTCTCCACTAGTCAACTTATTGGCCTTTAATTCTTCAAGGAGATTTCTTTCAAAATATGGGTCTTTTTTTAAATAAGGCTCTCGAAAAATCCCTGGCATGGCAAAAGTAGGATATGTTACAGGCTCGCCTCTATATACAACTATACCGTTTTCATCTTCTTTTCTAAATCTATCATTTATATCTTCAATTGCTTCCAAATAATCTTGTACATTTTTGATTATTCTATCACGATTATCATCAAATTCTATTTTCCTTTTATCGTTTTTTTGTCTTCTCGTTCCCATCATTCTCCTCCTATGCTAACTGCACTAATCTACTATAATTTTACTATAATCCAAGCTTTTCATTCAATACGTATATGCGATAATTAAATAACAAAAAAGCGACTGTAAAAAACTACAATCGCTAATCTTTCAAATAATTAAATTGTTTCTTTTTCAAGCTCTATTCCTTCGGCAATATTATATTGCAACTCTATCTCTGGCTCACAAGAAATAATCTCATCTAACAATGGCTCCATCTGCTTTATAAGATTTACCACAAGCGCATTTCCCATCATAAATCTACGCTTTGTTAATGGCATTTCAACCTTTTCACCATGTACGAGACACTCTTCTGTCCAGTTTGATGGAAAGCCTTGGATTCGCTCCATTTCAACGGGTGTAAGTAATCTAATGGCACCGGTCTGCTTATCTCTTACAATATGAGTAGTTCTACTGAAACCTCCCTCAGATGTAAGCATAGTTCTAGCAGGCTTATCGTATTCATCTATCATAGGTACAGCGCCTTCGGAGAATACGTACTCATGTCCATTAGCAGCCTTACGATTAATCTTCTTAGCACCTTTAATATACTGCCAAGTCTTTCGTTGCTCTGGCTCAAGTTGCATTCTTGTTTCGTCACTGTGATGTATATCAGGGCTAGTATAGTAAAGCTTATCTTCTGGAATGAAGAAAGACTTATCAATCTCTCCATCTTCCATGATGTCTCCTAAAGTAATCTGTTTTCCATCGTACTTAGGAAATGTTTTTAACGTATATATAACTCCATCTTTCATTACACCAGAGTTTTCAAAATCAAATGTAAATGAATCGGAAAGCTCACCAATTCCCATTGGAAGTGTTCCTGACTTAATCTTCTTTCCATCAGTAGCATCTACTGGGAAGCACTTTGCAAAGAATCCTTCCTGCTCTATAAGATGAACCATGTTATGACGCTTAATCTCTTCACCAAACATGCTGTTATATTTTATTGCATGCTTAATCTGTGCTGCATACTCTGTGCTATTTTTGTAAGCAAAAATAAATGTTCTTCTACGTCTCTGCTGATAACCATACTCAGCGGCATTAATAACTCGCCACTCAACTGTATATCCTAAATCCCTAAAACAAGCAAGAATAATACCAAAATCCCTACCACGTTGTTTTGCTGGGCTCTTTAATAATCGATCAACATTCTCAAGTAAAACAAAAGGTGCTTTCTTTGCCTCAAGCATATCTCTAATATCCCACCAGAGTACACCTTTCTTACCCTCAAGGCCTTTAGAAGTAGCTAATGATGACGCTACAGAATAGTCTTGGCAAGGAAAACCTCCCACTAATAAACTATGACTTGGAACTGTATTCTTATCAACTGTGTTTATATCATCGTTAGTTGTATAATTGCCATTTAAATCCTTGCAATCACCAAATCTATTTACATAACAAGAATGTGCCCATTGTGTCTTCTTATCAGCTGGTTCCCACTGACTGAACCAAACTGTTTCCCACTTTTCTGGGCGATTCAAATCCTCTATAGAATTAATATTATTGAGGCCGCATCTAAAACCGCCTACTCCTGCAAAGAGTTCACATACTGATTTCTTCACTGTTCTCTCCCTTTAATACCCTGATCGAACAAATGTGTGAACGATCGTTTGTTTTTCTAGAAATAATATTACATCATTTTTCACTTTATGTCTAGATCATTTTTTCAATCTCGTACCAAATCTTTTATCTGTTTTAAAATATATGAATTATTTATCCAAAAACTTTGGGTAGTCATATATTCACCATTTGGTAAGACATTTGCGTCTCGATTTACATTTCCATATTCGTCTCCATTGTTAAATCGATATGCAGCCTTTGTAGCATGAGGGCGAACGTGAATAATCTCTGTCTCACTTTTGTTCGGAAGATTATTTGAAAAACTTATCTTCCCCTTTGAATCAATATGCTTGGTAAACTCTACTCCGTATCGAATGATACGTCTGTACTGCTCCCACTCTTGGCGCACTACAACATCCAAATCATGGAACGGCATATTCCAAAGCATACATCCCTTTACGCGATAAACATCTCCATCTCTCTTCCATACGAAAAAAAATAGTCGTGTCTCATCAAAGTAATCATGCAAAGTGGACTCATCATATTCTTCATCCACCAAATCCATAAATTTAAATGGTGGGAAAGACATATTCTCAACAATCTTGTTGTTCTCTTCTACACGAATAGTTTTAACTTTAATATTGGCCTTTTCAAACTCATCAGCATGCTCATCCCTGATTCCAAGCATCTTGCACGCCAAATCATTCCATTGCGCTTTATTATTGTTATATTCCCGGCCAAACTTCTCGCATAATTCCTTATCAGACTTACCAACATATTCGCTAACAATATCTGTAAGAATATCTTCAAAAGACTTCTCCTTCAAAACAGAAGCATCTTTCAAAATAGAATTATCGCTTGAATCACCAGCAATATAGTGATTCAGCACATATGTAATGTAAGAGTTCTTAAAACAGAATGCTCTCTTTCTTGCTGGTGTCTTATCACCATAAAACTGAGGAACTGTACTCTTTTCTGCATTAGCACCTTTAGTACACGCACCAAGGTACATTGTATCTGCTTCCGAAAGCTCATGGGCGCGCCCTTGCTGTATCAAGTCAGTGATATAGTTATAATCTCGCTTAATAATCTCTAAGTCATCCTCTGGCGGAGTAAATAATCTAACATACTTAATTGGATACAGAAGTCTATTTTCCAATAATTTATTTCGCCAATAATAAATTAGCAATATATGCCGCATTTTTAGCCATGCATGTGACTTATAAAAATCAACTTCAACTGGACCATCATAACTAATATTTGTAATAACTACGCGTTCTCCGGCCCTTAGTTCTCCTTTTTTAGTAATCTCGTATGGAGTTGTTTTTAATTCAACACCAGCTTTTGGAAAATCAGCTTCTTGCTTGGAATTAGCTTTGTACCCAAAATATACTTCTTCAAGAAGAATACCTAATCCGCCTTTACGAAGTTTATTGGCATAAGCCTGAACTGCAGCCTGCTCTTCAATTCCTTTGGATTTTATTACGTCTATAAACGTATTGTCCTCTAGTTTTTTCGCATATTCTTCTATGCTGTCTGGGCTAGCAGGATCGTAGCCAAGTTTATCACTAAACATAGAATTCCCCTAACTATTTATTGCTCATAATATCCTTAATTCCTTGGTAATATGCCATTATCCTTTTATCAGTGCTATCAACAGATTTTAACCACTCATCTACATTTGAAGAGTTAATTGCATTCTTACGCAAAACGCCAGCTATATCAACAGCCGAAACAATGAGTATTGGATGTCCATCCTCAACAACCTCTTGATATGCCTGCTTATCTACATAACTTGTTGTAATCATTATTCCAAACTGCCTATATCTGATACGCGAAATAAGGCGAGACATTTCCTTAACTCCTACACCATGTGTAGGAGCATAGCACTTTGCCTCTAATGCGCAATCAATTTTCAAAGGCGAGTTTACTTTACCACCTGCACTAATAGAATAAAAACCAAGTGCATCTCTACCACCATCACGCCAAGGTCTTGTTAGTGAGAAGTCTACAAAATTAGTGTCCATCTTACCTATTATGCTTGTTGCGCAAGCCTCAAATCCCTGACTAAAATCATTGTAATGATTCCTAATTGCATCAAGACACAATAATCCTTCAGTATCACTTCCAGCCGGAAGCTGTTCAAACCTGGTAGGTATCTTATGCATTCGAGGCGCTGTTAATGCTGTAATTCCATTACGACCTAGTTTCACAAAACGCCGCCATGCTTCCGGCGCATACTGTAAACTATTGTCATGGTCATAAATTAAGGATTCAATCCAATTCCGATAAATAGGCTTATTTCCAGTATCTAATATAGTAAAATAAGCCTCATAGTTCTGGAATCTTTTTTCCTTAACTGTTCTCCAAAACGCAACCAAATCCTTATCTGGAGATATCTTAGGATTACCAGGAACTGCCAGACCAAGGAACTGTATATCACGACCTACTCCAGTCTTTTTAAAGATGAAAAATGGTGGCATATCCTCTAGAGCCACGCCTTCATTCAATAAATCAAAGACCATCTCAAGGATTTTATTGCCTTTTTTCTTTGTATCTGTAAGTTCCCGTCCTGGTTCACGATTATCACCGTAATATCTAAAAATACCAGTTTCCTCATCCAGGTAATCTGGCCATTCAAGTTCTTCCATTGAAGTATACAGAACCACATATGCATACTTACCAGAGCCATCTTCTCTGAGCTTCTTTCTAAATCCTCCAGCATTTTCACAACCTGGAATTAGTTTATGAAATGGTTCCGAGGACATGTTTGGCACAGTACCGCCTTTATAAACACAATCAACATATAAATCCGATTTTTCTAAGTCATCAAATTGTACTTCCATTGCTATTTTCTCTCCGGTAATTACATATCACCTAATGCCAACAAATCCTCTGCACCATCTTTCTCCTCATCAAGAATAGAAATATCAACCTGAGATTTTATCATATCGTTATACTCTTTTCCCGGATTCATAGACACCCATTTTTTGTAATACCTAATTAGTGTAAGCTTATATTTTTTTACAATTTTATCTATTTCTTCTTTTGAAGAAAGCTTTACACTTATTTTTGATGGATCCCCCAAGCATTCATACTTAGAAAAGCAATAAATAAGGTAGAATGGATTAGGTGACTTACCATCTTGACTTGTCTTTTTCTCTTTCTCTGCGCGTAAATATAATAAATATAAGTTCAACAAATCATTTGATGTAACTAATGGATTCTTAATAAACTCTACCACTTGTTTATTCATATTATCATTTTGTTTTAAAAGCTTAGACTTGTTTTGGATTGCAGCTAAAGGAGTAGATTCAAAAGCCACAAACACCTGCAATAACTTCTCTAAATCTATTACAAAATCCTTAACTTTTGTTAGCTCATCCAATCCAAAACGATTAATGAATAATTTATTTGCATCTATCAATGCTGTAGGTGTTTTGTACTTTGTTGTGAAAGTATATTTGTCACTTTGTTTTATGCATACCAAAAATCCCTTAGCCTCGAATTCCGCCTGAACTCTTTTAAATACATTTGCTATTGCAGTAAATGTTTTTTCTGTAATAGCATTCTGAGAGTTATTATAACGTACAATATTCTGATACAATTCCTTTAAGGTTCCATCATTAGCAGGAATTTTTAATATTTTTACCATGACATATGTATTTTCAAACTCTTTATCTAAAGAGCTAGGTGGTAAACTTGACAATGCATCATAAATAGTGCTTACTGTTTGACATCCATTAACAATTTGTGGATCAAAAACTTCAAATTCACGTCCCTGTACTCCCATTTGTTCAGAACCTATGTCATCCACTATCATAGTAATTCCATTGTTATAAAAGAAAAAATTAATTCTATCATTTGGATTATTTAAAGTATCTTTTATTTTCTTATTAACACCACCTGTACCACCTAAATATTCCCTAATATTATCATCAAATAATGGATAATTTTCTTTCTTAGCAGCTTGTACCATTTTATAAATTGTCAGCACCGGAGTAAGCACATATTTTGCATCTAGTGCTTGTGTCATCTTATATGCATCGTTGTTTACATTAAGGATGGTACCTTTGTTAATCGTATTAATAGTATAGTTAAACGATTTTTTATTTACTAAAGGTTCATCAAAATATGTCTGCTGTATATCATCTAATGAGAAAAACTTTGCTTCCATCCTATTATGAGCATTTTGTTGATTAAACTTTGCAATGTTTTCCATAATGCTTTTAGTTTTCGAAGAATTATTAGTAACATATAAATAAAAGTAAATATGAAAATCTTCTTCCTGATGGAATTTATTATATATATCTTGCAATTCTTTCGATCTTGTATAGGTACCTTTTTCTAAAGCGCCTATCGCTCGTGTCAAAAAATCATTCATTACATAATCTACTGAAAGATTCGTTCCTTCTGAATAAAATTTGTTTTGAATGAGATACAAATCCTTCATATCCTCATGCCAAACATAACAATCTATTCCCTTATCATCATAATCGACTATCTTTTCTTCTATTAACTGCTCATCCTCAGAAAATAGTTTATCAAGAACCCAAAAATTAAATGCCCATTCAGGCTTACTAATATTAGATATACTCGAATATTTCTCAGCATATTCTGCTATATCTTCCTCTATTTGTTTTCTAAAATCTTGCATTTTTACCCTCCTTTATATATGTCAACATGCAAAACGACTCCATATTGTTTTCAATCATTTGATTTTAAAAATACACTAAGTTTATTAAGCATTGTTTTATTAATTGTTTCCGAATAATGCAGTCCCTCATACGTAGAATGTAAAACAGGATACTGCCCTTTTGTTTGCAGCATATAATGCTCATTTATCAACCACTCAACAATTCCTTTCAAATCCTCCATGGGAATATCTGAATAAACACCATATTCTGGGACCATATCCAATCCTGCCTTTAAAAGCTTTTGTTTAGCACTACCATGCAAAACCTCACATAACGTTGTAATTCCATAGAAACGGACACTACTGACATTTTGTAAAGCACACAGTGTAAGATAAACAACCTCATTCAAATCATAACCTCTATAAAGAACTGGTTCCACATTTGCTTTTTGTATTTCAACATAATCCTTATTCTTTACAGGACTATTATCCACCTTGTAACTCTTAGGCTTATGATTCGACTTCATCGGTTCCTGCAACTCTGGCTTATTCTCTATAGCAGGTTCCGGTTCAAGTTGATATCCCATCATTTCATAATAGGCCTGTTTATTAATAGTGTTATTACAGCCTGTTCCATTCCGCTTATAATTTGTGCATCCTAAGAAGAAACTCTTATCTCTTCCGGGTTTTACAATCAAATAACCATCTCTACATTTATCACACTTCTGTACGCAAAGCTTACCAGCCTGATATGCGTTTGTCATAAAGCCGCACAGTTCTGGTTCATTCGTACATATATAAAGTGGTAATCCATATGCGCGCTTATACTTAAACTGCATAGGATATCCACAAATTGGACATGCTTTTTTTACTATATTTACAGGCTCATCCTCGTTCCACTCTCCAAGCAACTTCACATTCTTGTACGTCTTTTTAAGCTCAATCAAAAACTCTGATGGATTTTCATCAGGAGCAATAAAAAATACCCTATTTTTTGTTCGTGTCATTGCTACATAGAAAAGTCTACGTTCTTCCGCATAATCAATTGAACGGTCACCTTTTATAACAAATGATAGTACTGGATCATCTTCAACTTTAGAAGGAAAACCATAAGTCTCATTTTTACCATTTATTACAATAACATCATCGTAACCTAAACCTTTAGATGAATGCGCTGTCATAAATGTGATATCCAGTTTTGGATACTTTACACTCTTAATCTTATTAGTCTTATTGATGTATTCAAATAATCCTGTACGTTCAAGATGATCCCCATCAAACCCATATCTTCCCAAAAGAAGGATTTTTCCTACTTTTACATGGTCTTTCTTCTTATACTCAATTAAATCTTCAATGACTCTTTCAATGGCTCGTGCCATCTCGTAGTTACTACCACTTCTACAATCAGCACTCTTCTTTTTTCTTGAACCATCATATGTATAAATCAGAACTGGGTCTTCAATATGTTTAGGAGAAATCAGCTGTTTATTTATCTGTTCCCTGTTCCTCTGAATGAAGTTTCCAGCAATGTCTATTACTTCCTGAGAATTACGATATGTCCTAACAATCTTAAGCATCTTAGCATATCCCATAATCTCTTCGAACTTTGTAAACAGAGTAATATCGGATCCACTAAAAGCATATATCGACTGCCAGTCATCACCTACTGCAATAATTTTTGCATCTGTAACTTCTGATAATGCCTTGGTTAAATCAAATCTCTGACGTGAAATATCCTGATATTCATCAACAATAATGTATTTGAAATCCAACTTCTTTTTCATGTCTTTAACTTCTCTAAGAAGCCTAGCAGACTCATTTATCATATCTTCGAAATCAACAGCGTTGTTTTCTTTCAACCAACGTTCATATTCTAAATAACAATCATTGCAAATGCTTAAGAATAATCTACTACGCACATTCTGAGTAGAATGATACATTCTATTAAAATCATCTGTCTGATATGCATTTACCTTAAAGTTAAATATAAATCGGCAAATAAGACTTATCAATCGACGGATATACCTGTTTTCCTCTCCAGCAACAAGCATCTCCATAACTTCTTTATTTGATCTGGGATTTAGTTCAAATCCATTTTCTTCAAGTTTTTCTTTCAGATGGGAAATCAAACTTCTACCATCATTGTATGCCGAAAAAGTATAAATAAGCGTTGTATCGTGCTGCCTATGAAGTGTCACTTTATCATTAACAGCCTTCTTGTATCTTTCAATCTCTTCATCAGAAAATCTATCATTCTTACCAGATTCTGTAATCCCAAAATGTTCTATATAAGCTACTTTATTCCCCTGAAAAATAATAAAATCAGGAGTATATGGCTTACGTGCAAATGTAATGTCATACTTATAAATTGGCTCATACTCGTAATCAATATTGTTAAGGTATAAGAAGTTTGCGATTTCAACTTCCTGATAAGAACGTAATATTTCATTTTGAATCGTCACGGACTTTTTCGTTCTGGCATCAATCACCTCACGCTTAAAGTCCTCCAAATCACTTCGCATCGTTGAAAAATTTGCTTTAGCAATATTATTGAAAAATCCATTCAAATCATTTCCTTCATAAGGCGCATCAAAATAAGATGCAAAGAACAAAATAAGATTGTTCACCGCACTTTCATTACGCATAATCGAATTACGGAAGTAATCGCGAATAACAAAATAAAGCTTTGATTGATCAACTATATTCAATTTTTCGTCTGGGGAATTCTTATGAATTATCGCATTTCCGGTAGAATGGAATGTTGCTATAGGACAATCTATTCCTAAATCCTTCTGAATGCGTTCTTTCAACTCGTTTACAGCTTTATTAGTAAAAGAAACCACTAATATCTGAGAAGGGTCAATATTCTTCTTATCAACAAGATACTTAACTTTTGCTGCAACAGTTGTCGTTTTGCCAGCGCCTGCACCAGCTATTACTAAACAGTAATCCTCATCAGTAAGCACAACTCTACGCTGGTCATCATCCAAGATAATATTGGAATCCACTGCTCTTAAAATACCATCAAGATACTGCTTTTCTTCAACCATTGCTTTTGCAATGAATTTTTCGTTATGCTCATCTATAACCTTTTCTAAGTCAGCATCCATCTCGATAATGCTGTCTACATCTTTGACCTGTACTCCGTTTTTCTTACAAAAGCTTTTGAGCATTCCGCTTTGTTTAAGTACACTGAAGAAATCTACATCATCTTTATAATCTGATATTTGCTTTAAATATTCGCTTTTTGCAATATATCTATCCTCAGAATTTAGAGTATGCAGGAACCTGCCATACTCCAGCAATCGATTTGCTCTCTCGTTTCGAGCATCATTACTTAAGATGGCATCACCTATATGATAATCAATATTCTGTTGTCTATTTCCAAATAATTTGTCAAATAGGCCCATATTATCCCCCAAAATAATCTATATTATATTTTAACATAATTACCCAAAAGTTTGTTCAAATAAAAAGAAAGAAGGCTTATAAGCCTTCTTTCCCATAGCAAGTTGAACCATAGAATCAAACGTAATAGAAATTTACTTATGACTTTTTCTTAATTCTTTAAGCGTCGCTTATTTTCAGCACTTACATACTCAAAAAATAACACCGATTTTTTCAGAATTCCAATGGCCGTAATACTATGTAATAACCCTTTATTTCTCATATCTGACTTACTAATAAGTTCATTAAGCTTGCAGCAATTGACTAATTGAACATCACTCAATCCACGTATTATACGTCTGAAATCTGCACTTTGTGTTGCATTTATGAATAAAAAGAATCTCCCCATTATACCTGCAACTAAATCAGAAATCTGAACCATAGTATTGTCTTTAGAATTAACAAACTCATAATTCGTTAAATTTGAAGAATACATGTTAACAATATCAAGTATTTTTTCTTGAATAGATAATTCCTCATCAAAATGATGATATGATTTTGTAAATTTCAATATTGGTTCTGCATAAAAAAGCGAAAAATCTTCTTGCAATAGATATTCTTCTTCGTCTTGGATAAATAGGAGTTCTTCCCTACCAGATGCTCGCTTTAACACTCCTGATAAAAACTTTTCATCTGGACTCTGATTAAATCTAATCTCCATTGTGCTTAACAGAGCCGTACAAAAATTACCAATTTCTTCTTTTTTTATGCTCGGATAATGATACTTAATCATTACTTCTTTGACTGCAGAAATATTAGGTACAAGCATATTATATAGCGTTGATTTCAATTGAAAATAATCAAAGCCAAATTCAGCTATTTCCTCTGGATCAGTTATTGAATCCATTATCTCAACTATTGTATAGAAAAAATTATTGATATGTTTATAATGCACATACAAATCATAGTCGTCGATTAATTTAAATAATGCAGCTGTATACCGCACCTCCATGCACCCTAGAAAATCTTTTCCTTTAAACAAACTTTTGCTTTTCAGTTCAGTCACATTTTTTTGTAATCTGAACCGTTCAATCAACTCAGAAAATGGTATTTGTAATTCTTCTTCACATGCAATTCCTGCCAAAACAAAGTCAGCTTCTGGATTATGATTAAAATCTCCCTTTTCTGAATCTATCCAAAACTTTCTACAATTGTTACTTTCATCATAGTAAAAATGAAGATTTTCTTCTAAATTTACTCCCCATAAATCAGCCAATAAATCATCTTGAAAAATATTACCTTTCAAATCATTCGATAATTCTCTATCCATTTCCAGCCTTTCCTGCCCCCATTGTCCTTTAAATCAAATAATTCAACTGAACTTGAATCCAATATGGTAATTCGTTGAATTTATCTTTTATTAATTGTCTAATCTTTTTTTCCTCAACTTCATCTTCCCAGCCTTCCTCTGAAGCAAAACACTTTTCATATAAATAAATGGCTGTCTCTCTAGGAATACCAATCTCTATCATATGTCTAATTCCTGGTATATTTGCTCCAACTTGTAGTGTACTTAAAAATGTACTTTCAGGCAATTTCATATCATAAATTGGTTTCAAAAGAAGTGGTAATTTATACGAAACTGTCCTCTCAAGCATATCAATTGTATTATCTATATGATCCATTCCATCTGGTCCATCATAATAACTGCCCTTCAATAAATCACACAGCTTTATTCCTTTTGCCCATTTGATTGCGTCATCACACATTATATGCCTCATTCTACCGTTACGATACTCTCTTGGAATATACTTATTATACATATATGACGTGCAAGGATTATTTCGTAATTCTTTCAATACATTTGCTAATTTATCTTTCGCTTTTCTGTCTATTGGAGAATTAGGAACATCACAAATATCACTAGTATATATTTCGTTAAGAATCATAGGATCCCAATATCTATTTTTACTGCATATTTCTCTAGGGACCTCCAATTCATTCATTTTAAGAATAATTGCTGCAACTTGTTCTTTGGTAAGATGTATACCAACATTGTCCAGTCGTGCTTTCGCTCCACTATCATAACGCATTACAGTTTGACGAATATACGAAACAAGATGTCCGTAACCCTGCATCTCGTCATTTACGACCATTTTATTATCTAAAGCAGTTGCAATTTCAGCTGAATAATTCTCGTACTGCACTTCAAACCCTGTAGGTAACTCCTTCTCTGGATTATCAAATAACTCCTCCTGCTCATATCCTTCAGTTTCTCCAAAGGAATTCTCATCCAAGACGAAAGTTCTTCCCACAAAATCTTTCAATAATCGGCCTGCTCTACCTCGTAAATTTGCCATCTCGTAATTAGTAAGCTCAGGTGTCTGTCCACTCTTTTTCTCATAAAGATGAGGGTTTCTTATAAAGATGTTTTGTGCAGGTAGATTTACGCCTTGCAATAATGTAGTTGTGCAAACTACATTACTAACAACTTTATTGCTTATAGCTTTTTCAACAGTTCTCCTAACATGCATAGGTAGTCTCGCGTGATTATATGCAACACCGTTATTTAAGGCCTGAGATAATGCATAATTATCTCGTACTGTTTCTTTGTAATAGTCCACAAGTGCTTGAACTTCTCCATTCTTTTTCCCTTTTAATGAAAGTGCAATATTTCTTGCAGTTGCTACAGTAGGCGCAAAAATAAGATTTTGATTATTCGAACCAAGCTTATTCACAATCAAACCTAAATATTCTAAATAAGACTCGTCATATTTAGATTTACCATATCCTATAATCATAGAAGAATCTTCTATTTTACACTGATTAGCTTTGGCTGTAAGTGCACAATACTGTTTAAAATAATAATCCCTACCATATTTTGCAATACTATATGTTATATTTAACACTGGGCTTATATTCGTAGAACAATCAACAGCTTCGTCCTTGAAGAAATCACTCGCAAAGCTATCAATATTCTCAATTCTAGGCCCTGAAACTATAACTTTTAAAACATTTTCTTTATAACTAAATTCTAAAAGTGCATCAAATAACACTTTCGCTCTTTCATCATTTTCATCCTGCATTCTTTCAATGTTCTGAACTTCATCTACAACAAAAACTAAGTTTTTATTGAAAGCATTTTCATTTAAATCAAAAGAAGCAATCGCTTTTTCCTGTGTTAAAACATAAATATAATTAAAATCTGATTGATTACTCTGATATGTACTAGAGATTAAACAGTTCTCTATCCCAAATTCTTTCCTTAATGAATTAAAATCTTCAGTAACCTGATTAATTAGACTTAAAGTCGGTACTATGTAAACGACATCCATATTTTTTCGAGATAATTCATACATTATTTTCAGAGCTATAACAAATGATTTTCCAGCAGATGTAGGTGCCGATATTCCAACAATCTTTTTATCTGAATCAAAAGCATCCCATATTTTTTTCTGATAATCTGTTAAAAGAAAATTCTTGTTACAAATTTTCACTTCATTTTTTTCTTGATGAGCCATAATAGATAGTTCTTGAATAAGACTATGAACCGGCGAAAATAAACAATTCTTTTTATCAAATCCTTCATCACAAATAATTGCAGACGTAGGATATCCTATTCTCGACAAAAAGAGTAAAGCGACCTGACGAATATCATACCTTTCCTTATCAGCATGCTCCCACAACAGAGCTAATATTGTGATTACTATATTCTTATCAATATTCTCATCCCTTGTCATTTTATCCAGGATATGTATAGTTTTATTTACATATACTTCGTCAACTTCTAATCTTTTAGATAAAAAACCTGCCTTATTTGCAATGTATACAAAATCAATCTCTAACCAATAATTTAATAAATCTTTGTATTCTTTTTTCACTCTTAATAACCACCCAATTAATCTACAATCATTTTCTGGAATTTTTCGACTAAATCATCAAGTCTCCATATCGGAAATACAATAAATGTAATTCGTTGAATTACAGGATTTTTAATATCAATTAAATTATCATCAAAATCCTTGAATCTCTTTTTTATTATATTTTCAATTTCTCTCTTAATTGAATCCTCATTATCTCCTTTTCTTTTATTATTCTCATTATAAATAATCACAATAACCGGATAGATTTCTGAATTTGGCAATCTCCCCTCTATAAAATCATCTGCTATATCATTTAAATCCTTATCTAAAAAATCTTCAGAAACATATAGCTTTAATTCATCATCTATGTTCATGTATGTAGTAGTGATACTCTCTAATGCTTCTTTAAATGCAGTTTTGAATTTATATTTTGAAGAATAAGTTTTTGCTTCTCCTAAATAAAAGATATTCTTTTTATTCTCGTACTTATAGTGTATCGCATCACATCCATTTCGTTCCAAAGAATCTGATGTTGTAACAGGCATTTTCCTTAATAAAGGAACAGCTCCTTTAAATCTTTGAATAAAATGAAACAGCAACAATTCACCCAGTTGCCCCTGTATAAGCATATTATTATCATCAAATTTACCACGGAATTTATGTGCCGCTTTCCTTTGCACATAAGAAAAGGCATTTGGCATAGATTTATTACTTCGATTAATTTCTCTATCAACTAAAGCACAATACTTGTCTTTACTATAAACGTATTCCACTATCGTATCGTAAAGTGAACCTAAAAATTGATCTCGCAGTTCCTTAGTATCTCTTATTGTTATATACGCCCCCATGTGATTTCCATTATGCGGTACAATATCAAAATCTGCATTGAACACTACTATTTTTTCAAACAAGTCGTCATTATTAATTAGTTTTCCTTTTAACTCTTCTTCAGTTATCATCTTATATACTTTTTCCTCAATATTTTTAAAAAATATGACTGTAATCCATCGACCCACAGTATAAACGTCAATCTCTTTGGATTAAAAAACAAACGCCAAGCCATAAAAATAATGGTAACACTCCACCCTTTCAATTTAGTCATTTGACCCTCAAATGACTAAATTAAACTAAAAATGACCAAATTAAATTTTTCCATTTTCTGGATACTTCCACTCCATAAATCCGCAATTCTGTGCCGACTTATATACCGGAAGTATCACCGCTTCAAGCTCTTTTTGAAACTGTTCATACTCTATTTCTGATTCGTATATGCGATATTTAATTTTGTCATCATTGAAATGCTTCTTGGCGCACTTTTTAAATTCCTTACGAACTATATCGTATTTACGCATCATTCTATATGAACGGTACTCCAGCTCCGCTAATCGTTCAAAGTAGGTATTCCACTCAGGTAGGTTATTACTCTTTGAACTATTGATACTCCTAGTAGTAGGATTCAAATTCCACATCTCATCATGCGCAACATATGACCAAGGCACAAAGTGATCTATGGAAATATCGTTTGGAGTCAGTATGGTCTTACCATATATCTCCTCCACTGGTTCTGGCGATACAGTCAGAATCAGCTTCCAGTATTTCTTCACATCATCAAGTTTACGTTCCTGTGGTGGGTACAGCTTGTCAGCAATGCCTGGCACATTTGGATTTCTTCTTTGCAAATATAGAATCATATTGTACTCAAGCCAGCCTCGAATAATTTCCTGATTCTTCACAAAGTAATTAACCCATTCATCCTTCACAATGATTTTGGATAACAGGCCATTCAATCCTAAGAAGTAATACATGATGCCGTTGTGATTATTAATATTTTCAATAAGTATATCTTTTGGAACATCCCAAGCTTTGCCTTTTATTCCAGGAACAAAAGGTGCTTGTAAACGATAAGGAACATTTAATATCAATGTTCTCTTCTTTGAATTTATTTCTTTATCCTGAGTCTCAGATAAATATGCGATAAGCTCAGGCTTTTTGATGTTTGAAGTAAAGCTTGGATTCTTATCTTTTATGAGATTGACCAGACTTTCCAACGTATCCTTTGGTCCAAGGTTCAGATGATACTCTGTAACCATGTACCAGGCACTAGCAATCATGTCATCTACCAGCTCTTCGAAAGCTATCTCAGTATGGCCCGCAACCACTTTTTCAAGAATAGCCTTAAACCAAAAGAACTTATAGCACTCGCTAGTATTATCAAAAAGTCGACTCAGATATTCAATATGAAGTTCATCAGAATATGGCAGATTCATCAGCGGTTCCCCTCCCAATAAATGCGTTCTTTAAAAGCTCCGCGCTTATCAGACTTCTCCTTACGTACTTGCTCAAGCTCCTCCAAAGAATGTCCTCTGGCTTCACATATAGCATAAAGCACTTCCAGCACATCGGCCATTTCCTCTATGGATTTGTCAGCCTGATATTCTGCCACTTCTTCATTTAGTTTTTTATCCAATTCCTGTAAGTAATCCTCTTCTGACAAAGTCCTAATTATTGGACTCTTTCCATCAGCCTGGATTATCTGTGGAATCTTATCCCTTACTAATTTTCCCACCATCATTCTCCATGTGTATTATTATCAATAGACACTAGAAAATTATAGCATATAAAATGCTTTTTAGAAGGTAATTATACCTCAATTTTTTGTATTTAAGTATATAAAAAAGAGAGTCCGTAGACTCTCTCAGCTTACTAGATACTATATATTCATTATTTATGGCACATCTCTAGCCTTTTCTTTAAATAATCTTCCATATTCTTGTCGGTACAATATATATAGCACCCTTTCATTCCTCTAGTAAGCAATGTTCTATAAGTGTTTTTGATTATTTCATCTGCCTTACTATTTGCAAGCTCAGGATCTTCTTTGTAAAGTTTCTTGATTCCCTTTAGTGATTGATCTGTCTTAGCTCTACGAGTAAAGTCTGTAACAACTTTTCCATTCTCATATCTCATGTCATCACCAATGATAACACCAACATAATCAAACTCCAGCCCCTGAGAAGTATGAATACATCCAACCTCATTTACCGAAGTATCACTCACTGCAAATGGTTCGCCTCCTCCAAGGTTCCAACTCATTTCAAAATCGTTAATCTTGATATCATGATAATTCGTATTATTCTGCTCTGCTTTTAACCATTCCCAACAATAACCAGCCAATATTCGTGCACGATTAGAAGATTTATTTTTCTCAATAACCAAATTACGAACTTCCATTGGTGAATCTAGAATTCGAATATCATAATCAATTCCTTCTAGATCATAGTTGGCAGTTTCTCTTATATCCAAAACGTCATCCAGCCAAGCCAAATATCCATCTGAACCATTACATCTAAACTGAGATTGCAATTCTAAATATGACAATTCTGACTCTTCTTCTCTAGCCCATTTTTCAATTTCTTCAACAGAACCAATATCATCCATTGTTACTCTTTGACTCTCATCTATAAAGAATACGCTGCAATATGCTGAATGGATTATCTCCTTAATCTGATTTTCTCCTTTGTTATGGAACATACCAGATTTTGCATTCAATCTATGAGCTTCATCAACCAACAATGTATGAGCTACGTTCAATCCTGTTTCAGTATATGTACCAGAGCCCTTGAACATATTATCAACCGAGCTTTTCTTCATCTCACCCTTGAGCTTCTGCAGATAAACCTGACGTGGTGCACTATTCTTTGAAACATACTGTACCATCTGGTCTCTTAATGTAAGTTCCGCCAAAAGGTTTACAGCTATAACAGATTTACCTGTACCAGGACCGCCTTTTACAATAATAGTACGTTTCTTAAAATCCTTCTGGCACATCAATGAAAGTCGCAAAATTTCTTCATATGCAACCTTTTGCTCATCAATCATAATGAACTCTTTATTGCCCTTAAGCATTGATGCAATGGAATTTTGCAAACTCTTGGATGGACGAATCTTACCATGATCAACAAGATATAAAATATCTTTCTTATCACCATAAACAATAGATTGCTTTATAAATTTTCGTAAATCAGAAGCATGTCCCTTTGTAAATACAGGAGCATCTTCTAAATAGTCTTTATACTGTTCTGCATCGACAGGATCATCTTTCTGACGAACATAATTATGCATACAAGCACAAGGATGCAATTTCACTCGCCTATCCTGAACTGACGCATTATAATCTTTGATTAACTGCGCATAACTCCAAGCCTGATACGACGGATGCACCATCTTTCTGACTGCACCGCCAATATAAGTTTCGACAAGTGCATCTACGCCCTCTACGGCTTTCAGCTCGTCCCATTGTTTGAGCTCCACAATAATCATATTTGGTTCCTGGGAATCGTTGTAACCAGAAATAATGAAATCAACTCGTTTAGAAGTCTGTGGAATGTTGAACTCGATAGCTATGCCGGAATCATTAGGAATCTCATCATCATTTAGAACCTTGTACATATAGTTAAGCGAGTTTTCCCAAGATCTGAATTCGGCTTTAGGAGTATGGCGCCCCATTTTTGAAAGAATATTCTGCTCTATCTCCAGTGCTATAGAATCATTCTCACAGCTTTTTAGAAAATCTGTTTTTACCCCATCGTAAACAATCATTATAAATAGCTCCCTACATAAAATCGTGTATACGATATTTTGTTTGTTGAATAACTAGGGATATTATAACACATTATAAAAGTGGCAGAGTAAATGCTCCGCCACTTTTGTATACTTAGTTACATTCTACATTTCTAATCCTAATTACCAGATGCTTCTGCCTTCTTCAACCATTCTTGATAGCTTCCCTCGTAAACTGTTTCACCAGATTCTTCGTTTACATATTGAACTTTTACATCAAAATCACTTTCCCCGGCGAATGTATTATAATAAGCGCCAAGTAAATAAATAGAAATAACTGAAAAGCTTTCCGATAAATTAGGTTCTGTATTTGTCATAACACAAGTAAATTCTGTTACATCATCATTGTATTCAATTGAAACAAATGATGTATCTTCATTATCAACCAGCGACTGACAAGATTCATCAATACTTTCTTTTATTTCATCAAGCATTTCCTTCTGCTTCTTTTTTGTCATTTCGTATGTGACTGAACCATCTTCATTTAGTTTTACTGATTTAATGCCATCTTCATCCTTTATTTTTTCCTCTAATGACTCTTGAGTTACTTCTTCCTCTGAATCAGAGAAAAATGAAGCAGGAAGAGTTACTTCAACCTCAAGCAAACCTTCGTCTACCTCAACCTTTTGATTAGTATCATTATTAACATCTTCTTCATCTGTATGATTTGTGGCACTTTGCGAATCGCCTTGTATTTTTTCAGAATTTGTACTGCCACACCCCATTGCTATACTAAGCATTAGAGATATTAATAATATACTTACTATTTTTTTCATTTATTTCACCTCCATTGATGTATGATAGCACTCTACTGTGATTAAACCGTTAAATAATCCTATTTGTTTTTTTCTACTACCCTTTAAAATATGTATTCAATTTCGAACATTCCCCCGAACACTTTTCGATTTTATGTTCGTGTCTTATATGTTACAATATATGAGTAGCTTGATAAATCAGCTACTAGAAAGAATCCAAAAATGAATATTATAGCTAAGCTACATAAAGCTATTTATAACTGTGTCACAGAAGATATAATAACAGATGATGTAATATTAACTAATGAACGACTACAACACATAAAGCAACGTCATCCTGATGACTACATGCTTTATCTTGAATATATTAAAACCACTGTTGAAGAGCCAGACTACATTATTGAGGCTAATAAACCCAATAGTGCTGTTGCATTAAAAGATATTTTAATTGATGATAATATTCATCTAAAAGCTGTTGTTCGACTCGCAACATCTACTGATAATCCTGAGTATAAAAACTCTGTTATTACATTCCAAACCATTCGTGAAAAAGAATGGAAAAGACTTCTAAAGAATAAGGCTATTCTTTACAAAAAAAAATAGCCATGATATTATGATAATAACAAATACAAGGGTTTTGGAGGTAGAAGAATTCGTCCACGTCTACACGCCGATGGTTTGACAGGAGGTAACTCCGAGAGATGCGGGAGCTATTGGACGCCCGCCCAAAATCCTTGTTGCTTGTTATAAATAATCACGCCCAAGAGGTTTCTCTTGGGCGTTTTTCATGCCTAATTGTTTCTTATATATTTACACTTTGGATAATTAGAGCATCCGTAAAACTGATTACCTGCATATATTCCTTTTTTAGCTTGTCTTAATACCAAAGTTCCTCCACAACGCGGACATTTTTCCCCTTGTTGTTTTTCATAAATCTTTTGAACATGAGCTCTTTTCGCTTCAGTAGTAGCACCCGTCAATGGCAAAAGCCTATTGTAGTACCTTTCTACTTCTTCCCTAGTATATCTTGTAGGTGTTGCATTCCAAATACTCTTTATTAATTTCTTAAGGTCATTCTCGTAACAGATATATACATTATTCGCATTTACATTTATATTTTTTAATTCACAGTTGCTGCCAAATACAATAATCGATATTGCAGATATATCTCCTAAATAATGTTTTAAAGCTTTAATATGAGTATTATTTTGCCAAACAGGATTATAAAACTTATATTTATTAACCTTACTACGGCCAAACCAAGCTCTTCCACCATAAAGCGTACTGGTCCACTCCTTCCTTCGATCGTTACCAAAAATATATCCGCTATAATTCTTACTTTCAATAACAAAGAAACCTTTGCATGTTATATATAACAAATCTATTTCCGAAGTAGAGCCATCTTCTCTAGGAACATAAATATTCTTTAGGCAATAACCCTCGTATCCCCAAAAATATATGCTATAAAGGTCCTTTGCGATTTCATTTTCGCCTCTTTTTCCAATAGCTTCAGGTGTACTGTTTATTGCACTAAGTACAAATATTGAAATTAGTCCTATAATAATAATTAATACTCCCATATATATTTCTCCATGCTTTCTAAACGCAAAAAGACCACCTATTGGTAGTCTTTAACATTTAAAATCATCTCCTGCGCAATTTCCCTAGCCTTCTTTGGAAGCATTCGTTCTTTATAAGCCAGATATTCTTCCACATCTGTGGTTTCAATCTTGCCCTCTCTCAGTGCAGCTCGCAGCGACATATATACTTCGAAGTATTCATTTGCAGCTTCTTGATCATCTTTAACTGGTACCATAGCATCCATAGCTCACCCCTCCATGGATGTATGATAGCACCTGCCTGTGATTAAAACGTTAAATGTTTCATCCTCCAATCAAAATCATATTTCTTAATTATCTTTCAAATAGCTTTAGCAATCTCATCTTGCCCTCGGCTCCCTTTGAATAAGGATGCTCTCGCAGTGATAAGTTGCCTTTTGTTTTTCCGTATAAAACAGTGGATGAATGAGTGAACTCTCTAAATCCAGCATGACCGTGGTACGCTCCCATTCCCGAATGGCCCACGCCATTAAATGGTACACCCTTTACCATCAAGTGAACACACACTTCGTTTAGACATCCACCGCCATATTGCATGGTCGCAAACATGCGCTTAGCCCATCTTTTATTTCGTGTGAAAATGTATAGTGAAAGTCCATGCTCTCTTCTTGAGATTTCTTCAATCAACTCATCAATCTTGTCATCCTCGTATGGGACGATTGGAAGCAGTGGATTGAATAATTCGTGATTAACAATCTTTTCGTTGGTGGTCACTGGGTAGATGATGGTTGGCTCAAATTTTTGGGTCTCGCGATTACCCTTTCCACCAAAAAGAATTCTATCTTCATATTCTTTTGCTTCTGCTTCGCATTTATCATAAGCTCCTGCTGTAATCAGCTTTGGATACTCTGGATTTGTTAAAGGGTCATTCCCCAAGCTTTTATTAAAGGCTGCTTTCAGCTCTTTTATAAAATCATCAGCAATTTCTTTTGCAACGGCAACCTGATTGATGTTGATGCAAATTTGGCCGCTGTTAAGAGCTTTGAAGAATGCAATCTTTCTAGCAGCATCTTTTATATCAGCATCTTTTCTAACTATGCACCAATTTCCATTCTCGCCGCCAAGTTCCAGGGCCACTGGTGTGAGATTCTTGGCGGCCATCTCCATTACATGCACCGCTACCTTTGGAGAACCAGTGTAAAAGATTTTATCAAAGCGCTCTTCCAAGCAGAAGTCAGCTACATCATGGCCGCCGTCAATAACTGTAATGTAGTTAGATGGGAAGGTTTCGGCCACCATCTTTTTAAGCAAGGCTGTACAATGGACACTCTTTGAGCTGGCCTTGATGACAGCAGTATTTCCGCCTGCTACAGCTGGGATTAAAACGCCCAGCGATAGTAAGAATGGAAAATTGAAAGGGCTGATGATTAACGTATTTCCGTAAGGCATTTTATAAACATTTGTGATAATACTTGGAAAACATGCCAATCCACTAAAATGCGTTTCAGGCCTTGCCCATTTCTTTAAGCCTGCAATAGTTTCATTTATCTCTAAAATGATACTGCCGATATCGCACAAATAAGCCTCCACATAGTGGCGCCCCAAATCCTTTTCAAGGGCCTCTTCCATTTCCTTTTCATGAGAAATAACCATCGCCTTTAGCTTTTTAAGAGCATCAATGCGATAGCTTAAATCTAAAGTTGTATTGGTTTTAAAGAAAGCACGTTGTGATTCAACAATTGCTTTGATTTCTTCTCTGGAATTCATAGTCCCTCCTCTACATAATTAACTATAGTGAGTATAACATAGACTGATATGATAAAATTTTAATATTTGCCTTATTTGGACATTTTTAATATTATGAGTATATATCTAGTGGGGGGATTATATTATGAATCCGATAGGAATAATTTTCACTTATTCAATATTTTACTTTATACCAGTATTAATAATAACTGGGATTCTTCATTTTACATGGAAATTTACAAAGTTAAAATTCTTCTTATGGGTCAAGCGAATAATATTTTGGCCTTGTTTTCTTATATTTTTATTAGGCTTTGGATTTAGCGGATTCTATATTGCCAAGGATATAGTTACAAAAATCCCTTATCGAGAACATGTTTCCGGTGATGAAATAACATTATCATTTAAAGCCTCTATGTCTGGAGGGCAATATTACGATTATTTCATTTCTCAAGATGACTTGGTTTTAGAGGAAATAGAACATTTTTCTTTCGGGCTTTCTCTAAATGAAATAAGTGGTGTAAAACTAAGAGCGCTAAAGCCAGGAAAGGCTGTGGTTGTATTAACTTATGGCTGTGCGGGAGACGGTGCTTTATCACGGGTTTATATATATGATGTAAACGTTGATGATTCAATGGATATCAGCTATGAAAAACAATTATTTGATATTAATTGGGATGATCGTAAAGAAACAGTTGAAAATATAAGACAAATGTTAATTGATGATTACGGCTGTACACCTGAAGAAATCGAAATGATTTATACTGATTAATTATAAATAAAAAATCTCTCATCTCCCCCAATAAAGAAAGGAGACCTCAATCTCTCGTTTTGGGAGATTGAGGTCTTTCAATCAAGATTCAAATCAGACGTGTAATTGTTCAAAACTCTTATGTATCCTAATCGTATATACGATAGTAATAACAAGGCATATAAACCATATAACAAAAAATATAAATTCAAATGCTATAAAACTGAGTAGTACATCTACAAATGCATTAAAACCATAAATCTTTTCATCACTATTGAATCCATGATATGTTCCATTAAAAAATGCAATTATACAATGCTTCATTACATAAGCCGCTGGGACAATTGTGATAACCCACAGTAAACCTTGAATTAAACGCTGTATTTTGTTTTTCATAATCACTACCTCTTTATAATTCTATCTCTCAAAAGTATACTTTCAAACTCCTCTCACAATTATATCGTATTTACGAAGAGAAAAGGAAGCTCATTACTCAGAGTCCAGCCTATACCTCGTATACAAAACCAGCCCCGCTGCAATCAACACCATGCACATCTCTCCCGTGTAACCACCAAATATCAGCTCCATCAAATCTTTAAAAAAATCGTTACCTGACGTATTAAAAAGCCATTGTATATAAGGAGCAGCATATAATACTGGGGCAAGAAAAATATTAAATTTCAAAAATGCATTCGATTTTTCTTTACAAAAATATACTGGATAAATAAACCAGCGATTAAAATCGAGCAAATCAATTCAAAGTATACATTTGATTTAACGATTGCATAGCTTTCACTATCAGCTTCGAATTCAACCAAATGATTAGGAATATAAACAAAAGCTTTGTATACTAAATCAATTACCAGAAACAGCAATCCAAGCTTTGATAATATCTGCCTTTTCGTAAAGTCAAGAAAGATGAATAGTAAAACGATAGTTAAAGTGAAGCTAAACTCTGTCACAGCATATACTGGAAGATTACTCCATTTCAATCCATAATTGGATAATAATGCTACAGACTCCCAATTTATTATACACATCAAAACAATTCCAAATACGGATAGTACAGTATTCAAAATTCCTTTTAATTTCATCTCATTTCTCCCTTAATGCCACGTATTATTCTGCCATTTAACTAGCAGCCCTTTTTGCCTGCTTTATGATCCTCGATAGAACAAGACGATGTACCATCGTATTCAACAAGTCCGGCATCTGCTGGGTCAAGGCTGATTCTTCCATCCTCAAATACAAAACATGGAATTCCTATATCTCCAATTTCCTTTGAATGGTCAAACTCAGGTCTGTTATCTCTCATATCCATAAACTCATGCATATTTTGAACATGCTGGCCTATATCTATATATTTATACTGATCTTCCTTTCCCTGAATCTGTGGCTGCAAAAAGTCACAGTAAGGGCATGTGTGCATTCCGTATATCTTAATCATAGTATGTCCTCCTAATTAAAAAATTTATAAATGCATTATACACTTAATTGGGTAAAATAAAAAATGCATAGTACCTTCTACAGTTTATTTTGAACTTAATGCCATTATCACTGTACAAAAATATTTTCAAATTTGACCTCATACAGTTTTTTTCTCTATAATTATAAAAATCACTGTACTATCAGTTATTAGACCGTTATTAGAAGCTAAAAAATCTATCCAATATTGCTAAAACAGAAGTTATCTAATACATTTATACAGTTATTATCGCATCATCATTAAAAATAACTGTATGTAGACATTTCCTATTACAGTGTTTTTTTCACTTATTCCCATAAACACTGTATATACAGAATTCTGGCTGAAATAGGAAGAGACTTCTGCCGTCTCCAGCAGAAGTCTCCATAACTAAATTGTGTCGACACCGTCGGCACAATCTCATTAAAGTAAAAAAGCCAAGCTCTACGCTCGGCTTGGTCCCAAGTGTTAATTGCACCTGAACACGCATTTTTTGCGTGTTGTTTATCTTCTAAAGATAACCGATACATGCGTAATTTTGTTGTCAGGATCAGGGTATTCCTTCTCAAAATGCATACCTATCGATTCCGCTGTCTTATAGGAACCGACATTTGTATATTTGCAATATGAATAGAGCGCTGGGTAATCTGTGTTAGCAAATGCCCAGTCTCGTACTGCAATAGCCGCTTCCTTAGCATAACCTTTACGCTGATAATCTGCTCGAATGTGATAACCAATCTCAGGGAGAATCTCTCCCTCAATGTTTTGAAGTGTTAGTCCACAGTCACCTATCATCACTCCTGTATCTTTCAAACATACCGCCCATAGCCCAAAACCATTCTCTTGATATCGGTTCATATTTCTTTCAATCCAGCTTTTTACTCTCTCTTCATCAAAATCATAGGGATAATGCTGCATGATTTCCCTATCAGCAAGAACTTTGTATAATGCATCAAAATCATCCATATTCATTTCACGAAGGAATAATCTATCTGTTTCCAATATAATTTTATGTTCCATTTCTACGCTCCGTAAACAATCTTGATAATATCATCAATTCCTGTTTCCTCAATTGAAACGTCCTTTATCGTTTTTTCCTTTGAAAGATCAGCAATGATTTCCGCTGCGGTAACATCATTTTTCATGAAGCGATATTTAGCAACATTACCATCTTGCTCTATCAATTTACAGCGGTTATGCTCCGGCGCAGCCTCATCATAGTACTCCACAACAAGTGTCTTGTAAGGAGCTATTCTATCAACGATTTCCGACAAATTACCATCCTCCATCAGCACTCCGCTATTGATTACTATAAGTCGCTCACATAGTTCCTGAATGTCACCTAGATCATGGGTGGTTAGAATAACTGTTGTTTGTCTCACTTTGTTAATCTCTTTAATGAATTTTCTCAAAGCATATTTTGCCGAAACATCCAATCCAATGGTAGGCTCATCAAGGAATAAAACCTTAGGTGAATGAATCATAGACGCAACTAAATCGCCTTTCACTCTCTGGCCCAAAGACATCTGTCTAACAGGCTTATCTAAAAGCTCCTTTATGCCAAGAATCTGGTCTAGCTCATCAAGAGTTTTATCATATTCCTTCTGGTTAATTTGATAAATATGCTTCAAAAGCTCAAAGCTTTCTCCAAGACGAAGATCCCAATTCAACTGAGACCTCTGTCCAAAGACAACGCCTATATCCTTTACCACTTCTTTCCTGTGCTTTGAAATATTACGGCCGTCAATCAACACCTGTCCCTGCGTTGGCGTAAGGATTCCTGACATCATCTTTATTGTGGTACTTTTTCCCGCGCCATTAGGACCTATAAATCCTACGATCTCGCCTGTATCAATATGAAATGACAAATCCTTTACTGCATGGATTATCTTATGATTAGGCTTAACCAGCCCCTTCATTGCCCCCTTAAGGCCAGGCTCTTTACTTTTTAGCACATAATCTTTACAAAGATTTTCTATATCTATCATTTTAATTACCTGCACTTTCGTATTTACGTAGTCCAAAATTAAAATATACTCCAGCAATCAGCATCACAATAAAACCAACTGCCAATGTTACAAATGGAATAACTAATCCACTGAATTTTGCCTCCACTCCAAGCAATGATGACACCGGATAAAAACTTACCCAGCCGATTGGAATAAGATACGTCAGGATAAACTGCAGGCTCTCTGGGTACATGGAAAGTGGATACATCGTAGTCTTATCCATGATTTCCTGAGTATACTGGCCGAAATCTACGGCACTTCTTGTGTAAAAGCTAGTGCTTCCAAGCAGGATATATATGCCTCCTCTAATAAATGTGGCGCCAACCAGCATGACAATTACTTGAATTACAAACAGTGGACTGACTACTACATGGCACTTCGCGCATCCATATATAAAAACTAAAATTCCAGGAATTAAATCGGTTATACCAAAGATGTTAATGTTGGTAAAAAAGAACTGATACAAAACCCCGAGTGGTCTCGTCAGATATCGATCAAATTCCCCCTCAATAACAAAATACCCCATGAACCATCCCTGCACAAAAAAGATCATTGAAAGTGCATGAGAAATGACTGATAGTCCATATAAAAACGCCAACTGGCCGTATGTCCATCCATTAATTTGTCCAAAGGATTCAACCACAAATTTTATAATGGCAAATCCCATGATAAACTGCAGTGGATTTGAAATCAGCCATCCCGCAATGTTGGATGGATATTCTATGATGGTCATGAATGCCATTTTTATTACATGAACCGTCACATCTAGATAATGCCACAACTCTTTAAAAAATCTCAACACTCTATCCCCCTTGAACCATTACCTTTCTTATCACCTTGTTTTGCACAAGAAAGAAAACGACTGAAAGAACCACGAGCCAGATAAACTGAATTCGCATTTGCAATAAATATTCTACACTGCTGCCTTTGCCAATATAAATGCTAAGTGGCAACTGGTAGATATACACAAATGGAAGTCCTTCTAAAACCTTTTGCACTCCCACCGGGAAAAACCAAATTGGAATAATGCTTCCTGAAAGCAGCCTTAACAAATGTTTCTTCACCTGAATAAGCGCATCAATATTTACAGCGGTAAAAGCAATCATTCCAAACAACGCTGCCACCAGCCAGTTAATCAGAAACGATTCGATAACAGAAATAACAAATAGTGGAATATCCTTTGGATTCGCCATCTCCGGAAGTTTAATCATAAGTGAGCCAATAATAAAAATTGGAAGCATATTTTGAAAAACTAGCGCGATGATATTTCCAATGTCTTCAGCAAAATAAACACCAAAAACATTTATCGGCTTAATCAAGTCCGCAGCAACCGTGCCTTTTTCAACACTATTTTGAATTCTTCTCTCAACATTCGTAATAAAAAGCACCGACAAAATCGAAGACATAATGACATAGGTAAGCATACTATCAACATCCACATCTCCAACCATAGTCTGCCCCTTGTATAGTGCGCGCCAAAAGTAAGCCGAGGTAATCATGATTATGGTCTGCATAATAATATTGCCATAAACATTAAACTCGTACGCCATGCTTCTAATTATTTGAGTTTTGATTACGTATAAATACTTTTTCTGCAAAATAATCCCCCATAAGCCAGTATCCCATCTCACGTCCTTTTTATAAACAACTCCATATCCACACAATTCCAGATGCCGATTGGCAGCTTGCACTCTCTTCTTGCATACGACCTAAACCCTGTCGCTTCATAACAATGCCTTGCGCTCTCATTATTCTCGAATACGCCCAGGTCAATTCTTGTGGCGGTCAGATTTTCCTTTACATACTCTATTCCGAGCTTGAGCAGCTCTTTTCCGTATCCCTTTCCCCGAAACTCAGGACTCACAATTACAAAACCAAATCGAACAGAACTGTCATCATCATCTCTCGGATACCTTATGATGAAATGTCCAACAATATCCTCATTATCATCCACTGCAGTGAGAGGAATGAATCTCCCCGTTTCAAGCTGAGAGGCATAATTATCATTAATATCTTCGCCTGAAAGCGGATACTTATTAAATCTGTCAGCAGACCATTTGTATAATTCCTCCTCCGATCTAAGCCACCCGGTTATTATCTGAGCATCTTCTTTTTTGAAATCTCTCAATATCATCATTATCTACTCTCCATCCTCCTAAAAATATTTTATTAAATATTTACGAAATAAACAATGATGGGGCATTTGCGCAATTGCACTTTTGACGTTATAATAAATAACAGATGCAACATAACAAACCATGAGGGGATGTATATATGACATACACTATTCTGTTTCACATGGCGTTTTATTGTGCTGCTCTTTTGGTGTGCCTCACTTCAATAGCGTTCACCATATTCCAAAAGAGAACTGATTTGTCTCATAACAAGATGTTTCTTTTGATGAATTACATCGTACTGATTAATGCGCTGACCTGCTTTTTTGCAGAGGGTCTACAGCCATTAACTCAGATTAATGCAGCCTTTCATCAGCTGCGTTTTGCATTGGAGCTTTTCTATTTCATAGTTCACTGCGCCTTGGCTCCTACCTTGTTCTACTATGTCATGAATGTTACAAGGACTTCTTTAGACAGGCCTAAATATCTTAAATTTCTTTGTTTATTCCCATTTATTTTTACTGAAATACTAGTGGTCCTTAACCCGTTCACTCATTTCGTCTATTGGCATGACGAGAATTATGCCTTCCATAGAAACTGGGGTGAGAATTCTATTTATATTGCAGCATTCATTTATACCGTTCTGGCATTTGTGAATCTGATGTTGTCTTGGAACGCTCTAAGGCGCCGCAATCGCTACGCCATGACCTACTTCTTCTGCCTTACCGTCTTTGGCGTAATCGTCCAATTCATCGACATCGACATAAAAAGCGAGCTTTTCTGCGAAGCCCTGGCTCTAGTTGGCCTGATGCTTACCGTGGAAAATGAGGACGATCGTCTGGACGCTACCACCAACATCTACAACAGAAACGCTTTGAAGAGCGATGTGAAGCACCTTCTGGCAAAGAAGCATTCCATGAATGTGCTTTGCCTGAAAATCACCAACATCGATATGATCAGCAAAATCACAGGCGTTTCAAACTCCGATGAAATCATGGAGGACGTGGCAACCTATCTGAAGACATTTGTGCCAAGAGAAGTCCTCTATCACACCGATGTAAACACCATTGTACTTTTGCAGAAGCTGGATTCTTACAACAAAAACTACATCGATATCATCGATTTTGCGGAGAATATTTACAATAGATTTCAGAATGACTGGGACATCCACGGGGTGGACATAAAACTGACGCCTGTCATTATGATTGGCGACATTCCAACCCAGATTCAATCTCTGGAAAACCTCTTGTACATGATAGATAGCCCTGTGCCAAAGGATTTTGAAAACTCTATCCTGCTGGAGGAGGATTTGGAATTCTTCATCCGGCGAGCTGCCGTGGAAGCTGCTGTTTCCAATGGATTAAAGAATGGCCGCTTCGAGGTCTACTATCAGCCTACCCATAACTTAAGCGACCTAAAGCTACACGGGGCCGAGATGCTGATTCGACTTCACGACAATGTAATCGGCGACCTTTATCCCGATGAATTTATCCCGATTGCTGAGCAGGCCGGCTTCATTGACGACATCGATGATTTCGTTCTCAATCAGGTCTGCGCCTTTATAAAAACCGGGGTACCTATGAAGCTGGGTATGGATTGCATCAACGTCAATCTATCTGTCCTCCAGTGCATGGGAAACGGCTTCGTGAATAAGATTCTGGGTATCGTGAATCAATACGACATCCCAAAGAATTTTATTAACTTTGAAATCACAGAGTCCGTTTCGGCCAGCGATTACGAGCTTCTTGCTGACGTTATCAAGGAATTAAAATCCAATGGCTTCCTATTTTCAATGGATGATTACGGCACTGGCTATTCCAATATGCACACTCTTTTCTCGCTGGATTTCGACATCGTTAAAATCGACAAGAGCATTCTCTGGGATGCGGAAAAAAGCGAGATTGGTCAAATCATCCTGGAAAATTGCGTCCACATGATTCGACAGATGAAACGAAAAATACTGGTGGAGGGCGTGGAAACTGACAGCCAAATCAACAGGCTGAAAGCCCTGGGAGTGGACTATTTGCAAGGCTATTATTTTTCGAAGCCTATCACCCAAAATGCGTTCCTGAAGTATTGTGAAGCCATCGAATTAGAAAGGTCGAAAATATGTTAACACTATCTGAATCTGAAAAGAAAATCCTATCAGGCATCACCTTTCACACCGAGGAAATTGAAAGCGGCAATCTCTGCGACTCCGACATGGAGCTTTTGACCGAGATGCGTGGATTGGCTGAGTACTTGCCTGAGAAATATCCTAGCTACACCTTTGAAATCACAGGCTGCGAGCCAAAGGAAGGCACCATCCGCCCATACAACGAGTGGTATTACAAATCGAAGCAGATTGACCGTGACTCTGCCTTCATCGCCACCGTTGAAAACACCGACGATGCACTGGAAATCAAGGACGATTTCTACGGCGAGGTAATCCGTACTCCTATCAAAGAAGACATTTCAAAGCTTCTTTCGGATAACGGATATCCGGTAATCGATGTTGTTGTTTCCTTTTGGAAATACCTAGGCAAGGACTATGGAGAAAACTTGGTTCCAAAGCAGGTTCTCTCCGGCGAAATCCAAGCCGACAATGATTTCAAAATTTTCTTAGATGCCTCAAAGCTTAACACCACGGACTATAAATCTGTTGCCCAGGATGTTGCAGAGCTTTTCAAGCAACAGCATATTTCTGGCGAAATATACCTTGTGGTCCTTAGGAATGCAAACGTTGATCCAGCCAGAGGCAGGCTGTTTTCTCAGAGTATTTCGTTGAATAAATAATTGGAGTGTATTATGAAGAGTAATTTGTCTATTGAAGAGATTGTCTTGATTAATAATTTGTTGTACTGCGAGAATCTTGGCGGTCCCAAGGGCACCTTTCTTTCCACCAGCCAGGAATCCAGAACAATAGGCGATTTCATCGAGGGAGTTTTGGATAATGCTGCCCTCATAGAAAATGACAAGGAGTACAGTACCGGCGTCACTGGCGCCGAATACAAACAAATCATGTGGTCCATCCGTCCAAATGAGCATCTGAAAAATATCATCATCCTTCAGGTTCACTATGAGAGCGACGGAGCCGGCGGTGGTCGCAGTGCCTTTCTATACGACCCCCAGTTCAACGAAGCCATCGTAGCCTTCAAAGGCACTCAAAGCGATGCGGAATGGATTGATAATGTTGCCGGCCTCTATATGGTTCCAACTGATTTCCAGACCAATGCTTTAAACTGGTTCAGGTCCCTTGATTTTACCGACATTGACACCATCACGGTCACCGGTCATTCCAAAGGTGGCAACAAAGCCAAATATATCACCATCATGGATGACAGAATCGACAGCTGCTACTCCTTCGATGGCCAGGGCTTCTCCGATGAATTTGTCCAGACATTTTCTCAGGAGATTAAAAATAACAATCACAAGATATTTAATATAATCGAAGAAAGCGACTTCGTTAATATTCTCCTTAATGATGTTGGGGAAAAGCAATTTTACCTTGGAACCAATTGTGGCCGTCTTGGCTTTGCCGAGAACCATTGTGCCAACGCCGTTGTATTTTATGATGACATCGGCGGCATGTCCGTTTGGGAAGCGCCTTGCCAGGACAAGAAAATGACTGATTTGGACAAAATGCTCAACAGCTTTATCCGTTCCATCCAAATGTCTTCAAGGGAAAATATCGCAAACATGCTAGGGGCATTTATCGTAAATGCGAAGGGTGGCGACACCGACAAATTGGTAAACACCATTTCCGATCAGCGCTACTCAGACAGCGCCGCACAGCTTACAGCCTACATATTAAAATACAAAACCAAGAAGCCTGAAATGGTAGAATCCGTCAAAGATATTATGCAGCAAAACGGATTCAACACTGGAATGGTGGGAGCCATCAATTTTGTCACCAACCACTCCCTGTTAATGCGCTTCATAGGCAAACGCCCACGGCTTGTCCTGTTTATCCTAAAGCTACGTCGTTCGCCAGAAACTCTCATCACATTCCTTAAAAAGCACTTGGAATTGTTTGATTTACTGGTTTTAATTTCAAAGAAAATGATAAGAATCAGACCGCTGTACAACACCGGCGACGATTTATACTATTAACCTTTTTTGTTTAGATTTTCGGGAGCAAATATGAGTGAACAATATGGTAATGTTCTAGTATTGGGTAATTCTGGGGTAGGTAAATCTGCCCTTATTAATGCTCTAACTGGCACCACTTCTACCCTTACAGTAAAGGGCTACACCGGCGCCACAAAAGAGATTACAATTTACACCTCAGACGACATCGAACTGCGTTTTGTGGACACACCAGGCTTTGAGCCTTCCATTCTCAAGCAAGACAAAATCATTCGCGACGTTCAAAAGTGGTCCAAAGCATCCATTAACAACGAGGATCATGCCATTCACATGATTTGGTTCTGCTTGGATGCCACTGCCAGCGAGTTTTTCGACAGCACCATCAAAAACCTTATAAAAGCCGCCAATGTCTGGTCTTCTGTGCCAATTATCGTGGTTATCACCAATTCCTATTCTGAGCCAGAGCGCCAGGAGAATATCGAAAAGGTTCGCTACATTTTTGGACAACAGAAAAAGGTCAGCGGCAATCTCATGGATATCATCCCTGTCCTTTCCAATCCATATGTAATTGGGGAAGATGTATTTGTAGCGCCTTTCGGACTTACAAAACTCATTGATAGAACAAATTCTCTTCTTCCAGACGGCAAGCAGGCCGCCCAGACCGACATGAAGAAATACAAAATCATGCGCCGCCGTATTATGTCCCAATCGGTTATCGGAACTGCAAGTACCGCCGGCATCGTGGTGGGTGCCCTTCCAAATATTCCATTTACCGATGCAGTATGGCTCGCCCAGACAGAATTAGCCGAGGTTAAAGCCATCGCTAGCATTTACGGCATCAAAAAGGACGACAACAGCAAAGAATTCATTAATAAAATCATAGAAATGGGCACCGTCAGTACAGCCGCCAAGAGCGTCCTCAGCAGCATAAAAGTCATCCCCGGCATCAACGTAGCCGGCTCCGTAATCAACGGCGTTGTTTCCGGATGCTTTGTTGCTGCCATCGGCGAGGTTTCCACCTACGCCTTCGAGCAAATCTACCTGGGCAAGAAATCCATCGGCGACATCGACTGGATTAAGAAACTAACCGAAGCTGCCCTCTCCGGCAACCTCACCGACCTGATCTCTAACGTTCTCGACCAGGTAACAAACGGCACCTCCAAAGAACAAATCGCCAAAATCATCAAAGGAAGTATACCAAAAGCAAAAGGACTCTGATTTCTCAGAGTCCTACATCTTCACCCCCGCATAAATACAGTCTTTGAGCGGTGGTACGCTTTATACTACATATAGTCTTTTAACGCCACTATTTTTGAAAGTTCTAAGTTACTCTCACATTTTTCAATAACAGAATATTTCTCTTCCGCGAATGCTTTACTTAATATAGCATAGATTTTCTTCTGCGGTTTAGATGAAACATCTCGAATATCCTTCTTAAGTAGGGTATTAGGAACATTTAAATTTGTATACGAGTCTTCAACAAATCCCATACAAGCAAATGTATTTCCAGCTATTTTTTCTGAATACAATTTCAATCCAAAATCGCTAAAATCACCAATCATTGATGCCGTCTTCTTTATATTCATCATGTTTTCAAGAACTTCCAATTTCTGAACTGACGAACCATCTTTAGCCATTATAAAATCGTCTTCTGATAATCTTCCATCAAGACATTTTGAATAAAAGTTAATTGCAGAAGTTATTTTTCTTCTATTTAACTTAAGGCCAGTCAGGTGTAGAAAATTAGATCTATAAAAAACGACCTCATATAAATCAAGTCCTTCAATTGTATCTTTACCATTATCAATTTGCGGTTTTATTTCAGAAGGAGTTCCGTAAACAAATAGAACCTTTTGATCCTCAAGATTCTCATGATAAAGCTTTGCTGCCCTTGTAATAATTGATATTACTTTTTTCTTATCCATAACACATTCTTCCTCTAACATTTAAAATGGGAATGCAATCGCCGCAGCAATTACATTCCCATTTAGTGGTTGATTTTTCCGTTGTCTGCCAACCTCCAGCACCTATGTCTGGAAAATATCAGGTTTTTCCGTTGCCTGCCAACCTCCAGCACCTATGTCTGGAAAAAGTATCAGATTTTAGGTGTCAACCCACCAAGGCATACGCCTTTCTTAACTATATATTATATCGGTCTAACCTAAAAAACAATACATATATTTCACAAAAAAACTAGCTTTATTAGGTAAAAATAGCGGGTGTCTTACCCGCTATTTGGTGGACCTGGGTCTTTCGACCAGCCCAGAAGCATCATTGCCTCTTCTTGTCTATATAATAATATCTAGCGTCAACTATTTCAATAAATACTTGTCAAAAGCCTTATGAACATCTATATGAGTATCCTTGAAGAACAAGATGCACCAAATAATAAATATTGGAATAGCCATATATGTTGTAATGGCATATGAAAGAATTGTTCCTACAATAGCAAATGGTAAAACTAAAACGCCACACATCCAAGCTCCAATGTTCATTGTCTATTCCCCCTTATAAATTCGGCTTTACTATCTTCTACACCCAAAATTACACCATATTTTTATATTATGCATCCGAATCATATAATTATACTTTTGGGATGCATAGTATAAAATGAAGATGCATCCCAAATAATAAATTTGAATATTACGGATGCGTACAAGTAGACCACATTTTCAAAAGCATTCATCCCTATCGCCTAAAATCCATATTAGGGATGTATTATTCCAAAGCTCAATCAAAAAACATGCAGCCTAAAACCACTATACATGAATTTCGGATGCACATCTCTATTACTCACTAATCCCACATGCAGCCCAAAAGAATAAATTGATATTTAGGATGCATTATGAAGAATTACATAGATTAATTACCGCTCTATGGAATACTCAATATTGTAAGATATAGATAAAGTTCAATTTGTTAACATAAATCTAATCTACCGCAACTATTATAACGTATTTACGTTATAAATAAAAAACTTCTGTGGTCAACCACAGAAGTTTCCTTTTTATTTTTCACTAATCTTATTCCACTCATAAGGTGTATTCTGATATACGTAATAATTGAGCCAGTTCGAATACAAGATATTACCGTGGCTTCTCCACTGAAGCAGTGGCTTCTGCTCTGGGTCGTCGTCTGGGTAGTAGTTTTCTGGCATTGCGATTTCAAGGCCTTTGCCCAAGTCGCGCTTGTATTCGCTGTCCAGTGTGTAGCGGTCGTACTCAGGGTGGCCCATCACGAAGATGTTGCTACCATCCTTAGACATACAAAGGAATACTCCGGCTTCCTCGCCCTTTGCACACACTACCAAATCCTCGCAGGCTTCGATATCCTCGGTGCGCACGCCTGTGTGGCGGCTGTGTGGTGCATAGAAAACATCATCAAAACCACGTACGAGTGGTATCTTTCGGTTCAAAACCCTGTGTGGGAACACGCCAAATTTCTTTTCATCCAAATCGTATTTATCGATACCGTATCTGTAGTAAAGCCCCGCCTGGCATCCCCAGCACAGATGCAAAGTGGATGTCACATGTGTCTTTGTCCACTCAAAGATTTTGCACATCTCATCCCAGTATTCCACCTCTTCAAAAGGCATCTGCTCAAGTGGAGCACCTGTGATGATAAGTCCATCGAAATATCTGTCGTACACATCTTCTATCTTTTCATAGAAGTTGTTCAGATGAGTCTTGCTTGTGTTTTTGCTTTCGTGGCTTCCCACAGTCAGGAAAGTCACATCCACCTGCAAAGGTGTATTTGAAAGAGAACGTAACAACTGAAGCTCTGTGGCTTCTTTTAATGGCATCAGATTAAGAATCCCAATACTGATAGGTCTGATGTCCTGGTGAGTAGAACGATTTTCGTCCATGACGAAAATATTCTCGTGCTCAAGTATTGCCTTTGCAGGTAGATCGTTTTGTGTTCTGATTGGCATACCTATTATTCTCCTCTGTTATTATTAAAAAATCCTTCTCAATTTATAATTTCTAATAATAACACAACCTACCTTCTTGCGCCATGCATCAATTGTTTATTCTTGTACATTCTTTCATCTGCCAGCAGATATACCGCATTGGCATCCTTGCCCTCGCATTCGTGGCGATACGCATATCCGATAGCTGCACTTCGATTGATGATTGGGTCCTTTTCGTTGAGAGTTGCAAGTGCATGCTTCATTTCATCTATCAAATAATCCACCTGAGACATGCTCTCTCCGGTAAGGATAACCACAAACTCATCTCCACCTATTCTGGCTATGAAGCCTTCGTTTCCGAAGCATTTCTCCAGCTCGCCGCCAAATTCAAAGAGATATTTATCTCCCATCAAATGTCCCTGATTGTCGTTTACTCCCTTCAATCCATTTAAATCAATGCTTACGATACAATAGTCATCCTCTTTTTCTGATAATGATTTAATGTACTTCTCATACTTTGATCTATTTGCTATGCCTGTAAGCTCATCGGCATATGCCAAATGCGCCAGAGATTCGTACTCTTTCTTTCTAGCAATTGACTCTGAAATGAAGATATTGTAGTTCACCAAAGTTGCAAATACCATGCTGATTGCCCCAAGAGGCACAGCCTTTTTCGAAAGCATTATCTGCTTTGAATATCCCAGCACTTCCATGTAGTAGAAGAAAATATTAAAGATAAAGGATATGGCCAGCATAGCCTGTCCCATAATCTGTATATACTGAGTCTGTGTTATCAGATTTGAGCTAGCATCCTTAACTAAAATCATTACAAACATGAATACAATCAGAACCATGGCGTCTATCTGATAAATAAACAAATAATGATTAATATGAGCAATACCTGCAAAATGCAGCCCTATCAAAACCAAAGGAATGATTGCTCCGATTGTTAAGAAAAACTGGAACAGAGTCTTGTGAAGGTAATTTCTCATAGACCCCATTACCAAATACATCAGCGGTACAACCATATACAAAGAAATGTATTCTATCTCTGTTTGGTGACCATTAGTCTCCACAAACAAATCCAAAAGTCTAAACTGTGCCAAAAGCCATATTCCAAGGGCTATAAACACAAGTGAAGAATACATCTGCATGTTTATCTCTGGCATATCGCTTCTAAATCCCAGTCCGATAGCGAAAAACATAAGTCCAAATATGACAAGAAATGCCGCCGACATAAAAATAAACATATTATTATGAATGCTATATAAAAGCAATGTATAATAACCAGCCAACGCTGGCGCTTCAAAGTAATTGTAGGCACCATCCTCTGTCACAATAAGTGAAATAGAAATATCCACTGGCCTATCTGTTTTTGGAAGGTTTACGAAATTATTCTCACATCCTATAAACTTTCCAGCCTTATATGAATCCAGAAATCCACTTTGTACTTCTTTTGTACTGCAGTACAAAATCCACGCGCTAAATCGGGACTCAAACATAATGGTAGGTGTCACAAACTTGTTCACTTCCACGCCAGGATGCACCATATGTATCACATCCCCTATGTGAGCCCCGTCACCAATTATTTTTCTTAAATCTGACAATGCCACATTTTCATATACGGTGTCATTGTAGTAAACTCTCCATCCCTCATCCAGCACCACAACTTTGTCGTAATTATGAGGCTTCAGGAAAAAATGGCCCACCATCATCAACATAATAAATGTTGCCATGGCTATGCTTAGACATAAAATCTTTTTACCCATGGTGAGCCTCCTTCATCTTATACATACGCTGGTCTGCAAGATAAAAGACATCCTGATATCTGCCACCCTTAACCTCATGATTAAAGGCATATCCCACAGATGCAGAAAGTGTGAATTCATCATTCATTTCGTTATACTTGGCCATTTCCTTGGACATTGCATCAATACATTTCTTGCAAAGAAGCTCATTTGAATTCTGGAAAACTACAATGAACTCATCTCCGCCAGTTCTAGCAATAATATCCGCAGGTCCAAATGCTTTCTTCAAAACATGAGCAAACATGACAAGCATCTTATCGCCTGCAATATGTCCCATATTGTCATTAACATACTTTAGTCGGTCCAAATCGATACTGACAATTCCAAAGTTTCCTCTTAGTGACCCAAAGAACTGGCTGAGAGCCGCTCTGTTTTTAAGCTCTGTCAAAGCATCTGTATAGGCCAAACCTTCCAATTGTTCCTTGATGCGATTTGCACTGATGTGATTAATGCTGTTCATGAAGTAGTAGATAAAATGACACATGATGAAAAACAGCATGCCAAGCTCAAGGAAATTAATAGTAGTAAACAGTCCTGTATGGGAAATATACACACTTTCATTAACCTTAACGCTAGGCTTGGTTCCAATTTCTAGAAGTGACATTACCATCATTATTATGAAACCGATAAACAGATATATTTCAGCGTCCATTCCTACACTTACATCACTATCTGCATGTTCTCTTCTGTAAACTACCAGGTTTTTAATAAGAGATGGCAGAATTATAAACATTTCGATAATATCAAGTACACCCACAGCATTTAAAAAATGGTTTACATGTACAATGTTAAAAACGTGCAAAATCCATATAACAATAGGGAAAATTATATTAACAGCAGCAATTACACGTATCTTATTTTGAATATTATGACTATGAATAGAATAAATCAGCATACTGAATCCCAATGGAATCAAGTAAAAGGAAGTATACTCTATCATAGAGAAAAACATCTCTCGATTGCCTATAAAACAAAAGATGTCATTTCTGGCAAATATATATACTCCTAGCAGATTTGCAAAAATTGCTCCTACCAGAATTTCGATATCATTCTTTCTTGTAAGCAACAAATAAACCCACAATGCAAAAATAATGCAGGAATACATCACAAGAAAGGCCCCAATGAAAATAGATATTCTGTGGTGACTGTAAAATGTTTTTATTAAATCACTCTTTTGGCCATAAAAAACAGGCATAAACCTTCTGATGGAATTATTCTCGGTAAAGGTATACACCATGATAAGCTTATGAACTCCTGGCCTTGTATCAAGAGTCACAATATTGTATTTCTTTGGAACAAAGCTTCCTGTTTTCAGGTACTCTCTGCCATATGTATAAATCAATTCATCATCCAAATACACATCCACTGTGTTGAGCTTGCTGAGAAACATAAGGGTTGTGCCTTGTTTCTCCACTGAAATTTCATTTTCAGTGATAATAGTCTCTCCTCGCTTGCTTTCGCCTATATAGTAATCTGCAAGTCTTACATCACGTAAAGATTCAACCCCACGAAAAACAGACCAGCCTTCTTCGATAGGACTGATCTTGGATTCTGAATTCACTGTGAATCTAGAGCTTCCAAATACTAAAAGCACTACTGTTACGAATGCTATTAGCAATGGAAGCACTAAGAATTTTTTTATATTTTTTAAACGGGATAAATCTAACATACACACATTATAGTATCCATATGTGTTTTATTTATAGAAAAATGGTTACCATTTAACTATTTAACATGGAAATTAACTCTTCCTCACTTATTACATTTACCCCTAAAGCATTGGCTTTATCAAGCTTGCTGCCTGCAGCCTCGCCTGCCAATACATAATTAGTCTTTTTAGAAACTGAGCCAGAGCACTTACCGCCGTTAAGCTCGATAAGCTCCTGCGCTTCCTTTCTTCCCATAGTAGGCAAAGTACCGGTAATAACAAATGTAAGTCCTGCAAACTTGTCACTTGCCCCTTCCTTCTCCTCTTCTACCATGTTTACACCGGCTGCCTTCAGACGATTGATAATATCGATGTTAGTCTCGTCGTGAAGGTAATCATAGATGGAATTGGCGCTAATTTCGCCGATATCGTTGACCTGGATAAGCTCCTCTACTGTAAGGCTCATAATCTTTTCAATGTCCTTAAACTGGGAAAGAAGGGCCTTTGCAGCTGCCTTTCCAACATTAGGAATACCAAAGCCTGTAAACAATCTGTAGGCATCATTTTGCTTTGCGGCCTCGATTGCACCAAGAAGCTTGTCTGTGTTCTTTTCCTTGCCGATGATTCCCTTTTCGATAAGCTCCTCTCTCTTCTCCTTGAGAGCGAATACATCCGCAATATCCTTTATATATTCCTGGCTCACAAGGTCCTCAATATAAACCTCGCCAAAGCCCTTAATATCCATTGCATCCCTGGATACAAAATTAATGATGTGACGAACTAACTGAGCTGGGCAGCATGGGTTCAGGCACTTCATATCTGCTGTGTCCGCATCCCTGGAAACTGGGCCACCACATACAGGGCAAACATTAGGAATCTTGTATGTGACTGTACCTTCTGGACGCTTTGCGTGAACCACTTCTTTAATCTTTGGAATAATTTCACCAGATTTGTAAACCACTATCGTATCTCCGATACCGATATCTAAATCATCGATAAAATCCTGATTATGAAGTGTAGCACGACTAACTGTAGTACCGCATAAACGAATTGGCTCAAAGATAGCTGTAGGATTAACACGGCCTGTTCTACCAACAGATAGCTCCACATCAAGAAGCTTTGTCTCCTTTTCCTCTGGTGGGTACTTGTAGGCGATGTGGCCGTTAGTGTATTTAGCGCTGGTAGAGAAATCGTTGCGGTATGAAACCTGATCAATCTTTACAACCGCGCCATCAATATCAAATGGGAACTGTCCTCTTAAATCACCGATTTCATCGATAACTGCAAGAACCTCCTCAGCTGTTTCGCACTTTTTGTGGAATACAGTGGCAACCCCAGCCTTTTCAAGAATATCCATGCCGTCGCAGTGGCTCTTTGTAAGCTCCTCTGGGCCCTGCTGTACGTTAAATACAAACATCTTTAATCCACGTTCCTTGGTGATGTTGGCATCTAGCTGACGAAGTGTGCCGGCAGCCAGGTTACGTGGGTTGGCTGCAAGCTTTCCACCGTTGAGCTCCTGAGTCTCATTGTATCTGTCGAAATCCTCATGTGACATATATACCTCGCCACGAAGCTGAAGGCTATCATATGGCAAATCAAGATACTGATTGACATCTGGGATAACTAACGCATTTGCGGTAACATCCTCGCCGATAAGTCCATCACCACGAGTCTCACCCATCTTAAGCTTTAGCTTGCCCTTTGAATCCTTTTCATAGCGGAGTGTCATGCTAAGACCGTCGATTTTAGCCTCCACACTAAACATAGCATCAGGATGAACAGCCTTTACTTTTGCTATCCAGGCTGTAACATCAGCCTTGTCAAAAACATCCTCAATAGAAAGCATTGGCACATCGTGAGTAACCTTTACACCAGCCTCACGCATGGCAACGCCACCAATCTTCTGAGAAGGTGAATCAGGTGTCACCCATTCCGGATGCTCTGCCTCTGCCGCCTTGAGCTTTTGCATCAGCTGATCGTACTCATAGTCGCTGATTTCCGGCTCGTTTTGATTGTAGTATCTATCCATGTGATAATCGATTTCGTCGATTAGTTTCTTGTATTCATTTAATTCCATTATTCTACCCCTTTTACCTAGTTTCTTGAGCCCTCAAGCATTTTGTTGAGCACTTTTAGCTCAGCTTCCGTAACATCCCTGTAGGTGTCCTCCTGCAGGTCATTTAGCTCAATATTCATAATGCGCACTCGCTTCAGGCTGCGAACCCTGTAGCCAAGCATCTGACACATGCGACGAATCTGTCGATTCAACCCCTGCGTCAAAACGATTTTAAATGTCCTTTTGGAAAGCTTTTCAACCTGACACTTTCTGGTGGTCACTTCAAGCTCATCCAAATATACGCCAGATGACATTTTCTTAATAAAATCGCTGTCTATATCCTTGTCTACAGTGACAATATATTCCTTTTCATGAGCATTTGCAGCACGCATAATTTTGTTAACCAAATCACCCTGATTTGTAAGAAGAATCAGACCATTGCTATCCTTGTCCAAGCGGCCAATAGGATAAATACGCTCTGGATAATTGATGTGGTCAATTATGTTGTTCTTTTCACGCTTTTCCGCTGTGCAAACAATCCCAACAGGCTTGTTGTATGCGATAAGCACCGGCTTTTTATCTGCGTTTGATACAGGCTTGCCATCGAACAGCACCTCATCCGCTGAGCTTATGCGCATGCCCATTTCCGCCGGCTTGCCATTTACCAAAACACGGCCTTCCTCTATGGCCTTGTCCGCCGCTCGCCTGCTACAAACTCCGGCATCGCTTAAATATTTATTTAATCTAATACTCTCTTCCAAGTATGCCTCCATAATACAATGGAGACCAAAAAAACTTGGTCTCCATTAAAATTAATCATCAATCGTTAATCTAAATTACTCTTGTAAAAGGTCTGTTCTGATGTAGCCTTCTTTCTTTCCGTACTTAACCTTTGTCCAGCCCTCGGCATAGCTCATAACTACCTCTACCTCTTCGCCTGCGTAAGCAACTGCAACCTTTGATGCAGATGAATCCATTGCTGAACGAATATTTACTGTAGATGTAAGTGTGATCTTGTCACCAGCTGTAAGAGCTGCAGCGTTTGTTGTCTCTTCCTCGTCTGTATCCTCTGTAGTCTCTTCCTCAGCGTCGCCTACATTAACTGCATCCTTTGTGATATATGCCTTTGTTCCGTTGTAATCAAACTTGTAGAAGTCTCCCTCTTCACCGTAGATAGTGATTTGAGTGCCACTTTCAAGAGAACCAAGCTTGTCGCTGCTAGCATCTGCTTCTGAGCGAACATTTGCCTTTGCATTTGTTGTGCCTGTGTAAGAGTTTGCTTCCTCCTCGGCATCTGCTGCTGCCTGTGCCTCAGCCTCTGCAGCTGCTGCCGCTTCTTCCTCAGCCTTTGCAGCTTCCTCTGCTGCTGCCTCTACCTCAGCAGTGTAATCTGTGTTCCACTGGATGATAGCTGCTGGCAATGTATCTGACATAAGTGCTGAAAGATTTGCATCACTTTCAAGCGCTGACTCGTATGCCTCGTCAACCTCTGCCTTTAAATCAAGCAAATCCTGCTGACGAATGTAAACTGCGATAAGATCAGAGATTTCTGTATCCATCTCGTAGATGTTGTTGTTCTGGTTGAATGAACCGTAAATGTTGTTGATGAAGAGCTTTCCATCTTCGTTTGTTTCAACATAGAAGAAATCCAAGCCAGGAGCTGCTGTATCGATGTCGTTATACTTAAGCTCAACCTGTGTAGTAACAAGATAAGAATTATCTGTAAGACCAGGCTTTGTGAAAATCTGAACATCGTTGAAGCTCTCGATGTACTGGCTATAGAAAGCAATGTAGCTGATTTCCTGATCACTAACAGGTGTTGCAAGAGTGGCGATTGTGTCTGTGTCTCCCTCTGCATAAGCTGTGTAATAGTTATTGATAAGAGTGGTCAGCTCAGAATTGTTATTCTTTTTGAAGCTCTTGTAAACTCCCGATGTGGATTTGGTATCGCCGCTGCTGCTTGTTCCAAGGAAAAGAACCAGCGCCATGACGATGAAAATTCCACCTGCCAAAAAGTATCTTTTATAATTAATAATGAAATCCTTTGAAATCTCTATTATATTTTTAAATTTAGTTTTTAAATCTTGTAAGTTCATGTGCCCTCCATGCTGCAAATAGTTTGCCGAACAACTGTAGACGGCCGGATTCGAACCGGCGGTCTTCGGAGTCGGAGTCCGATGCGTTATCCAGCTACGCTACGCCTACGTATTTACTTGCCGATTTATTTTAACACAACTTACAAACTAAATACACCTTTCGTCAAAAATTTATGTACTTTAGTTATTAAAAGTGATAAAGTATATGAAAAATCTTACATAAGGAGGTAACTGTATATGAATCCTACAGGTTCAACTAATTTAATTTGTTTACTCGGCAGTCCAGTTTCACACAGCATCTCACCGGCGATGCATAATACAGCCTTTGATGCTTTAGGGCTTGATTTTTCATATATGGCCTTTGATGTAAGTAAGGAAGATTTGCCTACAGCTGTTGAGGGTTTGAAAAAAATCAACTGCTGTAATTTCAATCTAACAATGCCTTTAAAAACTGCTATCATCCCACTTCTGGATGAAATCGATGAAGCAGCCGAGCTTGCTCAATCAGTAAACACCTGCGTTTGTCAGGATGGAAAATTGGTGGGCTACACCACAGACGGCATAGGCTTTCTTCAATCTATGAAGGACTGCGGAATCAAATACGCTGGTACTACTATCACTATTCTCGGTGCTGGTGGCGCCGCATCTTCTATCATCACACAGGCTGCCATGGAAGGCGTTGAAAAAATTAATATCTTCAAAAGAAAGAACGCTTCTTTCCAAAAAGTTGTAGATTTTGCAGACCGACTTACAAAATCTACCAACTGCGATCTTTTTGTTTACGACATGGAAGACATGGATATTCTGAATTTTTCTCTTCAAGAAAGTGATATCCTTATTAATAGTACAAATGTTGGTATGGGCGATGACGACCGTTCCCTTGTTCCAAAGGAATTTTTACATCCTGGCCTTACAGTTTGCGATGTTATTTATCATCCTGCTGAAACCAGACTTTTAAAGGATGCAAAAGCCTGCGGCTGCAAGACAATGAACGGCAAATACATGCTTCTATATCAAGGGGCTGCAGCCTTTAAGCTGTGGACTGGAAAGGATATGCCAATCGACTTAATTAAAGAGACATGTTTTGACTAAAATCTAGAGAAGTGAGGGAATATAATGAGTTTCAATTATCTTAAGAAAATGCCTACTCCAGAGGAAATCAAGGAGATGCTTCCTGTTCCACCAAAGGTTCAGGAAATCAAAAAGCAGCGTGACAAAGAAGTGGCCGACATCATCACTGGAAAAGATGACCGTTTTCTTTGCATAATTGGTCCATGTTCTGCTGACAACGAGGATGCAGTTTGCGAATACATCGAAAAGCTTGCACGTGTTGCTGAGGATATAAAAGACAAGGTTTTGGTAGTTCCTAGAATCTACACCAACAAGCCTCGTACCACCGGTAGTGGCTACAAGGGTATCGCTTCCCAGCCAGATCCAAACGAAGCTCCTGATATGGTAGCCGGCCTTATCGCCATGAGAAAGATGCACATCCGTGCCATGACAGAATCAGAGCTTACTCCTGCTGATGAAATGCTCTACCCTGAAAACTGGGGATACGTTGATGATCTTCTTTCCTACGTAGCAATCGGCGCCCGCTCAGTTGAGGATCAGCATCATCGTCTTACTGTTTCAGGCTTCGACGTAGCATCAGGAATGAAGAATCCTACTTCTGGCGATTTCTCTGTAATGCTCAATTCCGTATATGCGGCTCAGCATCCACATCACTTCACATTCTCAGGATACGAAGTGACCACCACAGGAAATCCACTAGCCCACACCATCCTCCGCGGTGCCGTATCAAAGCACGGCAACAGCGTGCAGAACTACCACTACGAAGACCTAATCAGACTTCACAACATGTACGAAAAAATGGATCTTGTTAATCCTGCTTGCATCATCGATGCCAACCACTCAAACTCAAACAAGCAGTACAAAGAGCAGATTCGTATCGTGAAGGAAGTAATGCACAATCGAAATCATTCAGATGATATCAAGAATCTTGTTAAGGGTGTCATGATAGAAAGCTACCTTATCGAAGGTTGCCAGCCTATCTCCGACCACCAGACATACGGCCAGTCCATCACAGACCCATGCCTTGGTTGGGAAGACACACGTCATCTTCTTTATACAATTGCAGAACGAAACTAAAATAAAAAACTCAAGTCAGATTAAATCCGACTTGAGTTTTCTTTATTGAATCTCTTGTTTATCTAGTCTGTTGTAAATATAACTGATTCCGAAGCAAAGGAATCCGCAAATCAAAAATCCTACTGCTCTAAGGAGCAAATCCTCATAGTTCACATCAATCAACACAAGCTTCACAATGCTTGCAATTGAAAGCACCAGGCCGTACAGTCTCATGGACTTGTACTTCATCCTGAATCCCAGGATAATCGATGCCAGCGCTATCACAAGGAATGCCACGCTTAGCATGATGCCATATGATTCATATGCAATCAAAAACATCAGGCATACATAGGTGTACTTGAAAGCAACGTATGCTCCTGCCCATGAATAATTTTCCAGCAAATTCTTTACATTGATTGATATGAGCGCAGCAATCAATAGTCCGTAAAGAATTGCAAATGGCGATTTTGTAAATATCATCATTTCGGTTGTGTAGAATAAAACCAGGAAGACATTAACAATATAGAACATGATATTGCAAGTCTTTTCATACGACACTTTAATAGCTGCAAATTTCTTTTTGTAAGCAAATATCTGCAGCGCCACCATGATAATACAGAACAATTCTAATGATCCAGGAATTCTGTGGATGTCATTAATTAAATGGAAAGTATATGCAATCATTCCTATAATCCACAGGTAGAACACGTTATCATAGACCACATTAACATGCTCTTCTTTCTCGGTAATTCTCTCTGCTACTGCAAACGCAAGCATTGTAACAACCAATATCAGTCCAAATACCGAATTATCAAATTCAGCAACAATAATCAATATAATCATTGTTAGGCTGTAGAATCTGGCAACCAAATTGCGCTTGAATCTAGAATATACACACGCCCCTATCTCTATCAATACTGCAAGAATACCTCCTACAATTGCTAGGTATTCCGGGTCGGCAACCACGATATTAAAGTTTGCAATGAAAATGAACAATGCAAAAATGATTTCAGCTGTGTATGCAGCAATCTTTGCAGCTTCAAGCTTAATGAATCTTTCAACAACAAAGAAGTCGATAAGTGCAATTGTAAGTATTAGCAAATCTCCTATTCTCTCTGATTCCAGATTTCCAATGTACCCATCTAATGAATAGATCAACATAAATTCCATTGGGAATAGTGTTAGGATTGTCTGAACTACAAAGGTAATGGTATGCTTTTCGTTTTCCAAAAATAAAATCTGCACCAATGATGAGTACATGATTACCACAAGTGTGAATACTAATATTATTATGTCCACTGGGTTTACTTCATTGCCACCAAATCCATAGACACCTGCCAGGTATTTGATTGTAACTAACGTAAATGCGATAATCGTTCCGCACCATGTGGAGAATGAACTCCAGTAGTTCTTTACCAATAGGTCATTTATAAAGAACGATACCTCCGCAAGAACAAGCATCACTAGCACTACAAGGCATTCATCCAAGGTGTGCATCTGAATAGCGCTAAAGATTGCTGCTACAAATATTCCTGTCTGGCCGATTATTGTAAACACGAATGACTTCTTTCTGCCTAGGAAACACAACGCTGCCGCCCATAATACAAGCAGCACATATAGTGCAATTATGTTGATTGCTTCAAAGTAACCATAGGTCACAAACAGCGAAACAAAAACAGCACCTGTTCCGCATCCTGTCAGTGATGTATTCCACTTATTTACGCCCTTCTTTTTAGCATTCAGCTCTCCTGCCACAATAAAGGCTCCGCTGAAAATAAACATTGCCGCGATTTTTACAGCATCTCCCAGCACTGGAATAATCCAAACAGCAAACATAACTATGGCTATGAAAATAAGCAGCGATGCGCCAATGGCCATGCCATATTTTCCAATAAATGACTCCATGCTCTGCTTGCTGGCCTGTGTCCTTGCCTGCTGTAGCTGATAGTACTGCTGTGTTGGCTGTGGGGCCGGCTGTGGGGTTTGCTGCACTGGTGGAATATACTGATTGTAGTACTGTCCCGGGTGGCTGTCCCGCATTATAGGCTGAGGTTGTACTTGAGGTTGTGGCTGTGCCTGAGGTTGTGGCCTAACTATGGCTTCTACTGCAGGCTTTACAGTAACAGCACTCTTCAGCTCCTTCACTTCTGCTTCAAGCCTCTGGACTCTGTCCTCCAGCTCCTGAATTCTTTGTAAATCTTCCATTTTGCTCCCTCTTTATAAATTTAAATTGTTTTTTGGTTTTTATTCATTTTGCATCTTAATCTCAATCGGTTCACCCTCTGCACCATATCCTGACCTGAAATATGTCAAACCTTTTCCCTTGGTCCATTCATATTCAGAATAAAATCCGCTTTCGGTTAATGTATTACTTAATAAGCACGTACATGTATCACCATCATTTGTAATTCTTGTTAACTGACCATCTACGTTTTGTTCCATATCTTGTGAACAGATAATATTTCCACTTTCAATAAAATCCTCTTCAGTTGGTGTATCTGTTCTATCAAACAACACATAGATACTCTCTTCTGTTACATAAAAAGTACCAATATTAAATCTATCGCTTGTTCCCCAATAATATCTGCCTGGGCAGTCAACATACTCAATATTTACTGCGTATACATTTCCATTGTCATATTCATCTAATTTCTTAATTTCAACTGAAACCTCGGAAACATCCTCATCTAAGAATTCTATAACTTTATACGTGTACTCATTATCCTCATCTGCATAAAAATAATCCTTAAATGACTTTGTAGCATTATCCTCTACAACTTCTTCCTGAACGTCTTCTTGCTGATTATTATCTGTTACTACGTTCTCTTTAAAATTATTATCTTCTGCCTCTATATGAACACTCTCAGATTTTCCACAGGAAGTTAACATTATTATGCTTATCAAAGATACTATTATTGTTTTATTTCTCATCATTTTACATACTCCACAGTCTATTTGTGCCCCAATTGCAACACTTTATTGCCATACTACCCAATTATATAAAATATCTAAAATTATTTCACTATTTTTCCAACCTATATTCAAGATGTCATCCCTACAAAAGTATTAAATTAAAAAAAATGGCTGTTTTAATACTTTTGGAGCCCACAAAGTGTATAGGCATTTTATTCTTGCATTTAATTATCTGATATAGTAATATTTTTTCAGACAATGGTGTCAGAATAGAGTCCCTAAGCGGGGATTCTATTTTGGCACCATTTTTTCATATTCTGATTTGCTTGCCCACTTCAGAAATGAAAATGGCGTATACCTATTTGCTTGCCCACTTAGGTATGCGCCAGTTTTTATATAAGCATCTCCCCTAAGAAGCTACCCTACAGCTTTCACATACGCTTTTCCAAGGCTTTTTTCTCCCTGGCTACTCTAATGTCTGCAATCTTTTCTGATTTTTCCAGATTTCTTTCAATATCAATTTCATCAGGAAGTAGCTTATGACGAAGCTTGACTGCACTCCATATTGTAATCAATCCAATAATGGATATGGCCCCATAGATGCCTATCGTAAATGCGAAGTAATTGTTATTCCAAAGCCCCCATTTTAGATATAAATAAGTCAGCACAGTATTGTAAGCTCCGAATAAAACAATTCCCACTCCAAGCAATCCTACTAAAAATATAAAAACTCGGTGAACTCCAGCTTTATTTTCATCTCTTTCATACATATTGTTTCTCCCATATTAAAACTTAAGGAAGCAAAAGCGCTTCCTTAAAGAAGATATCTAGTTCATCTTCGCTGCATATGCCATGATAGCTGCAACAGACTTGGCATCCTGGAGCTTGCCTGAATAGCACATAACAAGAAGGTCTTCCAAGTCATAAAGCTCGATATCAATATCTTCTGCTTCATCCAAATGCTGCTCTCCGATTTCTTTCAAATCTGTAGCCAAATAAACATCAATAAATTCGTCGCAGAATGCTACTGTAGATTTAAGTGATAAAAGCTTTTCTAGCTTTCCTGCTCTGAATCCTGTCTCCTCCTCAAGCTCTCTGGCTGCGCAAATGCTGGTATCTTCATCTACTGAATCACGCTTTCCAGCTGGCACCTCAAGTGTGAATCTATCAAGTGCGTTTCTGTACTGGCGCACCATGATGATTTTGCCGCTAGGATGAACAGCCAATACGCAAGCTGCTCCCATTCTGTGGCTGACAAAATCCCACTTTTCTTCCTTTCCATTAGGAAGCCTAACAGTGTCCTCGTAAATATCCAGGATTGCCCCCTTATGTACTAGCTCTCTCTTTACTCTTTCAATTTTCTCCATAATCATTCTCCTTATATTCTAATATTAATCATATTTTTCAAACATTGTGTGTGGCTCGCCGTCTTCTGATTCAACGTAGCCACAAATAAAGCCATTTCGACGTACTGAAATAAAATCTGCTGTTCCAAATTCCTCTATCATACTCATGTAAATATCGGAATTACTATAATTCCCATATTCTACAAACCCATCGGCAGGGTAAATCGTAATGTCCTTTGTACCGTCATATATGTTTTGAGGCAACAATGTGCAATTTACTTCGTATTGGATGTCAGCATTCAATACGCCACATTCTTGCAGGCAAGCCTTTACTGTATCCTCATCAGAATTAGGCCCCTGCTCAGGTATTTGCAATAAGATTGTGCAGAAATCATCCTTATTAATGGCATAATACGCAAATGGGCTATAGACTACATGGCAATCTTCAAAATAATTATCTGCCACCGCCTGCACTTCCTCAGCCAATTCCTTGCCGCTTGCATAAGTTTTGTAATTATCACTAGTTACAATACCAATCCAGTTTTCTTTATAGGTTATTAGATTTCCATCATCCAAACGTAAATATTCTTTTCTGCTATTTTGTCCTGCATCTTCTGTATGCTCACCATATCTGATTTGAAAATATGCTCTTGCACATAACACCCTGTATGGTGGCACCAATTTTAATATAATAAATTGGATTGCTACGATGCATATACAGACACATACAAAAATTAATAATATATTCTTTAATCTATTTGCTATTTTCATTTATTATTCAACCAAAAATCCTTTATACATATAAATGCCATCATCTCTTCCCATTATTCCTTGGACTGTGATTTCCTGTCCCAGAAGTGAATATAGGGAATCGTCGCTTCCGCTGTATCGGTTACCTTGGACAGTCACATACACTCTTGGGGATTGCTTAAAACTATCCAAATCCGGATATACTCTATATTCCGCTCCCACCAAAAGCAAAATTCCTGTGGTCTTGAATACAGGCTGATTAACAGGCTGCCCTATCATCTCTTGTAACTCTTTTACAGATTTATAACCATACTTAGAAGGATATTGGTCATCTTTGCCTTTCTTAGCTCTATATGAACTAGATGTTACCCATACATCTGTATAACGATTTTCTAAATCATATGAATACTCAACTGTTCCAACTCCATGAACATAATCACCAACTTCTAATTCGTCGTAAAGGTCATCATCTATCCTGACCAGGATTTCATTGGAAGAATCTGTATCTGAATCACTTATGACTATATAGTAACTAGGAAAATATCCCTCTTGCTCATCATATTTATCTTTGACGCAACCCTGATAACAGATGTCATCAGTAGGACTTATGTCAATAGCATAATAATAAATTGCACCTATAGATGCCTCAACTACTTTTCCTCTATTGGCTTCCACATCAAAATCCATATCGTAATCCTGCGGCATCATATCCTTTACATATCCCGACGTGCCATGCTGAGGATTAGTGTATTTAGCGCTCCAATAATATGCTCCCGCAGTCATCAAGACACATAATAAAAGCAAAATCGCACATTTCAATCTAGTACTCATTCATATTCTCCCTGTTGCTTTTCATTATGGTAGTATTCTAATACTTTGTATTTATTAAATCAACCCCTAATTTAATATTTTTTCCTAAAAATGGGTTCAAAAAAAGCGGGTGGATATCCACCCGCTAAGTTTTTACTTTGCGTAGTCTGTAACTCGTGATTCACGAATTACGTTAACCTTAATCTGTCCAGGATATTCGAGCTGTGATTCAATCTGCTTTGAAATATCCCTCGCCATGATGACCATATCGGCATCTGTAACCTGTTCAGGAACCACCATGATACGAATCTCTCTACCTGCTTGAATAGCAAAAGACTTTTCAACACCCTTAAAGCTGTTAGAAATTTCTTCAAGTTCTTTTAATCTGTTTGTGTATGTCTCCATAGCCTCGCGTCTTGCACCTGGACGAGCTGCACTAATTGTATCAGCTGCCTGTACAATACAAGCTATAAGAGTTTCTGGCTCTACATCGCCATGATGTGCCTCAACAGCATTGATAACTGTCTGAGACTCTTTGTACTTGCGGCAAAGATCTGCACCGAGCTGTACGTGAGTACCCTCCTGCTCTCTATCTACTGCCTTTCCAATATCATGCAACAAACCTGCACGCTTTGCTACTCTAACATCAAGACCAAGCTCTGCAGCAAGTAATCCTGATAACTGAGCAACCTCAATTGAATGCTTTAATACATTCTGACCGTAGCTGGTTCTAAATTTCATCTTTCCAAGAAGTCTAAGAAGCTCTGGGTGAATACCCTGAACACCAACCTCGAGTGCAGCTGCATCGCCTTCCTCGCGGATTTGCTGTTCTACTTCTTTCTTAGCCTTTTCTACTGTCTCCTCAATTCTAGCTGGATGAATACGTCCGTCTACAATGAGCTTCTCCAAAGCAATACGTGCAATCTCACGTCTTACTGGATCAAATGCAGATAAGATAACTGCTTCTGGTGTATCATCAATAATTAATTCTACGCCAGTCATAGTTTCAAGAGTACGAATGTTTCGACCCTCTCTACCAATGATTCTTCCCTTCATCTCATCATTAGGAAGCTGTACTACTGAAATAGTAGTCTCTGCAACATGATCTGCTGAGCACTTCTGAATAGCACTAACTACTATCTCACGTGCCTTTTTATCAGCCTCATCCTTTGCCTGAGCTAAGCTTTCCTTAATAAGTTTTGCTGCGTCTAATTTGACATCTTCTTCTACAGATTTTAAAAGTTGTTCTTTTGCTTGTTCGGAGGTAAGTCCTGAGATTCTCTCTAGTTCCTGCACACGCTGCTGATTAAGCTTTGCAACTTCCTCACGCTGCTTGTTAAGCTGTTGTTCCTGACGAGCGAATTCAGCCTCACGTTTTTCAACTGCATCGAGCTTTTTATCAAGGTTATCTTCTTTCTGAGATAATCTGTGCTCACTTCTCTGAATTTCTGCTCGGCGCTCACGGATTTCTTTATCGAGATCGTTCTTCTGTCTCATGGCATCTTCCTTTGCCTCGAGCATAGCCTCTCTCTTTTTAGCCTCCGCATTCTTAACTGCCTCATCAATGATTTCACGAGCCTTCTCCTCTGCAGAACCAATCTTGTTTCTGCCCTGTGTCTCATGAATCTTGTTTGAAACAGCAAGAGTGATAACAACTGCAACAACGGCAACGACAAGTGCAACAATAATCATCGTTACTGCGTTCACAGGAGCACCTCCTTATTTAATTTTCTAATTGGAATATAAAATAAAAGCTATAATGCCCTCATTTATAAACATCAACACATTTAGTTTAACTGTATAAATGGTCTATGTCAAGCATGTGTATACCATATATAGTGGAGCCTAGGGACTATTTTAGGACCCTGTTGATAGCATCTGACGAGAAACCTCTGCCCATTAAAAAGCGATATATTTTGGCTCTGTCTTCGTAGGTGGCATTTTCCTTATCGTAATGCTTTTTTTCAAGGAGACGCTCTATAAGAGCTGACTCATCCCCGGTGTATTCCGCTTCCAAAACTCTGTCGATAACATCGCTAGATATGCCCTTACCAATTAAGTCCTGCTTGAGCCTTTGCTTGCTGCGGGAATCCTGATAGAAACGGATGTGACTGGCAGCCATTCTGGCGTCGTCCAGATAGCCGTATTCATTGATGTAGTCGATAGCGATATCCACCACATCTTCTGAGTATCCGCCCTCACGAAGCTTATCCCTGAGATTTTTCTCTGAGCGGTCCTGCTTTTCCAGCAGGTGAAGAGCACGCTTCTTGCAACGAGGAATGATGATTTCGGTAATGATTTCCTGGTATTTGTCCTCCGGTAAATCCGCCCCTTCTTCGATACCGTAGCTTTCGTATTCTTTTTTATATAGAACAAAATCTGCCCCGCCAGCGAGACAGATTTTTGCTCTTCCCTTTGTTAATTTAACAAGAGATAAAACTTCCATGATTATTCAATAACCTCTGTAGGAATATCAGATTCTTTTTCACCACCAACAAGACCAACTTCGCTCTCGTCAGTTTCTGCATAGTGCTCGCGAATTGCCTCTGCAATCTCCTCGCGAACCTCTGGATTCTGCTTTAAGTACATCTTGGCATTCTCACGGCCCTGGCCAATCTTCTCGCCAAGGTATGCATACCAAGCACCAGACTTCTGGATGATGTCGAGGTTTGTACCAACATCAAGGATATCACCCTCGCGAGAGATTCCCTCGCCAAACATGATATCGAACTCTGCCTCACGGAATGGAGGTGCTACCTTGTTCTTAACGATTTTGGCACGTGTTCTGTTTCCGATTACCTCGCCATTCTGCTTTAATGCTTCGATACGACGTACATCGATACGAACTGATGCATAGAACTTAAGAGCACGACCACCAGTAGTAGTCTCTGGGTTACCGAACATAACACCAACCTTTTCACGAAGCTGGTTGATAAAGATAACTACACAGTTTGTCTTTGCAACAATACCTGTGAGCTTTCTCATAGCCTGTGACATAAGACGTGCGTGAAGACCTACGTGAGAATCACCCATATCTCCGTCGATTTCTGCCTTTGGTACAAGTGCTGCAACTGAATCCACAACGATAATGTCCATAGCTCCTGAACGAACCATAGTCTCTGTGATTTCAAGTGCCTGCTCACCGTTATCAGGCTGTGAAATATATAAATCATCGATGTTTACACCGATTGCTTTTGCGTATTTAGGATCGAGAGCATGCTCTGCATCGATGAAGCCTGCGATACCACCCTGCTTCTGAACCTCAGCAACTGCGTGAAGTGCAAGTGTAGTCTTACCAGATGATTCTGGACCGTAGATTTCGATGATACGTCCCTTAGGGAAACCACCCTGTCCAAGTGCAATATCAAGGCTGACTGAGCCAGTAGGAACTGTTTCTACCTGGATGTTAGCTCCCTCACCCAGCTTCATAACTGAGCCCTTTCCGTATTGCTTTTCTATCTGCGAAATCGCAGCATCTAATGCTTTAAGCTTATCTTCGTTTGCCATTTTATAAAACCTCCGTTCGGAACAACTGTTCGTTTCTTTAATATAATAATAGTGAACCTGTTTATAAATGTCAACAAAAAATGGGATAAAAAAATTCGAAAAAATAAAAGACAGTGACATAAGTCACTGCCCAATAATATACACGGTATGAAAAACATCGTCAAGCTTTATTTTAGCCTCAAACAAGGCTTTTCGATGCAATGCCAGCTTATCCAAGCCAGCGGTATAACGATTAGTAATGTGTACAACATATTTAAATAAGGATCCATAGACATGGTGTGATATATCTCGGTAGGTGTGCCGATGCACTCCACTAATGTCTGCTGGATTGGGAAGGCCATGATGTATATTCCGTAGGACAAATCTCCTACTTTATCGTACCAGGTGGCCACAAAGCGCTTTTGGAATGCAAGATAAAAAATAATGTAAGATCCAAAAATACAAAACGTGATAATGAAATCTGCAAAGAGAATTCCAAGCACAAGCCCTGCAATAGCAACCAGTGCTATCTTCCAGGAAATCTTGATATAATCCCCGAACAGGTAGTAGCACATTCCCATTGCAAAGAACATACCAAGCTTAGAAAAATTCAGCATGAAGCTTGCTGTAAGTGGACCGATGTCCCCAGGGCTGTTGTATGCGTAAAGAATATAGATGCCACCTAAAGCCACAACCAGAAGTATTCCAGATGCCTTAAATCGCTTCCATAGAGGCGAAATAGCGGCCACAATGACATACCACATAACTTCGTACATCAAAGTCCATAAAGAGCCGTTTAAGCTGTGATTATAGTGGTAATTGTACACACCTGGCAAAGTAGTGGTGGCGTGAATAAAGAAAATATTCTTTAGGAAGCCAAGAATATCCCCCTGCATATACTGCTCAAAGCTATATTCCGATAGAATTGGCCCCAGCACAAAAGCCATAATCATCACAACCACAAAAAGCAGCGGCCAAATACGAAGAAAACGAGCCTTGAAATACTTCACTACGCTCTTCGTTCTGTCGAAACTTCTGCAAATTAAAAAGCCACTAATGATGAAAAAAATGTACACCGCAATTCCACCAGCCAAAGCCTTGTGGTTGGTAAGTGTGTAAAACACATCCTTTGACTGATCAGCAATGCAAATCGCAAAGGCATGCATATACACAACCATAAGACTGGCAATAAGTCGAATTATGTTAAGGTTATTTTTTCTATCAATAGCAGCTTCGTTTATAGTCATTAATTTGTACCGAATTCAGATAAAACTAATCCTTCATTTCTATCCTGAACCATTCCAACAGACCAAGAATTTACAAATAAAAGAAGTGGTCTGTCCTTTAAGTCCTTGATTTTCTTCATATCAGATGTACCAGAAATCTTATCTAAATCGTAGTCTCCTTCAATCCATCTTATATGCTCATAAGGTAAGTTTTCAAGAGCAATCTCAACGTTGTATTCGTTGTTCAATCTATATTTTAATACATCAAACTGAAGAACACCAACAACACCTACGATGATTTCCTCCATACCTGTATTAAACTCCTGGAAAATCTGGATTGCACCTTCCTGGGCAATCTGTGTGATTCCCTTCATGAACTGCTTACGCTTCATTGTATCAATCTGACGTACGCGGGCAAAATGCTCTGGAGCGAATGTTGGAATACCCTCGAACTTAAATGGCTTTTTAGCAGATGTGAATGTATCACCAATGCTGTAAAGACCTGGATCGAAAACACCAATAATATCGCCAGCATAAGCCTTATCAACGATTTTACGCTCATCAGCCATCATCTGCTGAGGTGCTGAAAGCTTAGCCTTTCTACCACCCTGAACATGTAAATATTCCTTTGTGGCATCGAATGTTCCTGAGCAAACACGAAGGAATGCTACTCTATCACGATGAGCCTTATTCATATTAGCCTGAATCTTAAATACGAAAGCTGAGAAATCCTCAGAGAATGGGCTAATCTCACCAGCATCACTCTTTCTAGGAAGTGGGCTGTATGTCATCTGAAGGAAGTGCTCAAGGAATGTCTCAACACCAAAGTTTGTAAGAGCAGATCCAAAGAATACAGGTGAAAGCTCACCCTTTGTAACAAGCTCCTGATCAAACTCAGCACCAGCTCCATCGATAAGCTCAAGCTCTTCCATAAGCTGATCGTACTTTTCCTGTCCGATTTCATCCTTAAGAGAAGGATCATCGATAGAAAGAATACGCTCCTCACCCTGCTTTGTACCCTTTTGTGTGTCAGAGAACATACGCACAGTGCGCTCGTTTCTATCATATACACCCTTGAATCCCTTACCTGAGCCAATTGGCCAGTTAACAGGAACTGTGGCGATTCCAAGCTCATTTTCGATATCGTCAAGAAGCTCGAAAGTATCGTTTGCATCACGGTCCATCTTGTTGATGAATGTGAAAATAGGGATATGTCTCATAACACAAACCTTGAAAAGCTTTCTAGTCTGTGCCTCAACACCCTTTGATGCATCGATAACCATGACTGCAGAATCGGCAGCCATAAGTGTTCTATATGTATCCTCGGAGAAATCCTGGTGTCCAGGTGTATCGAGGATATTTATGCAATAGCCATCGTACTCGAACTGCAAAACAGAAGAAGTAACAGAAATACCTCTCTCCTTCTCGATTTCCATCCAGTCCGATACTGCATGTCTTGCTGTAGCTTTTCCCTTTACTGAACCAGCTAAATTTATCTGTCCTCCGTATAGAAGGAATTTTTCTGTAAGGGTAGTCTTACCTGCATCGGGATGGGAAATAATTGCAAAAGTACGACGTCTCTTAATCTCTTCTTCAACTGAACGTGCCATATAACCTCCAAAATAATATACTTTACGTAAACCGAAAAATAGCCTGTACCCAAAACTGGTACAGGCCATGATTTCATAAATTCTTAAACATAAATTTTAATTAAAATTTACGCTTTCTAGCAGCCTCAGACTTCTTCTTACGCTTTACTGAAGGCTTCTCATAGTGCTCACGCTTACGAATCTCCTGCTGGATACCAGCCTTAGCACAGTTTCTCTTAAATCTACGAAGAGCGCTGTCTAATGATTCGTTTTCTTTAACTGTAACATATGACATAGTCTATTCCTAACCTCCCTCCATCTGGGGACTTGTACTTAATACTCTAAAGCACTAACAAGCATTTTAGCATAAATCAAGTATTTGTCAACTATATTTTTATATTATTGCGTCATCCAAGTATATCTTGCTCCCGGAGGCCACCTTCCATACCTCGCTAGGCAATCTCCCCCTTCGGGGTTCCTTCCTAGCTCATATGGAGCCTTCCTCCTCGCGCTTGCCAAGGATATGGGGACGCAATTTATACAACTCTTAGACCATACTTGCTAATACGGCTTTGGCTTCGGCAAGGGCATCTGGAATGCCTGCTGGGTTCTTTCCACCAGCCTGAGCCATGTTTGGACGACCACCGCCGCCACCGCCAACCTTAGGTGCAATAGCCTTTACAAGGTTACCAGCGTGTGCGCCCTTTGACTGAGCTTCATCTGTAGCCATAACAACAAGGTTTACCTTGCCATCACAGTCAGATGCTAGAACGATAACGCCCTCGCCAAGCTTTGTCTTAAGGTCGTCGCCAAGGTCGCGAAGTCCGTTCATATCTACACCAGCAACTGAAGTAGCAAGAAGCTTAACTCCATTAACCTCTTCAACTGAATCCATAACATCACCAACAGCAGCCTGTGCAGCCTTTGCCTTCATAGACTCAAGCTCTGAGTTTGCCTCCTTGAGCTGCTTCTGAAGATGTGCAATCTTTTCCTCAACATCTGCTGGCTGACACTTGAGAGCAGCAGCTGCAGCGTTAAGCTTAGCTTCGATATCTGCATAGTATTCGAATACAGCAGCACCTGTGATAGCCTCGATACGACGTGTACCTGAAGCAACACCTGACTCTGAAAGAATCTTGAATGCTGAGATCTCTGATGTATTTGCAACGTGTGTACCACCGCAAAGCTCTGTAGAGAAATCTCCCATCTTTACTACGCGAACTTCGTCGCCATATTTCTCACCAAAGAGAGCCATAGCACCGCTCTTCTTTGCTTCGTCAATTGACATGATAGCTGTTGTAACCTCAAGTCCTTCAGCAATCTTGTCATTTACCATCTTTTCAACCTTTGCAATTTCCTCATCTGTCATTGCTGAGAAGTGAGAAAAATCAAAACGTGTTCTGTCAGCATCCTGGTAAGAACCCTTCTGCTCTACGTGTGTACCAAGTACCTCACGAAGTGCCTTCTGAAGAAGGTGAGTAGCTGAGTGGTTCTTGCAGATACGAGCTCGGCGAGCATCGTCTACCTTGAGAGTAACCTTATCGCCAACCTTGATCATACCAGAAACCATCTGACCTACGTGGCCGATCTTGCCACCCTTAAGCTTGATAGTATCCTTTACTTCAAACTCGCCGTTTGGTGTGCTGATGATACCTGTATCACCAATCTGACCACCCATTGTAGCGTAGAATGGTGTCTCTGGAACGATAATTGTTCCAACTGTTCCTTCTGCGATAGTATCAACGATTTCTGTCTCTGTTGTAAGAACAGTAACTGTTGATTCTGATGTAGTCTTGTCGTAGCCTACAAACTCAGAAGTAACATTTAAATCGATATCATCGTAAACAGATGCGTCAGCACCCATGTAGTTTGTCTCTTTACGAGCAGCACGAGCCTTCTGTCTCTGCTCTTCCATGCAAGCTTCAAATCCAGCAGCATCGTAGCTGAATCCCTTTTCCTCAAGGATTTCTGCTGTAAGATCTACAGGGAATCCGTAAGTATCGTAAAGCTTGAATGTATCCTCTCCTGAAAGCTCCTTTGAACCAGAAGCAACAAGCTTCTCTTCCATACCAGCAAGAATCTCAAGACCCTTGTCGATAGTTTTATTGAACTGGTCTTCCTCAGCTGTAAGAGTCTTGAAGATGTACTCTCTCTTCTCCCAAAGCTCTGGATAACCATCCTTACATTCATTGATAACTGTCTCTGCAAGCTTAGCCATGAATGTGCCCTGGATTCCAAGTGCACGACCATGCTTTGCAGCACGACGGATAAGACGACGAAGTACGTATCCTCTACCCTCGTTTGAAGGTGTAACACCATCAGATACAAGGAATGTAGATGAACGAATATGATCTGTGATAAGACGGATTGAAACATCGTCAAGAGCATCTACCTGATACTTCTTTCCTGACATCTCGCAAATCTTGTCACGGATTGCCTTCATAGTATCGATATCGAAAACAGAATCAACATCCTGCATAACTACAGCAAGTCTTTCAAGACCCATACCTGTATCGATGTTCTTCTGCTCCAATTCTTCGTAGCCGCCATGGCCATCGCCATTAAACTGAGTAAATACGTTGTTCCATACCTCCATGTAGCGGTCGCAATCGCAACCAACCTTACAATCTGGCTTGCCGCATCCGTATTTTTCTCCACGATCATAGTAAATCTCTGAGCAAGGACCACAAGGGCCAGCACCATGCTCCCAGAAATTGTCGCATTCGCCTGTCTCTGGATCACGATAGAAACGAGTGATGCGCTCTGGAGCTACACCGATTTCTTTTGTCCAGATTTCGAAGGCTTCTTCATCCTCTCCGTAGATAGAAGGATAAAGTCTGTCTTTGTCTAGTTCGAGAACCTCTGTAAGGAATTCCCATGACCAGGCAATTGCCTCATGCTTGAAATAATCACCAAATGAGAAATTACCAAGCATCTCAAAAAAAGTAAGATGGCGAGCCGTCTTACCTACATTGTCAATGTCTCCTGTTCTAACACATTTCTGACATGTTGTAACGCGTCTACGAGGTGGAATCTCCTGTCCAGTAAAGTATGGCTTAAGTGGTGCCATACCAGCATTGATAAGCAATAAGCTGTTATCATTATGTGGTACAAGAGAAAAACTATTGAGGCAAAGGTGACCCTTGCTCTCAAAAAACTCCAAGTAGGCGCGTCGTAAATCATTAACACCGGTATTCAAAACAATAGTCCTCCAAATATTATTCTTCGGAAGAAGCCTCTGTTACTTGCTCAGAAACACCCTTCTTCCTGTCGCTAGACTGGCGGAGCTTAATTCCAATAAAACCGCCACAAACACCTATAGCAACTAGTATGATCATTTTAATCAGATAACTTGCAAAACTAGATAAAAATGCAGACATAGCAATTCCTCCTAATCACAATATTTATAGCCAATTAAACCTATATTACATACTTGGTTAGATTATAATCCAAAGTATTTTTAAATTCCACCCGTAATTCAGAAAAATAACAATAAAATCACGAAAATTGCCTGGCATACCATAAAACTATTTTTCAGTAGATTTACTGCTTTATTTATATCTGATGCCTGGATTGGCTTATCAAAATCTCCTATCTTGCCATCATCCAACCCTATTTCCAAAGCTCCTGCAAATGCAGAAATAGCTTTTTTTCTATCTCGCAGATGAATGAATCTGGCGTTTTTGCCGTTGAATCCGCCGAAAGTATGTCTTGCGCAAAACACTACAAGAGCACCACTAAATCTTGATGGCAAATAATCAATTATTGAATTAAGCTTTACAATAGGCTGACCAAAATAATCGTATCTAGCATTGTATGTGCCTGTTTCGAAGGTGCCAATCTGCCCTTCTATAATATCAAGGGCTCTGTAGATGAATCCGCCAACAGGACCAAACAAAAACATTACAAACAATGGTGACAGCACACTATCCGACGCTTCGTTTGCAATGTAAGTGATAGTATCGGATGTTATGCCTTCTTCTGTATCAACTTCCACCTGACATCCAATCAAAATGCTGGCCGTGTGCTTCATTGCAGCTACACCGTTTCCATAATAATCTGCAACTACGCCAAGTCCACCATAATATAATCTGTTGAAATTCAAACAAAAGTAGGTGGCCAAGGCCTCAAAAAGCACACCAAACCATGTGTGGATTTCATATGTAAGCATTGTAAAAAAGGTAATGCCGGCAAATACTGGAAATATAACGAGAATAATCAACCAAGCCCCAAGGCTTCGCTGCTTTGACTTCTCCAGAAGGATAATCTCATCTCCCAGCAAGGCTCTGTCCAAAAACTTTACCCAATCTTTAATTGTGTCGAAAGGATTCCACATGCAATATATATTTCCAAATACATAATCCAATATGGTTCCTAATAAAAGTGCAATAATATGATATTTAAACATTACTCAGCCTTTTCTCTTATGATAAAACTGTAATTGTTGAACATACCCCTGAAAACCAGGATACTCTTTATTTATATAATCAAGATAAGCATCTTTTGTGTAATCACTGTAATCTTCCGAGATAATCTTCTTCATCCATGTGTCAATTGGATAACTTTCCATAAAATGGAATCCGTAAAGCATAATGCAATTTGCCACCTTAGGCCCTACGCCCTTGATTTTAAGCAAGGCATCCATAGCCTCCTGGTAAGGTAGCCTGCTAATAGCTTGAATATCAAGCATTCCCGCTGCTACTCTTTCCGATATTCCTTTTATATAGTCTGCGCGATAGCCCAGGGCTGTGCCGTCCATCAGCTCAGCTTCTGGAATAAACGCCAGCACATCAGCCTTTGGAAAATGAATTCCATCTGAATATCTGTCACACAGAATCTGGATGGATTTCTTTATCTTAGGAATGTTGTTATTCTGAGAAATCACATAAGATATGAAAACCTCCCACAAATCCTGCCTGAGGATACGCATTCCGAAAGCATCCTTCAATGAATCCTTTAAAAACTTATCATCGCTTTTGCGGATGATATTGTTGTAAGAAGTGTAATCTGTGTCGAAATCAAAATATCTGCACCAGAAATCCCACTGACTTTCTTCACAGGCAAAATCCCATGTGTCCTTCTCCTTGTTTAGGTAGAAATACACATCGTTATCACCGGAGCAGGCACTGTAGGTGTCAGGCATGCCATCAGCACCGGCAGTCTCTTTCTTCATTCTAAAAACCTGTCCAGAATTCATGATAATCTCTGGATTAAATTCTTCCGCTGTAAGACTCTTGCTAAAAACCATTCTAGTCCTCTATCTCAAAAATCATATTTTCCCTGTCTATATCCACAACTCTCTCCCTAAGATTTGCAATATCTGGACGACTTTTGAATCGCTCAATCCATTTGTAATCTCCCCACATATGCATCGGGAAGATATTGTCGCAATCGATGTTTTTGATGAAGTAATCCAAGCCAAGGAAATATCCATCCTCCCCCATTCGAGAATCCAATGGGACAAATCCTATATCAAAATGCTTATTTAAAATAGATTTCAAAGCTCGCTTGTACTCGCGACCGTATACTTCGCCGTATAGCTCCCCTCGACCTTCAGCATTCCACCAGTTTAAATCCCCTGCATGATAAATGTTCATTCCCTTTACGCTGATTACGAATGCCACTCCCGCATCTGTAGAACGAAGGGTTTCTATAGTCATATCATCCACCTGATACTTCTTCATGGATGTTACAAACTGAATCTTGTCTTTTATGGATAAATCGAAGCCATTTCTAATAAGATAGTTGCGTCCTAATCTAATGTCCTTCGACAAAATAAACTTGATATTATCTCTTGAATCAGCAAGACGAAGATTTTCAAGCCACCAATGATCCTTATGGCTATGACTTGCAAAGACATAAAGATATTTATCAGGATCAAGCTCAGGAAGGCAACCATGAAACTGTACAGTCTCTGCCATCACCGACTTATCAAAATAATCGAATAACAAATATCTATCATCAAGCTCCACCAGGAAGCTACTATGCATTATATAGTAAACTTTATACATTATTCTCTCCCAACAGGCTGCTCACTCGCAGTCTTTCATATTCTTGTAAGTATTATACCTATATTTAGATGAATTTAAAATACCATTCACTAAATATTGATGAACACAAAAAAGGCACCCGCCTGAGCGGATGCCTTAAAGTCTCATGAATTATTTTGCTGCACGAGCCATAGCCTCGTCGAAGTCCTTTGTTCCTTCGAATACGCAGTTTGAATATGGGTTTCCACCGATTCTGATTGCGTTTCTGATGATAACAGAGATACATACAACGTTAACTGCAAGTGCCATCATAGCTACGAATCCCTGCATTGAAGGATCAGCTGTGATACCCATTGCTGCGATAGCATCGTTAGCTGCTGCTGTCTTGCCCTGGCCTGCGTTGTAAAGAGCGATAGCCTTCTCATAAAGATCCATTGTTGTAACACCAGCCTCTGTAGCGCCACCGTATACACGTGGAAGTACAGCTGCGAATGTACCCTTTAACTGGAAGAGAGGTACTACCTGAGCCCACATACACCAGATTGCAAGTGTGTTAGCACGGTTCTGGATCCATGCACCCTTGTTCCAAAGTGCGTTAGCAAATGTAGGAGCAAGAAGAAGTGCAACACCACAGTACCATGTATGTGTAGGAAGGTTAAGATATGTGTACTCAAAGTTCCATACATCATATGCGATGATGAACCAGATTGTCATATCTGGCCAGATCATATCTGCCTGATTCTTGTCGTTTGATGTGTAAAGCTTTACACAACCTGTCATACAGAAGATGTTGATCATACCAGCAAGAGCGTTAACAACGTTCCACCATCCACCGTAGATAAATACACCTTCGTTTGAGCACCACCAAGCACCTGAAAGGTCGCCTGTGATTGAGTATGCTGCAAGAGCAGACTCCATATCTGAAACATTAGCAATCATGATGTTTGCTGCTACGATGAACCATGGCCACCAAGCAAACCATTTTTCTTTACCAATGCCCCACTTATACTTGATCATCATGAAGCCGACGCATCCGATATCTGCTGCGTAGAGCTTGAAGTAATGGAACCAACCATCCATATAAGCAACAGTTGGGTTTGCTGCACCGCCGAATAAACCAACGTGTGCAAGAATGAAATAAACTGTAAGAATACATGGGATGATTACAAAGATAATCATTCCGCCGACCTTTGTACGACGGCCGAGTTCGTTCATGAGAATTAATCCTGCAAATACAAGGCACCAGCCAAGGATCTGCCAAAGATTAGTGATTTGGAAAAACATATCCATCCTCCTTAATAATTATTAGAAATTAAAAGAGAAACTTCTTCTCTTTCCCTCAGTTTCTATTATACTTGGTCGTCAAGAAAATAACAATAATTTGCTTAATAAAAATTTAATACATTTTTAAGAATTTGTATTCCTTAAAAACCCCTAATTTTCAACTTTGAGGGCAAACATTCAAAGGTGATTTTTTTATAAAATCCAACATGTTCACCATCAGCGTGTACACACATTTGGTCATCCATAGATATCTCTAATTTATTAAATTTTAATAAATCAAATCCATTCTTACCTTCATGCTTTCCAGCAACCAGAAATGGTAATAATCCAAAGCATTTTATTCTACTTATATCATGAGCTATAAATGCTGTAAGATATCCCGAATCCGCTGTAGCCTTTGGAGCCATAGGAATGCCACCGCCCTCTGCCGGGCAATTCATAGCAGCCGCAAAGATGGTGCTTTTAATATTTCGCTCCTCTTTTTTCCCATCAAAATAGGTAGTAACAACTGCATCTGAAAATGGCATTGTAAAAATGTCACCAACAGTAAGAAGGCCGTATGTAGCTGAGCCAAGGCCAAATTTATTTAAGAAAGTTTTAAGCTTACTAGTGAGTGCCTGCAAGCAAACATAGGCATCCACTCCTATACCAGAGCTAACACCAAAGAGTCTGCTTTGCTCTTCTCCATCTTTATTATAAGTAACCTTTCCTATATCAATACATTTGAAACCATCATCCTTAAGGGCTCGTTCTAAAATATCAATGGCGCTTCCTTCCAGTCCTATGCCCTTAACAAAATCATTGGCAGAGCCTGATGGCAGCGGTGTATATAAGGTATGTTCAAAATCTGCTATTCCATTAAGTGCTTCATTTAAAGTGCCATCTCCACCCATAACAAATAAATGAACGTCCTCTCCTGAAGATGTGGCATTCTTTGCAAATTCAGTTGCATCATAAGCCTTGGCTGTAAAGTGAACCTCGTAATCTACGCCTTCACTTTTAAGATATTCTTCTATCTTATTCCAAACACCTTCAGCTTTTCCTGTTCTACTCGCTTTGTTTACAATAAATACGTTTTCCATATTGTCTCCCAAAAAATATTTCTATAATAATTTTGTATATTTTATCAGGCAAAGTCAATGTATTTGTGTTAGCATACATTATATAAAATTCAAAGAGGGAAAATATGGATAATAGAGAATTTAAAGAAACTTTATTTCACAAAATCGATCACAATGGTCATCGAGCAATGTCTGTTTTCAGCTGGACAATCGCATCCATCATAATAGGTGTTCTAGTAGGATTATTTGCTACCGCCTTCGGACTTAGCATGCGAAAAGTCATATCTGTCCGTGAATCCAATCCATGGCTTATATATTTTTTGCCAGTTGGCGCAGTTATAATCACATATATATATAAGAAGATTCTTAAGGTAAAAGACAGCGGAACAAACACCGTTATTGCTGCTATTCAGTCAGATGAGCGTCTTCCATTTAGACTTGCTCCACTTATTTTTATAGCTACATTACTTACTCACTTGGTAGGTGGTTCTGCAGGTCGTGAGGGAGCCGCTTTACAGATGGGCGGTGCCATCGGAAATGGTATTGGACGTGTCCTTCACCTTAGTGATACCAACAAAAAGACAATGATTATGTGCGGTATGAGCGCAGCATTTTCTGCTTTATTCGGCACACCAATGGCAGCTGCTATTTTCTCCATGGAAGTTATTTCAGTTGGAATCATGCACTACGCTGCACTTGTTCCATGCGTTATTTCTTCTCTTGTGGCAAGATACATCGCTGCATACTTTGGACTTTGCGCTGAGATTTACCCAATTGAAGTTATTCCAAAGTTTACAATAAAAACAGCAATTATCATCTGTATATTTGCAATAATATGTGGTTTTGCTTCTATTTTGTTCTGCACTATGCTTCACAAATACGAAGAATTCCTTAGCGGCAAAATCATCAATCCATATATTAAAGCAATAGTCGGTGGTACTTCAGTTTTAGTTCTTACATTATTGGTTGGGAATCAAACATACAACAGCACAGGCTCTTCTATAATAATGTCCTGCTTCACAGGAGCATCCATTGGGTTAGGAGCTTTCCTTTTAAAAATGATATTTACCACCCTTACATTGTCCTGCGGATACAAAGGTGGTGAAATTGTTCCTACTCTGTTCATCGGTGCTACACTTGGAGCAGCAATCGGTGGTTTAATAGGATTTCCTCCAGCTCTAATGGCTGCTGTAGGAATGGGCGCTCTGTTTTGTGGTGTTACCAACTGCCCTATCTCAAGCTTACTAATATGCTTCGAGCTCTTTGGTTACGAGCCAATGCCTTACTTCTTACTGGCAGTTGCCTTCAGCTATTGGGTTTCAGGCTATACAGGCTTATACAAATCTCAGAAGATTGTATACAGCAAGTACAGAAGCAATTATATTGATAAGCATGTACAATAAAATTATTCTGTAAACCAATTCAATTATGCAAAACTGTCAAAAATGATAAACAATTAACAAAAGTAGTTGCCAACCTAAAAATCAGCATATATAATTGTGACTGTTTTCAAGCAAATTGTGAAATATTTGTGAACAAACGCTTTATATGGGCAAAACAAGCGAAAGCTTGCGACGCAAAACTATAGGGACTTTAAAATGTCAGCCAGTTGCAACTACTTAAAATATACACTCGAATTCTAAGCATGGTGTCATATTATATGTCCCATGCTTATTTTATTGTCGAGTTAGATTGTATTGCAATCGGAAAGGTTTAACATGAAAAAGAACAAGAAATTGGTGCGCCAGGTATTATTATTGGCTTCTGCGTTAGCATTGCTTATGGCCACAACAATAGCTATTATCGGAATCTCTTTCGTCAAGAAAGCATATTATGACTCTTTCGAGGAAGAACTTCATGCATCTGCAGTATTCCTTATGGATGCAATGGATCACGAATGGAAGGGTGATTGGTCAGTTGCTTCAAACGGAACTATTCTAAAAGCAAATTTTGCTGTTCACGATGATTTTCAAGAGCAGCTTGACAATTTACATGAACAAACAGGTATGGACTTTACAGTCTTCTACGGAGATACCCGTTATATCACTTCCCTTGTTGATTCTGAGACTGGTGAGCGTATGGAAGGAACAAAAGCCTCAGATGTTGTAGTGGAAAAAGTTCTCACAAATGGAGAAGAATATCTTGCAACAAACTTTACTATAGATGGTAATGAGGGAAAATGGTACGCATACTACTTACCTCTCACAAATTCTGATGGTTCAGTTGTTGGTATGGTATTTGCCGGAAGACAAAACGAATCTGTAGAATCTGCTTTATGGCACGCTCGTTTCATAATCATGGGCGTATATGTATTCTTCTTCTTCCTTAACCTTTCAATTGGAACATGGTTAGTACATAGATCAACAAAGGCTATTCAGGATATTGTTGATGGTTTGAAGAAGCTTGAAGACGGTGAGCTTTCATTCTACATAGATAACCAGACATTTGACAGAACTGATGAAATTGGTGTTATCGCTGAAAGTTCTGCTGAGCTTCGCGATAAGCTTACAGATGTTATTCAGACAACTCTTGATCTTTCAGAAGAAGTTACAAAATCTGGAGAAAACCTTGCAACATCAGCTGATACTGCCCTTCATGTAGCAGATCAGGTTGCAAACGCTGTAGAAGATATCAGCAAGGGCGCCGTTGCTCAGGCTGAAAACGTTGAAAACTCATTATCAAACACTACAGAAATGGGCGAAAGCATTGATGATATCACTTCAAGTGTTAAGGAGCTTTCAAAGGCTGCAACAGAAATGCTTGAAGATGCAAACCACACTGTTGATGCAATCAACGAGCTTATGCTTCAGAACGAACAGGTTATGGTAGCCATGACAGAGATTCACAGCCAGATTCAGGCTACAAACGATGCTGTTAAAAACATCGCTGATGCTTCAAGTGCTATTACATCTATTTCAGAGCAGACTAATCTTCTCTCTCTTAACGCTTCTATCGAGGCTGCCAGAGCTGGTGAATACGGTAGAGGATTTGCCGTTGTTGCTTCTGAAATTGGTTCCCTGGCTATCCAGTCAAAGGATGCAGCTGTTTCAATTAATGGAATCGTAGATAAGCTTGTAGAAGAATCACAGATGAGTGTTGATACAATCGAAAAGCTTAACGTAGCATTCAACAAGCAAAACGCTCAGCTTAACAGCACAAAGACAGATATGGACGGTGTTGTTAGCAACGTAAACAGCGTCGATATTAGTACAAAGACAATTGCTGATAAGGTTGAACTTCTCAACAGCCTTAAGGCAAGCTTCAACGATATTATTTCAGAGCTCTCTGCTATTTCTCAGCAGAATGCAGCATCTTCACAGGAGACTACTGCTTCTATGGAAGAGCTCAACACAACATTTGCTATGATTAACGAAGCTGCTGGCGAGCTCAAGGAACTTGCCGTAAGCCTGAACGATAAGATGAACTACTTCAATATAGACAATACCGTCATAGAGTAAATAAAAAAAGAACCAGTAACTTGATATGTACCCAGAATCCTGGACACATATTTATGAACTAGGCTAAACACATGGATGCTACCCTGTATTGTACAGGTGGCATCCATTTTGTTTTTGCCTGAATTCTTTTGTTATTATAGTAATCTATATATTCTTCAACTGCTTTTGAGAATTCTTCAAAAGAAGAATAATCTTTCTCATAGCCATAATACATCTCATTTTTTAATCTTCCAAAGAATGTCTCCATAATACAATTATCATAGCAGTTACCTTTACGAGACATGGATTGGATAATACCATGCTCCTTTAAAGCAGTTCTATAGTAAGTATGTTGATACT
>NZ_OBMR01000013.1 GCF_900218035.1 Pseudobutyrivibrio ruminis DSM 9787
AAGGAAATAAGATCCCTTATAGACGATAAGGTAGATAGGTTCAAGGTGTAAGTGCGGTAACGCATTCAGCTGATGAATACTAATAGATCGAAGGTTTATTCTAAAAGGAAGATGTGTAGCGAATTTTCGGACACTAAGTTTTACTGTGTGAAGTTTTGAGGTTGTTATTTATAACAAGCCGATGTGGCTCAATTGGCAGAGCAGCTGATTTGTAATCAGCAGGTTATCGGTTCGAGTCCGATCATCGGCTTTGACTTTAAATCGCATGCTTAATAGCTTGCGATTTTTTTTTATAATTTTTTATTATATGTGGGGATTGTATTGTGGAAGCTATAAAACATTTTATTAAAAATGAAATTGTACTGTGTGTAGCATTGGTTTTATCAATTATTTCTTGCTTTTTTGTCCATCCAAGTAGGGATTATTTTAACTATATTGATTATCGTACGCTTAGTATTCTTTTATCTTTGATGATAACAATGGCTGGCTTTCAGAGATTATCAGTATTTAGACAGATAGGTGAAATACTGGTTGGTAAGATGAATTCTATACGAGGTATAGTTTTGATCTTATTGGGATTGTGCTTTTTTTCAAGTATGTTTATTACAAATGATGTAGCACTGCTAACATTTGTACCATTTTCTATAATTACACTTTCAATCTCAAATAGAAAAGATTTGTTTATTATTGTTATCGTACTTGAAACGATTGCGGCAAATCTTGGAAGCATGCTAATTCCTTTGGGAAATCCACAAAATCTCTATTTATATTCATTATCAAATATGAATTTGTTAAGCTTTATTTCTATAATGTTACCTTATAGTATATGTGCATTCATCCTTTTAGTTTTAAGCACATATTTATTTGTGAAAGATGCTCCTGTATCTGGTTCAGGGGATTCAAAAAAGGTATATAACAGAACACCGTATGAAAAGAAATTGATTAGATTATATATATTTGCATTTTTAGCATCATTATTAGTAGTGGCAAGGATAATACCTTATTATGTTTCTTTGATAGTAGTAATTCTATTGGTTGTGATATTTGATAGAAGAGTGCTTAGAAAGCCTGATTATTCTTTACTGTTTACTTTTGTTTTTCTATTTGTATTCATTGGTAACATGAAGAATATATCAATTATTAGTACTTTTTTAGAAGCGTTGATTAAGAACAATGAAGTGATAGTTTCAGTTTTTCTGAGTCAGTTTATAAGCAATGTGCCTGCAGCTATACTTTGTTCAGGATTTACAAATGATATACCAAAACTGATTATAGGCACGAATCTAGGTGGATTAGGGACTCTTATTGCTTCAATGGCAAGCCTTATTTCATTTAAACAATATAGCTATATTGATGGAGCTGATAGCAAAAAATACATTAAAGTATTTTCTATATTTAATATTGTTTTTTTAATTATTATGCTTATAGAGTATACGATTATATATTTGGTATAAGAAAAGCCTCGTGCTCAGCACGAGGCTTTTAATCTTTTAGTTTGATAATGAATGTCTAATTACGCCTTTTGGATCTTTAATTAAGATAAAGACAATCCAAATAACAAGTGCTAATGCAATAACAGAAAAACCGAGGAATGTATCATTGATCATATCTTCCAAGGCTGGAGTAAAGTACTCGGCACGTAGTTCTGCATATTCGAAGATTGCATCTACGAACCACATAATTGATGCACCCCAAAACATAAACATTAACACATGAAGTTGCATATCATTATTTTTGCGATTATACCATAATACTGTACTAATAACCGCAGCGATAACTGTAATCAGTAATGTCATATTATCCCCCTTAATTAGTTGTTTTCATTGTAGAAATAGGTCTTTTTACAATCATATCAGCTGTAACGCACATGCCAATCCAAATAACTGTTACTAGAACTGCCATTGATACACCTACAGTTGCAATTTCATGAAGCATTTCCTGAGTATCTTCTGGATTAGACATTGCTGTTAAAAATGGGAAGAAAGGTTGTACTTCTCCGTGCCATACATGCTCAAATGCAAGTAAAGCAGAACCTCCCCATAAAAGATTTGAAAGCCATTTTAACTTTCTTGTCATAGGTACTGCCATGTTATCTTCATGTTTTTCTGTACCCTGTTTTTCCATTCTTTTCTTAATGATTGTTGTTACGACAGCTTCTCCAGCTGGAACAGTAAAGCAAGCCATAATTCCCCTCCTTAAATGTATTGGTTGATTCAATTTTGTAATGAATCTCAAATAATTATAGCAGCGTAAAACCAAGTATTATAGGGGATTGCACTAATTCGTGTATTCAAAAAAATATAGCTGTTATTCCGATGAGGAATATCTTACATATTAATGATTAAATAAAAATGCTTATAGTCAAATACAATCCGTATTTTATTTTGAATTTTGGAGTAAAAGCGCTATAATAGGCTTCGAGTTTGTTTTTTACTCAAAAGATATAATGTTAGAGAGAGAAAGAGAATGTTAAAACAGGTAGTTATTTGGACATTACAGGATAAATGTTTTGGCCCAAACCTTAGTGCTATTAAAGGCAATATTAAAACGAGATTCGAAGAGTTAAATGGACAGGTTCCAGGACTCAATAGAATTGAGGTACACAGTGAGTGCATGAGTTCATCTAATGGTGATGTTATTATGGTAGCAGAATTTGAAGATGAAGCATCATTAAAGCAAAGAGAGAATAATGAAATGTGGAGTGCAGCAATGAAAGAGACAGTAGTTCCATTTGTTGATGTTACAACACATGTTGAGTATGCATATTAATAATGCACTAAATTGCACTAATTAATTTTACACAATATAAACTTTAGATGTGTTACAATCTTCTTATAGATACTATTAATGTATAAGGAGGATTTGTGATGGCAGAAAACAAATATGCAGGTACTAAGACAGAGAAGAACCTTTGGGAAGCTTTTGCTGGCGAATCAATGGCAAGAAACAAATATACATATTTTGCATCAGTTGCAAAAAAGGCTGGTTATGAGCAGATCGCAGCGTTATTTTTAAAGACTGCTGATAACGAGAAAGAGCATGCAAAACTTTGGTTTAAAGCTCTTGGTGAAATAGGAGATACACCTGCCAATCTTTTACATGCTGCAGAAGGCGAAAATGCTGAATGGACAGATATGTATGACAGAATGGCTAGAGAAGCTGAGGAAGAAGGTTTCCCAGAGCTTGCAGCACAGTTTAGAGGTGTAGGAGCTATTGAAAAGGAACACGAGGAAAGATATCGTAAGCTTTTAAATAATGTGGAAGCTATGGAGGTCTTCAAAAAGAGTGGTGTAACAATGTGGGAATGCCGCAATTGCGGACATATAGTTGTTGGAGTAGAAGCCCCTGAGGTTTGCCCAGTCTGCAAGCATCCAAAGGCATATTTTGAAGTAAGATCTGAAAACTATTAAGATTAATAAAAGCTGGAGCAAATAAGCTCCAGCTTTTTTATTCGTGAGATTTTTGGGCCTCTTCGTTAATCATATCTTCGTAACCGGTAAGAGCTGCAAAGGGTGCAAACTGAGCAGCACGATCATACAAGCTCATATGTGGATGGGTGAGAGATTGGTGGTGAGGCATATCGATTATATCTTTGTATACGATTCGTGGGTCTGGTTCGTTTTTTCTATATTCTTTTGCCATAGTTTTACTCCTTTTATTCACCAGAAGAATGGCCACCAACTTGTTTATTGCGTTTCATGGTCATGGCACCATCTTGGAGATTCATACCTTTTAGTACCGAATTTTTTCCAAATTTATCATGCATTGCCAGGGTGGCTTTTTGAAGCTTACGTTCTTTTTCAGCAGCTTTATCAGCCGCTTCTTTTTCCTTTTCCAATGCATTATAGTTAGTGAAAAGATCCATTTGGTAAGGCACATCATCCGGTATTTTATTAATAGGAATCAGATCACAGGCTACAACATTAATTCTGCGAACTAATAGATCAGAATCGATGATACGGTCGTATAGCTCAACCATTGTCTCCATAATTCTTTGGGTGGAGCTGGTCCAACGGTCTAAGTTGCCTGTCCCATGTGCATGATAAGGGATGGGGCGACCGAAGTGATCAACAGAAACTTTTCCAGTATAGTATTTATTTGTGCCGGCTATTTTAAAAGTAGATCGTCCTATACTTGAACCTTCTTTTTCAAATTCCAAGCTTGTTCTATCGTATCCGATGGTTAATTCAATCTTTTTGGTAACCAAATCCTTTCTTACTAAATCAAGAACCAAAAGCTCTGTCATTTCTTTGACTATGAGCCTAGCCTTGTCTGTAGTGTAAGGTTCCATAAGAACTTGACCACTGGAAAGGCTGTTTGTTTGAGGTCTATAGCTTTTGATAGTGGCAATTTCGGTAGGCTCCCAACCCCATGCGTGGTCGATTAGTAGCTCGGCATTAATACCTAATGCTTTATATAGGACATCCTCGCTGTATACGCTGGTGCGTGCAATATCTCCCATAGTAAATATGCCCAGTTTTGCAAGGCGACGGGCAATACCACCACCTACGCGCCAAAAGTCTGTGATAGGCTGATGACACCAGAGAAGTTCACGATAGGTTCTTTCGTTCAGTTCAGCGATTCTAACACCCTGTTCATCCGCAGGAACGTGTTTGGCAACAATATCCATTGCTATTTTGGCAAGGTACATATTGGTCCCAATGCCAGCCGTTGCTGTGATGCCCGTTTCCTTAAGAACATCACGAATCATACGCATTGCAAGCTCGTGAGCGGTACAAGAATAGGTATTTAAATAGCCTGTAACATCGATGAAGCACTCATCAATGGAATAAACATGAATATCATCATCTGAAACATAACGAAGATAAATAGAAAAAATATAAGTGGATATTTCTTCATATCGTTTCATTCTAGGTGGAGCTGCAATATAAGCAAGCTCTAGCGAAGGATCTTTTTCCAACTCTACTGCATCAGAAGATGAACCTGTAAAGTGGTATTCTCCAGTTTCTGGATCCTTTGGAAGTAATCCTAAAGCAAGGGCACGACTAAAACGATCTGCATTTACCTCTTTTACTCTTTGGATGACTTCAAATAAACGGGCTCGACCTGAAATTCCATAGGCCTTCAGTGAAGGGCTGACAGCTAGACAAATTGTTTTTTCGGTACGGGAGGAATCAGCCACAACCAGATTAGTAGTAAGTGGATCCAAGCCCCTATCAGTAAGCTCACAAGAAGCATAAAAGGACTTTAAATCGATAGCTATAAAAGCTCGATCCTTTTCCATATGACTGACCTCCTTTCGTAATATTGCAACTTATATGTTATAACCGAACACGCATTCGTGTCAATCGAACATAGAAATATTTTGTAAAATACATAGATTTTGAGTAATGTAGTATACTGTTGTTAGATTTTTGAGTTTACAATCCAAATGAACATTCAAATGGGGGACAACAATGACAGAATTATTATCAGCTAAACAGATGCAGGCTTGTGATAAGAGAACCATTGAAAAACATGAAATACCATCTTTGGTTTTAATGGAAAGAGCGGCTCTTAAAGTAGTTGAAACTATAGAAAAAGAATGTGAGAATGCCAATAGTTTTTCAGTAGTTTGTGGTCCTGGAAATAACGGTGGTGATGGTGTTGCTATTGCAAGACTGTTGCGTCTAAAAGGTAAAACAGTAGACTGCATGGTGCTGGGAGACTCTGAAAAGTTTTCTGAGCAGTTAAAGCAGGAGATAAAAATTGCAGAAAGCTATGGGATGACAATTCACAATAAGCTAATTGAAGAATCTATAGAACAAGCTGATTTAACCATAGATGCTATGTTTGGCATAGGTCTGTCACGAGGATTGTCAGGAGAGTATGATTATGCAGCAGCAATGATCAATCAAGGTGCAAATAGAGTTTTAGCTGTGGATATTCCTTCGGGCTACAATGCAGATAGTGGAAAACTTTTAGGAGAAACTGGCGTAAGGGCGGACATAACTGTTACCTTTGCATATATGAAAAAAGGTATGCTGCTTGGTGATTGCAAAGCAGCTGTTGGAAAAATGGTTGTAGCAGATGTTGGAATCTACCTGGAAAGAGGAACAGACCAATATGAAATTTTAATAGATGATGATATTTTCAAATTTGTAAAGTCACGAGCTGTAGATGCTAATAAAGGTAGCTGTGGAAAGCTTCTTGTTATTGCAGGAAGTGAAAGCATATATGGGGCATGTTATCTTTCCGCCAAATCGGCTCTTACTACAGGTACAGGGCTGGTGAAAATTTATACTCACAAGAATAATATTGCAAGTATTCAGCAAAACTTACCTGAGGCAATGTATGCAGGATATGATGAATACAATGAAAAGGATTTGTCAGAGGAAATAAAATGGGCATCTACTGCTTTAATTGGCCCAGGTTTAGGAACATCTGGCATGTCAAAAAGAATTCTTAAGCAGATATTGAGGGAAGCAAATTATCCCCTAATAATTGATGCAGACGGAATAAATCTGTTAGCAGAAGAAGAGATGAAAGAACTATTCAAGGAAACTTCAGCAAGAGTACCTGTTGTTATTACTCCACATTTAAAAGAGATGGAGCGTTTGACGGGCGTTAAAGTGTCTGATATTAACTATAATATGGAGCAGGTAGCTATGGACTTTGCAAAAGAATATGGCTGCATAGTTGTGCTTAAAAATTTTACTTCGATTATCACAGATGGTACACAGGTCTCTTACGTAAATAGCGGTAATGAAGGCTTGGCAACCCCGGGTTCCGGAGATGTGTTGGCAGGAGTAATAGCATCATTAATATCTCAAAAGGTTAATCCACAGATAAGAGTGGCAGTTTGTGCGGCAACTCATCTTCATGGAAAGGCCGGTACTGAGGCATCAAAAAAATATGGGGTTAGAGGCGTGCTGGCTAGACATATAATTGATGAATTCGGGAATATTAAGGGGTTATAGGCAATAGTTTCACAGTTATTTCACAATGTGGGCAAATTATTATTAGATAAATATGCTAATGTTATACTATGTTTAAGTTTGTTGATTTATACAAAAGAACTCAACATAACGAGAATGCTCAAATTAGAACTTACTTTGCGGAATGCATTGAAAACATCAATAAGAGCAATCTTTACATGATGCGCAAGATCTGCATGTATACTTCGATTATATATTCGCTTCTCTTGATCTTGGCTCATTTTGTTGTGCCTAGTTTTAAATTACATGGCGTGCATTTCTTGATAATTCCCCTTATGGTTGTATATTTTTTTATTAATGTACACCTTAGAAAGCCAGGGGTTCATATAAGTACTCATATGACAGGAATAATATGTGGTATCTTCTATTTCTCGCTAGTAACAATAATAATGCTATTTGATGCAGTTGCAGTTCCAGATCGTCCTGCAGTATGGACGCCGTTAGTTATAGCACTGTTTCCAATGGTTTACATTGATAAAATGTACAAATACGGCATAGAAGAACTTATAGCTATAATAATTTATGCCATAATTGCGTTTTTTAATAAGGAGCCAGAGCTATATACCAGAGAATTGTATATGCTAGTGGCAGCATATGTTTTGTCTATGTTGTCAGCACATATTATTCTTGTAATGCGCAGTCGAGAAGGCTTGGCTATGATTGAATTAAGGCAGCTGAGTTCTTTGGATAAATTGACCCATGTTCTTAATAAAGATGCGCTGATGCAAAGAATGGAGTACCAGTACATTCAAAAGAAGCCAGAAGAGGCTTGCGCGATGCTTATGATTGATTTGGATAATTTCAAGGATGTAAATGATAATCTAGGGCATGATGCGGGGGATAGACTTTTGGAACGTGTGGGACAACTTCTCATTGACAATTTCAGAGCTTACGATATCATTGGACGATACGGCGGAGATGAGTTTGTTGTGCTTATGCCAAAGATGAATGATACAACTATTCTTGAAATGAGATGTAGAACGCTCCAAATGTTTATGACTGATATTAATTTGGGGAATGGACAACCATTTACAGCTAGTATAGGAGCGATAATAGACGATGGAAATCATACATGTAAAGAGATTTTTAGAATGGCAGATGATGCTTTATACAAATCGAAACTAACAGGTAAAAGCAAATGCACTGCTTGGAAAATTGATGGCTTAGATTATCCGATAAAGCCAGTATTAATTGCTTTGACTGATAGAGATGATGGCAAATTCTTAGGTTTAACTGGAGAGGATGCGGACAGATATGAAATTGTAAGGACACATAACGAGGATGAGGCTCTTAGATATATCAGCCAATATCACGAAAAGCTTGAACTTGTTGAAGTTGATATGTCATTAGTGGATGAGAGCGGAATAATAATCAAATATTTAAAGAAAAGGGAAAGCTTTATGAAGATACCTATTCTAGCTATGGCAAGCTCCCCAGAGGAGAGCTTCCAAGCAAAAGAATTAGGTGCAGATGAAGTTCTGCTGATAGATGCAACAGAAGAAATCTATCAGCAAACAATAAAAAGACTAATACGTATGTAAGAAATATACATCGGCGGCAAGGATTACTTTGTCGCCGGTTTTTAATTTGAGCTCCTGCAGAGGAATGAGAGCTTCATCATCTCGTATAACCACGGCTGGTAAAAAATGATCAGGAGCGCTTATTTCAGATATTCGCAATCCGTTCCAGCAATGAACATCGTTGATATTAACTGTGATTAAATCGATATGTTCATCCTTTGCAAAGTTTGAAAGAAGCTTGACCCTAGAATAGTGCTCAACGAAGCCTGCACTGATAATACCGGTTGGAATAGCAACCACTCCAACGCCCAAAAAAGCTGTTACAATAGCCATTATTCTGCCTGCAACAGTGATTGGATATATATCACCATACCCTACTGTCAATAAGGTAGATACAGACCACCATATTCCTGAAAATGCATTTCTGAATACATCAGGTTGAGCATCGTGCTCTGCGTAGTAAATACCAATTGAACTTGCTAACATAAGGATTAGTACTATCATTACGGATGATAGTATTTGATTCTTTTTTTCTTGTAATACTGATATGATTACGGCAAAAGAATCATATTGTCCGTTGATTCTAAACAGGTGAAAGATTCGTACGATTCTAAGGATTCTAAATGCGACAAACCCTGATAAATAGAAAAATGGCAAAATGGTAAATAAATCGACGATGCCATCGAATGAGACTAAAAATTTAAGAATGGCCCTAGGCTTTGAAAGGTTAGGATATAGTAAGTCTGCTGTCCATATTCTTAAAGCATATTCCAAGCAGAAAATAAAGATTGTGATATAGGCTATTTTGTCCATAAAACAAAAATAAGGCGATAATTCACTGTAGGTTTCAAGCACCATCACCAGTATATTAATACTGATGATGATAGTGATAAATATATCAAAAAGCCTACTTGGAATATCATCCTTATTTCCGATTTGAATAATATTAAAAATTCGTTGTTTGTTCAAAACAAAAATCTCCCCAATACATTCCTTCTACTTTAAAGTAAGTCCGTAATAGTTTGCGATACCAGTTGCATCTGCAATACCTAGCTGTTGATACTGCTCAGGTGTTGAAAGATGATTAACTCTATCAGAATAGTTTGTGCAGAAAGCATGCTCAACAATGACACATGGGAATCCTGCTGACTTGGACTGATTTATAAGAGCGTAGAAGTCTTTTGCAGAACCATCTGGATACTTACCAGACTCAGAATCTCTTGTAACAATTCCAGTGCCGTTTGGGCAAAGCTTCCAGTTGTTAACATTAAGACCAGTAGCTGTAAGCTGAGTCAGAATTGACTGGCCAAGTGTAGTACCAGCAACACAGATGTCTGGCTTGTAGTTTGCGTTTGGAACGATAACCTTAGAACCATTCTGAGATGCATCTAAATCTGGATCATAGTCATTGTGCAAGCTAACGATTACATCTGCTTTAACTGATTTTGCGTAGTTGACACGAGCTGACAAGCAAGAAGATTTTGAATCAGGGTCAGCACCGTAAGGACATTCGAAACCATAACGAGTCATATATACTGTAACGCCGGAATACTTCTCTAATTCAGCTTTGCAATAGTATGCAATGTAGAGATTGGCAATACCTTCTTCAAAGTTTTCATAATGACATCCTGTATGAGTAGTGTCATGTCCTGGGTCCAGGACTACAACTATATTTTTCTTAGCTGAAGATTTTGATTTTGCCTCAGAATAGAATGAGTTGCTTGTAAAAAGCAAAGATACAAGAGCAAGTCCAAGAACAAGACTTATCCCTTTTTTTAAAAACGATTTCATCTTATTTTTCCTCCATAAATTTGATTCAATTTTAACATAGATTTACGTTTGTTAGCAATTTATAGTTGACATGTAAAACATAGCGATGTAGTATATACACAAATTTAATAAGAGATAGAGGTTGCGAAAGACAAAAGTAATCTTGTTGATGGGGCAGGCCCATGTGATACAGGATGAAAGGGGATTTCGCCGAAGGAGAGTAGCACCTGATGCTGCTTGTCTTGGGCATATGGTTAATAGCCACATGACTGTCATCTAATGCAATGTTTGCAGTAATAGATGGGGAGCTATCATAAGATGTATTTGATTTATGTTGCCGACCATTTATTGGTCGGCTTTTTTATTGCATCAATTGGGATTTATTAGCTAAAAGGAGGATTTGTAATGAGTATTTTTACAGGTGCAGCAGTAGCGATTGTCACACCATTTAATGAGGATTGTTCAGTTAATTATGAAAAGCTCGATAAGTTGATTGAGTATCAAATTGAAAACAATACAGACGCTATTGTTATTTGTGGTACAACAGGTGAAGCTTCAACTCTTTCACATGAGGAACACTTAGATGTGGTTCGTCATTGTATAAAGACGGTTAATCATCGTGTGCCAGTTATTGCAGGTACTGGTTCAAATTCCACAGAGACAGCTATTTATTTGTCCAAGGAAGCAGAGGCTGCCGGTGCTGACGCTGTACTTTTGGTCACTCCTTATTACAATAAGGCAACCCAAAACGGACTCTATGTTCATTTTAAAGATACAGCTGATGCCATTAACATCCCATGTATTCTCTATAATGTACCAAGTCGTACGGGATGTAATATTCTTCCGGAGACAGCTGTGAGACTGGCAAAGGATGTAAAGAATATTGTTGCAATAAAAGAAGCATCAGGAAACATAAGTCAAATTGCAAAGCTTCTTCAGTTAGCTGATGGATGTATTGATGTATATTCTGGCAATGATGATCAAATCGTTCCAATCATGTCACTTGGGGGGATTGGAGTTATTTCAGTTCTTTCAAATGTTGCGCCTCAGCAGACTCATGATTTGTGCCAGGCATGCTTGGATGGAGATTATAAAAAGGCATCAAAAATGCAGTTAGAAGCATTACCTCTTATTGATTCGTTATTCTCTGAGGTTAACCCAATCCCAGTAAAGAAAGCTCTTAATCTTATGGGATTTGAAGTAGGACCTCTTAGAAAACCTCTTACAGAAATGGAAGATGGACATACAAATATTTTAAAGGAGAACATGAAGACATATGGAATTTACTAATACAATATGGTCGCTTTTGCCACCAATTATTGCTATCGCTCTTGCGTTAATCACAAAGGAAGTTTACTCTTCACTATTCATAGGAATTTTCGCAGGCGGATTATTGTATGCTGGATTTAATCTTACAGCAGCAATGGAACATATCTTTGTAGATGGAATGATAGGTCAGCTTTCAGATAGCTGGAATGTCGGTATTCTGATTTTCTTGGTTGTACTTGGAAGCATGGTCATGCTTATGAACAGAGCTGGTGGCTCGGCAGCTTTCGGTAAATGGGCTGTTACCCATGTTAAAACAAAAGCTGGTGCACAGGTCGCTACTATCGTTCTTGGTATGTTGATATTCATTGATGATTATTTCAACTGTTTAACAGTAGGTTCAGTTATGAGACCGGTTACAGATAAGCACGGCATTTCAAGAGAAAAGCTTGCATATTTAATAGATGCAACTGCCGCTCCAGTTTGTATTATTGCTCCTATTTCATCATGGGCAGCAGCTGTAACAGGATTTGTAGATGGTGCTAATGGTCTTTCATTATTTATTAAGGCTATCCCATACAACTTCTACGCATTATTGACACTTGTAATGATGTTTACAATCACATATATGAACTTTGATTATGGCTCAATGAATTTGGCTGAGCTTAATCACATGGCGCAGAACAAAATCAAAGTTAAAAAGGATGGAGCAGCATTAACAGGAGCGGAGGATCAGCCACATCCACCTGTTTCCCAGAAGGGTAAGGTCGTTCACCTTGTGCTTCCAATTGTTTCACTTATTATTTGTTGTGTAATCGGAATGATTTATACAGGCGGCTTTTTCTCAGGTGAGAATTTCATTGATGCATTTTCAAATTCTGATGCATCGGTTGGACTTGTATATGGTTCAGTTGTAGCACTTATAATTACAATTATTTTCTATCTTGCAACAAAGGTTCTTAGCTTTAATGAATGTATGAATGCTATCCCAGAGGGATTTAAGAGCATGGTTCCTGCAATCTTGGTACTTACATTTGCATGGACATTAAAGTCAATGACAGATTCACTTGGTGCAGCAGAGTACGTTGGTGGACTTGTTGCTGTAATCGCAGATAACAGAGCACTTATGAGTCTCTTACCAGCACTTGTATTTGTGGTAGGTATCTTCCTTGCATTTGCAACTGGTACATCATGGGGAACATTCGGTATTCTCATTCCTATCGTTGTAAATGTATTTGGTGGTGATGTAAATAACGAGCTTATGATTATTGCAATTTCAGCTTGTATGGCTGGCGCAGTTTGCGGAGACCATTGTTCTCCTATTTCTGATACTACAATCATGGCATCCGCTGGTGCAGAATGTAATCACATTAGCCATGTAAGTACACAGCTTCCATATGCGATGACAGTTGCTGTGGTATCATTTGTTTCATATATTATTTCAGGCTTTATTAGAAACTGGGCAATATGCTTGATAATAGGCGTCGCTCTTATGATTGGCACATTATTTGTTATTAAAAATATTTTTGTAAAGAAAACTGCATAAGAATATTGTATAATCTCCTTAGATTTTCTAAGGAGATTTTTTAATGAAGAATATAAAGTATTTAGTATTAGATGTTGATGGAACACTTACGGATGGCCATATTTATATGGGGCAGGAAGGGGAAATAATGAAAGCCTTTTCTGCCAAAGATGGATACGGAATCTGTCATATAGCAAAACCAAATGGAATCACACCTGTTATTATTACAGGCCGTGTTAGTAAGATAGTGGAGAATCGCGCAAAGGAGCTTAGCATCACAGAGATACATCAGGGAGTTGCAGACAAGCTGCCAAAGCTTATGGAGATTCTTGAAAAAAACGGCGATACTTTGGAACAATGTGCATATTGTGGTGATGATTTAAATGATTATGATTGCATGAAGCACATCAAAGACGCTGGTGGTATTGTTGGCTGCCCAGCAGATGCGGCAAAGGAAGTTAATGAACTTGCTGATTATGTTGCAAGTAAAGACGGCGGTAGAGGTGCAGTTAGAGAATTTATAGAATGGTTGGTTGAATAATGGAGAAAAAATCTTTTGAAATCACAGGAACAGGTCTTAAACTGATTGCGGTTATTACTATGTTTATAGACCATATTGGAGCAGGGCTGCTCGAAGTATGGCTTACTAATAATGCTGGTGTTATATCACAAGAACTTTATGGCAAAGTATTTCTTGTTGATGCTGTTTTGCGAAGCATCGGTCGTATGGCATTTCCTATATATTGCTATATGCTTGTGGAAGGTTTTATACACACTAGAAATCTTAAAAAATACGCCCTTCGCTTGCTTACTATAGCGGTGATTTCAGAAGTACCATTTGATTATCTATTTAGAAGAAGTTTCTTTGATTTAAACTACAACAATGTTCTTTGGACCTTATTATTAGGTTTAGGCGTTCTTTATGCTTACTCGTTTATTGATGAATTAGATATTAACGTATATGCGATATATGCTTGTAGGATTCTTGTAATGTTTGCGGGTATGGGAATAGCCTACTTTACTCATCTTGATTATAAGATGGCCGGCGTGACCTGCATATCAGTAATGTATTATTTGAATGGGCCAACTAAAAAACAAAGATTATTGTCCTTTGGAATGGGCGTGCTTATGCTGACACTTATGTCTAGTGTTTTAGAGGTATTTGCATTCCTAATGCTTATTCCTGTTTCATGCTATTATGGAAAACGTGGAGCTGATAGTGTGGCTTTACGTAGATTTTTCTACCTCTTTTATCCTGCCCACATAATTCTACTAGGATTGGTAGCATATGTGCTAAAAATATAGTAGTTATAAATAGTAATAAAAACTATTGTCAAACCTATATCAAAATGATAGAATACTGAAAGTTTAAGTTAATTTAAACTTTCAGTTTAGGTTAAACAAAAAAGGAGGATATGTATGAACACTCATGCACCAATTAAAGATGCCACTCAGCTTGGTATTCCGAAGATGTTAGTTTTGGGACTTCAGCATTTATTTGCAATGTTTGGAGCGACTATTTTAGTTCCAATTCTCGTCAACAACTATTTCGAAGGCGAAGGTCTTTCAATTCAAGTTACTTTATTTTTCGCAGGTCTCGGCACCTTATTTTTCCATTTATGTTCTAAATTCAAAGTTCCCGCATTTCTTGGTTCATCATTTGCTTTTTTAGGCGGATTTCACACAGTTGCTAATTTAAATACAGGTATTTTCAAAAACATGACAATGGGCGAAAAGCTTCCATACGCATGTGGCGGTATTGTTGTGGCTGGTTTATTATATTTGGTACTTGCACTTGTAATAAAACTTGTTGGAATTAAAAAGGTTATGAAATACCTTCCACCAGTTGTTACTGGACCAATCATCATTTGCATCGGATTGTCATTAGCGCCTTCAGCTATAAGCAATGCATCTCAGAACTGGTTGCTTGCAATCATTGCACTTGCTGTTGTTATTATTTTCAACATTTGGGGAAAGGGAATCTTTAGAATCCTTCCGATCCTTATGGGTGTAGTAATCTCATATGCTTGCGCACTTATTTTCAACGCACTTGGAATGACAAATGCAGATGGAAGTGCAATCCTTGATTTTGCAGCAGTTCATGAAGCGTCTTGGGTCGGCTTACCAGATTTCTTCATTTGCAAATTCAATATTTCTGCAATTCTTGTAATGGCTCCAATCGCCATTGCTACAATGATGGAGCATATCGGAGATATGTCTGCTATTTCAGCAACAGTAGGAGAGGATTTTGTTACTAATCCAGGTTTACATAGAACACTTGTAGGTGATGGTCTTGCAACAAGTATTTCAGCAATGTTCGGTGGTCCAGCTAATACAACATATGGAGAGAACACTGGCGTACTTGAGCTTTCAAAGGTTCACGATCCTAAGGTAATCAGAATTGCAGCTTGCTATGCAATCGTACTTTCATTCATCCCTAAGATGGCAGATATCATTGGTACAATGCCAAGTGCAATCGTAGGTGGAATAAGCTTCATGCTTTATGGTATGATAAGTGCAATAGGAATAAGAAACGTTGTAGAGAATCATGTTGATTTTACACACTCAAGAAACCTTATCATTGCAGCAGTTATTCTTGTATGCGGTCTTGGTTTTTCAGATGGTCTTACATTCACAGTAGGAAGCACAGACATTACACTTACAAGTCTTGCAATTGCAGCAATCGCAGGTGTAGTTCTCAATGCTATCATTCCTGGTAGAGATTACGAATACGGTGATCCTGAAAGATACAGATTTGATAAAGAAGGTATTTAATTCTATTTAAAAAAGTTACTGTAGCTGATAAAATAGAAATATAGATATCAACCCTTTCATATTATAAGAGGGATAAATAGATAAATTTTTTGGAGGCTAATTTAATGGAGAAATTAGATAACGTAGTAGAGCTTACACATCCTCTACTTCAGCACAAAATTACAATGCTTAGAGATAAGAACACAGGAACAGCAGAGTTCCGTGCTCTTGTAGAAGAAATAGCTATGCTTGAGGCTTTTGAAGCACTCAACGATTTACAGACAGTAGATATCGAGTGCGAGACACCAATCGAAAAGTGCATGGCACCAGTTATTGCTGGTCGTAAGATGGCAATCGTACCAATCCTTCGTGCAGGTCTTGGTATGGTTAACGGTATTCAGAAGCTTGTACCAACAGCAAAGATTGGTCACATTGGTATGTATCGTGATGAGGAAACACATATTCCACACGAGTATTACTGCAAGCTCCCAAGCCCAATCGAGGAGCGTCTTATCGTTGTAACAGATCCTATGCTTGCTACAGGTGGTTCAGCAATCGATGCTATCACACTTATTAAGCAGCATGGTGGAAAGAGAATCAAGTTCATGGCAATTATTGCAGCTCCAGAGGGAGTTAGAGCTCTTCATGAGGCTCATCCAGATGTTCAGATTTACATTGGTCATATTGATCGTGAACTCAATTCTGATGCTTATATTTGCCCTGGTTTAGGAGATGCTGGAGATAGAATCTTCGGAACTAAGTAAAGGAGTCGACTTTGGAACCTATCACTATTGAGGCAGGTAAAAAGTTAATAAATGAGAATGATCCGGTTGATAGCATGTATGTTGTTATAGCCGGAGAGATAGTACAACAATGGAGGGGCCAGATGTTAAGTCTAGGCCCTGGTACTGTTGTTGGGCTTTCTGATGCTCTCAACCATCAGTATGAAGCAGATTATACTGTAAAAGAAACAGCCACCGTCATTAAATGCAATTATAAGACGATGGCTGATTTTGATGTTATCTTTAATGAACAACCAGTATATATTTTTGGTTTTGCAAAAGGTGCATTCAGACAGTGTAGGGATGTATTTAAAATATATGATTCATACAAAAAGAAGGTAGAGGATTTTACAGATTACTGCAGAGGAATAAACGCTGAGTATCGCAAATTATGCCGCGCAGCTTCTATGACACCTGTAGAGATTCCTTTGTTGGAGGAAATGGAGCCTCTTGAGCTCAAAAATGAAATCCTCAAGTGGGAGCATGATTATATTGATAGCTTAAATTCTGTTGACAATAAAGAAATTGAAAATATATATGGTAAGCGCACTGAAATTGTAAATGGTGTTATTGGTATTAGCTGTGGCTATATGGCTAGAGCTATTGAGTGTGCAGAGACAATGGGCTTTTACATTGAAGAGTTTTCACCTATTCTCCTTTCTCAAGATAGAGGAGATATGTTTGAGTTGCTCTTTAATCTTAGAATATACATGGCAGAACGTGGCATGGAGCAGGATGGCATTATTAAGCTAATGAAGATGCTTTATAAGTATCTTTCAACCTGCGGAATCTACGATAAACAGCTTATCAAAGAAAGATGGGCTGAATACGATTCACACGATTTTGCAGCTTCTGCAGCGGCATTTGATGAAGCAAAGGTGCAAAAGCAAGCTGAATTTACTCAGACCTTCGAGCATATTTGTGAATTTGCTGAGGTGGATGAGGACAAGCAGGATGAGTACAGAAAACAGCTTGATGAATATTTAGCTCTTTCTGACCGAGAGGGCAAAGAAGACAATGAACGTCGTGTAAGAAAGAAAGCTGTAGATTTGTTTTATGATATTTATCGTAAAACATTCTTTAGAGCTTTGGAATTCGAAGCCATGGGTGGTGAGTTAGATACCATTATCCTTATGTTTTTGAATTTTGGTTATATAGACTACGAGGCTGTAGGTGAGGAGCTTACATATCAGCTTGCTGATTTGGTAGAACGCTTAGAAACTCTTTGCGAAAGCGAGCATCTTTTTACAATATACAAATGGCTTCGCAAGGTTTATCAGGCAGACAGAGAGCCAAGCAAGAACGAGCTTGACTTAGACTATAGAGGTTTTGTTCTTGAAGAAAGAAAATCTGGAAACATCCCTGAGTCTGAAATGCAGACTTGGATGAACGACCAGGAACAGAAAGTCATTTTTGAAATTGATAATTTCTTCAAGTCTGCTAATAGAACTACATCGGGAAAGATGACGGCATTCTGTCCAGTTCTTACAAAAGAAGACTTTGGAGCAGAGCCTATGAGATTATTATTGACTCAGGCAAAGCTCATGGAAGCTATGAATCGAATCGAAGAAGTGGATTATGGCATTTTCTTGCGCGAGGGTTATTTTACAGATATGGATACAGGCGTTAAGAGTGAGGCTTATTTAAAGCGAGTCGAGCCTGATATTATCCTTCTTCCAAATGTAGGAATGCGTGCTATGATGTGGCAGGAATGCGGCGGAATAAAGGTGGATTCACCGGGACGTTTCGTATTCCCTATGTTTACTCTTGATGATATCGACAAGATGATGATTTATTGCTGCGGAGCGTTCAGATGGGAAATCTGCAGAAAAGAGCAGGGTTCAAGATGGAATGATATTGGCTCTGAGTGTCTGACATCAGACTTTTATGATTACTTTACATTCTATCGAAAGAATAAAGATCTCTCTGCGGAAAACAAAGAAAAGGTTAAGACGCTTCTTAAATCTTCTCGAAACAATATGCGTGAGGCCTTTACAAAGCAGTACACAATCTGGATTAATTTTGAGGCCCAGGGAAGTATTCGTCTTAATAAGGCAGAAAGAAATATCCTTAATAAACACTGTACATTCTCAAAGGCCTATAGAGCAAAGGTTAGCTCTCATCCAATGTTTGAACAAGGCATATCTCGTCATGAGATTAAGCAGTCTCAAGCATTGCATCATTTGAAAACTATCATTGATAAGGTGGAGAAAAATGATGGTGTAGTTCCTGATGAGGTGAAGCAGGGAATGGAATATTTAAAGATGTAATAAATTCCAAAAAAGTATTTACATACTACTTAAGATGTGCTTTAATATAACTGTCCAAAATAATAGTTTTGGGCAGTTATTTTTTTGAAAGAGAGGGAAAATGTTATGGAACTAATACCTATTATCGCACTTATTATTGTAGTTCTGTTAGTAATTGTGGCAGGCTATGTAAAGGCACCACCAGACAGAGCCTACATCATTTCTGGTCTTCGCAAGACTCCTCGTATTCTTGTGGGAAGAGCTGGAATCAAGATTCCATTCTTTGAAAGAGTTGATAAGCTTTATTTGGGACAGATGACAGTTGATATCAAAACTGAACAGTCAGTGCCTACTAACGATTTTATCAATGTAAATGTTGATGCTGTAGCAAAAGTAAGAATTGGCACAGATGCTTCATCAATTCAGCTTGCAGCAAAGAACTTCTTAAATAAGAATCCAGACCAAATCACTATGGATTTACAGGATTCTTTACAAGGTAACATGCGTGAAATCATCGGCACATTGTCATTGAAGACAATCAATACTGATAGAGATAGCTTTTCTGATCAGGTTATGGAAAAAGCATCTAAGGATATGAACAAACTTGGTATCGAAATCCTTTCATGCAACATTCAGAATGTAACTGATGAGAATGGACTTATCAATGATCTTGGTATGGATAACACTGCTAAGATTAAGAAAGATGCCGCTATTGCAAAAGCACAGGCTGATAGAGATGTTGCTATTGCACAGGCTGAGGCTGATAAAGCTGCTAATGATGCAAGAGTTACTGCACAGACAGAAATTGCAGAAAAGAATAATGCCCTTGCTATTAAGCAGGCAGAGTTGAAGCAGCAGGCAGATACAGCTAACGCTGTCGCAGATGCAGCATATTCAATTCAGCAGCAGGAACAGCAGAAGACAATTGAGGCTGCTACAGTAAATGCACAGATTGCTAAGGCTGAGCGCGAAGCAGAATTGAAGCAGAAGGAAGTTGTTGTTAAACAGCAGGAACTTGCTGCTCAGATTGAAAAGCAGGCAGATGCTGAAAAGTATCAGGCTGAGAAAAAAGCGGAAGCTGAGTTAATTCAGAGACAGAAAAAAGCTGAGGCTGCCAAGTATGAGCAGGAGCGCGAAGCTGATGCAAAGAAAGCACAGGCAGAGGCTCAGAAGTATGCTGCAGAGCAGGAAGCAGCTGGTATTAAGGCAAAGTATGATGCAGAAGCAGCTGGTATTGCTGCAAAAGGTAAGGCGGAAGCTGAGGCAATAAAGGCAAAAGGTCTTGCAGAAGCTGAAGCAATGGAAAAGAAAGCTGAAGCATATCGCAAGTACAATGGTGCCGCTATGGCAGAGATGATGATTAAGGTTATGCCAGAAATCGCTGCTGAAATTGCAAAGCCACTTGCTGCAATTGATAAGATTAACATCTACGAAACAGGCGATGGAAGTGAAGGCGGAGCTGCTAAAATATCAGGTAACATGCCTGTAGTTTTAAAGCAGGTCTTTGATACAATGAGCGAGGCTACAGGAGTGGATCTTGCTGAAATCATGAAAGCTAACACATACGATGCTAAGGTTAACAAAAATGTTAATATTACAGGCGCCAATGTTGACGTGAAAACAGAATAATTGAAATAATAAAGAGCCAACCAGCACGTAACTGATTGGCTCTTTTTATTATAGGTTTCGGAATTCTGGACGAGAGAATTCTCTTCGAATAAGTATGAAACAGATTGTAAACGAAAGAACATCTGCAACTGGTCCTGCATATAATACGCCATTAAATCCAAAGAAAAATGGCAATAGAATAATAAGTGGGGTAAGGAATAAAACTTGTCTTGTAAGTGACATGAAAATTCCTTTGTAAGGTTTTCCAATTGCTGTAAAGAAATTGGAAGTAAGTGGCTGTAAGAAAGCAGTACAAATACCAAATAAGAATATTCTGAAATACTTAGTACAAAAATCAAAATACAACTGTGAACCTGAACCAAAAATTGAAACTATTTGGCGAGGGAAAAGCTGGAAACATAACCAACTTATAGTAGTGATGATTGCAGCTAATTTAATGGCCAGATGATAAGCATCTTTTACTCGCTTGTAGTTTTTAGCCCCATAGTTGAAACTGATGATTGGCTGTAAACCTTGAGAAATACCGATTACAAAAGAGAAGCATATGCCGTTAACCTTTGAAATAATTCCGGCGCAGGTAATAGGAATATCTGAACCGTAAATAGATTGAGCGCCATAGTGTCCCATTACATGATTCATTACAATCTGCACAAGCATCATAGCAATTTGATTAATGAATGGAGCTGTACCTAAGGATGCAATTGCTATGATAATTGAAAGCTGTGGAACAAAATGTTCCTTGTGAAGTTTTACTGTTTTGAATCTAGTCAAATAGAATAAAACCATAAATCCAGCGATATATTGCCCGATGATTGTTGCAATAGCTGCACCTGACATTCCCCATCCGAAGACTGCTACGAATAAATAATCAAGTATCGTATTTACGATAGCACCTACGAGGTTGATTGCCATAGTCATATTTGGGCTGCCATCAGCTCGTACAAGATGACTTCCGCCACCTGATAAGATAAAGAATGGAAATCCAAGCGCGCATATTCTTGAATATTCCATTGCGTATGGAAGAATGTTTTCTGTGGCTCCACATGCTAGCAAAATTGGCTCCAGAAAAAGCTCTGTTAAAGTGGTAAGAATCAAACCACCTATTAGCATTACTGTTACTGCGTTGCCAATGTAATGACCGGCCTTTTCTGTTTCGCCACGGCCCATCGCCAGGTTGAAAGTCGAAGCGGCACCTATGCCACATAACAGTGCAATTGATACATTCAAAATTGAAAGAGGAAACTGGATATTTGTTGCGCCATTACCAAGGGGTCCAACAAAGTTTCCAATGAATAATTGATCCACCATGTTGTAGAGAGAACCTACAAGCATGGCTATTATACTAGGAATAGCAAATTTCTTTAGTAGCTTTCCTACTGGCTCTATACCAAGTGGGTTTATTGTGTTTGTTTCAGTCATAAAATTGAGTTCCTTCTATATTATAGTGCGTTATTTTCTAACCCAACGTCCGCTGGCTCCACATGGTAATACTAATCCTGATTCTGTAACTGGAAGACCAATTTCGTCAGCGTTAACCTCCCCTGGATGTTTATCCAATAAAGCTGTGCTTATCATATAGTTTAATACAGCTGGTTGTAAGCCTGTAGTATATGAGTTTACTAAGAAGAAAAGAGCGTCATCTGAAAGGATTTGCTCGCAAAGCTGGATGAATGGGAAAATATCATCTTCGATTTTCCAAATCTCATTCTTTGAACCTCTTCCATATGAAGGAGGATCCATTATTATTCCGTCATATTTGTTGCCACGACGAATTTCTCGTTCTACAAACTTGCGGCAGTCATCTACAAGCCATCTGATTGGTGCTTCAGAAAGACCAGATGAAGCAGCGTTTTCTTTTGCCCACTGAACCATGCCCTTTGAGGCATCAACATGAGTAACCTGAGCTCCAGCAGCTGCTGCGGCAAGAGTTGCACCTCCTGTGTATGCAAAAAGATTAAGAACCTTTACAGGACGTTTCTTTTCAGTTACTTCCTTATTAATAATAGAAGAAAACCAATCCCAGTTAACAGCCTGCTCTGGGAAAAGACCTGTATGCTTGAAAGCGAAAGGCTTTAAGTTGAACTTTAAGTCGTGACCACAGATAGGATAGCTGATAGTCCACTGTTCTGGTAAGTCAAAGAATTCCCATTCGCCACCACCTTTATTTGAACGATGGTAATGTGCATTTAATTTCTTATAATAGGAAGATTTCTTTGGAGTGTTCCAAATAACCTGAGGGTCAGGCCTAAGAAGAACATAGTCGCCCCAACGTTCAAGCTTCTCGCCTGAGGAGCAATCGATTATTTCGTAATCTTTCCAATTTGATGCTGTATTCATATTTCACCAAGTTACTTATGGAAGTAACAATCCTTTCTATATTAAGTATATTGTTTACAATAATAATTACTTCCTATATTATAGGTAGTAATTTCTTATGCCTTGAATATTATACTTGAAGATTGTCAATGTTCAATGTCTAATAGTACAAACACTGTATAAAAAACACAATATTTAGTAGAAAACAGGATTGTACTAAAAAAAATACAATATTTTTCTTCTTTTTATTGCAGACTTCCCATTTCTCGTGTATATTATTACTTGCTGTGACATGATAGCAATGAAGCGTGAGGTTGCAACCCAGCTTGCTGAGGTTGGTTTTCCGTGGAGCGAATGTCAAGTTAGGAAACTGACGACAAGTCACTGTACAACAGAAAACCGTCCGCATCTGCGGAGACGACGTGTGAGAACTTGGTTCGAACTTTGAGTTTTGAAACATGAAACACACGGGTAAGTGTACAGTCGCCACTTGATCGCTTTTTCACAAAAAGAAAAACGAAAAAGGAGGAGACTTTTTTTATGGCAAATCAAGTTATGAGAATCACACTCAAGGCTTATGATCATGAGTTAGTAGATTCATCTGCCAAGAAAATCATCGAGACTGTTAAGAAGAACGGAGCACAGGTTAGTGGTCCAGTACCTCTTCCAACAAAGAAGGAAGTTGTTACAATTCTTAGAGCTGTACATAAGTACAAAGACTCTCGTGAGCAGTTCGAGCAGAGAACTCATAAGAGATTGATTGATGTCATCGACCCAACACAGAAGACTGTTGAGGCTCTTTCAAAGTTAGAGATGCCTGCAGGTGTTGAGATCAGCATCAAGAACAAGTAATTGAGTTCATTTAATTAAGAAAACATCCAAGATGGTTTTATATAGAAGCAATAAGTTCTTATCTTATTCCACTTATATGACACTGTTCTAGGATGAACGGTTCCGCTACCCCATAGTTTTGGGCAAGAAGCGTTCCGCTGTAGAAAATGGAGGTAAGAAAACATGAAGAAAGCTATTTTAGCTACAAAGGTCGGAATGACTCAGGTCTTCAATGAAGGCGGCGAGCTTATTCCTGTAACTGTACTTTCTGCAGGTCCATGTGTTGTTACACAGATTAAGACAGTAGAAAATGATGGTTACGATGCTGTTCAGGTTGGCTTTGTTGACAAGAAAGTAAAGCTTGTTAATAAGGATGCAAACGGACGCAAAGAAATTATTCATCGCAATGGCGTAAACAAGCCAGAGAAGGGTCACTTCGATAAGGCTGGTGTTGAGCCAAAGAGATTTGTTAGAGAGTTCAGATTTGATAATTGTGCAGATTATGCACTTGCTCAGGAAATCAAGGCTGATATCTTTGAAGCTGGTGACAAGGTTGATGCAACAGCTACTTCAAAGGGTAAGGGATTCCAGGGCGCTATCAAGAGATTAGGCCAGCACAGAGGTCCTATGGCTCACGGTTCTAAGTTCCACAGACACCAGGGTTCAAATGGTGCTTGTTCTTCACCTAGCCGTGTATTCAAGGGCAAGGGTATGCCAGGTCAGATGGGCGGAAACAAGGTAACAATCCAGAACCTTGAGATTGTACGTGTTGATGTTGAAAATAATCTGCTTTTAGTAAAGGGTGCTGTTCCAGGACCTAAGAAGTCTCTTGTAACAATTAAAGAGTCAGTTAAAGCAGGAAAGTAATCTTACGATAGGAAAGGAGGAACTTAGCGATGGCTAAAGTATCCGTATATAATATGGAAGGCAAAGAAGTTGGCACCATGGATCTTAACGACAGCATCTTCGCAGTTGAGATTAATGAGCACTTAGTTCACATGGCAGTTGTCCAGCAGCTTGCAAATAACCGTCAGGGAACACAGAAGGCTAAGACTCGTTCTGAGGTTTCTGGTGGTGGTAGAAAACCTTGGAGACAGAAGGGAACAGGTCATGCAAGACAGGGTTCTACAAGATCTCCACAGTGGACAGGTGGTGGCGTAGTATTCGCTCCAACACCAAGAGATTATTCATTTAAGCTCAACAAGAAGGAGAAGAGAGCAGCTCTTAAGTCTGTACTCACTTCTGCAGTTAACGAGAACAAGTTCATCGTTGTTGACGAGCTTAAGTTTGACGCTATTAAGACAAAGGATTTTGCAAAGGTATTAACAAACCTTAACGTTGAGAAGGCACTTGTTGTTCTTGATACAAATGACAAGAACGTAGTTATGTCTGCAAAGAACATTCCTACAGTTAAGACAGCTCTTACAAACACAATCAACGTTTATGACATCCTTAAGTACAACACAGTAGTTGTAACAAAGGCTGCTGTAGATCAGATTCAGGAGGTATATGCATAATGGCAAATGTACAGTATTATGACGTAATCCTTAAACCTGTAATCACAGAAAAGTCAATGAACGCTATGGCTGAGAAGAAGTACACATTCTTAGTTCATCCAGAAGCAAACAAGACAATGATTAAGGAAGCTGTTGAGAAGATGTTCGACGGAGTAAAGGTTGCTTCAGTTAACACAATGAACGCTGATGGCAAGACAAAGAGACGTGGAATGACATTCGGTAAGACAGCAAAGACAAAGAAAGCTATCGTTCAGCTTACAGCTGATAGCAAAGATATCGAGATTTTCTCAGGTCTTTAAGATATAGCTTAAGGCAAGAGTTAATTAATTTTATGCGCAGTCGAGCGCGATAATAAACGAGTAAACGAAAGGAGAAACAAAATGGGAATTAAGACATATAACCCATATACACCTTCTAGAAGAAATATGACTGGTTCAGATTTCGCTGAGATCACAAAGACATCTCCAGAGAAGTCACTTGTTGTTTCATTAAAGAAGCACGCTGGTCGTAACAATCAGGGTAAGATTACCGTTAGACATCACGGTGGCGGTAACAGACAGAAATATAGACTTATTGATTTCAAGAGAAATAAGGATGGAATTCCTGCAAAGGTTATTGGTATCGAGTACGATCCAAACAGAACAGCTAACATCGCTCTTATCTGCTACGCAGACGGCGAGAAGGCTTACATCCTTGCTCCAGCTGGTCTTACAGACGGCATGACAGTTATGAACGGTGCTGACGCTGAAGTTAGAGTTGGTAACTGCTTACCACTCGAGAAGATTCCAGTTGGTACACTTATTCACAATATCGAGCTTTATCCAGGACGTGGCGGACAGCTTGTTCGTTCAGCTGGTAACTCAGCTCAGCTCATGGCTAAAGAAGGTAAGTACGCTACACTTCGTCTTCCTTCAGGCGAAATGAGAATGGTACCTCTTAACTGCCGTGCATCAATCGGTGTAATCGGTAACGGTGATCACAACCTTGTTAAGATCGGTAAAGCTGGTCGTAAGAGACACATGGGTATCAGACCTACAGTTCGTGGTTCTGTTATGAACCCTAATGACCATCCACATGGTGGTGGTGAGGGCCGCGCTCCTATCGGACGTCCAGGTCCATGCACACCTTGGGGCAAGCCAGCTCTTGGTCTCAAGACAAGAAAGAAGCACAAGCAGTCTAACAAGCTCATCGTAAGAAGACGCGATGGTAGAGCAATCAAGTAAGGAGGATACACATGGCACGTTCATTAAAAAAAGGACCATTTGCTGATGCAAGCTTATTAAAGAAGGTTGATGCTATGAACGCAAGCGGCGACAAGTCAGTTATCAAGACATGGTCACGTCGTTCTACAATCTTCCCACAGATGGTTGGACATACAATTGCAGTACATGACGGTAGAAAGCATGTTCCAGTATATGTTACAGAAGACATGGTTGGACACAAGCTTGGTGAATTCGTTGCTACTAGAACCTACAGAGGTCATGGCAAAGACGAAAAGAAGTCAAAGGTACGCTAATTAACAGAAAGGAGTTTTTATCATGGCTAAGGGACATAGATCTCAAATTAAACGTGAGAGAAACGATGTAAAGGATACAAGACCTTCAGCAAAGTTATCTTATGCTAGAATGTCAGTTCAGAAGGCTTGTTTCGTACTTGATGCCATTCGTGGTAAGGATGTTGATACAGCTCTTGCTATCGTAATGTACAATCCAAGATACGCTTCAAGTGTTATAGAGAAATTACTTAAGTCTGCTATTGCAAACGCTGAGAACAATAACGGCTTAGATCGCAAGGACCTTGTAGTAGCTGAGTGCTATGCAAACAAGGGACCTACAATGAAGAGAATTAGACCAAGAGCACAGGGTAGAGCTTACAGAATCGAAAAGAGAATGAGCCACATCACAATCGTGCTTGATCAGAAAAATTAAGGAGGCAAAACATGGGACAGAAAGTTAATCCTCATGGCTTAAGAGTCGGTGTTATTAAGGACTGGGATTCTAAGTGGTACGCTGAGGGCGAGAACTTCTCAGACTACTTAGTTGAAGACTATAATATCAGAAAATTTCTTAAGAAGAAGCTTTACGCTGCAGGCGTTTCTAAGATTGAAATCGAGCGCGCTGCTGGTAGAGTAAAGGTTACTGTTTATACAGCAAAGCCAGGCGTTGTTATCGGTAAGGGCGGCGCTGAAATCGACAAGATTAAGACTGAGCTCCAGAAGCAGACAAGCGATAAGCTTGTTGTTGATATCAAGGAAATCAAGAGACCAGATCGTGATGCACAGCTCGTTGCTGAGAACATCGCTGGCCAGCTTGAGAACCGTGTATCATTCCGTAGAGCAATGAAGTCTTGCATGGGTCGCGCTATGAAGACTGGTATCAAGGGTATCAAGACAAGCTGTTCAGGACGTCTTGGTGGTGCTGATATGGCTCGTTCAGAGTCTTACAATGAAGGTACTATTCCACTTCAGACACTTCGTGCTGATATCGATTATGGATTCGCTGAGGCTGACACTACTTATGGTAAGGTTGGTGTAAAGGTTTGGATCTATAAGGGTGAAGTACTTCCAAAGAGAAAGAATGTGGAAGGAGGAGCTCAATAATATGTTAATGCCAAAGAGAGCGAAGCATAGAAAGCAGTTCCGTGGGAACATGGCTGGAAAAGCTTCAAGAGGAAATAAGATATCTTACGGTGAGTATGGTATCGTTGCAACAGAGCCAGCTTGGATTAAGTCAAACCAGATCGAAGCAGCTCGTATCGCTATGACACGTTACATTAAGCGTGGTGGTAAGGTTTGGATTAAGATTTTCCCAGACAAGCCAGTTACTGCAAAACCTGCTGAAACTCGAATGGGTTCAGGTAAGGGAACACTTGAATATTGGGTAGCTGTTGTTAAGCCGGGCCGTGTATTATTCGAGATCTCAGGAGTATCTGAGGAAGTTGCTAGAGAAGCACTTCGTCTCGCTACACATAAACTTCCTTGCAAGTGCAAGATAGTTTCCCGTGAGGATTTAGAAGGCGGTGAAGCATAATGAAGAATACAAAGTACGTAGAAGATTTAAAGAACACTTCAGTAGCAGAGCTTAATGCTCAGCTCGTAGAAGCTAAGAAAGAACTTTTCAACTTAAGATTCCAGAATGCTACAAATCAGTTAGACAATACAGCAAGAATCCGTGAGGTTCGTCGTAACATCGCTCGTATTCAGACTGTTATCACAGAAGCTGAGAAGAACGCATAATTGATTAGAATCTTAACTATTTGAAAGGAGATCAAAGACGTGGAAAGAAACTTAAGAAAAACACGTACAGGTGTTGTTGTAAGCGACAAGATGGATAAGACAATCGTTGTTGCAATCCGTGACAATGTAAAGCATCCACTTTACAACAAGATCGTTAAGAAGACATATAAGCTTAAGGCTCACGATGAGAACGGCGACGCTCACATCGGAGATACAGTAAAGGTAATGGAGACAAGACCACTTTCTAAAGATAAGAGATGGAGACTTGTTGAAGTTATCGAGAGAGCAAAATAATTAAAGGAGGCTACTATAATGGTACAACAGGAAAGTAGATTAAAGGTAGCCGATAATACAGGAGCAAAGGAAATCCTTGTTATCCGTGTTATGGGTGGATCTACAAGAAGATATGCCAATATCGGCGACGTAATTACTGCTACCGTTAAAGATGCAACACCAGGTGGCGTTGTAAAGAAGGGTGACGTTGTTAAGGCAGTAGTTGTTCGTTCAGTTAAAGGTGCCCGTCGTAAAGATGGTTCTTATATCAAGTTTGATGAAAATGCTGCAGTCATCATTAAAGATGACAAGACTCCAAGAGGAACTCGTATTTTTGGACCTGTAGCTAGAGAGCTTCGTGAGAAGCAGTTCATGAAGATTGTTTCTCTCGCTCCAGAAGTATTGTAGGAGGAAGAGTAGAATGGCAACTATGAAAATTAAAAAAGGCGATACTGTTCGTGTAATCGCAGGTGGCGATGTAAACAACGAAGGTAAGGTTATCGCAGTAGATAAGAAGAATAACACCGTTACAGTTGAGGGTGTTAACATGGTAAAGCGTCATGTTAAGCCTAGCATGGCCAACCAGGCAGGTGGTATCATCGAGCAGGAAGCTCCTATCGATGCTTCAAATGTTATGTTACTTCATAACGGTCAGCCTACACGTGTTGGTTTCAAGATGGACGGAGACAAAAAAGTCCGTTTCGCAAAGAAGACCGGCGAGGTTATTGACTAATTGAAGAAAGGAGAACAGTTCGTTGAGTAGATTAAAAGATCAGTATCTTAATGAAATCGTACCAGCAATGGTTGAGAAGTTTGGATACAAGAATATTATGGAAGTTCCTAAGATCGAAAAGATCGTTGTCAACATGGGTGTTGGCGAAGCAAAGGACAATGCTAAGCTTCTTGAGTCTGCAGTTAAGGATATGGAAATGATTACAGGCCAGAAAGCTGTTACAACAAAGGCAAAGAATTCAGTTGCTAACTTCAAGATTCGTGAAGGTATGGCAATTGGCTGTAAGACTACACTTCGTGGAGAGAAGATGTATGAGTTCGCAGATCGTCTTATCAATCTTGCACTCCCACGTGTTCGTGACTTCAGAGGTGTTAATCCTAATTCATTCGATGGTAGAGGAAACTATGCACTTGGTATCAAGGAGCAGATCATCTTCCCTGAGATTGAGTACGATAAGATTGACAAGACTCGTGGTATGGACATTATCTTCGTAACTACAGCTAAGACAGATGAAGAGGCTAGAGAATTACTTCGTTTATTCAATATGCCTTTCGCTAAGGAAGCATAGGAGGAAAGTTATGGCAAAGAAGTCAATGAAAGTAAAGCAGCAGCGCACAGCAAAGTTCTCTACACAAGAGTACAGTCGTTGCAAAATCTGCGGTCGTCCACATGCATACCTTAGAAAGTATGGTATTTGTAGAGTATGTTTCCGTGAGTTAGCTTACAAGGGACAGATCCCTGGCGTAAAGAAAGCTTCATGGTAAGATAACGAGCACAGATTGATAATTAGGAGGAAATTGCATCATGACAATGAGTGATCCAATAGCAGATATGCTTACAAGAATCCGTAATGCAAATACTGCAAAACATGATACAGTAGATGTTCCTGCATCAAAGATGAAGGTTGCAATTGCAGACATTCTTGTAGATGAAGGATTTATCACAAAGTACGACATCGTTGATAATGGTAACTTCAAGGATATCCGTGTTACATTAAAGTACGGTGCAAACAAGAACGAGAAGATTATTTCTGGTATTAAGAGAATTTCTAAGCCAGGTCTTCGTATTTATGCTGGTAAGGACGATATCCCATACGTTTTAGGTGGACTTGGTATCGCTATCCTTTCAACAAACAAGGGCATCATCACAGATAAGGAAGCTCGTAAGCTTCAGGTTGGTGGCGAAGTTCTTGCATATGTTTGGTAATCATATCCAAACAAGTAACTAATTACCTAAAGTATAACCCGGTTACAGAAGCCGGACATACAGTAAATTTAAGGAGGTACGGGCATGTCACGTATAGGAAGAATGCCAATCGCAGTTCCAGCTGGTGTTACAGTTGAGATTGCAGAAAATAATCATGTGACTGTAAAAGGTCCTAAGGGTACTCTTGAGAGAACACTTCCATCTGAGATGGATATTAAGCTTGAGGGTGCAGAAGTTGTTGTTACTAGACCTAATGATTTAAAGAAGATGAAGTCTTTACATGGTCTTACAAGAACACTTATCAACAACATGGTTGTGGGTGTTACAACAGGCTATGAGAAGACTCTTGAAGTTAACGGTGTAGGTTACAGAGCATCTAAGGCTGGTAAGAAGCTTACTCTTAACCTTGGTTACTCACACCCAGTAGAGATGGAAGATCCAGAGGGTATCGAGTCAACAGTTGACGGAAATAAAATTATCATCAAGGGTATCGACAAGGAAAAGGTTGGTCAGTACGCTGCCAACATCAGAGATAAGAGAAGACCTGAGCCATATAAGGGTAAGGGTATTAAGTACGCTGATGAAGTTATTAGACGTAAAGTCGGTAAGACCGGTAAGAAATAGTAAAGGAGTGAATGTAAAATGGTAAGTAAGAAATCTAAATCAGTAATTCGCCAGACAAAGCATAGAAGACTTCGTAACACTCTAGCCGGTACTGCAGAAAGACCACGTTTAGCAGTGTTCAGAAGCAACAATCACATGTATGTTCAGGTTATTGATGATACATGCGGAAATACACTTGTTTCAGCATCTACTCTTGACGCAGACGTTAAGGCAGATCTTGCAAAGACAAATAACGTAGAAGCAGCTACAAAGCTCGGTACAGTTATTGCTAAGAAGGCACAGGAAAAGGGAATCAAGGAAGTCGTATTCGACAGAGGTGGTTACATTTATGCCGGCAAGGTTGCAGCTTTAGCAGATGCAGCTAGAGAAGCTGGATTAGAATTCTAGGAGGAGAACACATGAAACGTGAAATCATTGACGCTAGCCAGTTAGAGTTAACTGAGCAGGTTGTAGAAATTAAGCGTGTAACAAAGGTTGTTAAGGGTGGACGTAACATGCGTTTCACAGCTCTTGTTGTAGTAGGCGATAAGAACGGACACGTTGGCGCTGGACTTGGCAAGGCAGCTGAAATTCCAGAAGCTATCCGCAAGGGTAAGGAAGATGCTATGAAGAAGCTTATCACAGTTAAGCTTGATGACAACCATAGTATTACACACGACATTCAGGGTAAGCACACAGGCGCTTCTGTACTTCTTAAGAAGGCACCAGAAGGTACTGGTATCATCGCTGGTGGTCCAGCTCGTGCCGTATGTGAGCTTGCAGGTATCGGAAATATCCGTACAAAGTCACTTGGATCATCAAATAAGCAGAACGTTGTTCTTGCTACAATCGAAGGACTTAAGTCTCTTAAGTCACCTGAGGAAGTAGCAAAGGCTCGTGGCAAGAAAGTTGAAGACATTCTTGCTTAAGGAGGAAAGGTAAATGGCAGAGAAGAAGTTAAGAGTAACACTCGTAAAGTCTACAATCGGTGCTGTTCCAAAGAACAAGAAGACTGTAGAAGCACTTGGCCTTAGAAAGGTCAACAAGACTGTTGAGCTTCCTGACAACGACAGCGTTCGAGGAATGCTTAGAATGGTCAATCACTTAGTAAAAGTTGAAGAAATTTAATAGAAGGAGGTGCCATAATGGATTTATCTAACTTACAGCCAGCAGAAGGCTCAAAGCATAGTGATAATTTCAGAAGAGGCCGTGGTCACGGTTCAGGTAATGGCAAGACTGCTGGTAAGGGTCATAAGGGACAGAAGGCTCGTTCAGGCGGAAGCATTAGACTTGGATTCGAAGGTGGACAGATGCCTTTATACAGACGTCTTCCTAAGCGTGGTTTCAAGAATAGAAATACAAAGGAAATCGTTGGTATCAATGTTTCTTATTTAGAGAGATTTGATAATGGTGCTACTGTAACAGTTGATACACTCGTTGAGAGCGGTATCATCAAGAACCCTCGCGATGGCGTTAAGATTCTTGGCGGTGGTGAGCTTACAAAGAAGCTCAACGTTCAGGCAAACGCATTTAGTGCTAGCGCAAAGGAGAAGATTGAAGCCTTGGGCGGAACTGCAGAGGTGATCTAATGTTTCAGACACTACGCGATGCTTTTAAAATTAAAGATTTAAGAAGACGAATTGGTTTTACATTTTTAATGCTTATTGTTGTTAGGCTTGGAAGCTTGCTTCCAGTGCCTGGCATCAATGGCAATGCCTTTAGCAGTCTCTTCGCGGATAGTGATAGTGCATTGAACTTTTTTGATTCAATCACTGGTGGTTCATTCTCATCAATGTCAGTTTTCGCATTGAACATCACTCCATACATTACATCTTCTATCATTATGCAGTTGCTTACAATTGCATTTCCTAAGTTAGAAGAAATGCAGCGTGATGGTGAACAAGGTAGAAAGAAGATGACACAGATTACTCGTTATCTTACAATCGCCTTGGCACTTGGTGAGTCTATCGCAATGGCAGTTGGTTTTGGAAGAAGTGGTTATCTTGTAACATACTCAGTTCCATTCCTCAACTACGTACTTGTTGTTGTAGCACTTACAGCTGGATCTGCAGTACTTATGTGGATTGGTGAGAGAATTACAGAAAAGGGTATTGGTAATGGTATTTCAATAGTTCTTACTATTAATATCATTAGCCGTATTCCTTCTGATTTAACAAAGCTCTATGAGCAGTTTATGGCTGGAAAAACGATTCCAAAGGCAGTGTTAGCTGCAGTTATTATTGCTGCAATAATTATTGCTCTTGTTGTATTCGTTGTTATACTCCAGAGCGCAGAGAGACGTATTCCAGTACAATATTCAAATAAGATTCAGGGAAGAAGACAGGTTGGTGGCAATTCATCAATCATCCCTATGAGAGTTAACACAGCAGGTGTTATCCCTGTCATCTTCGCTCAGTCATTACTTCAGACACCTGTTATGATTGTTCAGTTATTAAACAAACAGCCAAGCGGTGTTTGGGGCAAGATTTTAAGTGGAATGAGTCAGTCTAATTGGTTCAATCCTTCAAATTGGATTTACACAATTGGAGCACTTGTTTATGTATTGCTTATTATCGGTTTTGCATATTTCTATACAGAGATTACTTTCAATCCTTTGGAAATTGCAGAGAACCTTAAGCGTTCAGGTGGATTTATTCCAGGTATACGACCAGGAAAACCTACTTCAGATTATTTAACAGCAATCTTAAAGCATGTTATTTTCATTGGAGCAATTGGTCTTTCAATCGTAGCATTACTTCCTATCGTCTTTAACGGTTTGGTTGGCGCTAGTGTTTCATTTGGTGGTACATCAATCATCATTATTGTTGGTGTTATCGTAGAAACATTAAAGCAGGTTGAATCTCAGATGATGGTTCGTAATTATAAAGGATTTTTAAATGACTAATTGTCATTTTGACACTGAGGGAGATACGTGATTTTCGCGTATCTCTTAAGGTGTTTTTTACAGAATTTTTTACAAAACATCTAAGCAGGAGGGTTTGTTGAATGAAGATTATTATGTTAGGTGCACCTGGTGCAGGCAAAGGAACACAGGCAAAGCAGATTGCTGCTAAGTATTCAATTCCTCACATTTCTACAGGTGATATATTCCGTGCCAACATTAAAAATGGTACTGAACTTGGAAAAAAGGCGAAGGAATACATGGATCAGGGTTTGCTTGTTCCAGATGAACTTACTTGTGATCTTGTAATGGACCGCATTGCACAGGATGATGCTAAGAACGGATTTGTATTAGACGGATTCCCAAGAACTATTCCTCAGGCAGAAGCACTTGATGCTGCACTTACTAAAATTGGACAGTCAATGGATTATGCTATCGACGTAGATGTTCCAGATGAGAATATTATCAATAGAATGTCAGGTCGTAGAGCTTGTTTAAATTGTGGCGCTACATATCATATCGTTTCTATTCCACCTAAGAAGGAGGGCGTATGCGATACATGTGGCAGCCAGTTAGTATTAAGAGATGATGATAAGCCAGAGACAGTAAAGAAGAGACTTGATGTTTATCATGATCAGACACAGCCTCTTATTGAATACTATAAGGGTAAGGACATTTTGAAGTCTGTTGATGGAACTCAGCCTATGGAAAAGGTTTTTGAGGATATCACTGCTATTTTAGGAGCTTAAGATGTCAGAAGTTATAACTATTAAAACTGATGAAGAAATTCAATTGATGCGTGAAGCTGGAAAGATTTTAGCACAGGTTCATGAAACGTTAGCTAAAGAAATTCACGAAGGAATGTCTACATTAGACGTAGATCGATTGGGTGAAGAAGTAATTAGAAGCTATGGCTGTGAGCCAAATTTCAAAGGTCTTTATGGATATCCAGCAAGTGTGTGTGTATCCGTAAATGATGAAGTTGTTCACGGTATTCCTACTGACGACCATATCCTTGTTAATGGAGATATTGTTAGCTTGGATACAGGAGTTCTTTACAAAGGATACCATAGCGACGCTGCTCGTACAGTTGGTGTTGGAGAAATCAGTGAAGAAGCAAGGCTTCTTATTGAAAGAACACGTCAATCTTTCTTCCAAGGTATGAAATTTGCTACAGCTGGTAATCATTTATATGATATATCAGGCGCGATTGGCGATTATGCAGAGAGCTTTGGATACGGAGTAGTTAGAGACTTGGTTGGACATGGTATTGGTACTTCGCTTCATGAAGCACCTGAAATTCCAAACTTCAGACGAAGGTTTAGAAAAGGTCCAAAACTAATCAAAGGCATGACACTTGCTGTAGAGCCAATGATAAACGCTGGTAGCTGTGATGTAGCTTGGATGGATGATGAATGGACAGTAGTTACAATGGATGAGTCATTATCTGCTCATTATGAAAATACAATTGTAATTACAGACGGCGCTCCTGAAATTCTTACACTGACACCTACAGAACTTGCAAATCCGGAGGGAAATAAATGGATTTAATGCTTGCAACATCTAAGGCTGGTCATGATAAGAAACAAATATACTTAGTTCTTAAAGAAGATGATGAGTATTGTTATCTTGTAAATGGAACAACTAAACTTGTTGCCAAGCCTAAAAAGAAAAAGAAAATTCATTTACAGCTAATAAAAAATATTCCGTCTGATGTTTTAGAAGAAGTAAAAGACATTGAAACATTAGATGATGTATCAATAAAAAGAATTCTTAAAGTTTATAATAGGAGGAACAAAGATGTCTAAGGCAGATGTTATTGAAGTTGAGGGAGTGGTAGTTGAAAAACTTCCTAACGCTATGTTTAAGGTAGAGCTTGAAAATGGTCATCAGATTCTTGCTCATATCAGTGGTAAGTTAAGACAGAATTACATTCGTATCTTACCAGGTGATAAGGTTACAATCGAAATGAGTCCATATGATCTTTCTAAGGGAAGAATTATTTGGAGAGATAAGTAAAAATAATTAAAAATTTGTTGACATACATTAAAACGCCCGGTATACTATTAAACGGACGTTTTTAAGATGTTCAAATATAGATTGACCACAACCTTTGAATAAAAGGGCATGGAAAGGAGGAAAATCGTGAAAGTAAGATCTTCTGTAAAGCCTATGTGCGAGAAGTGCAAGGTCATCAAAAGAAAGGGTAGCATTCGTATTATCTGCGAGAACCCAAAGCATAAGCAGCGTCAGGGTTAATTCCTGTTTGTTTATGTAGCATTTTATTATGTGCGGCTGCAGTCTAAAGAGTATCTAATTTAGGCTGTTCATAATAAATAGGCCTATCATACCGAGGCCAATTTGTTCCAGATATGGGTGTACACACATTTCAGGCCGAGTGATCGGAGCTGTATTACTTATATCGCTTATTAATAGTAGAAATTTATGGAGGTGTAAACACACATGGCTCGTATTGCAGGTGTAGATTTACCAAGAGACAAGAGAATTGAAATTGGTTTAACTTACATTTACGGAATCGGTAGAGTAAGCTCAAACAAGATTCTTGAAGCAGCTGGTGTAGATCCTAGCACACGTGTTAAGGATTTAACTGACGAAGAAGTTAAGAAGATTAGCACAGTTATTGACGAAACTATGACTGTAGAAGGTGATCTTAGAAGAGAAGTAGCTCTTGATATTAAGAGACTTCAGGAAATCGGATGCTACAGAGGTATCCGTCATAGAAAGGGTCTTCCTGTTCGTGGACAGAAGACTAAGACAAACGCTCGTACTCGTAAGGGTCCAAAGCGTACAGTAGCAAATAAGAAGAAGTAATTATATTCATAGAAAGAAAGTAGGTTAGTTTAATTATGGCTAAAGTTGCAAAGAAGACAACAAAAAAGCGTGTAAAGAAAAACGTTGAACACGGACAGGTACATGTTCAGGCATCTTTCAATAATACTATCGTTACTATTACAGATGCTCAGGGTAACGCTCTTTCATGGGCAAGTGCTGGTGGTCTAGGATTTAGAGGTTCAAGGAAATCTACTCCTTATGCTGCACAGATGGCAGCAGAGACAGCAGTTAAGGCTGCTTTAGTTCACGGTTTAAAGAGTGTAGATGTATTCGTAAAGGGACCAGGTTCAGGACGTGAAGCTGCAATCAGAGCAATCGATGCAAACGGCGTTCAGGTTCTTACAATCAAGGATGTTACTCCAGTTCCACATAACGGATGTCGTCCACCAAAGCGTAGAAGAGTCTAATTAGGAGGGAAATCTAATGGCAGTTAATAAGACACCAGTTCTTAAAAGATGTAGATCTCTTGATTTAGATCCTACATTTTTAGGATATGATAAAAAGTCACGTAGACAGAAGAATAGAGGAAGAGGCAAGAAGTCTGAGTACGCTCTTCAGCTTCAGGAGAAGCAGAAGGCTAAGTTCATTTATGGCGTACTTGAGAAGCCTTTCCGTAATTATTATGAGAAGGCTGACCGTCAGAAGGGTATGACAGGTGAAAACCTTATGACAATGCTTGAGAGCCGTCTTGATAACGTAGTATTCCGTATGGGATTTGCTCGTACAAGAAAAGAAGCTCGTCAGGTTGTTGATCACAAGATGTTCCTTGTAAACGGCAAGCCAGTAAATGTTCCTTCATATCTTGTAAAGGCAGGCGATGTTATCGAAGTTCGCGAGAAGTCAAAGAGCCTTCAGAGATTTAAGGATATCGCAGAGGTTACAGCTGGTAGAACAACTCCAGAGTGGGTTGATGTTGATGCTGAGAACCTTAAGGGTACAGTTAAAGAGCTTCCTAATAGAGAGCAGATTGATGTACCAGTAGACGAGATGCTTATCGTCGAGTTATATTCAAAATAATAATTATTAGTAAATGTTTACAAAAAGCACTTATACAAGCTTGCTTGTATAAGTGCGATTTGTTACAATTTTACTATGTGGCAATAAGTAATCTGATGGAATATTTATTAAATATTCCTTTTTTAGAGTCTAGTACATTAAGTTTCATAATTTATGAAATAAGGAGGCAATGTAGTGTTAAATTTTGAAAACCCAAATATTGAAATCGTAGAGATTTCTGAGGACAAAAAATACGGCAGATTCGTTGTTGAACCCCTTGAGAGAGGTTATGGTATAACACTTGGTAATTCACTTCGCAGAATTATGCTTTCGTCTCTGCCAGGAGCTGCAGTTAGCCAGATAAAGATTGAAGGCGTTCTTCATGAGTTCAGTGCCATTCCAGGTGTAAAAGAGGATGTTACTGAAATCGTAATGAACATCAAGGAGCTTGCTATTAGAAATAATAGCTCTTCAGATGAGCCAAAGACAGCATATATTGAGTTCGAGGGAGAGGGAGTTGTTACAGCTGCTGATATCCAGGTTGACTCTGATATCGAGATTATCAATCCTGATCTTGTTATTGCACATCTTAATGGTGGTAATGATTGCAAGCTTTACATGGAGCTTACAATTACAAAGAATCGTGGATATATCTCTGCAGATAAGAACAAAACTCCAGATACTCCAATCGGTAAGATTGCAGTTGACTCAATTTACACACCAGTTGAGCGTGTAAATATGACAGTTGAGGACACTCGTGTAGGCCAGGTTACAGATTATGACAAGCTTACACTTGATGTATATACAAATGGTACAATGGGTCCAGATGAAGCCGTTTCTATGGCTGCAAAGGTACTCAGCGAGCATTTAAATCTTTTTGTTAACCTTTCAGATGCTGCTCAGGATCTTAGCGTTATCGCTGACAAGCCTGATGATACAACAGGTAAGACTCTTGAAATGAGCATTGATGAGCTTGAGCTTTCAGTTCGTTCATACAACTGCTTAAAGAGAGCTGGTATCAACACAGTAGCAGAGCTTTGCGACAAGTCACCAGATGACATGATGAAGGTTCGTAACCTTGGTCGCAAGTCAATGGAAGAAGTAGAGCAGAAGCTTAGCGAGCTTGGTCTTTCACTTAGAATGGTAGAGGACTAGTTCGAGAGCATATAGTAACAGGAAATAATACGTGACGGATAAGACCGATGAGCACTGTCGCGCATGCCTTTCCATTAATCAAGTTACGGGGTAAGACCGATGAGCACCTGTAACGCCAGCTATAAGGAGAAAAGAAATGGCAAAGTACAGAAAATTAAGCAGAACATCATCACAGAGAAAAGCTCTTTTAAGAAACCAGGTAACAGAGCTTCTTTATCACGGCAAGATCGTTACAACTGAAGCTAAGGCTAAGGAAGTAAAGAAGATTGCTGAGCACATCATTACTCTTGGTGTTAAGGAAAAGGATAACTTCGAAGAAGTTACAGTTCAGGCTAAGGTAGCACGCAAGGACAAAGATGGTAAGAGAGTAAAGGAAGTTGTTGATGGCAAGAAGGTAACTGTATACGATACAGTTGATAAGAAGATTAAGAAGGATTCTCCTTCAAGACTTCACGCTCGTCGTCAGATGATGCAGGTTCTTTACACACCTACAGCTAAGGGTGCTAAGAAGAGCGAGACACACAAGGTTGATATGGCTAACTTTGTATTTGATGAGATTGCTCCAAAGTATGTTGACCGCAAGGGTGGTTACACACGTATCGTTAAGATCGGACCACGTAAGGGCGATGCAGCTATGGAAGTAGTTCTTGAGCTTGTATAATATATATTTGCTTTTTAAACCAGGACATTAGTCCTGGTTTTTTTATTGAAATAATAGATTCCATATGTATATTGCCTATGGTGAAAAATCTATAATATTATATAAAATGCTAAAATAAATACTATATTAAAAATAAAATGTGGTGTATTCTAAAAGCAAGAAAGAAATTAATGGGAGGTCTTAAGTATGGCAGCTGATAGCACAAAGAAAATGACAGAAGGAAGCCCAATGAAGCTTATATTAGGGTTTTCCATTCCTATGCTTGCGGGACTTTTATTCCAACAAATGTACAACCTTGTTGATACTATTATAGTTGGTCAAACATTAGGAGATAATGCATTAGCTGCAGTAGGTTCAACTGGATCTATTAATTTTTTAATCAATGGTTTTTGTATAGGAGTCTGTTCGGGTTTTGCAATTCCTGTTGCCCAACGATTTGGAGCAGAATCCTATGATTCGATGCGTAAGTTTGTAGGAAACTCAATAATAATATCTGGCATATTTGCTCTTGCTATAACATTAGTAGTAAGTATCTTTTGTTATCAAATATTGGAGATTATGCAAACCCCAAATGATATTATCAAGCTAGCGTATTCCTATATTTCAATTATATTTTTCGGAATACCAGTTACTTTTTTGTATAATCTTACCGCTGGTATAATGCGTTCGCTAGGAGATAGCAAAACGCCAACCTACTTCTTAATTATGGCAGCAGGAATCAATATTGTATTAGATATTGTTTTTATTATAGTTTTGGGAATGAGCGTAGATGGTCCAGCACTTGCAACTGTGATATCTCAGTTTATTGCTGGCATAAGCTGTTTGATATATATGAAAAAGAAATTTCCGATTCTTAAGCTGGCAAAAAATGATTTAAAGCTAGGTCCACATCATACAGCAGTTTTAATATCAATGGGTCTTCCATTTGGCTTGCAATACTCTATAACAGCAATTGGCTCGGTTGTTCTACAGACTGCTGTTAATGGCTTAGGTACTGTCGCTGTAGCTTCTATGACAGCAGGCTCTAAAGTATCTATGTTTGTAGTATGTCCTTTTGATGCACTTGGAGGCACTATGGCCACATTTGCAGGTCAAAATGTTGGCGCAAAAGATATCCAAAGAGTTCGAAAAGGTGTATGGACAGCGCAGATGTTAGGAACGATATATGCAATACTCATCTTTATAGTATTGTTCTTTAGTGGAAGTACAATCTTAAGGTTATTTACATCTACGGACATTGTTATTAAACAGGCTAGAATGTTCTTATTGGCAAATAGTATTACCTATACTTTGCTTGCAGGAGTTAATATATTTAGATTTGCAATCCAGGGAATGGGATTCTCCACATTTGCGGTATTTGCAGGTGTAATGGAGATGATAGCTCGTATATTAGTAGCATTTACTTTGGTACCTATGATAGGCTTTAGCGGAGCTATATGGGCCAGTCCTGTAGCATGGCTTTTTGCAGACCTGTTCTTAGTGCCAGGATTCTATTATTGTTGTAAAAAATTAACTGATAAATATGGAGGAGATAAAGTAATCCACATTTAGTGTTTGATAATTAACAAACGAATTGTCTGAAAAATACAAAATAAATACAAAATTATGCAAAAATACTTTTACATTTTTCCTGAGATTTTGATACAATGGCATAAAATTAAAGGAGGAAGTTTTTATGGAGAAAAAGTATTTTGATTTATCAGGTCAAGTAGCGCTTATTACAGGGTGCTCATCAGGGCTTGGCGTACAGATGGCCAAGGCATTGGCAGCCCAGGGATGTAATATAGTAGCAGTTGCCCGTCGCCAGAATCTTATTGAAGAGGTGGCAAAAGAGATTTCTGACACATTCGGTGTTAAGGCTATTGGAGTTCCTTGTGATATCACGGATACTGAGAAAGTAAATGCTGCAGTAGATACAGTCCTTAAAGAGTTTGGCAGAATTGATATTTTAATTAATAATGCTGGTACAGGATCAGGAGCAACACCAGCAGAGGATGTTGAAGATGCTCAATTTGAAGGAGAAGTAGCCATTGATTTGACAGGTAGTTTTAAGATGGCCAGAGCCATTGCTAAAAAGGCTATGATTCCTGCTGGATATGGCCGTATTATAAATATTGCTTCTATGTATGGCTTAGTTGGAAATAATATTGCTCCAGCAGCTGCATACCACGCTGCAAAGGGCGGTGTTGTAAATCTCACAAGAGCGCTTGCATCAGAGTGGGGAAATAAGGGAATTACAGTGAATGCTATTTGCCCAGGATACTTTGAAACACCACTTACAAAAGAAATATTGGATAGTGAGTTTTTCCAGCAATATGCAAAGACTATGATTCCTCTTAACAGATATGGTAAAGAGGGCGAGCTAGACACAGCAGCAATTTTCCTTGCATCTCCAGCAAGTACATATGTTAATGGTGTAATTCTTCCAGTTGATGGCGGATATACATGTATGTAATCAATATGGGCCTGGTGGGCCCATATTTTTGTTCTTGTTGACTTTAGTGATTAAAAGTGCTAAAGTACTTCAAAGAAGAATAATCAGGAGGGGAAAACATGAAGAAGAAAATACTTGCATCAGTTTTGGCGTCAGTAATGGTTCTTAGCATGGTTGGTTGCGGTACAGATGCAGCCGCTCAAAAGGAAGCAGAAACAGCCACAACAACCGAAACAACAGAAGAAACTACTACAGATGCTAATCAGACATACAATGTAGGAGTAATTCAGTTAGTGCAGCATCCAGCCCTTGATACAGCAACAGAGGGATTTTCAGATGCTTTAAAAGAGAAGCTTGGGGATCAGGTAGAAATCAACGTACAGAATGCTTCTGGTGATACAGCTACATGTGCCACAATTGCAAATTCGTTTGTATCAGATAATGTTGATTTGATTATGGCTAATGCAACACCTGCAATGCAGGCTAGTTCAACAGCAACAAATTCTATTCCAATCGTAGCTACATCTATTACAGATTATGGTACAGCACTTGGAATTAAAGATTGGGAAGGTACAACAGGAATCAACGTAACAGGTACATCTGATTTGGCTCCACTTGATGGACAGGCAGAAATGTTAAATGAGCTTTTCCCAGATGCAAAAGAAGTAGGAATCATCTACTGCTCTGGCGAGGATAATTCATTATATCAGGCAAATCAGATTACAACATATCTTGAGGACTATGGATACAATGTTACAGCATACACATTCTCTGACTCAGCAGACGTTGCAACAGTAGTTCAGACAGCATGCGGAGAAAGCGATGTATTATATGTTCCTACAGATAATGTAGCAGCAAGTTGCGCTGAAACAATCAACAATGTAGCACTTACAGCAGGCGTGCCAATCATCGCTGGTGAGGAAGGAATCTGTAAGGGATGCGGTATCGCAACACTTTCTATTTCATACTATGATATCGGATATGCAGCAGGTCTTATGGCTTACGAAATCCTTGTTAATGGACAGGACCCTGCTACATATGAGATTCAGTATGCAACAGAGTTTACAAAGGAATATAATCCAGTAATTGCAGAAGCGCTCGGAATTGAGCTTCCAGATGATTATGTTGCAATCGAGATGGAAGAAGAGGCTGAATAATAAGATTTAGCAACAAAATAAAATTATTTTGGGGCAAGGTCAGAAATTTTGACCTTGCTCTTTGGAGTTTAAAATGGGAATTGAAACATTAATTGCAGGAATGCCTGGTACAGTTGCACAGGGAATAATATACGGAATAATGGCACTAGGCATCTACATTACATTCAAATTATTAAATTTTGCAGATTTATCGGTAGATGGATCATTTGCAACAGGAGGAGCTGTTGCAGCTATGGTGATTATATCAGGCCATTCTTGGGTGTTGGCTTTGGTACTTGCATTAATCGCAGGAGCATTGGCTGGATTGATCACAGGCGTATTACATACAGTTCTTGGAATTCCTGATATATTGGCAGGTATTCTTACTCAGCTCGCATTATATTCAATAAATTTGAGAATTGCTAAAAATCAGCCAAACACTCCTATTTCAGTAGATAAGTACAATTTGGCTGTTTCACTTAGATATAAAACAGATGCGTTAATCACTGTTCTTGTGATTGCTGTGATTATAATAGCAATTATGTATTGGTTCTTTGGAACAGAAATGGGTTCTGCACTTCGTGCTACAGGAACAAACCCAGCCATGGCAAAAGCCCAGGGAATTAACGTAAATGTTATGAAAGCATTAGGACTTGTAGTATCAAATGCACTAGTTGCTTTTGCAGGCGCATTATTTGCTCAGTTCAATGGTAATGCTGATGTAAATATGGGTAGAGGCGCGATTGTAATAGGATTGGCATCCATCATTATTGGAGATGTGTTATGTAATGCATTTTTCAAGAAAAAGAGTACATTCTGGCTTGCACTTGGTTTTGTAATTGTAGGTGGTATTCTTTATTACATTTTCATAGCATTTGTATTGTGGCTCAAGATGCCAGCAAATGACATGAAATTGTTCACAGCGATAATAGTAGCAATATTCCTTGCTGTGCCATATTTAAAGAATAAAATGAATAGCTCCTTCTTTAAGGCGGCAAAAAGAGGAGGTAAACGATAATGCTTAATGCTAATAAAATTAGAAAAACTTTTAATGCTGGGACAATTAATGAAAAAGTAGCATTATCAGGTGCATCTCTTTATTTAGAGGAGGGCGAATTCTGCACAGTAATTGGTGGAAATGGTGCAGGAAAATCCACATTTCTTAATGCGATTGCAGGTGTATGGCCAGTAGATGCAGGTTCTATCTCAATAGATGGTGTTGATGTTACCGGCCTTCCAGAGCACAAGCGTGCCCGTTACTTGGGAAGAGTGTTCCAGGACCCTATGACAGGTACTGCAGCAAACATGCAGATTGATGAAAACATGGCTTTGGCAGCACGCAGAGGAAAAGCAAGAGGTTTAGGCTGGGGCGTTACGAAAGCTGAAAGAGAAAGATATCACGAAATGCTAAAGCAGTTGGATTTGGGCTTGGAAGATAGACTTACAGCTAAAGTGGGATTGCTTTCAGGAGGACAACGCCAGGCACTTACGCTTCTTATGGCAACTATTCAGAAGCCAAAGGTTTTACTGCTAGATGAGCACACAGCAGCCCTCGATCCAAAGACTGCAGCAAAGGTTCTTGAAATAACTGATATGCTAATTAAAGAGAATAATCTTACAGCCATGATGGTTACCCATAATATGAGAGATGCCATCCATTATGGTAATCGACTTATCATGATGAATGAGGGCAGAGTTATTCTCAACATTTCGGGAGAAGAAAAAAAGAATCTTACAATTGAGGACCTTTTACATAAATTTGAAGAGGTATCTGGTACAGAGTTCACTAACGATACAGAAATATTATCAAAGTAAATTATACAAAACCGTCAGCAATGTTTGCAGACGGTTTTGTTTTTTATATCTATTAAAATTTTATTAAAATCATTACTTTTCCACTATTTTATGATAAATTAATATAAGAATTTTCTACAAAACGGAGGCAGTTGTGAACGAGAATAATAACAACCAAAACGGTGGAGATAAAAAGAATAATCGTCAGCCTTTCTACACTTTAGGAATACTAGTGCTTGTGGCACTTTTCTTTACAAGTATGATGTATAGAGGGGCTAGTTCAAATTCAAATCAGGAGATTACTTATACAGAGTTTTTACAGCTTGTTGAAGACGATAAAGTTGCAGAAGTAAACTTCGACAATGATGTTATCAATATTACTCTTGTTGAGGGCGAAACATATGGCATGTCATCTGATGAAGCCAACACACTTCAGCAGATATATGAAAGTACAGGCCAGAAAACATCTGTAAAGCTTTATACAGCATATCTTCGTGATGATGATTTGCTTGATAAGTTGGATGAGCACGGTGTGGAATACGAAGGTACAATTGCTGACTCGACAGCGGCAATTATTTATAATGTCCTTTCATTTGTTCTTCCAATTGTTTTATTATGGGTTCTTCTCGGTTTCTTTATGAAACGTATGGGTGGTGGCCCAATGGGCGTTGGCAAATCAAATGCCAAGCTCTACAACATGGAAAAGGCTACAGGAGTTACATTTAAGGATGTAGCAGGTCAGGACGAGGCCAAGGAGTCTGTACAGGAAATGGTAGACTTCCTTCATAACCCTCGTAAATACACAGAAATCGGCGCGAAGCTTCCAAAGGGTGCTCTTTTAGTAGGCCCTCCAGGAACAGGTAAAACTCTTCTTGCAAAAGCAGTTGCAGGTGAAGCTGGTGTTCCATTCTTCTCACTTGCAGGTTCTGATTTCGTAGAGATGTTTGTTGGTGTTGGTGCTTCACGTGTACGTGACCTTTTCAAGGAAGCACAGAAAGTAGCACCATGTATCGTTTTCATCGATGAGATTGATGCCATTGGTAAGAGCCGTGATGCACATTATGGCGGCGGTAACGATGAGCGTGAGCAGACATTAAATCAGCTTCTCTCCGAGATGGATGGTTTCGATTCAAATAAGGGATTACTTATTCTTGCAGCTACAAATAGACCAGAGGTACTTGATAAAGCATTACTTCGTCCAGGTCGTTTTGATAGACGAATCATTGTTGATAAGCCTGATCAAAAGGGACGTCTTGAAATCCTCAAAGTTCATGCAAAGGATGTAAAGATGGATGAAACAGTTGATTTGGACGCTATCGCACTTGCATCTGTAGGTCTTGTAGGTTCTGATTTGGCTAACATTATCAACGAAGCAGCGATTTTAGCAGTCAAGGATAAGCGTAAGTTTGTAAATCAAAAAGATTTATTTGAAGCATTTGAACTTGTAGCAGTCGGCGGCAAGGAAAAGAAGGATAGAGCAATGAGTGAGAAGGAACGTAAAATCGTTTCATATCACGAAGTTGGACATGCTCTTGTTTCTGCATTGCAAAAGGATGCTGAGCCAGTTCAGAAGATTACAATTGTTCCTAGAACAATGGGAGCATTGGGATACACACTTCAGACACCAGAAGAAGAAAAGTTCCTTGAAACTAAGGATGAGTTAATCGCAAAGATCGTTACATATATGGGTGGTCGAGCAGCAGAAGATATTAAGTTTGGCTCATATACATCAGGTGCAGCAAATGATATCGAGCAAGCTACAAAGATTGCCAGAGCAATGGTTACTCGATTTGGTATGTCTGAAAAGTTTGGAATGATGGGACTTGCAACAGTAGAGAGCCAGTATCTTGATGGAAGAGCATCATTAATCTGTGGCGAAAACACAGCAGCAGAAATTGATAAGGAAGTTCTTCAGATGATTACTGATGCTTATGCAAAAGCAAAGCAGCTTCTTGCAGACAACATGGAATGCCTTGATAAGATTTCTGACTATCTATTTGAGCATGAGACAATCACAGGTAAGGAGTTCATGTCAATCTTTAGAGAAATAAAGGGAATTCCAGATCCAGAAGAAAAGAAAGAGCCAGAAAGACATAGTCTTTTTGACGATGATAATGATCCACAGAATGTGGTAAAAGATAGCATTTTTGATGAGTAATTTATATGGTAACTGAAAAAGACCTTAGTAAACTCCCAGATCAACCGGGAGTTTATCTAATGCACGGGAAAAATGATGAAATTATATATGTAGGTAAAGCGTTGTCTCTTCGTCACAGAGTGAGACAATACTTTCAACCAAGCCATGATGAGGGCCTCAAGAAAAAGCAGATGGTGGCAAATATTGATTATTTCGAGTTTATAGTCACTGACTCTGAATTAGAGGCTCTTATTTTAGAATGTAATTTAATAAAGGAATATCGACCAAAGTATAACACTATGCTTCGTGACGATAAGACCTATCCATATATTGAGGTTACTTTACAGGAAGCATATCCAAGGGTGCTGTTTTCTAGAAGGATGAAAAAGAATGGTAGTAAGTTTTTTGGCCCATTCACATCTGCAGGAGCTGTTCACGACACTATTGAGCTAGTTCAAAAACTATATAAGATACGAACCTGTTCCCAGAAGCTTCCAGAAAATTTTGGTAAGAACAGACCATGCTTGAACTATCATATTGGTCAGTGCTTAGGCCCTTGCCAGGGAAATGTTCCTGTAGAGGAGTATCGTAAAAACGTAGAAAAAGTAATCGAGTTTTTAAACGGAGATTACGCCGATACAATTAAAGATCTTCAAAGAAAAATGCTTGCAGCATCTGAGGATATGGACTACGAGAAGGCTGCCCTTTACAGAGATTTGATTGAGTCAGTAAAGGCCTGTGCAGGAAGGCAGAAAGCTACCCAGCTTGATGGCGAGGACAGAGATATCATTGCTATGGCAAAAGGCAAAGAAGATGCAGTTGTTCAGGTGTTCTTTATTCGCGGTGGCAAAATGATTGGTAGAGAGCATTTCTTTATTAATGTTCGCGTGGATGATACGGATGAAGATTTGCTTGAATACTTCCTTAAGGATTACTACACAGGTACACCTTTTATCCCTAGAGAAATATTTGTTCAGTTTGAAATGACTGAATCGGAATTAATTGAAACATGGCTTACAAATAAAAAAGGTTCCAGAGTGTATATAAGAACTCCTAAGCGTGGAGCCAAGGAAAAGCTTGTTGAACTTGCGGCTAAAAATGCCCAGATGGTTTTGGATCAGGATAGAGAAAAAATCAAGAAAGAAGAGGGTCGCACAATTGGAGCTATGAAGGAAATAGCTGATATATTAGGTCTTCCAGGAGCGAGCAGAATGGAGGCATACGATATTTCAAATATTTCAGGATTCCAATCAGTTGGCTCAATGGTAGTATTTGAAAAGGGTAAGCCAAAGCGCTCGGATTATCGTAAATTCAAAATCAAAACCGTTGAAGGTCCAAATGATTACGCATCTATGCATGAGGTGCTGACTCGTCGTTTTTCTCATGGTCTAGAAGAGCTTGAAGAAAATGGTGGTGTAATAGAAGACAGCTTTACCAAATTCCCTGATGTTATAATGATGGATGGTGGTAAAGGACAGGTGCACATTGCAGAGCAGGTTATGGCCGAATTAGGGCTTCACATTCCTATTGCAGGTATGGTAAAGGATAATCATCATAGAACCAGAGGCCTATACTATAAGGATGAAGAAATACCTATAGATACACATTCTGAGGGCTTCCAGTTAATTACAAGACTTCAAGATGAAGCACATCGATTTGCAATAGAATATCATCGTAGCCTCAGAAGCAAAGGACAGGTTAAAAGTTTTCTTGATGATATTGAGGGCATTGGACCAAAGAGACGCAAGGCCCTTATGAAAAAATATATTTCTGCAGAAAAAATGGCAAATGCCACGGTGGAAGATTTGATGGATACAGAATCTATGAGTAAAGAAGCAGCCGAGAATGTATACAATTACTTTCACCCTATTAATTCCGCGGAAAATGAGCTAAAATAGTCTATGAATTTTCAGTAGATGGGAGGTTTTTATGGCAAATAATAAATTTGTATCAGTAGCAACAATTCAGGAAAGATTTAATCTTACCAATTTCACACCAGAGCTTAATCTTGAAGAGGCTCAGGTAACAGTTGCAGATGTCAATAGACCAGCGCTTCAGCTACACGGATTTTATGAGCATTTTGATTCAAGCCGAATTCAGGTTATTGGAAATGTAGAAGCAGCGTACTTAAATAAAAAGACAGATGAAGAAAAAGCAGAAAGCTTTGCACAGTTATTAACATATGATATTCCATGTGTAATTTTCTGTAGAGGTGAAAAGCCGGGAGAAATATTACTCAAGGAAGCTGTTAAGGCAAATGTTCCTGTATTAGGAACTGATCGTGCTACATCAGAGTTTATGTCAGCTTTGATATATTCTTTAAATAAAGACTTTGCACCATACACAACTATTCACGGAGTATTAGTTGATGTTTATGGTGAAGGTTTGCTTATTACTGGTGAATCTGGAATAGGTAAATCAGAGGCAGCATTGGAGCTTATCCGTCGTGGTCACAGACTTGTATCAGACGATGTAGTAGAGATTCGTCGTCCAAACAACGAAAGATTATATGGACGAGCACCATCAATCACACAGTATCTCATTGAGCTTAGAGGTATTGGAATTATCGATGTCAAATCTCTTTATGGTGTTGAGGCTGTAAAGGATGAGCAGCGTATTGATTTAGTTATTAAGCTTGAGGATTGGTCAAAAGAAAAAGAGTATGACCGTCTTGGTATGACAGATGAATATATGAACATTCTAGGAATTGATGTAACATGTCACTCACTTCCAATCAGACCAGGTAGAAATCTCGCTATTATTTGTGAGGCAGCTGCAGTAAACCATCGTCAGAAGAAGATGGGCTATAATGCTGCTGAAGAGCTTTACAGGCGAGTTCAGAATAATATTAATGGATAGGAGATGCAAATCTTATGGAACGTAAGAATGCTTGGAGTAAATATACTTCAGAAAAAGATAAGAAAAAGGTTATGGCCTTTGGTGAAGACTATAGAAAGTTCTTATCAACATGCAAAACAGAAAGAGAATGCGTTGCATTCTTTGTAGAAAAGGCTGAAAAAGCAGGATTTAAGAATCTTGATGAAGCTATTGCAAGTGGTAAGAAGCTTAAAGCAGGAGAAAAGGTTTACGCTGTAAATAAGGGTAAGGAGCTTGCTTTATTTATTGTAGGTACAGAGGATTTAGAGTCTGGCATGAACATTCTTGGTGCTCATATCGACAGCCCAAGAATGGATTTAAAGCAGAATCCATTATACGAGGATTCAGATATCGCATTACTTGACACTCACTATTATGGTGGTATCAAGAAATACCAGTGGGTAACTATTCCACTTGCACTTCACGGTGTACTTGTTAAAAAGACAGGTGAAGTAATGCCTGTTAACGTAGGTGAAGATGAGAATGATCCAGTATTTGGTATTTCAGATTTACTTATTCATCTTGCAGCAGACCAGATGGATAAGAAGGGTGCAAAGGTAGTAGAAGGTGAAGACCTCAATGTTATCGTAGGAAGCATCCCAGGCTTTGACAAAAAGGGCGAGAAGGAAAAGGAATCTGTAAAGAAGAATATTCTTAAGCTTCTCAAAGACAAGTACGATATTGAGGAAGAAGATTTCATTTCAGCAGAAATCGAAGTTGTTCCAGCCGGTCCAGCTAGAGACTTTGGTTTTGATCGTTCAATGATCTTAGGATACGGTCACGATGATAGAGTATGTGCTTACTCATCATTTATGGCACTTATTGATTGCAAGGAAAAATTAAAGAAGACAGCATGCTGCCTCCTTGTAGATAAAGAAGAAATTGGTTCTGTAGGCGCAACAGGTATGGAATCTAGATTCTTTGAGAATATTTTCGCAGAGCTTTACAATCTTACAGGAGATTATTCAGAGCTTAAGCTTCGCAGAGCTCTTACAAACTGCAAGGTTCTTTCATCAGATGTATCTGCAGCATTTGATCCAAACTATGCATCAGCATTTGAAAAGAACAACTCAGCATATCTCGGACGTGGTCTTGTATTTAACAAATATACAGGCGCTAGAGGTAAGAGTGGTTCAAACGATGCATCCGCTGAGTATGTTGCAGAGGTTCGTGACATCATGGACAAGGACAATGTATTCTGGCAGACAGCTGAGCTTGGTAAGGTAGACCAGGGTGGCGGTGGAACAATCGCCTACATCATGGGCAATTACAACATGCAGGTAATTGACTCAGGTGTTGCTGTTCTTTCTATGCACGCTCCATGTGAGATTATTTCAAAGGTTGATTTATACGAAGCATTATTAGGATACGAGGCGTTTATTAAATATGCTTAATGAGAAATACCAGAAATTAGCAGAAGAATTAAAAGCACAATTTCCAAAATCTTTAATCCTTTTAGAGGAAGCAATGAAAAGTCATACGACTTTTAGAATAGGAGGTCCGGCCGATATTTATATCGAGCCGGATTATGCCTCTATTATTCCTTTAATTCAATTTCTTAAAGAGCAGGAGATTCCATTTATTGTTATAGGAAATGGAAGCAATTTGCTAGTGTCTGATGAGGGAATCGAAGGTGTTGTTATTTCCCTGGGTAAACAATCAAATGATATAACAATCAATGGTGACACAGTGGTTGTAGAAGCAGGCGCTTTGCTTTCAACTGTAGCTAACAAAGCTGCAAAAGCAGGGCTTACTGGAATGGAATTCGCATCAGGAATACCAGGTTCAATAGGTGGAGCAGTATTTATGAATGCAGGTGCCTATGGCGGGGAAATGAAGGACATAATCGAATCAGTCCTTATTCTTACTCCATCAATGGAGCAGAAAGCTGTTACACCAGAGGAATTATCAATGTCGTATCGTCATTCATCTTTAATGGAAGATGGAGGATATGTTCTTTCTGCTGTTCTTAAGCTTAGTCAAGGAAATCCAGAAGAAATACAGGCTAGAATTGACGAAATCAGACAGCAGCGTACTGAAAAGCAACCACTTAATTTCCCAAGTGCAGGTTCTACTTTTAAGCGACCAGAGGGATATTTTGCTGGAAAGCTTATTGATGACACAGGATTGCGCGGATATACTGTAGGTGGTGCCCAGGTTTCAGAAAAACACTGTGGCTTTGTAGTAAATAAGGGCGATGCAACAGCAGCTGATGTTTTACAATTAATGTCAGATGTTAATGATAAAGTATTTAATAAATTTGGAGTTCATTTAGTTCCAGAGGTTCGAATTATAGGGAGGAACGTAAATTGAAGCTATTAATTCTAACAGGAATGTCAGGTGCAGGTAAAAACACAGCATTTAAAATGCTGGAGGATATGGGCTACTATTGCATGGACAATCTTCCAATCCAATTGTTAAAGAGCGTTGTTGAATTGGCTGAGAATGGCGCCTTTGATCAAAAGATTGTTGTTGGAATAGATGTACGTAATGGTAGAGCTATGAAGCTTTTGCCGGACATTTTGCAGGAATTAGACAACGACAACAAACATTTTTCTATTCTGTTCTTGGATGCAGAGGATGATGTGTTAATTAAACGATACAAAGAGACCAGACGTAATCATCCACTTTCTGGTAGAGAAAGAATTGCAGCAGGCATTCAGCAGGAAAGAGAATCTATTGGATTTTTGCGTGATGAGGCAGACTATGTTATCGATACAACTCATCTTTTAACAAGAGAGTTAAAGGAAGAGCTTGAAAAGATATTTGTTGATGATGCAGATTACAAGAGCCTTTTCGTGACTATCATTTCATTTGGCTTTAAGTACGGAATTCCAGAAGATGCGGATTTGGTTTTTGATGTACGATTCTTACCAAATCCATACTATGATACGGACCTTAGGCCGTTCACAGGAAACGACCAGCCAATCAAGGATTTCGTTTTAAAATATGAGGAGTCTCAGATTTTCTTGGAGAAAACAACTGACTTAATCAAGTTCCTGATTCCTAACTATATAAAAGAAGGAAAGAATCAGCTAGTTATTGCAGTTGGATGTACAGGCGGTAAACACAGAAGTGTATGTTTGGCAGATGAGATTTTTGAGGCACTAAATCATGATGAGTCTTATGGACTTAAAATTGAGCATCGTGATATAGGCAAGGATGCTTTGAGAGGAAAATAATTGTCATTTTCAAAAGATGTAAAAGAGGAACTCTTTTCTGTTATTCCTAAAAGTAGGCATTGTATGGTGGCAGAGATGTCTGGCATTTTTCTTATGGAAGGAATAAATGCATTTCAGAACTATTCAGATGAACCATTAAACAGAAAAGTCTTTACTTTATTAAATAAAACACTTAATATAGGAAAAGATGTCACAGCACTGTCTACTGATGTCTTATTGGAGACTAAAAAAATGCTTAAGCTATCCGATGATAGCGAGATAGCAAACGATTTAGTTATCCAACAGCCATGCTGTAAGCGTTCATTTATACGAGGAGCGTTTTTGGCGGCAGGCTCCATTTCAGATCCCAATAAGGGATATCATTTTGAGATTGTATGCAACACAGAAGCTATGGCTTCTCAGCTAACAAAGGTTATGAACACATTCGATGTGGAAGCAAAATATGTTAGCAGAAATGGTAAATATGTTGTATACCTTAAAGAAGGCGCACAAATCGTTGAAATATTACGTGTTATGGAAGCTGCTCACTCAGTAATGGAGTTGGAAAACATCAGGGTAGTTAAAGAGGTGCGAGGCACAATCAATCGAAAAGTCAATTGCGAGACAGCAAACATCGGCAAAACAGTTAATGCAGCTGTTCGACAAATCGAAGCAATTCATCTTTTGGATGAAAAGCTGGGGCTTGATACATTGCCACCACAGCTACAGGAAATTGCTCAGGTAAGACTTGATAATCCAGACACACCGCTAGGAGCCTTGGGACAGTACTTAGATCCACCTATAGGCAAGTCAGGAGTTAATCATCGATTGAAAAAGCTGGTTCAAATGGCAGAACAGTTATAAAAGGCCAGCGTTAGGTTTTATTTAGTTTTTCAGGAGGACGTCATGCAAAAAGAAGTTACTATTCAGATGACAAATTCAATGGAAGCTACACCAATAGCACACCTTGTGCAGTTAGCTAACCAGTTTGGAAGTTCAATCTATTTCGAGATGGATGAAAAGAAGGTTAATGCTAAAAGTATTATGGGTATGATGAGTTTGGTATTGGCTTCAGGATCAAAGGTAGTTATTGATGCTACAGGAGATGATGAAGAAAAGGCTGTCACAGAACTTGCTGATTTCCTTACAAAATAAATTATTATCGAGGGATATATGTCAAAAAGATTATTATTTATTATCAATCCACGCTCTGGTAAAGGGCAGATAAAAGAACATCTGGCTGACATTCTGGATATAATGATTAAGGCTGGCTATCAGGTTAGTGTACATATTACACAGTCTGGTGGCGATGCAACAAGACAGACAATTGAACAGTCCAAGGATTTCGATAGAATCGTTTGCTCTGGTGGAGATGGAACACTTGATGAAGTGGTTACTGGTATGATGCAGTTGGCTCCATCAGAAAGAAAGCCTATTGGATATATTCCAGCTGGCTCTACAAATGATTTTGGAAATTCACTTGGTATAGATAAGAACATGTTAAATGCAGCGCAGATTAGTGTTTCTGATAAACTATTTCCATGTGATATAGGTAGATTCAATTCAGATTCATTTGTATATGTGGCTGCATTTGGTATTTTTACAGAAGTATCTTATGCCACATCACAAGATTTAAAGAATCTTCTAGGACATGCTGCATATATAATCGAAGGAGCTAAACAGCTTCGCGATATACCTTCATTCCGCATGCAGGTGGAGTATGATGGCAATGTTATTTATGATGAGTTTATTTATGGCATGATTACTAATTCAAAGTCTGTCGGCGGTTTTCAGGGTATCATAAGAGGTAATATTGGTTTGAACGATGGTGTGTTTGAAGCTACATTAATCAAAATGCCACGTAACCCAATGGAGCTCAATGAAATCCTAGGCTTTATGACTGGTATTATTCCAGATTCAGAGATGGTATACAGTTTCCAAACCAGCGAAATAAAGTTTACATGTAGTGAAGATGTCCCATGGACATTAGATGGAGAATTCGGTGGCAATCATAAGGTCGTTAGCGTTATAGACGAGAACAGCGCCCTTGAAATAGCTATTGAATAGAATTTTACGTTATGTTAAAATTTGCGGTAGATGGGGTTCTTTAGAACCCAAAAACGATTATATGGAGGATATAATTATGTTAGTTTCTGCAAAAGAAATGCTTGATAAAGCAAAAGCAGGCCACTATGCAGTTGGTCAGTTCAACATTAATAACCTTGAGTGGACAAAAGCCATTCTTCTTACAGCTCAGGAGCTTAACTCACCTGTAATCCTTGGTGTATCTGAGGGTGCTGGTAAGTACATGACAGGCTTCGGTACAGTAGCTGCTATGGTTAAGGCTATGGACGAGGAGCTCGGAATTACAGTTCCTGTAGCACTTCACCTTGATCACGGTACATACGAAGGATGCTACAAGTGCATCAAAGCTGGTTTCACATCAATCATGTTTGATGGTTCACACTATCCATTCGAGGAGAACCTTGCAAAGTCTACAGAGCTTGTTAATGTTGCTCACGGACTTGGCCTTTCTATCGAGTGCGAAGTTGGTTCAATCGGTGGTGAAGAAGATGGTGTTGTAGGTATGGGCGAGTGTGCTGATCCTAACGAGTGCAAGACAATCGCTGACCTTGGTGTAGATATGCTTGCAGCAGGTATCGGTAACATCCACGGTAAGTACCCAGAGAACTGGCAGGGACTTTCTTTCGAGACACTTGATGCTATTCAGCAGAAGACAGGTGCAATGCCACTCGTACTTCACGGTGGTACAGGTATCCCAGCTGATATGATCAAGAAGGCTATCGAGCTTGGCGTTTCAAAGATCAACGTTAACACAGAGTGCCAGCTTTCATTTGCTGACGCTACACGTAAATATATTGAGGCTGGTAAGGACCTTGAGGGTAAGGGCTTCGATCCACGTAAGCTTTTAGCTCCTGGTACAGATGCTATCAAGGCAACAGTTAAAGAAAAGATGGAACTTTTCGGTTCAGTTGGAAAGGCTTAATCGGTTTGCCCGATTTAGCTTTCTTATGAGCTTTATGGAAGACAATCGGTGGGGATCCTTGCTGATTGTCTTTCTTTATATATGTTATGGGAAAGGATACTTTATAAATGGAAGAATATTTTAATGTGGCAGACATCTTTGGAGAAAATGTATTTAACGATACAGTTATGCAGGAACGACTTCCAAAGAAGACTTATCAGAAGCTTAAGCAGACTATTCTTGCGGGAGAAGAGCTTGATTTAGAGACTGCTGATGTTATTGCACACGAAATGAAGGAGTGGGCTATTGAGAAGGGTGCAACCCACTACACACATTGGTTCCAGCCACTTACAGGTATTACAGCAGAAAAACATGATTCATTTATTTCTGCTCCATTGCCAAGTGGTAAGGTGCTTATGAGCTTTTCTGGTAAAGAGCTTATAAAAGGTGAGCCAGATGCATCATCGTTCCCTTCAGGAGGACTTAGAGCCACATTTGAGGCAAGAGGATATACTGCTTGGGATCCAACATCTCCAGCATTTGTTAGACAGGATGCAGCAGGTGCAACACTTTGCATTCCTACAGCTTTCTGTTCATACACAGGAGAAGCTTTGGATCAAAAAACACCTTTGCTTCGTTCTATGGAAGTTTTATCAGAGCAGGCAATCAGACTACTTAGATTATTTGGTAACACAAATTCTAAGCGTGTAATTCCTTCAGTTGGTGCTGAACAGGAATACTTCCTTATCGACCGTGAAATGTATCTTGCCCGTAAAGATTTAATGTATACAGGTCGTACACTCTTTGGTGCAATGCCACCTAAGGGACAGGAAATGGACGACCATTATTTTGGCTCAATTCCAGAGAGAATTGAAGCTTATATGCGTGATGTTAATATTGAGCTTTGGAAGCTTGGCGTTTCATCTAAAACACAGCATAATGAGGTTGCTCCAGCTCAGCACGAGCTTGCACCAATCTATGCACAGTGCAACGTTGCAGTTGATCACAACCAGATTATCATGGAGACTCTTAGAAAGGTTGCAAACCGCCATGGTTTACAGTGCCTCCTCCATGAAAAACCATTCGCAGGCGTAAATGGTTCAGGTAAGCATGATAACTGGTCACTTGTTACCGATGATGGAATCAATCTTTTTGAGCCAGGTAAATCACCACATGAGAACATCCAGTTCTTGCTTGTGCTTTGCCTCGTTCTTAAGGCTGTTGATTTACATGCAGATCTTCTTCGTGAATCTGCATCAGACGTTGGTAATGATCACAGATTAGGTGGAAATGAAGCACCTCCTGTAATCATCTCTGTATACCTTGGAGAGCAGTTAGAGGACGTTTTAAGACAGCTTATCTCTACTGGTACTGCTACTAAGTCAAAGAAGGGTGAAAAGCTTGCTACAGGCGTTAAAACACTTCCAGACTTTAGAAAAGATGCTACAGATAGAAACCGTACATCACCATTTGCATTTACCGGAAATAAGTTCGAATTCAGAATGGTTGGCTCACAGGATTCAGTTGGCGAGCCAAACGTAGTTCTCAATACAATCATGGCAGAGGCACTTTGCGAGGCTTGTGATGAGCTTGAGAAAGCAAAGGATTTTGATAGTGCAGTTCATGACATGATCAAGAAGCTTGCTACAGAGCATCAGCGCATCGTATTCAACGGAAATGGATACGGAGATGAGTGGATTGAAGAAGCAAAGAAGAGAGGCTTGCCAAGCATCAATTCTTTGGTAGAAGCAATTCCTGCTCTTACAACAGATGCGACAGTTTCAATGTTTGAAAAGTTTGGTGTATTCTCAAAGGTAGAGCTTGAATCACGTGCAGAAATCGAATATGAGCAGTATATCAAGTCAATCAATATTGAAGCTAAGACCATGATAGATATGGCTTCTAAGCAGATTATTCCAGCTGTAATAGGCTATGCTACAGAGCTTGGACTTTCTATCGGTACAATTCAGGATGCTTGTCCTGAGGCTGATGTAAGCACACAGAAGGAGCTTCTCATTAAGGTATCTAACCACCTACGTGAAGCAAAAGAAGCCCTTGTAAAGCTTAAAGAGACAAACAATAAAGCATATACTATGAAGGCTTCTAGCTGCGAAAAAGCCAACTTCTACCACGATGAAGTTATAAAGGCTATGGAAGAGCTTCGTGCTCCTGTAGACGCCTTAGAAATGATTGTAGACAAGGAATGCTGGCCAATGCCAAGCTACGGAGACATGATTTTCGAAGTATAAAATAATGATAATAAAAAAAGGCTCCGCTCTTAATTGAGCGGGGCCTTTTGAGTTTTGTTTTATTCGCCACCAATTATTTGAATAGTTCCTTCACTGCCTCCTGAAGAATCACTTGTCGTGGATGAAGAACCACCAATTACGCCAGTGTTTGGCATTTGGTAACCACCATGGTATGGACAATATGTTCCGAAGGTTGCTGCGTCTACGCCGTATGCTTCATCAGCACTTCCGGCAGCTGCGCCTACAATAAATACTCCTGAGTAGGCAGGACATTCGGAATTTGCAAACATGTGTGATTGTGTACAAACAGTACCGAGGTAATGCTTATCGCAGTATTCAGTAGGTTCAGTACCTTCTTCGAAGTACTCGGTGTAAACCATAGAACCTCGAGGGTCGCAGTCGCAAACACCACCAATGGCAAGCTTGCCTGACTTTTTACAAACCTGTGCGGTAACAATACCATCTGGCATTGTAAAATCTTTAGCAGATAAATTCTCGTGAATTCGGCTCATTACGGCCTTCCAAATAACCTTTGAGTAGGTTGTGTAGCTTTGAGGTGTATTGTCGTCAAATCCGCCCCAAATAACGCCTGTATAGTATGGAGTGAAGCCTGCAAAGACTGTATCACGATTTTTTGTTGTAGTACCGGATTTGCCGGCCACAGCAATACCATTTACATCAAAGTTGGCAGCTGTACCAGTGCCGGAAGTCATAACGTCTTCCATAGCGCTTGTAAGTAACCAAGCAGTTGTTTCTTTTAATACTCTAGTTGAAGTGTTATCTCTATTATCAAGAATTATATTTCCCTGATGATCAACTACAGTAGTGTAGAAGATTGGTGAATTGTATTCGCCACCATTTGCGATTGTAGCATATGCTGATGTTAGGTCTACATTAGTAACACCATTTGTGATACCACCAAGAGCGAGAGCCTGGTTGTTATCACCATCAGTCAATGTTGTAATTCCTAAATCTTTTGCATATTGGAAGCCAAGGCTTGTTCCGATATCGCCCATTACTTCAACAGTAACAACGTTGATAGAGTTTGTAATGGCAGTTCTGATATTGGTCCAGCCAAGGTATGTGTTGTTGTAGTTTTTAAGTGAAGTGCCATCTGCATATGTAGTTGGCATATCATTTTCAACAGAAGCAAGTGTCATTCCGCCTGCATCAAGTGCAGCAGCATAACAAGCAATAACCTTGAATGTTGAACCTGGCTGACGAGTAATACCTGTAGCTCTGTTAAGAGTCTTGGCTGCTGTCTTATCGCCACGTCCACCAACCATTGCAACAACCTGACCAGTGTATTGGTCCATAATTGTCATTGCGGCCTGAGGCTGAAGTGTGTATGTTACAGATTCTCCAGCGATTTCATCTCCATCTTCCATAATTGCTGCCTTGTATTCTTCGATTGCAGCAGCTGCTTCCTCTTCTGAGTCAAACTCAAGAGTGTAGCTAGAGTTACTTGACTGGTAATAAGAAAGCATTGTGGTATCAGAATAATTAGCTGTTGAGCCATCTGATTTTGTAATGGTCAATCTATATGAGAATGAATATTTTTCAATTCCCTTATAGTTGTCAGTATTGTTTATTTCTTCCTCTACGATATTTTGAATTGAAGTATCTTGTGTAGAGTAAATTGAAAGACCGCCTGAATATAATAGTGAATATGCTTCAGTTTCTGTGTAACCAAGTCTTGTTTGTAAATCTTCAATAACTTCATCTGTCAATGCATCAACAAAATAAGAAGTTGATGATGTAGAAATCTCGGTGTTGAGTACCTGAATCCTATCGTAAACATCATCTGCGAGAGCTGTTTCATATTCGCTTTCTGTGATGTAACCCTGATCCAGCATATTTTTAAGCACCTTTTTACGGCGTGTTGCGTTTTCCTCTGGATGAGAAATAGGATTGTATTTTGTTGGATTCTGTGTGATTCCAGCGATAACTGCGCATTCTGAAAGGGTCAAATCCGAAACAGATTTATTAAAGTATCTCTCAGCTGCTGCTTCAACTCCAAGTGTGTTCTGACCTAAGTTGATACTGTTAAGGTAGTTCTCTAAAATAACATCTTTACTAACTATTTTTTCAAGCTGAACGGCTAAGTATTGTTCTTGAATTTTTCGATTAATACTATCAAGCTTAGTTCGCTCTGATGTCCATGTGGTGAAGTAGTTATTTTTAAGTAACTGCTGGGTGATTGTACTGGCACCCTGAGAAAAATGGAAACCGTCCAGGATACCTTGCATTGCTGCTCTTATAATACCCTGTGGATCAATACCATTATGCTCATAGAATCGAGCATCCTCGATTGCAACGAAAGCATGTTGTAAATCGATAGGAATATTATCTAAAGTAACATAGGTTCTATTGGCACCTGTTGATGCTAAGGTTTCGATTTCATTTCCGTCTGAATCATAAACTGTACTCATGTAGCCAGTTGGTGAGATATCGATTGTGGATACATCTGGAAGCTGGTCAATGAGATTCTTTGCATAGAGGTAAGCAAAAATACCACCAGCTATGACTACAGAGACGATGCATATCAGCGAAATACGAATAATGGCCAATCCGGCACTGTGACGTTTTCGCTTCTTACGTCCTGAAAGCTGAGCGGACTGCTTAGCTGCATTTTCTTTTCCGTAATTCATAATAACCTCCAATTTAGACTTCATTATACCAAAATTATCATTTATAATAAACCACATGGATAATAAGACTTTTAGAATTGTATATGAAGGCGGAACAGGGGAGATAGAAGAAAAGAAATCGAGATTTATTGCTCATATTTGCCCCGTTACAACTGAAAAAGAGGCTGTAGATTTTATTTCTGAAAAAAAGAAAGAATTTTGGGATGCAAGACACAATTGCTCAGCCTTTGTTATTGGAAACAACAACGAAGTCACGAGGTGCAACGATGATGGTGAACCTGCGCAGACTGCAGGTCGTCCTATGTTGGATGTCCTTCTTAGAGAAAACATTCATAACTGTGCAGTAGTGGTGACTCGTTATTTTGGTGGAGTTCTTTTGGGAACAGGTGGCCTTGTGCGAGCATACCAGTCGGCTGTTCAGGAGGGACTGAAGAATTGCAAGATTCTTGAACCTAAAGACGGATATCCATGTGAAATAAAAACAGACTACAATGGTTATGGAAAAATAGAATATGTTCTCAGAGAAAATAATCTTCCAATTTTAAATACAGATTTTGGAGCGGAAGTAATAATTTCTTCTGTAGTCGAATGTAATTTTAAAGAAAATCTAGAAAAAATTATCGCAGACAAAACTGCGGGAAATGCCGAAATTACGTGGGATTCTCAGGTTAAATTCGATATTTTAGATGGCCAGATTTTAAAATTTTAAAAAAAGTTGAAAAAAGTGCTTGCTATTTTAAAATCTATGCTCTATAATAGCATTCGTTGACGCGGTAAAGCAGTTGAAACAAAGCGCTCAGCGAATAATATTGGCCCATCGCCAAATGGTAAGGCAACGGACTCTGACTCCGTCATTTCAAGGTTCGAATCCTTGTGGGCCAGCTAAGACCTAAGCATTAGCTTAGGTCTTTTTTTTACCTGAAATTTATGGAACAAATCAAACTGTTAATATATAATATTTGCTAACGGTGGTTTTGGAGGTAAGTGATGTATTCGTATCAGGACAGAATTAAATACAGTGAAGTTGATGCTAATCTTGATCTCACATATTTTGGCTTAGTTAATTACATGCAAAACTGTAGCTGTTTTCATTCTGATGATGTTGGCGTTGGTGTATATTACTTAGCTCCCAAAAGACTAGGCTGGTTTGTGACAAGCTATGAAATACATATTAAAAGATTGCCAAGGTATTCAGAGAAAGTAAAGGTATGCACATGGCCATATCAGGTTAGAGGCATGATGGCACATCGTCTTTACTCAATCGAAACCGAGGATGGAGAGGTTTTGGTTTATGCAGATTCCCTCTGGGTACTCATGGATTTGGATAAGCTCAAACCATCCAGATTTACAGAAGAAATTGCAAAAGCTTATCCGGAGGATGCAAGCCTTCCTCAGTTTGATTTAAATCACAACAAGTTAAGGCTCAGTGCAGACATAGAAAAAGTTGGAGAGTTTACAGTTACAGACAGATATTTGGACACAAACAACCACATGAATAACTCTCACTACATAGATGTCACTCGTTATTACTTACCAGAGCAGTCATTCAACACAATCAATATCAACTACAAAAAAGCAGCATTGTTAGATGACAAGCTAGATGTGTATATAGGAAAAATAGAACAGGGATATCAGGTAGTCCTCAAAAAAGAAGATGAAGTTTATACAATAGTGGAGTACAAATAATGAAATTAGGCGAAATACAAGTTTTAAAAATAGAAAAGAAAGTTGAGTTTGGTGTTTATCTTTCAGATGGAACAGAAAGAGTTCTTTTGCCAAAGAAGCAGGTTCCGGAGAATGCCAAAATCGGAGACGAGATAAAGGTATTTGTATACAAGGATTCTAAGGATAGATTAATATGTACAACAAATACTCCAAAGCTTACTTTTGGCCAGATGGGTGTTCTTTCAGTTAGCCAGGTCAATAAAGTAGGTGCGTTCCTTGATTGGGGATTAGAAAAAGATTTATTCCTTCCTTTCAAGGAAATGACAAAGCAGCCATCTGAAGGTGACGAGATTTTAGTTAGAGTGTACATCGATAAAAGTCAGCGCCTCTGTGCCAGCATGAAGGGCTTATACGAGATGCTTTCTACAAAGCCACCATATCAGGTTGGTGACGAAGTAGAAGCTAGAATATACGAATTTGGCCATGACTTTGGTACATTTGTTGCTATCGAGGACAAATATTCTGCAATGATTCCAAAGCATGAGGATACAAGCAAGTACCGAGTTGGTGATGTTCTTATGGTTCGCATCACAGGCATCAAAGAAGACGGTAAATGCGATGTTACAATCAGAGATAAAGCATACATCCAAATGGAAGATGATGCAGAAGCGTTACTTGATTTAATAGATAGCTATGCTGGTGTATTGCCATTCTCAGAAAAGGCATCACCAGAAGTTATAAAAAGGGAAACAGGTCTTTCAAAAGCAGCTTTTAAACGTGCTATTGGAAGACTCTACAAGGAAAGAAAGATTTCCTTAGTAGATGGAAAGATACGCAAACTATAAGGAGGACATACTTATGAAAAATGTAATCTCAACAACAGCTGCGCCAGCGGCAATTGGCCCATATTCACAGGCCATCGAGGTAAATGGAATGGTTTATACATCAGGTATCATTCCAGTTGATCCAGAAACAGGTGTTATTCCTGAAGGTGCTGCAGCACAGGCTGACAGAGTATTCAAGAGCATGAGCGCATTATTAGAAGCAGCCGGTACATCCATGGGAAATGTTGTTAAAACTACAGTCTTTATTAAAAACATGGATGATTTCGCAGCAATTAATGAAGTATATGCAAAGTACTTCCCAGAGCCATTTCCAGCTCGTTCATGTATTGAAGTTGCTCGTATTCCAAAGGATGTTCTCTTGGAAGCAGAGGCAATTGCAATCAAATAAATTCGGAGAAGTGTTATGGTTTATGATGTTATTGTTATAGGAGCGGGTCCTGCGGGCCTTGCTGCTGGAATATATGGTAAGAGAGCTGGCTATAATATTCTTGTATTAGACACAAGTTCTATCAGCGGAGGTCAGATACTCAACACATATGAGGTAGATAATTATCCTGGCATTCCAGGAGTATCAGGAACTGAGCTTGCAGAGGCAATGAAAAAGCATTGTGAAAAGCTTGGAGTTGAGTTCGCTAGAGGTCGTGTTACTTCCATAGTAGATAATGGTCAAACAAAAGAGCTTGTTACTAAGAAAGAAAATTTCCAAACAAAGACAGTTATTATTGCTACCGGAGCAACAAACAGAAAGCTTGGATGTCCTGGTGAGGATGAATTTTCAGGCATGGGCGTTTCTTACTGCGCTACATGTGATGGTGCATTCTTCAAAGATAAGGTAGTGGCTGTAGTTGGCGGAGGAGATGTTGCCCTCGAGGATGCAGCTTATTTAGCTAGAACCTGCAAAAAAGTTTATCTTATTCATAGAAGAGATGAGTTTAGAGGAGCTGTAGTTTTACAAAACCAAATCAAGTCTCTTGATAATGTAGAGTTGGTATTGGATTCCACAGTTGAATCTATAATTGGAAATGATTCAGTTGAAAAACTTCTTATAAAAAATAAGAAAACAAATGAAGAAAGAGAACTAGAAGTAGATGGTGTATTTATTGCGGTAGGTACAGTGCCAAACACCAAAACTATTTCGGGTCTTCCTTCATTAGATGAAAGAGGCTATATTGTTGCAGACGAAACATGCGAGACTAATATTCCAGGAGTATTTGCAGCAGGAGATGTTAGAACAAAGCAATTACGCCAGGTAATTACTGCAACCGCTGATGGGGCGAATGCAATAACATCTATAACCAATTATTTAAATTTAAAATAGTTTACTAAAATGTTACAAACTCAACATATTTTCAGATTATAAGAAAATGCAGGGTTAAATCGGACTTGACACATTTACTGTTAGATTATATAATGACAACAGTTGTAATAAGTTTGTAACAAATTCGGAGGTTTTTTTACAGAATGAATTCAAAAATGACAAAAGCTGTTAGTTATACACTTGCTGCTTGTGTTGTTGTTTCAAGCCTTTCATTTAGCGCTAGTGCTGCTACAGCTACATCAGGTGTCAGCGCATTATCTAGTGCAACAGGCGTTTTAGAAACAACAGACTACACTGCTTTCGCAGGTGCACAGCTTTCAGTTAATGATATGATTGCAAATGCAAATATACTTGCTGCAGAATCACAGTTAGCAGACAACGAAGCTAGTACAGTTGCTGCATCTGAGGAAAATCCATATGCAGATATTGCAATTGCTCAGGTAGACAATTACGTATATATTCGTGAGTCGGCATCAGCTGATAGCGATTATGTCGGAAAGTTATATAACAACTCAGCTGCTACAGTTTCTGAAACTGTTGAGGCAGAGGATGGTACATGGTTACTTATCACATCTGGCGATGTTACAGGTTATGTAAAGAGCGAATATGTAGTTCAGGGAAATCAGGAGCTTGCAAAGGAAGTTTCAAGACGTTTAGCTACAGTTAAGACAACTACTCTTTATGTTCGTGAGGAAGCTACTACAGAATCTGACATCATCGATTTGATTCCAGTAGGTGATGATCTTACAGTTATTGATGAGTCAATGGCTGATACAGGTTGGGTAAAGGTTACATGTAACGCTGGTGAAGGTTATGTAAGCACAGACTACGTTGATCTTTCTACAGACTTTACAGTTGCAGAGTCTAAGAACGCTGAAATCGCACGATTAGCAAAGGAAGAAGAAGAAAAGAAGGCAGCTCAGGAAGCAGCAAAGAAAGCTACTCAGGCAGCAGCTGCAGTTGAGAAAGCAAACTCATCATCATCTTCTTCATCTAGCAAGTCATACTCAGCTCCTTCAGGTTCTGATGGAAGCTCAGTTGTTGCTTATGGTTCACAGTTTGTTGGTAACCCATATGTATACGGTGGATCTTCTCTTACAAACGGAACAGACTGTTCAGGATTTGTAATGAGCGTATACTCAGCATTTGGCGTAAGCTTACCTCATTCATCAAGTGCTCTTCGTAGCGCTGGTTATGGAGTATCTTATGATGAGATGCAGCCAGGTGATATCGTTTGCTACTCAGGTCATGTTGGTATTTATGCTGGTAATGGTCAGTTACTTCACGCATCTACATACAGAACTGGTATCACATATTCAAATGTAAACTACAAACAGATTCTTGCAATCAGAAGAATCTTCTAATTAAATAATTTTAAGGCACCGCATTTTAGCGGTGCCTTTTTTATGATAAAATGCGAAATGTTATATTGTGAATCCGTTAGGATAGAATAGTTAAAATAATAATATTTATAATAATTCAACATTAATTGTCAGAAAACTAATTTTGCAAACCTGGAAGCGTTTAGTGAAAATTTGCACAAAAACAGAAATTGTTAAACTAGAATATAATTTCAGACAATGTGGAAATGAAATATTTTTTCAACAAAAAATCACACAATCATCACGTAAATTCGGACTTGTAAACCATTTATCCACTTTATCCACAGAAATTGTGAACGAATCATAAAAGTTATCCACAATTTTCGAGAACACTTGTTTTGTCTTAAATCAACAAAACTTGTAAAATTGCTTAATATGCTTGACTTTAAAAGAGAAGAAAAATATCTGAATATGCTGGCTATTATCTGACAATAATATGATTTGATTTTCTGTTCACAAAAGCTCCACATAATTGGAAATTTATGGCTAGTTGTGAATTTGCATAAATAAATATAAGTTTGCTATTTCATTTTTTGGTTATTTATATTAGAATGAGCATAGGTTATGTGAATTTGTATGCAAAAAAAGGTTTTGGCATTGTTAATATTGCATAGTTAATCAGGAGGTACGACCTATGATTTCTAATCAAATCATGCAAAATACAATTGAAGGATTACATCAGCTTACAAAAGTAGATTTAGCAGTGACTGATTCAGACGGTGTTGTATGCGCATCTACTTTTAATGATACAGCTCAGTTTGCAGACGCTATAGCTGTGTTTGCAGCATCTGAGGCAGATAGCCAGGTGGCATTGGGGTATCACTTCTTTAAGGTATTTGATGATCAGCAGTTGGAATTTGTTATTTTAGCCAAAGGGGATGACGAAGAAGCATCTACTGTTGGAAAGATTGCCGCTTTCCATGTACAGGAATTAATGATTGCTTATAAGGAGCGTTTCGATAAGGATAACTTTATTAAGAATTTGCTTCTCGACAACTTGCTTCTTGTTGATATCTATAATCGCTCTAAGAAGCTTCATGTGGATATTAATGCACGAAGAGTTGTTATGATTGTTGAAGTAGGTCCAGACAAAGACGGCGACGAGCTTGATAGAGTTCGCTCAGTGTTTGGCGGCAAGACAAAGGATTTTGTAACAGCAGTTGATGAGCACAATATTATTGTTGTTAAGGAACTTGGGGAGAATGATACATTCGAGGATGTAGATAAAATAGCTGCAGTTATAATCGATGCATTCCACGACAAGGACAATAAAAACATTCGTGTTTCTTATGGTACAGTTGTTGGTGAAATCAAAGAGGTTTCTCGTTCGTACAAAGAAGCTTCTATGGCTATGGATGTTGGCAAGATTTTCTTTAATGAGAAGAAGATTATTGCATACTCAGCCCTTGGAATAGGACGTCTTATTTACCAGTTACCTATTCCACTTTGCAAGATGTTTATATCAGAAATCTTCGACAACAAATCTCCTGATGATTTTGACGAAGAGACTCTTACAACTATTGATAAATTCTTCGAGAATAGCTTAAATGTATCTGAGACATCTAGACAGTTATATATTCACAGAAACACTCTTGTATATCGTCTTGATAAGCTTGAAAAGAGCACAGGATTAGATTTAAGAGTTTTTGAAGATGCAATCACTTTCAAAATTGCCTTAATGGTTGTAAAATACATGAAGTATATGGAAGATGAAAAATTCTAAGTACACTTAGTTTTATAGAAATGAGGTATTGATATTGATACGATTAGATCATGTTAGTAAATCGTATGAAGTTGGAAAACCAGCTTTGGAAGATGTTACAATACACATTGATCCAGGCGAGTTTGTATTCGTAGTGGGTGATAGTGGTTCAGGTAAATCCACCCTGATTCGATTGTTATTAAAGGAATTAGAGCCTACAAAAGGAAAAATCTATATTAATGGACAGGACCTTAAAAAGGTTACACATAAAAAGATTCCAATGTACCGTAGAAATGTTGGAGTTGTATTCCAAAACTTCAGACTTTTGCCTGATAGAAATGTCTACGAAAATGTTGCCTTTGCAATGAAAGTTGTAGAGTCATCAAACAGAGAAATAAAAAAGAAAGTACCAACTATGCTTTCATTAGTTGGACTTGCAGCTAAATATAAATCTCGTCCAAGTCAGCTTTCTGGTGGAGAGCAGCAGCGTGTTGCAATAGCAAGAGCCCTTGTAAACGAGCCAAAGATTATCCTTGCAGATGAGCCTACAGGAAATCTTGATAGCGATAACACATGGGAAATCATGCGACTTTTGGATGAAATCAATCAAAGGGGAACAACTGTAGTAGTAGTTACCCACAATATGGAAATAGTTAGAGCAATGAATAAACGAGTTATCACCATCAAAAAAGGCGTGGTAGTTAGCGATGTTGGAGGTGATGACTATGAAGATTAGTACACATATTTACAACATCGGCCAAGGTTTGAAAAACGTTTGGCGAAATAAAATGTTTTCTCTGGCGTCAATAGCAACAATGACTGCCTGTATTTTTTTGTTTGGTATATTTTATTCCTTAGGAACAAACTTCCAGGCAATGGTTAAATCAGCAGAGGAAGGTGTTGCAGTTACAGTTTTCTTTGATGAAGGAATCTCACAGACACGCATAGACGAAATAGGAGAAGAGATTTCAAAACGCCCAGAAGTATCAAGCTATGATTTCATATCAGCTGATCAGGCCTGGGAAGAATACAAAGAAGAATATTTTGGAGGAAATGAAGATTTGGCAGCAGGATTTGCAGATGATAATCCTCTTGCAAATTCAGCAAACTACGAAATCTATCTTAGCGATGTTTCAATGCAGTCCACATTGGTATCATTCCTTGAAGGACTTGATGGAGTACGTCAGGTAAATAAATCAGAAGTGGCTGCTAAAACACTTACAGATATTAATAAAGCTATTACAATCGTTTCAATGGCTATCGTAATTATTCTTCTTGCAGTATCAGTATTCTTGATTAGTAATACAGTAATGGTTGGTATTTCTGTTCGAAGAGAAGAAATCGCAATCATGAAATTAATTGGTGCAAAGGATGCATTCGTTAGACAGCCATTCGTGGTAGAAGGTGTGTTTATTGGATTGATTGGTTCTGCTATACCACTTGTACTTTTGTACTTTATATATGGCAAGGTAATTGAGTATGCTACATCAGAGTTTAATTTCCTTAGCAGCATGGTATCATTTATTCCAATTGAGACTATATTTAATACATTGGTTCCAATTTCATTAGTACTTGGAATTGGTATCGGTTGGTTTGGCTCACGAGTAACCTTGCATAAGCATCTTAGAGTCTAGTATAATATTTCAAGTTACGAGGAGTGCCTTGGCAGTAGCTAAGGCACTCTTATCAATATAAAGGAAAGGCATTTTATATGAATACAGAATACGAATCTAACTATTCACCAGAGTGGCAAGAAAAGCCAAAGACTAGTAAATGGCCCGTAGTAATTGGCACAACAGTTGGCTTAATTGTAGGATTTTTACTTGCTACATTAGTAGCAGTTGTTGTTTTATTTGGTCGTAAGACCTCTGTGTCAGATAGCTCACAGGGAGTGATTGATACATTGACAGAGGATTCTGCCACATCAGAAAGCAAGCTACAGACAATCCTCTACATAATTAAGAACTACTATTATCAGGATGTAGATGATCAGACATTAATCGATGGTGTTTATGCTGGTATCGTAGAAAGTCTTGATGATCCATATTCTGCATACTATACAGCAGAAGAATACGATGACTTAATGGACACACTTACAGGTAACTATGCCGGTATTGGTGCACTTCTCCAGAAGAATGCCGAAACAGGAGAAGTAGCAATCACAAAGGTATATGCAGACACACCTGCAGAAAAAGCTGGTTTAAAAGAAGGCGATATCATTGTATCAGCTGATGGAAACATTGCAACCGAAGAAGATTTGGATGTTTTTGTACAACATATCCGCGGTGAAAAGGGTACAGATGTAGAATTAGTCATTAACCGTGAAGGTGAAGAAATTACTGTTACATGCACTCGTGCATCTATTTCAACACCTACAGTAGAGCACCAAATGCTGGATAATAATGTTGGATACATTCAGGTATCTCAGTTTACTGATGGAACATATAATGATTTTGTGGCAGCATACGAAGACCTTGAAGCTCAGGGAATGACATCAGTTATTTTTGATATGAGAAACAATGGTGGTGGATTGTTAGATTCAGTAGTTGATATTCTAGATTATCTTCTTCCAGAGGGCACAGTAGTATATACAATGGATAAAGCTGGAAACAGAGAAGATTACACATCAGATGCTGCAAATTATAAATCTATTCCAATGACTGTTTTAGTAAATGGAAATACAGCTTCAGCAGCTGAAATATTTACTGGCGCAATTCGTGATTTTGATTATGGAACAATTATTGGAACACAGACATTTGGTAAAGGTATTGTTCAATCAACAATTCCTTTGACAGATGGTTCAGCTGTAAAGCTTACTACTCAGACATACTACACACCTAGTGGAGAGTGCATCCACGGAACAGGTATCACACCAGATGAAGTTCTCGAATATGAATTTTTAGGTGGTGAAGAAGATGCATATAGTGTAGACTTAGATAACCAAATACAAAAAGCATTAGAGGTATTAGCTTCTAATTAGTATTTAAACTATTGACATTATTGAAAAGAGGTGATTTCGTGATAGAACTTGATCAGTTCAAGCAGCGCTTAACAGCGCAGAAAAATTCTATGACGGAAGTGAGGGATTCACTTTGACGTCGCAGCAAAAAAGGCTCGTATAGAAGAGCTTGAGCGCGAAATGGAAGCACCGGATTTTTGGACAGATGCAGCGGTATCTACAGCCAAAATGAAGGAATTAAAGTCCATGAAGGATGATGTTTCAGTCATAGATAAACTTGAGGACTTATATAAAGAAATAGAAGACTATATTGAACTTGGCAACGAGGAAGAGGACCAGGAAATAGTTGATACAGTAGGTGTATTGATAGAGGAGTTCGAAGAATCATTAGAGAAACTTCGAATGAAAACACTACTATCTGGAGAATATGATGCTGATAGTGCTATTGTTACTCTTCATTCAGGTGCCGGCGGTGTGGAAGCATGCGATTGGGTACAGATGTTATACCGCATGTACACTCGCTGGGCTTCAGATGCAGGCTTTGAAGTTGATGAATTAGATTACCTGGAAGGCGATGAAGCGGGTATCAAATCCGTTACATTCCAGGTTAATGGCGAAAATGCATACGGATATCTTAAATCAGAAAAGGGTATCCACAGACTTGTTCGTATTTCACCATTCAATGCACAGGGAAAGCGTCAGACATCCTTTGCTTCCTGTGATGTTATGCCAGATATAGAAGAAGATGTTGATGTTGAGATTAAGGATGACGATATCCGAGTTGATACATATCGTTCTTCAGGTGCCGGCGGACAGCATATCAACAAAACAAGTTCTGCCATTCGTATCACACACTTCCCAACAGGAATTGTTGTTACATGTCAGAATGAACGAAGTCAGCATCAAAACCGCGATAAGGCAATGCAGATGTTAAAAACAAAGCTTCTTTTGTTAAAACAGGAAGAAAATGCTGCAAAGGCCAGCGGAATTCGTGGTGAGGTTTCTGAAATAGGCTGGGGAAACCAAATCAGATCTTATGTATTACAGCCTTATACAATGGTAAAAGATTTGCGTACCGGTGAGGAATCAGGAAACACTGCTGCAGTGCTGGATGGCAAGCTTACACCATTTATGAATGCTTATTTAAAATGGCTTTCACTGGGATGCCCAGATAGAGGAGCCACAGATATGAATTAGGACTTGAAATAGGTAGCTTTTAATGTTATTATCTTCTGAACGAGTACAAATGTTTTTGTACGAAAGACACTTTTGGAGGATATATGGCAGAGAAAACTACCTATTTTGTATTAAAAGAAAAAGCTGTACCTGAGGTATTACTTAAGGTTGTGGCGGCTAAGAAGCTTCTTGAAACAAAGAAATGCGATTCTGTACAAGAGGCAACGGAGTCTGTAGGAATAAGCCGAAGTTCCTTCTATAAGTATAAGGATGACATATTTCCATTCCATGAGGACACCAAGGGTAAAACGGTAAATATGGTCATTCAACTAGAGGATGAGCCTGGTATTTTGTCTAGTGTATTGGATGTGATGGCTCATTTCCATGTAAATATTCTTACGATTCATCAAAGTATCCCTGTAGGGGGATTTGCAACTCTCACCATCTCGGTAGATGTTCTTGAAGATTCAGGGGATTTTTCGGATCTAGTTAGCGCAATTGAAAACATTAACAGTGTCCATTACGTAAAAATATTAGCAAGGGAGTGACAACATGAAAGTAGCAATTATGGGATACGGAACAATAGGTTCTGGTGTAGCAAAAGTTCTTGATACTAATAGTGACATCATTAAAGAAAGACTTGGTGAGCCACTAGAACTTAAGTATATTCTTGACCTTAGAGATTTCCCTGGTGACCCACATGAAGAATGCTTCGTAAAGGATTACAAAGAAATAGCTAAAGACAAAGAAGTAAAAGTAGTTGTTGAAACTATGGGTGGTGTTGAGCCAGCATTTACTTTTGTTAAGGCTATGCTTGAGGCAGGAAAATCAGTTACTACATCTAACAAGGCACTTGTAGCAGACAAGGGTGCTGAGTTGATGAAAATAGCCAAGAACAACAACGTAAACTTTGTGTTTGAAGCAGCAGTTGGTGGTGGAATACCAATTATACGTACACTTACAGCTTGCCTCACAGGTGATGTTATCGAAGAGATGTCAGCTATTTGTAATGGCACAACAAACTACATGCTTACAAACATGGAACAGTTTGGTAGCGATTATGATGAAATATTAGCTGAAGCTCAGTCACTTGGTTACGCAGAGAAGGATCCAACAGCAGATGTTGAAGGTCATGATAGCTGCAGAAAAATTGCTATTCTCACTTCTCTTGTTTCAGGTAAAAATGTTGATTTCAATGAGATACCAACAGAAGGAATCAGCAAAATAACAGCAACAGATTTCAAGTATGCTAAGTCAATGGGCTACAGCATAAAGTTGGTTGCACGTAGCACAAAGGTTGGGGATACTTACACATGCCGCGTAGCACCATTTTTAGTAAAGCCTAGTCAGATGATTTACCATGTGGCAGGTGTTATGAATGCAGTTTCAGTACGCGGTAATATGCTTGGCGAATCAATGTACTACGGCGCAGGAGCAGGTGCTCTTCCAACAGCTTCAGCGGTAGTTGGAGATATGGTTTTCCTTGCAAGAAACGTAGATAAACATGTTAGAATCGGATGGTCTGCTGAAAAGCTTGAGCTTGCAGATGCTAACGAGCAGAAATTTAGATACTTCGTTAGAACTTCAGCTCTCCAGTCAAATATTGAGAATGAATTCGAAAATGTAGAATATGCTAATCTTGATTTAGATGACGAAACAGGATTCATTACTCAGGAAATGACAGAGCATGAGTTTAACGAGAGAAAAGCAGCATTAGGTGGAATATTATCAGCAATTAGATTCTATTAATATATTGGGAGAATATTATGTTTGTTACATGTTTGGATTTAGAGGGTGTTTTAGTTCCAGAGATTTGGATTGCATTTGCGAAAGCTACAGGAATTCCTGAGCTCGAAAAGACTACAAGAGATGAGCCTGATTACGATAAGCTTATGAATTATCGAATTGGTATCTTGAAAGAGCATGGTCTTGGATTAAAAGAGATACAGGAAACTATTGCAGGTATTGATCCTCTTCCTGGAGCAAAGGAATTTTTAGATAAACTTAGAGCCTTTGGCCAGGTAATCATTATCAGCGATACCTTTTCACAGTTTGCAGGACCGCTTATGGAAAAGCTTGGCATGCCAACCATTTTCTGTAATGAATTGGTGGTTGCAGATAACGGAGAAATCACTGGCTATAAGATGCGCTGTGAAAAGAGCAAGCTTACCACAGTTCGTGCATTACAGTCTTGTGGATTTGAGACAATAGCAAGTGGTGATAGCTTCAATGATTTAGCTATGATTGAAGCATCAAAGGCAGGATTCCTCTTCAGAACAACAGATGCAATAAAAAAGGATTACCCACAGTATCCTGCATTTGAAGAATATGATGATCTATATGAAGCAATTGTAGAAGCCCAAAAATAGGGCTTCTATTTTTGTGTATTTTTTTAGCTATAAATAAGGGGAAAAAGGTTGATAAAAAAGACTCATTAAACTAAAATAGGTTTAATTTAATTAAGAGAGTTAATCAAATGCGCAAAGGGGGAATTACTATAGTAGATTACAAGAATCTTACAGTGGAAGTTGGATTTGGCGAAAACAACTTCACCATGGATAGAGGCAGTTTTAAATATAAGCAGAAGATTCACTGGAAAGAAAAATGCAAGATTGTCTCAGAGCAGAAAACTGAAAATGGCGTTGAAGTAATTCTTTCGACACCAAATAAAAATCAAACATTCAAATTAGTTTTGTCAGAGGATGGCGGTAAAAAGGAATTAAGCATGGTTCATCTAGAAGGCAATCATGGGGAAGTGAACAGGTTTTGGCTTACATTCCCTACCAACAGTGAGGAGCATATTTATGGTTGTGGTGAAACATATTCAGAGTTTGATTTAAAAGGACAAAATGTAAGGATTTGGGTTGCCGAGCATCAGAATGCAAATCGTATTTCGAAAAAGCTTATCAAGGAAAAGATAAGAGGAAAACGTCCTAATAAAAAACTAAGATTTGATAAATACGAATCATATTATGTTCAGCCTACATTTATTTCATCAGACAAGTATTACGTTCATGTTGATATGAATGCTTATGGTGAATTTGATTTCACAAAGCCAGGCTCTATCACTATATATACTCAAGAGCTTCCTCATATTTATAGTGAAAAAGCTGAAAGTTTTGAGGAACTATCAGAGAAGCTTACGGCTTTGCTTGGCAGACAGCGCAAATTGCCAGACTGGATATATGACGGTGGCATAATCGCTATGCAAGACTGGGTGAAGAACGGAGACAAAGTTGTAGAAGGCTTTGATGGTTGTGGAAATATTGATCGTAAGCTTAAGGAATTAGATGAGGCTGGCGCAAAAGTCGTGGGAGTTTGGTGCCAGGATTGGTGCGGATGTAGATGCACAGGATTTGGTTATCAGGTTATGTGGAACTGGAAATATAGCAGAGAACAATATCCAAATCTTCCAGAAAAAATAAAAGAATGGAAAGCAAAGGGCATCCGTTTCTTGGGATACATCAACCCGTTCATAGCGCTTGAAAAAGATATATATCAGGAAGCCAAAGCAAAGGGGTACTGCGTTAAAAATAAAGATGGTGAAGATTATTTAGTTACTATTACCACTTTTCCGGCAGCGATGGTTGATTTCACAAATCCGGCGGCTTATGAATGGTACAAAAATCTAATAAAGGAAAACATGATAGGAATCGGCATGGGCGGATGGATGGCAGATTTTGGAGAATATCTTCCAGATGATGCTGTGTTATTCAACGGAGATGCAAAATTTCTCCATAACAGCTGGCCAGCAATATGGGCAAAGCTTAATCGTGAAGCGATAGAAGAGTGTGGGGCTCAGGATGAAGTATTCTTTTTCACTAGAGCAGGATACACAGGAACGGTTAAGGATTCAGCAATGATGTGGACGGGAGATCAGCATGTGGATTGGTCAATCGATGATGGTATGCCATCAGTAATACCAGCAACATTATCTCTAGCCATGTCAGGATTTGGCCTATCTCATTCAGATGTTGGTGGTTACACCACTATCATGCACATGCGCCGCTCCAAGGAATTGCTTATGCGATGGGAGGAAATGAATGTTTTCTCTCCACTGTATAGATTTCATGAAGGCAATCAGCCAGGAAATAATGTTCAGTTTAATGAGGATAAAGAGCTGTTGGCTCATTTGGCTAAGTGTACAAAATGGCATTCAGCGTTGGCTGACTATTTAAAGGGGTTAGTAAGTCAGACTACTGAAAAAGGTACACCAGTGATGAGACCGATTTTTTATCACTATGATGAGCCTTGGGCATATAGTGAAACAACAGAATATCTTTTGGGAAGAGATATTCTTGTTGCACCTGTTCTTAAAGCGGGGGCTAAAGGCAGGAACGTAACTTTACCGGATGATACATGGGTTCACTTATTCACAGGGGAAGAATATAAAAAAGGAACCGTATATGTGGATGCTGAAATAGGACAGCCACCGGTATTTGTTAGAAAAGAATCATCGGATTTGGATTTTTTGAGGGGGATAATTAAATAAGGTTTAGGAGGTTTTTACTATGGGAAAAAACAGGGAGAATAGTTTCCTAGCAAAATGCTCTTATGGTTTTGCTGACATCTATGGTGGCGGTGCATTTGTAGTTATTAGTACATTTTTTACAGTATTTCTAACAAAAGCACTTGGCATGTCACCTGCGCTAGCAGGAACAATTCCGTTGATTGGAAAAGTATGGGACGCTATCACTGATCCTATTATGGGAAACATTGTTGATAGAACCAGCTCCAGATTTGGTGCCAAAAGATTCTATATCTTGTTGGGAAGCATTATTTCCGCAATTACGTTTTTGTTATTGTGGACAAGTGTCGGCGGCCAAAGCACTGGTGGCCAGTACGCATTTTATGTATTGATGTATATGCTTTTCTCAACTGGTTTTACTATTGTTATGGTTCCATATAATGGCCTTTTACCAGATATGGTTGATGACTATGTAAAACGTGGAAGCTTTTCAGGTATAAGAACAGTCTTTTCTAGTTTGGGCGCCATAATTGCCGGTTTGGTTCCTACAATAATCATTAAGGATAACACCAATGCTTCTCAGTATTTTTTAGTTGCCTTGATTTTTTCAATCATATTCTTTGTGGTTATCTTGCTTACATTTTTAGGAACATGGGAAAGAGAGAAAGAACCTGTAAATGTGCCGCTAAAGAAGAGCCTTGTTCAGTCTTTTACAGTATATAAAAGCTTTTCATTTAAACTGTTTATCTGCATATTCTTAGCAGGTCAAGGAGCAGCGGACTTCGTCACAGGACTTGCTGTATATTACGTTGATGATGTTTTGAACGCATACTCGGGTGGTCGTTTTACTATCATGATGGGAGTGCTTTTGCTTGCACAGTTTTCTGGTACTATAATTTTTTCAATTGTAATGCCACGTACATCAAAGAAATTCCCAATTTTGGTAGGATTTCCAGTCAGAATATTGGCAACGATAGCATTGCTCTTCTTCTCATATGAGGGGGCACCATTTACAATCATTTTGGTTCTATCATTCATCATTGGTCTTGGTATGGCAGCATCATCGGTTAGCATTTATGCAATTCTATCTGATATGGCAGATGTAGATGAATTAATCACATCTATCAGCAGACCAGGAATCGTTTCTGGAATGGCTACATTCATCAGAAAAATAGCAACTGGTCTTAGCTCAACAATCATTGGTTTGTTGCTTATGATGATAGGATACGACGAGACATTAGCTTCGGAAAAGCTTCGCCAAGCTGCATCAACACAGGCAGGCATTACCCAGCTATACGTGTGGGCACCTATTATTCTTATGGTTCTTACTATCATATTTGCAATCATATTCCCAATGAACAAAAGGGAGTTTGATATTGTGAAAAAAGAAATCGCAAGAAGAAAAGGTGAAGATAGCAGCAAGGCTACAGATGAAGAAATAAAAGTCTGCGAGAAGGTGACAGGCTTTAAATATAATGAGCTTTGGAAGAAGGAAAATGCTGTAAAACTGTAATACAGATACAGCAGATTTGGGGGAAATAATGAATACAAGAAAAAGGCTGTTTTCACTTTGCGTGGGACCAATTCTATTTCTATTGGTTTCATTAGGCTTAGGGAAAAGTGGCTTTATGAATTACACGGCAGCTAAAGGTTTGGGAACAGCACTTTGGATGATATATTGGTGGGTTTCACGACCTGTGGATATCACAGTTACAGCTTTGCTGCCTGGGGTTATAAATGCAATATTCAATATTGTACCAATGGAAGATGTTATTAGTCAGTATGCGTCAAGCAGTATCATTCTGATATTTGGCTCCTGCCTTTTAACGGCACCTTGGTCTCAGATTGGTTTGGATAAAAGAATATCGTTAAAGGCACTGACATTAATAGGTCCATCTATGAAATCACAGATTACAGTGTGGCTACTTGCAGCTGTAGTGCTTTCTAATATGATGCCAAATGTTGTTGTAGTAGCAATATTTACACCAATAGCGGTGTCTATGCTTGCAGCAGCTGGATACAAGGATATAAAAAATTGCGAAGTGGCTACTCCGATTTTATGTGCGATAGCATGGGGCTCTCAGGTAGGTGGCGCAGGCACGCCATTGGGCGGCGCCATGAACATCACGGCTATTTCTTTTATAGAAGAATACACTGGTCAAGAGTTTATGTATGTAGATTGGCTAATAAATATGCTTCCATACACAGTCATTGCAACGTCGGTTGTGTTAGTGGCAATGCTGTTGCAACCACTTAAGACAGATTCTCTTTCAGGAACGAAGGAGTATTTTGAAGAGTGCTACGCCCAATTGGGGCCAATGAAAAAGGATGAGAAAGTAAGTCTAATTCTCTTTATAGCGGCAATGCTTGGTTCATTTATCAGACCGTTATATGCAGATATTCTTCCAGGACTTGTGCCAGCATACCTATTTTTAATACTTGGATTTTTAAACTTTGTAATAGTATCAGCGGAAAAGAAGGAGATGCTTCTCACTTGGGATAGAGCGCAGCAAGAAGTTATGTGGGGCATGCTTCTTCTATTTGCAGGAGGTCTTGCTTTAGGGCAGATTCTTACAGGTTCTGGAGCAAACGATACAATTGCAAATCTAATTGCGTCCTTGCATCTTGCAGGAGGATTCGAAACTATCGCTATATTTGCAATCTTTGCATGTGTGGTTTCTGAGATGACAAACAGTACGGTATCCGCTGCTGTTACATTACCAATAGTTATAGGAGTAATTAGCAAGCTGGGACTCAACCCATTGCCTTATGTTTTTGCAACAGCAATGGCTATGAATTATGAGTCACTTCTTCCAGTATCAGTGAGGGCAATATCAGTATCTTACGGACTAGATCCAGCAAAGCTTATGAGAAAAGGATTGCCGGTTACAGTGCTGAGAATGATGACTGCGATAATAGTTGGATTTATTTCTGTGATAATCCTTGATTAATAGAGAGAAAGAGTTATTATAATAATTAATTAAAAGCGTTAATTAAATACAATTTGGGAGGTAATTAAAATGAAATTTTTCTTAGACAGTGCGAAACTCGATGAAATAAAGTATGCGTACAACACATTTGGCATTGATGGAGTAACAACAAATCCACGCCATATTATGTTAAGTGGTAAACCATTTATGACAGCAATCACAGATATTGCTAATTGGATTAAAGAAGAGGGATTAGAAGGGGGTGATAAATTCCCGGTATCAGTAGAAATTAATCCACATCTTACAGATACAGAAGAGATGCTCAAGATGGCTCGCGAAGTTGCAGGGATTAGTCCAAACTTTGTAATCAAAATTCCAGCAATAGAAGCTGGTATTGCAGCAGCTCGCATTCTTGAAAAAGAGGGAATTCGCACAAATGTAACTCTTGTATTTTCACCAGCACAGGCAATACTTCCTGCAAAGAATGGTTCACTTTTTGTTTCACCATTCATCGGATGGAAGGAAGCAAACGGTGAAGATTGCAAGCAGTATATCAAAGACATCGTAGATATTTACAAGAACTATGGTTACTACGGTAAAACAGAAATCATTTGTGCAGCTATCCGTACACCAAAGCAGATTGCAGATTGCGCAGTTGCAGGAGCTGACATCGTAACCACAGGCCTTGCAGTATATCAGGATTGCATGAAGCATGCATATACAACCCAGGGCCTTGGTACATTCTGCGATGCTTGGGATTCTACAGCAGGTAACTAATTAAAACGTATTAATACAAACAAGTCCTTCTAAAAAAAAGTATATTCTGCTGTAGCTATCAAGCTATGACATTTCTTTAGCGAGGCATGTCGCCGAGCGGAGAAATCGTCATGCTTGAGAGCGTAACAGCAGTCGTAGTCTAGGTGGAAGGACGGAATGGAGAGGATATGAAGATTGGTTTTATAGGACTCGGTATTATGGGCGAGTCGATGTGTGAGAATATTGTAAAGAAGCATGACGATGAGGTTTATGCATTTGATTTTGTAAAAGAAAAAGTTGACTTGCTTGCGTCAAAGGGGGCAAAGCCATGCGTTAATTCCAATGAACTTGCAAAAGCATGCGACGTTATTATTTCTATGGTTCCAAAGAGTGAACACTCACGTGCAGTATACGAAGGAATCTTAGAGGACCTTGATAGCAGCAAGTTCTGCATAGATATGAGTACAATTGATCCTAGCGTTTCAGTAGAGATTTCTGAAATGGTAAAAAAGACAGGAGCACACTTTATTGACGCTCCAGTTGTAAAGAGTAAACCTGCAGCTATTGCTGGCACACTTGGAATCTATGTAGGTGGTAGTGAAGAAGATTATGAAAAAGCTCTTCCAATACTTAAATACATGGGCGAAAACGTAATCAGAATGGGTGATAACGGTAAAGGCCTAGTAATGAAGATTTGCCACAATGCCCTTGTTTCTCAGATTCAGAACGGTGTAAACGAGACTATCACTCTTGCAAAGGCAAACGGGATTTCAATTCCTACTTTTGCTCAGGCTATTTCATATGGTGGCGGTCAAAACTTCTACTTGGATGGACAGGCATCTAAGCTTGATGCAGAGGATTATACAACAGCATTCTCCATTGAAAACATGGCAAAAGATGTAAACATTTGCTGTAATCTTGCAAAAGAGTGCAAGGTAAATATGCCAGGCGAAGAGAATGCACGTCGAGTATATCAAACAGCTCTTGAAAAGGGTATGGGTAAGGAAGATTTCCGAGCAACAATTAAGGTTGTAAGAGAACAGTAAATAAATTGGGGGAATTATGTTATCACATCTAAATGAAGTGAATGATGTAAAAATCCTTTCTGTATTTGATGATGAGTTCAAAACCTATGGAAATGTTGTAACAGGTTATGATTTCAATGAACTAATTGCGTATATGGAAAAGGATACAGATATTCCGGAGAATGGAAATATATATGTTGCATCAGTACCTGAAATGGAAAGAGCTAATATCGTAAATGCGGTAAGAGATGAAATCTTTGGGGGGATGACAATTCAGGTAGGTTATTGCAATGGAAGAAACACCACATATAATGGCTTTGAATATCACAAAGGAAGCGAGATAAATGTGGCTGTTACAGATTTTATGTTAGTACTTGGTCATACATGGCTGATTGCTAAAGATGGTACTTACAAAGTAGAAGATGCAAAAGTCTTTTTCGTACCAAAAGGCACAGCAATAGAAATGTTTCAAACTACACTGCATCTATCACCTTGCAGAGTTTACGATGAAGGCTTCAAGGGAATAGTTATTTTACCCCAGGGGACAAATACACCTCTAGAATCAAAACCTGCAAATCGTGAGGGAGAAAACAAACTGCTTCTTCAGAAGAATAAATGGGTAATCGCTCATCCAGAGCGTGAACCGCTTATTAAACAGGGAGCATTTCCAGGACTAATAGGAGAAAACAAGGAGTTAAAGTACTGATGAAATTTCAAGCTATTTACGTACCAATTGGTGTCGGCACATATGAAATGATGACAGCACATGAGCAGTTTAATAATTCAATTGAACTGCTAAAGACAATTGATGAGGATATCGTTGTTCCAGATGATATTCTTCTAACAGTTGATGCTGTTGCTGAGTTTATCAAAGACAAAAATCCAAATCTTGTAATATTGCAGAATATAACTTTTGCCAATGCAGCATATGCAAGTGAAATACTTAGACGCTTTGATTGTCCAATTCTTCTTTGGACTCTCCGTGAGCCTGTGATTGATGGAACACGTTTGAGAAGCAATTCGCTTACGGGAGCATACTCTGCAGCAAATGCTATTTGTGCATTTAGGGGTGAAGGAAAGTTTGAGCATGTATTTGGCGCACCTTCAGAGGAAAAGGTTAAGAAAGCCTTGGCAGCAACAATTGCTGCAGCAAAAGTAAAAGTGGAGCTTACAAATCTAAAGATGTCAGCTATAGGACATACTCCTCAGGGGTTTGGATTTGGTAGAGCTCTTGATGCTGAGCTTATGAGCAGGTTCGGGGTTACTCTTGAGGCAATTGAGGCAAGAGAACTTATTAACAAAGCAATGAAATACACAGACGAAGAATGCAAGGAATATCTTGAAGATGCTAAACGTCAGGTAGTTGGTCTTTCAAATATGCCTGAGCAGAATATCAAAGACTTTGCACGTCTTTATAAAGCATACAAAACATACGTAGAAGATAATCACATTGGTGCAATATCCAGCAGATGCTGGCCAGATTTCTTTACAGAATTTGGTACGCCGGTATGTATGGTGCTGTCTTTGCTCAATGCAATCAACATCCCTGCGAGCTGTGAGGCTGATGTATATGGCGCTCTTTCAATGTTTATTGGAACTGCATTTACTGGAGAATCCACATTCTTTGGAGATCCAGTATCCATGGATGAAGAGGAAAGCTCAATAACATTCTGGCATTGTGGAATGGCAGCTTGTAATTTGGCAAGATGCGATACAGGTGCAACTGTAGGCGTTCATCCAAATAGAAAAATTGGTCCTGTTATGGACTTTGGATGTAAGTCTTCTGATGAAGCAACAATTTTCAGAGTAGGTCGTACGGCCGAGGGTAAGTTCCGCTTCTTTATTGCAGACGGAGAAGTTATGGATAAGCCAAAGCAATTTAATGGTGCGTCTATTGTAGTAAAGACAAATGAGTCTGCTGAAAAGATAGTAAAGGAAACTATTAAGCATGGCTGGGAGCCACACTATGTTGTAATCTATAAAAACATAGCGGATGAGTTGGAAAAACTGGGAAATATGCTCGATATAGAAGTTGTGCGCTTCTGAGCAAATGGTGTAAAATAATGGGCATGAAATATCAGGGAATCAATTTAGGAAACGTAAAAATTAGTAACCGATCTTCAATTCTCCGATTACTCAATAACAATGGAGCAATGTCAAGAAAAGACATATCTGAGGCGGTTGGTTTAACAGCCGCCTCTGTTACTTTGATAACCACTGAGCTTTTGGAAGAAGGCGTTATTGTTGAACTGGGAGAAGCAGAAGAGGAAAAGCGTGCAGGCCGCAAGAAAATTCTTGTGGATATTAACCATGCATATAAAAATGTTCTGTGCATAGCCATAGAATCAGACGAAACTTTTATTTCTGTCACAAACCTGGGTGGAACGGTTAAATGCCATTATTCTTTATTCACAGATAAAGATATGGAGCCTGAGGATTTTCTTCAAAAAATCACATCAAAATGCAAACGAATTCTCAAGAAAAATGACATCGAGATGGGGACTATATTAGGAGCGTCAGTCACTGTTCCTGGTAAAGTGGATCGAGCTAGGGGAATCTCTCTTAATACTTACAATATTTGGACTAGAGAGGTTCGAATTGCTGATATCATTTCTGGTGAGCTTGGTTTAAAAGTTATTGTTGAAAACAACCTTAAGGCTTATGCACAAAGTGAAATCTATTTTGGTAGAGGTAAATCAGAAAGTGAAATGCTGCTACTGAAGTGGGGGCCAGGTGTTGGAGCAGCCATAGTATCAGGACAACATATTTATAGAGGTGCTAATGATATGGCGGCAGAAATAGGACATATGACATCTGGTGAAAACAGGATGTGCAACTGTGGAAGAAAAGGCTGCTTGGAGGCATATGTATCTACAAATGCCATAGTTGATGATGTATTAGCATCAATTGACAAAATGCCTAGCCTTAAAAAATGGGTTGAAGCAGGCAATATAGTTGGTAGTAAGAATATCCAGGAGTGGATTAGTATAGATGATGCCTCATTAAAAGCAATAATAAAAGAAAAGGTGAATCGTCTTGCACATAATGTTAGAAACGCCATAAGTCTTATCGATCCAAACAGAGTGGTTCTCATTGGTTATATGTTCGATATACCGGGCATTTATGAAAGCTTCATCGAAGCCTACAAGCAGTTTGATGATAGAATAACCGATGATTTCTTCGTAAAATCAGAATTATCAGAAGGAATCAATCATACAGAAGGATTAGCTTTAGTTTTGGAAGAATTATTTTTCTAATTACAAATTTGTCAATTATTTACACTTAGGCTTGGGAATTCAGCAAAAATATATTGATATTTCCCAAATCTAAGTGTATTATTAACTTACAAGATAATATGTGCCCGTGAGAGAAGAGAATGTGGCTGTGATAAGGATTTTCTCCTTGTCTATTTAGGCATATTCTTTTTTTATGTCTAAATAAAGACAGTACGATTAGGAGAATAAACTATGAACAGAGAGTTTATCGAAAAGCTAGAGAACAATCCAGTTATTGCAGCAGTCAAAGACGATAAAGGCCTTGAAAAAGCCTTAAAGACAGAGTGCGAAATAATCTTCATTCTGTATGGGGATATTTGCAACATCTCTGACATCGTTGAGAAAATTAAGTCAGCCGGCAAGGTGGCTATGGTGCACATGGATTTAATAGCAGGCCTTGGAAGTGGTAAGGATGTTGCAGTGGACTACATCAAAAATACCGTCAAAGCAGATGGAATAATTACCACTAAAGGAAGCTTGATAGAGCGAGCAAATCAGCTTGGAATGTACACAGTGCTTAGGTATTTTGTGATAGATAGTATGGCTCTTGTTAATATCGAAAAGCAGGACCGCCACGGAATAGCTCAGCCAGATGTAATCGAGATTCTCCCTGGAATAGTTCAGCCAAAGATTATCAAAAAGATAAACAGTATTAGCAAGGTTCCAGTTATTGCTGGAGGACTTATTTCAGATAGAGAAGATGTTATGAATGCGCTTAATAATGGGGTGCTTGCAGTATCTTCTACAAATGAAGCAGTCTGGGAGCTATAGCGCAGTACCAGGTATTTCTACCAAATGATAGAAGGAGTAGTGGAGTAATAATGGGTAAATATGTAATGGCATTAGATGCCGGAACAACAAGCAACAGATGTATTCTGTTTAATGAAAAAGGAGAGATGTGTGCAGCGGTCAATAAAGAATTCACACAGTTCTTTCCACAGCCTGGTTGGGTAGAGCATGATGCAAATGAAATCTGGCAGACACAGCTTTCAGTAGCTCGTGAAGCAGTCAGAAGCATCGGTGCAACAGCAGATGATATTGCTGCAATCGGTATTACAAATCAAAGAGAAACAGTTATTGTTTGGGATAGAGCTACAGGCCAGCCAATATATCATGCAATAGTTTGGCAGTGCCGTAGAACATCGGATTTTGCAGAGCAAATGAAAGGCAAAATTCCAGGAATCGTTGAAAAGTTCCAGTCAAAAACAGGATTAAAGTTTGATCCATATTTCTCAGGAACTAAATTAAGATGGATTCTTGATAATGTAGATGGAGCACGTGAAAGAGCTGAAAGAGGAGAGCTTTGCTTTGGAACAGTAGATTCCTGGTTGATATACAAGCTTACCAAAGGCAAGGTTCATGTTACGGATTATTCGAATGCATCCAGAACACTTTTGTTCAACATCAACACTCTTGAGTGGGATGAGGAGCTTTGCCAGATACTTGATATTCCAATGAGCATGCTTCCAGAGGTAAAGCCTTCAAGCTGCATTTACGGAGAGACTGATCCAGAATTCTTTGGTGGTCCAATCCGAATTGCCGGTGCTGCAGGCGACCAGCAGGCTGCATTGTTTGGACAGACATGCTTCAATGAGGGAGATGCCAAAAACACATACGGCACAGGTTGCTTTATGTTAATGAACACAGGTGATAAGCCAATCTTCTCAAAGAATGATTTGCTTACTACAATTGCCTGGGGTCTTGACGGCAAAATCACTTATGCTCTTGAGGGTTCAGTATATGTTGCAGGCGCTGCTATTCAGTGGCTTCGTGATGAGCTTAAGGTTGTAGATTCATCACCTGATTCAGAATACTTTGCAACAAGAGTAAATGATACTAACGGATGTTATGTAGTTCCAGCCTTCACAGGTCTTGGCGCTCCATATTGGGATCCATATGCAAGAGGTGCAATCACAGGCCTTACACGTGGTGTTAACAAATACCATATCATCAGAGCTACACTTGAATCACTTGCATATCAAACATACGATGTTTTACACGCTATGGAGCTTGATTCAGGAAAGCACCTCAACTCATTAAAGGTTGACGGTGGTGCATCAAACAACAACTTCCTGATGCAGTTCCAGTCTGATATAATAAATACAAACGTAGTTCGTCCTTGCTGTGTTGAAACAACAGCTATGGGTGCTGCTTACTTAGCTGGTCTTGCTGTTGGCTATTGGGACAGCAAAGAAGATGTCATCAAGAACTGGGGCATCTGTCGCGAGTTCAAGCCAGAGATGACAGACGAAAAGCGTAAGGAAGCTCTTAAGGGATGGGCAAAGGCAGTTGCAGCTACAAGAGGTTGGGCTAAAGACTGATTAATTAAATAATATGATACCGTGAGATTGGAGTTGGTATAGAAACGCATTTACGATGCGTCTCTTTGCCAACTCTTTTTTATATGACAAATCTAAGTGAAGGATTAGAAAGAAGGAGTAGATAATATGTATGATGTAGTAATCATAGGAGCTGGCGTTTCAGGAAGCTCTATTGCAAGAGAGTTATCAAGATACAATGCAAATGTATGTGTCTTGGACAAATGCAGTGATGTTTGTGAGGGGACAACAAAAGCAAATTCAGCTATTGTTCATGCTGGATTTGATGCAGCAGAGGGATCATTGATGGCCAAGTTAAATGTTCGAGGCAATGAGATGATGGACGAAATCTGCAAGGATTTGGATGTTCCATTTAAGAGAAATGGTTCTATGGTAGTTTGCATTCACAAGGAGGCATTACCAGGACTTCAAGACCTTTACGATAGAGGTGTAAAAAATGGTGTAAAGGGTCTTAGAATTTTAAGCAGAGAAGAAGCACTTGAAATGGAACCAAATCTTTCAGACAACGTTGAAGGCGCTTTATATGCTCCAACAGGTGGAATCGTTTGCCCATTTAAGCTCAATATTGCTATGGCAGAAAATGCAAATGTTAATGGCGTAGAATTCAGATTTAACACTGAAGTTGAAGATATCAAAAAAGGTGAAGATGGCATGTGGCATCTTCGTACAAACAATGGCGAGTACATTGCAAAGTATGTTGTAAATGCAGCTGGCGTATATGCTGATAAGTTCCACAACATGGTTAGTGCAAATAAAATACATATCACACCAAGAAGAGGTGATTACTGCTTGCTTGATAAAGAAGCAGGAACTCATGTAACACATACAATTTTCCCTCAGCCAACAGCGCTTGGTAAGGGCGTTCTTGTTACACCAACAGTACATGGCAATTTGTTAGTTGGACCAACAGCAATTGATATTGAAAATAAAGAAGGAGTAAATACAACAGGAGAAGGAATCGGAGACCTTATTGCAAAGGCCAACGACCATGTAAAGAATCTTCCAATGAGAAAAGTTATTACTTCCTTCGCAGGCCTTAGAGCTCATGAAGACGGCCATGAATTTATCATTGGAGAAGTAGAAGATGCTAAGGGATTTGTTGATTGTGCAGGAATTGAGTCTCCTGGTCTTTCAGCTAGTCCAGCAATTGGAGAGATGGTAGCAAATCTTCTTAAAGAGGCAATGAATCTTACTGAGAAAGAAAATTGGATTGGAACTCGCAAGGATATTTTAAATCCTGAGAATCTTTCACTTGAAGAAAGAAATGAATTAATAAAGAAAAATCCAGCATACGGAAATATCATTTGCCGTTGCGAATCTATTTCAGAGGGCGAGATTTTAGATGCAATTCACAGACCTCTTGGTGCTCGCACACTCGATGGTGTAAAGCGTAGAACAAGAGCAGGAATGGGAAGATGCCAGGCAGGCTTCTGCTCACCAAAGGTTATGGAAATTATCCATAGAGAGTTAGGTCTTCCTTATGAGGAGATTACAAAGAGTGGTGGACAATCAAAGATTGTTACACATCGTACAAAGAACCAGAAGGGAGGCAATCAGTAATGCTTAATTATGATATTGTTATCGTTGGCGGAGGCCCAGCAGGACTTGCAGCAGCAGTAGCTGCTAGAAACGCAGGTGTAGATAAAATTCTTATTCTTGAAAGAGATAAGGAATTAGGAGGTATTTTAAATCAGTGTATCCACAATGGTTTTGGACTCCACACATTTAAAGAGGAGCTTACAGGCCCAGAGTATGCATATAGATTCATCGAAAAGGTACTTGATGCAAAAATCGAATATAAGCTGAACACTATGGTAATGGATATCTCTGAAGATAGAGTAGTTACAGCTATGAGCAGAGAGGATGGAATGTATCAGATTAAAGCTGGTGCAGTTATTCTTGCAATGGGATGCCGTGAGCGTCCTAGAGGAGCTTTAAATATTCCTGGTTACAGACCAGCTGGAATATTCTCTGCAGGTACAGCTCAGCGTCTTGTAAATATTGAAGGCTATATGCCAGGACGTGAGGTAGTTATTTTGGGCTCTGGTGATATCGGACTTATCATGGCTCGCCGTATGACACTTGAAGGTGCAAAGGTTAAAGTGGTTGCAGAGCTTATGCCTTACTCAGGCGGATTAAAGAGAAATATCGTTCAGTGTCTTGATGACTTTGGTATTCCTCTTAAGCTTAGCCATACAGTAGTAGATATTGAAGGCAAAGAACATCTTGAAGCGGTTACAATTGCACAGGTAGATAATCATGGAAAGCCAATTCCTGGTACAGAAGAAAGATATACATGTGATACCCTTCTTCTTTCATGCGGTCTTATTCCAGAGAATGAACTTTCAAGAAATGCTGGAGTGGAGATGAGTCCAATTACAAGTGGACCTATCGTAAATGAGTCACTTGAGACTAACATACCAGGTGTATTTGCTTGCGGTAATGTGCTTCACGTTCATGATCTTGTTGATTATGTTTCGGAAGAAGCTGATAGAGCAGGACAGAATGCAGCTAAATTTATCAAGGGTGAGCTTGCTGATAACGGTGGAGAAGAAATTGAAATCGTGGCTACAGAAGGTGCTCGCTATACTGTTCCTTCAACAATCGACCTTGGAAGAATGGATGATAAGCTTACTGTAAGATTCAGAGTGGGCGCGGTATATAAGGATTCATATGTAAGCGTATATTTTGATGATGAGCGAGTGATGCATAATAAAAAACGTATTATGGCTCCTGGAGAGATGGAACAGGTTATCTTGCTTAAATCTAAGCTAGAAGAAAAGCCAGGTTTAAAGAAAATTACAGTTAAGATAGAAGCAGAGTAAGGAGGGGCAGAAAATGGAAAAGAGAGAGTTAACATGTATTGGCTGCCCAATGGGATGCCAGATTACAGTAGAATTGAATGAAGGTCAGGTTGTCTCAGTGACAGGCAACACTTGCGGCATCGGTGATAAATATGCAAGAAATGAAGTGACACATCCTGAGAGAACAGTTACATCTACAGCTGTTATTCTTGGTGGGGATAAGCCAAGAGTTTCAGTTAAAACAGCTAGTAATATTCCAAAGGATAAAATCGACGATGTAATGAAGGAAATTGATGCAGCCGTTATGAAGGCGCCCGTTCACATTGGCGATGTAGTAGTTAAAAATGTATGTGGCACAGGCGTGGATGTTGTGGCAACTAGAAATGTTGAGGCAGTATAATCCGGCTCATGCTTATAAAGAGAAAGCAAGTGGTTTATCCACTTGCTTTTTTATATCCACATTGCATATACTAAACTAGATAATTTAAGTTAGGAGTGTTTTATGAAAAAGCGAATCATAGGACTTGATATTCTTAGAGTCATTGGAGTAATTTTTATATTCTGCTATCACTTTACTGTGGACTATATCTATAGAGGAAATGGTACTGATTCTTTAATGCCTGGCATTAACTATTTCTTTAATGTAATGGCCAGACCAGCCAGTCTTTTCTTGTTTATAATTTCGGGCTATGCCCTTATGTACAACAAGGAGGATACCATTTCTCTTAAACAGTATTATCTTAAACGCTTTAAGGGATTATACATTCCTTTTTATGTAGCATACACACTGATGACATGCCTGTATTTCTTTGTGAATAATGGAATCACAGCTTCATTTGTACAGCCATGGAAATTCATTTATACAATATTAGGTATTGATGGAATGATGTTCCAGGTTGAGGCCAACTTCTACCTTATTGGTGAGTGGTTTATGTCTTGTATAGTTATATGTTATGCTGTGTATCCACTGCTAGCTTGGCTTCTCAAAAAAGCAAAATTCATCACCCTTGCAGTTCTTTTGATTATTAGCAATGTAATGCTTTTTGTTTATAATCCATTCCAAATAAATGTATTGATGAACCCTCTTTTTGTTTTGGTTTATTTCTACATTGGAATGCTTATGCATGAAACAATAGGAAACAAGCAAATCCCTACATGGACTAAGTGGGTTTGCCTTGTCATAACGGTTCTCATTTGGGGACATTATTTAGTTCAGGGATTTGCGCCTGAGTCTGCGTTATTCATGCTTTCAGCTGAAGCAGGAGAAATCGCATTTGCGATATGGTCAATTGCCATGATCATTGGTCTTCGCGATGTCACTCTCAAAGAAGATGGTAGAATGTATGCAGCAGTTGCTTATATTTCAAAAATTAGCTGGTGTGTTATTTTGGTACATCATGCATTGATTGGACTGTTCTTCTCAACAAGAGATGTTCAAGGATATACAAGCAAGGATTTGTTTGTTGCCTTTATTATGATGCTTCTTTTAAGTTGGGGCGGAGCAGAGCTTGTAATAAAACTTTCAGCAAAGGTAAACGCTTTTCTATTTCCAAAGAAGGCAAAATAATAAAACAGGAGTTACAACATGGATATTACTAAACAGATAGCATCAGAGCTTCAGGTTAGACCAGCTCAGGTAGATGCAGCAATTAAATTATTGGACGAAGGAAATACAGTCCCTTTTATTTCTCGATATCGTAAGGAAGCTACAGGAGGTCTTAATGACGAACAGCTTCGTACACTTTCAGAAAGATTAACGTATTTACGTAATTTGGAAGAAAAGAAAGCCACTTGTTTAGCATCGATTGAAGAGCAGGGACTTCTTACAGAAGAGTTAAAGAAAGCTATTCTTGAAGCAACAACACAGGTTGCTGTTGATGATTTGTATAGACCATACAGACCAAAGCGCCGTACAAGAGCTACTATCGCAAAAGAAAAAGGATTAGAGCCACTTGCTAATATCATCATTCTTCAGATGACAAACAAATCTCTTGAGGAAGAAGCTAAGGCTTTCCTCAATGAGGAAAAGGGTGTTGAGACTGTAGAAGATGCAATAGCTGGAGCTTGTGACATTATTGCAGAAAGCATTTCAGATGATGCGGATTATCGTACATGGATTAGAGAGAAGACTTTCAAAAACGGTCGAATTATCTCTAAGGCGAAGGATGCTGAAGCAGAATCGGTATACGAAAACTATTATGATTATGATGAAGCAATTGCAAAGCTTCCAGGTCACCGTATTCTTGCTTTAAACCGTGGTGAAAAAGAAAAGATTCTCAAGGTCTCTATCGAGGCTCCTGTAGAAGATATAATTAATTACCTTTCAAAGAAGGTAATCAGCAAAGATAACGTAAATACAAATGAAGCTTTGAAAGCAACTATAGAAGATGCATACACAAGACTTATTGCACCTTCTATTGAAAATGAAATCAGAAATAACCTTACAGAAGTTGCAGAAGATGGAGCTATCAAGGTATTCGGCAAGAACCTTACACAGCTTCTTATGCAGCCTCCAATTGCAGGTCGCAATGTTCTTGGTTGGGACCCTGCGTTTAGAACTGGTTGTAAAATTGCTGTAGTCGATGCAACAGGAAAGGTTTTGGATACAACAGTTGTATATCCAACAGCCCCTCAGAACAAAGTAGAAGAGACAAAGAAAGTAATAAAAGCACTTATCAAAAAATACAATGTTTCACTTATTTCTCTTGGAAATGGTACTGCTAGCCGCGAATCGGAGCAAATAATAGTAGATATGCTTAAAGAGATTCCAGAAAAGGTTGAGTACATCATTGTAAATGAAGCTGGTGCATCAGTTTATTCTGCAAGTAAGCTTGCAACAGAGGAGTTCCCTAACTTTGATGTTGGACAGCGTTCTGCAACATCTATGGCTCGTCGTCTTCAGGATCCATTGGCAGAGCTTGTAAAAATCGACCCTAAATCAGTAGGTGTAGGTCAGTATCAGCATGATATGAACCAGAAGAAGCTTGATGAGACACTTGCAGGCGTTGTAGAGACTTGCGTTAACGCAGTTGGTGTAGATTTAAATACTGCGTCAGCATCATTGCTGGAGTATGTATCAGGTATCAACAAAACACTTGCAAAGAACATTGTTGTATATCGTGAAGAAAATGGTAGATTCAATTCCAGAGCAGAGCTTAAAAAGGTTCCAAAGCTTGGACCAAAAGCATTTGAGCAGTGCGCAGGTTTCATGCGTATTATTGGAGGAAAGAATCCTCTTGATGCTACAGCAGTTCATCCAGAAAGCTATGATGCAGCAAAGGCTCTTCTTGAAAAGCTTGGTTTCGATACAAAGGATATTGCAGCAGGCACTCTTAAAGATATTCACAAGAGCATTAATAATATCAAAGAGTTATCCACAGAACTTGGCATTGGAGAGATGACTTTGGAGGATATCATCAAGGAGCTTGAAAAGCCAGGACGTGATCCTCGAGAAGATATGCCAAAACCAATCCTCAAGAGTGATGTCCTGGAGATGAAAGACCTAAAGCCAGGAATGCAGCTTAAGGGTACAGTTCGAAACGTAATTGATTTTGGTGCATTTATTGATATAGGAGTTCATCAGGATGGCCTTGTTCATATTTCCCAGATGACAGACAGATATATCAAGCATCCTTTGGAGGTTGTATCTGTAGGCGATATTGTTGATGTTGAAGTCCTTTCAGTGGATGAAAAGAAGGGCAGAATCAGTCTTACAATGAAGCTTGGAAAGAAAGATAAGTAACATATTATTTTGCAATGGGTAATCATATACATAAATGATTATGTTAAATTGTAGTAATTGTACAAAATGTATCAATAGAAGCTATATTATATTGACAATTATAACTAATACTCCTATACTCTACTTTAGTTAGAGAAAGTAACAGTCAGTTTGCTTTTTAGGAGAAATGGGTTAGAGCGAGTCGTTAGGGGTTTCGGCTTGCTCTATTTTTTTGCGCAAAAGTATGGTAAAATATCAAAAAATAGGGAGATTTTGGGATTATGGGACAGGAAATTACATTTAGCGTAAAAATCAAAGAAGAGGATTTATATCGCTACAATATCCATCACGCATACACCAGCACACAGGGGATTTTTTCAATTGTTCTTTTTGTGCTTTTAGTTGCTGTCTGGATACTGCGTTTCTCAGTTTTATCACTAATATACAGAGTGGCATATCCGCTTGTGGCAATAGTTTTTTTACTATACATTCCTATGACTCTCAAAATGAGAGCTAAGGCCCAGATGGCTCAGGAAGTATTTATGCATCCTCTTACATACCGTTTTACTGACACAGGCATAGTTGTCAGCTCGCCAGTAGCAGATGAGGATTCGGAGCTTCCATGGGAATATATTTACAAGATAGCCACTTGGAAGGATTATCTCCTTATTTATAGCAACAGGATCAATGCTTATATCATCCCAAAGGAAGATATAGCAAACCAATATGAAGATGCTGTTGCATACATCAAAACTCACGTAGAGGATTATAAGATTCAAATAAAATGATTGAAGTAATAGAAACAAATTCACCAGAAGAAACAGAAAAGCTTGGACGTAAGCTTGCTAGCGAAGCTAGTCCTGGTCAGGTATTCACCTTAATCGGTGATTTGGGCGTTGGTAAGACGGTCTTCACCCAGGGCTTTGCAGATGGTCTTGAAATAGACGAAGCAATCTGTAGTCCTACATTCACTATTGTTCAGGTCTACGATACAGGACGCTTGCCGTTTTATCATTTTGACGTATATCGTATAGGCGATATCGAAGAAATGGATGAAATCGGATACGAGGATTACATCTATGGAGATGGCGTCTCTCTTATTGAGTGGGCTAATCTTATCACCGACATTTTACCTGAGCATTACACCCAGGTCACAATAGAGAAAAATTTAGAAAAAGGATTCGACTATCGCAAAATTACGATAGAGCAAATATAGTATGAAGATATTAGGAATTGACGGTTCTGGGCTGGTTGCTTCAGTTGCCGTTGTTGAGGATGATAATTTAATTGGTGAGTACACTACGGGGTACAAAAAGACTCATTCTCAGACTCTTCTTCCAATGCTTGATGAGCTTGGCAAGATGATTGAGTTAGATTTAAACACTATCGATGCCATTGCAGTGGCAGCAGGACCAGGATCTTTTACCGGTCTTCGAATTGCATCAGCAACTGCAAAGGGATTAGGCTTGGCTTTGGGATGCCCAATAGTTTCCGTGCCTACAGTTGATGCTTTGGCTTTCAATCTTTGGGGTCAGTCAGGAGTTATTTGTCCAATCATGGATGCTAGAAGAGGCCAGGTATACACAGGCATTTACTCTTTTGATCAGGATGGACAGTTCACTACACTTCACAGTCAGTGTGCAGTAGATTTCCATGTAATAGCAGAAAAGATAAACGAATTACAGATGCCGGTTACATTTATAGGAGATGGAGTTCCTGTATTCAAGGAGGAAATACCAAATCTCATAAAGGTTCCATTCAGATTTGCACCTGCTCATCTGAACAGACAGCATGCAGCATCAGTTGCAACTTTAGGCCAGATATACTATCAAAATGGTGAATGCGAGCCAGCGGCCGATCACAGACCTGATTATCTCAGATTGTCACAGGCAGAGAGAGAACGCATGGAAAAGGAAGGGAAAGCTTAATGGCCTTTGAATATAGACATGCAACATCAGCAGATTTGCAGGCTATTTTTCAAATAGAAGAGGCGGTTATGCCTACACCATGGTCTATGAAATCTTTTCAGGAGGCGTTTGATTCCGATTATTCATTGATTATGGTTGTCACAGAGAATGATGTAATCTGTGGCTTTTCTGTTTTATACATAACAGCGCCAGAGGCTGAACTCCCGGACATAGTAATAGATACAAAGTATCAGGGAAAAGGCCTTGGAAAAGGATTGTTGGAATACACCATATCTGAGGCTGGCAAAAGAAATGTTGAAACAATATTCTTAGAGGTTCGTGTTTCAAATACACCTGCACGAAATCTTTACCAACGCTTTGATTTTGAAGAAATTGGAAAGCGCAAATACTTTTATTCAAACCCGATAGAAGATGCTATTTGTATGTCAAAGAGCTTGTAATAAGGGTTATAGAGGATTTATAAATGTTAGATGTTTGTTTGTTGGGGACGGCTGGCATGATGCCGCTTCCTAATAGATGGTTAACTTCTTGCCTTATGAGATTCAATGGCGAGGGGTTACTTATAGATTGCGGTGAGGGAACACAGGTAGCTCTCAGGGAGGCAGGCTTTTCACCAAATCCTATTTCAATTATCTGTCTTACTCACTATCATGCAGATCATGTCAGTGGTTTGCCTGGATTTTTGTTATCCATGGGCAATTCTGATAGGACTGAGCCTATTACAATTGTTGGTCCAAAGGGGCTTGAAAGGGTGGTTAATTCACTTAGGGTTATCGCACCTGAGCTTCCATTTGAAATACTTTTTCATGAAATTACAGAGCCTGATGAACGTTTCGAGATAATGGGTTATCACATTCACGCGTTCAAAGTTAATCATAATGTGCTATGCTATGGATATACGATAGATATACCTAGAAAAGGCAGATTTGACGTAGAAGGCGCAAAAGCATTAGGCTTGCCGGTTCAGCTGTGGAACCCATTGCAAAAGGGGCAAACAGTAGAATTCGAAGGGAAAACATTCACCCCTGAAATGGTTATGGGCGAGGCTAGAAAGGGCTTGAGGGTCACATATTGTACTGACACAAGGCCTACACAATCACTAGTAGAAGCAGCCGAGGGCTCGGACTTGCTTATTTGTGAGGGAATGTACGCAGAGGAAGAAAAGCTTGCAAAAGCTCGTCAGAATAAACACATGACATTTTATGAAGCGGCAAAGGTTGCAAAGGATGCTCATGTATCTGAGCTTTGGCTTACACATTTTTCCCCATCCATGACCGGACATAAAAGATATATGAAAGCTGTCTGTGATATATTTCCACAGGCGCAATTGGGAGAAGACGGCAAGTTTATAGAACTTGATTTTTCGGAGGAGTAGGATGAAAAAGGTACTGCGAATAGGAATAGCGGTAATCTGTATGGTTTCTCTTGTAGTGGGATACTATGCTTATTTGTCACGCCGCAATGATTCTGTTTCCGCAGATGATAGTGTTGAGCTGTCAGAGGTACAGGCAATTATTTCAAAGGATTTTGATAAGAATTACCCTGCTACACCTCGTGCAGTGGTTAAATGGTACAATAGAATAATTACAGCCTACTATGCAGAAGACTTTACTCAGGATGAGCTTGAGCAGATGGCTGATCAGGCTAGAAAGCTTATGGATGACGAACTATTACAATATAATCCTAAAGACACTTATGTTGCATCGTTAAATCTTGAAATAGAGGATTATCATAATCGTCAAAGAGTTATCGTATCGAGCTCTGTTAGTGAGTCGGGTGAAGTTCAGTATAAAAAGATAAATGGTTATGAGTGTGCTTTTGTTTCAGCGTACTATTTTGTACGTGAAGGAAGTTCATATACTCGTACATACGAGGATTTCTGCCTGAGAAAAGATTCAAATGGTAATTGGAAGATTCTTACATGGAGGCTGTCCACAGAGGACGAAATAAATGGATACTAAAGAAATAAAAATTCTTGCAATAGAAAGCTCTTGCGATGAAACAGCGGCTGCGGTTGTTGTAAACGGAAGAGACGTTAGAAGTAATATCATATCTACTCAGATACCACTTCATACACTTTATGGAGGGGTAGTTCCTGAGATTGCATCCCGCAAACACATAGAAAGAATTAATCAGGTAATTGAGCAGGCATTAGAAGAAGCTGATATGGGCTTGGAAGATATGGACGCAATAGCTGTCACATATGGTCCAGGCTTAGTTGGTGCGTTACTTGTTGGCGTTGCAGAGGCGAAAGCAATAGCGTTTGCTACAGGCAAGCCTTTAATTGGTGTTCATCATATCGAGGGCCACATTAGCGCCAACTATATCGAAAATAAGGAGCTTAAGCCACCATTTTTATGCTTAGTAGTGTCTGGTGGCCATACTCATCTTGTTCGAGTAGAGGATTATGGTAAATACGAAATCCTTGGACGTACCAGGGATGATGCAGCTGGAGAGGCTTTTGATAAGGTGGCTCGTGCTATTGGTTTAGGCTACCCAGGTGGTCCAAAAATCGAAAAGGCTGCCCATGAAGGAAATCCTCATGCAATTACATTTACACGTCCAAAGGTATCTGATGGAGTGTATGATTTTTCATTTAGTGGACTTAAGTCGCAGGTACTTAACTACATAAATGGTGCCCAAATGAAGGGCGAGGAAGTAAACGATAAGGATATTGCAGCATCCTTCCAACAGACAGTTATAGATACTTTATGCGAGCATGCAGCTATGGCTATTGATGAATTTGGCATGGATAAGTTCGCTATAGCTGGAGGTGTAGCATCTAATCAAACACTTAGAGCAGCTATGGAAGAAATGTGCAAAAGTAAGGGTGTAGAATTCTATCATCCATCACCAATCCTTTGTACAGATAATGCGGCAATGATTGGCGCTGCTGGATACTATGAGTATTTAGCGGGTAGAAGGGATAGCTGGGATTTGAATGCTATTCCAAATCTTAAACTGGGAGAAAGATAACAATGAATAAATTTACAGCGATTGTACTTGCAGCAGGTAGTGGTAAAAGAATGGAACAGGAAGTTCCTAAGCAGTATATGAATATAGGTGGGGCTCCACTTATGTCTCATTGTCTTCGTACATTCCAGGAAAGCAAGGTTACTCAAATTGTACTTGTAGTGGCACCAGGAGACGTTGAAAAGTGCCGTAAAGAAATAATCGAAAGATATCATATAGATAAGTGCATTGCTATTGTTGAAGGTGGAGAGGAACGATACGACTCAGTATACGCGGGTCTCCAGGCAATTAACGATGGTTATGTTTTGATACATGATTGTGCAAGAGCTTTTGTTACAGAGGATATAATCCACCGCTGTATGTCGGCTGTTGCTCTATATGAATCATGCGTTGTAGGTATGCCTACAAAAGATACAATCAAGATTACAGACACACATAGAAAAGTATTAGACACACCAGATAGAAGCACTGTATGGACTGTTCAGACACCACAGTGTTTTGAATACAATCTTATCAGAGGTGCATACGATAAAATTATGCCTAATGCAGACACATCAATCACAGACGATGCCATGATAGTAGAGATGGCAACTGACCATGATGTGCACATGATTCAGGGCTCATATATGAACATAAAAGTGACTACTCCAGAGGACGCAACCTTCGGAGAAGCGATACTTAGAAACCGCCATTAAAAACATACAGAAAAGTACGATAAAATGCGGTGTTGTCACAATTTTCTGAATTCAAGGATTTTCAAAAAAACTTACGATTTTTTGTTGACATCCATCTTATAGGATGATATTATACATAACGTGCTCGAGAGATGCATGCAGAGGTATCGAAGTGGTCATAACGAGGCGGTCTTGAAAACCGTTTGTCCGCAAGGGCGCGTGGGTTCGAATCCCACCCTCTGCGCTGGATAAGGCAATCACGAAAGTGGTTGCCTTTTTTATTGTATTCATTTATATATTAGTGTTAGCTAGATGTATAAAGGAGGAATGTTATGCTTTACTTTCAATGTGATTATGCCCAGGGGTGCCATCCTAATATTTTAAAAGCTCTTGAGGAAACAAATATGCTTTCTACTTCGGGTTATGGAGAAGATCCATATTGTGATTCTGCGAAAGCAAAAATAAGAGAGTACATTAATTGTCCTGATGCTGATATTTATTTCTTGGTTGGAGGCACACAAACGAATCAAACAGTTATTGATTCTATGCTACAGAACTTCGATGGAGTAGTAGCGGCTGCGACAGGGCATGTTGCTGTTCATGAGGCGGGGGCAATCGAATATAGCGGACACAAGGTAATAACTTTACCAGGGCATGCAGGAAAGATTCACGCAGATGAATTAAAGCAAATGCTGGCAGACCATTATGCAGATGGAAGCTGTGAGCATATGGTTAATCCAGGTATGGTTTATATATCTTATCCTACTGAATATGGAACACTGTATTCTAAGGAGGAGATAGAGGCAATTTATTCTATATGTAATGAATATGAAATACCTCTTTTCATAGATGGAGCACGTTTAGCCTACGGACTCGCAGCAGCTGATGATATAACTATGGCGGATATGGCTAAGCTTTGCGATGTATTTTACATTGGAGGTACTAAAGTTGGAGCTCTCTTTGGTGAGGCGGTAGTATTTACAAAGAACAATACTCCTAAACATATGATTACTCAGATTAAACAGCATGGAGCCCTTCTTGCAAAAGGAAGATTACTGGGCATTCAGTTTGCTGAATTGTTTACTGATGATTTGTATATGTCTTTGGGCAGAAATGGTGTTAAGTGGGCTGATTCTATCAGAGAAGATTTGAAGGCTAAGGGATATACACTATATATGGAAAATCCTACTAACCAGATTTTTGTTGTTATGGATAATGCCAAGCTAGAACAACTTAAAGAAAATGTGGTTTATGACTTCTGGGAAAAGTATGATGAAGAGCATACAGTTATTAGAATTGCAACTAGTTGGGGCACTACAAAAGAGGATGTTGAAGCTTTGAAAAAAATCTTGTAAAAGTTTGCAAAAAGTTGTTGACACCAAAAGGGCTGTTTGATATTATAAACAAGCTGTCGCGTGAGCGAAAAGCTTCGCTGAAACAGCGATAAAAAATAGTAAAAAGTGCTTGACAAAAATCAATGCAGATGATACTATTTACAAGCTGATTCGAAAGAGTCACAGCCCTTGATTTTTCAAAGAAAATCAAGAAAAATAAATAAAAAAGTTGTTGACAAAAAGACAGCATCGTGATAATATAAACGAGTTGCTGCTGAGGGCAACAACAAAGTGAAGATTGATAACTGAACAGTGAAACAAACCTTGAATTAATACAGTTTTGTATAAAACATGTATCCTTGAAATTCATTTAGTTTCTAAGACGAAACAAAAACCTTTATTAGTAAACAAGTCAGTTTTATACTGATTCGGAATTAAACTTTTTAACATGAGAGTTTGATCCTGGCTCAGGATGAACGCTGGCGGCGTGCTTAACACATGCAAGTCGAACGAAGCAACTTATTACGATCCCTTCGGGGTGACGATTTGTTGACTGAGTGGCGGACGGGTGAGTAACGCGTGGGTAACCTACCTTGTACAGGGGG
>NZ_OBMR01000012.1 GCF_900218035.1 Pseudobutyrivibrio ruminis DSM 9787
ATATTTGCGAACCCATTGATAAAGCAAACCATCGTTAATTCCTGCATTAAACGCTACCGATGTGATTGATTCCCCAGCATATACTTTAGAAATAAGAGCTAACTTATCTTCAGGAGTCCAAACCTTATTTGAGTTTTTATGTTGTAATGCTTCAGGCCCTTGAGCCTCTTCAATCCTTACCCATTTACGAATTTCATGTTGAAACTGACTTTTAGATATTCCATCAGGAACATCTGGCATAGTCCCGTTTCTATACATTTCAATACACTTCCTTTTAAATTCATAACTATAGCGCATAAAAATAACCCTCCTTACTGAACTTTTTATTGTCCAGTAAAGAGGGTACATATCAACTAACTGGTTCTTTTTTTGTATTTATGCTATTCAGCTTTCTCTACGAAATATAGGCGAGCTCCGAAGTCTGGGAAGTAGCGAACTTCTTCATTGAAGCCGGTGCCTACGAAGCTTTGTACAAGCTTAACTCCGTTAGAATTAAGTGTGTTTCCATAAGCCACGTAATCTTCTATTTCACCAGGCATCTTTACAAACTTCGCAACAAGATTATGTACAAGTGAATCCTGCTTAATATGGATTGGAGAAACTGTATTTACCAAATCACCAAATCCCTTTACGTTATATTCAAGCTTGCGTCCAAAGAAGTGGTACTTTGTCTGTGGATCAAGGCCAGCCATCTCAAGCTTCAAGTACTGGTCTCCTGCTACGATTTCTCGCTGCATAAGCATTGAAACAGATGTAGATTTGTCCTTATCAACGATGCTCCACTGATAAATATTGTCCGCTCTGTGACGATAGAAATCGCCAAACTGCAATGTCTTACGATACTGCTTGTAAAGCTCGATTTGCGCCTTAACAGCTGCAATATCTTCTGACTTCATATCGTTAAGATTGAGCTCATATCCAAGTACACCAAAGCTTGCTACGGCAAAGCGTGATTCAAATGGTGTAACACGAAGTGTCTGATGGTTTGGACATGCAGAAACATGTGCTGTGTATGTAGACTGTGGATATCCATATGAGTATCCATCCTGAATTGCAAGTCTGCTGACAGCATCTGTATTATCACTTGCCCAAATCTGTGGATAGTAGCAAAGCACACCAAGGTCAAATCTGTTTCCACCTGAAGCGCAGCCTTCCATCAGAATCTCTGGGAAGCGCTCAGCCAATGTCTTTAACAGTCTGTAGAAGCCAAGAACATATCTATGGCTAACCTCAAGCTGCTTATCAGCTGGGAGATACTTCGAATAGTAATCTGAGAAGTTTCTATTCATATCCCACTTGATATATGAAAGACCAGGTGTAGAGAATACCTCGCTCATTCTGTCAATCATGTAATCTACAACCTCTGGGTTGCAAAGGTCCAGCAATCGCTGGAATCGTCCCTCTGAATGATCCATGTTTGGAATATCGATAGCCCAATCTGGATGCTTTCTGTAAAGCTCACTATCAACGTTAATCATCTCTGGCTCAACCCAAAGACCAAACATAAGACCAAGGTCGTTTACCTTCTTTGAAAGACCTTCCAAGCCACCTGGAAGCTTCTTTTTATTAACAATATCCCAATCACCAAGAGCTCTGTGATCGTCGTTTCTATCGCCGAACCAGCCATCATCCATAACGAACAATTCTGCGCCGGCATTTTTAGCTGTCTTTGCAAGCTTAAGAAGTGAGCTTTCAGTGAAATCAAAGTAGGAAGCCTCCCAGCTGTTGATAAGAACTGGGCGTTCTTTCTTTTTCCATGGGCCACGTGTAATATGCTCACGAACGAAATCATGCATATTAAGGCTCATCTGTCTGAAACCAGCTGCCGAATATGTAAGAACTGCTTCCGGTGCTTCAAATTCCTCTCCTGCTGCTAAATCCCACGCAAAGTTCTGAGGATTGATTCCATATACAACTCTTGTCTTCTTAAATGAAGAAACCTCTGTAGCTGAGTAATGATTACCAGAGTAAAGTAAGTTAAATCCCCAAACATCTCCAGACTCCTCCCAGGAATCTGGCTCAGAAATCATAAATAAAGGATTGCATCTGTTTGAGCTAGTGCCTGTAAATGATGCATTAACAAACTTACCTGCTGGAAGAACAATATCACTCTTGTTCATCTCACGTGTCCAGCCACCGTGGAATGATGTGATTTTCATACCTGGATGATCGTAATCCATAAGCATAGAAAGCATACGTGTAAGGCGAACGCTTTCATCTGAAGTATTTATAAACTTGGCAGAGCGAGTAATCACATCGCACTCTTCAAACACTGAATATGAAAGAATCAAAGTGAATCCGTGATTCTTATCCTTCATGGTTACGTTGAGAGTTTCTACCTTGCCTGATTCGTCGTATGAACTTGGCAAAGTCTTGAACTCAGGCTTACCCTGAATCACCTCATATGAATCATAAACGAAGTCCAATGATGTGCTTCCGTCAGCACATACAACCTCAAGCATAGGCTCTCTTAAATCACCCTTACCAATTGCAGAAAGCTCAAGTCTAACATCCTCTAATGTTAAATCCTGGTGTGCATCATCGTATGTAATAGTATTGCCTGGAGCAAATGCACGCTTTTCTTTAAGCACAGATGGCTCATCGCAATTGATGAGCCTTCCGTAATACATATGTTCCAGCTGACCTGTTTCCATTACGCGAAATGCGTATGTTGTTGACTTGGTATTTAAGAAAAATACCTTTCCATCAGCTTTAATCATCTAAAAACCTCCAACTCCTGTAAAAATTACAAGATTAATCTTAACATATATTTTATTTACGAGCTTTTAATTCGTCTGAAATCTCAGCAAGCTTTTCATCAGTCAAAATGTATTTTGCTCTAAAGAACAAGAATGCAATAACAAGAACGATTGTTGGTCCGACTGTCATAATCATTCTAAGTCCGATTACTGAATTTGCATCAATAGACTCAAGAAGTCCACTGTTTGCAACCTTTGCCTGAAGACCAGCCACATCAAGTGTTGCTGCACTATCCTTCTGGATATTGAAAATAGCAAGGCAAACCGATGCAACAAGAGCTGCAATACCAGATGCAAGCTTAACTACGAATGTCTGCATAGAGAAGATAACTGATTCGTCTCTACGATAGTTCTTAAGCTCACCGTAATCTACTGTATTTGCAAGGAATACTGTGACTACAACGTTAAGAATTCCTGCACCAGACATGATAAGGAAGCCTGGTAAGAAGAAAATAAATACGTTTGTAACTCCGCTAAGTGCCATTACAAGAAGCACAATATATCCTACTATTTCCGCTGCTACGCAGATATAGAAAATACGAAGTGTTGTAAAGGCTTTTCTAAGAAGAGGGAACAAAATCATCATTGCAAGAATCTGCATACCACCTGCAAATGTGTTGAATAATGTGTAATTTCCCTGCCAATTGCTTCCTGCTAAATCATATTTGAAGAAGTAAATCAAAAGGTTTGATGTAATGTAAAGTGCAGTATTTACAAGAACGATTGTTATAACAATTGTCATAGCCTGATCATTCTGGATAAGAGCCTTAAACATCTGACCAATTGATGCTGTCTGCATATCTACTGTAGACTTTTCCTTTATGCATGCACATGTGATGCCAATAAAGAGAATAAATAATGCTCCGATGATGATTGAGAAGTACTTGAAACCAAGACGCTCAACTTCCATTGTAGAAGTCATATCAATTGTCATTTTGCTAAGATCAACTTCACCATTCATAAGCTGGTTGAATGCATCACTAGGAACGTAAATTGCAACTGCAACAGCACCTGAGTCAACGCTATCCATAGCTACGTTAATATCACAATCATCTCCCTCTACATAAGTAGTATCACCATATGTAAAGCTATAGTTTGTGTTGTCTCCATTAAGAGATACAACGCCGTTGTAGCCGTTTTCTTCATCTACAACACCGTCAAATACCTTCTGGATACCTGTAACATTAAGAACAACATCGTTACCCAAAAGTGTGCTTGTGTTTGATGTAGGATTTCCGTCTGCATCACGCTCAACAACATACACACTGAAGTTAGTATTGCTAGAATCAAATGTCTTTAAAATATTATCTGTGCTGTTTGCTGCTGCTTTTGAACCAAGAGCTGCAACAGCCATAACTGTAATGATAGTAACAAGAGCAGAACCAACGCCAGCACATGAACGAGCAAGTGCTGATAAACCTTCACGCTCTTTACCGCTATCTGTGAAAGCTGGAACCATTGACCAGTAAGGGATATCCATCATAGTGTATGTAACGCCCCACATGATGTATGTAACAGCTGCGTAAGCAACAAGTCCCTTAGCAGTAGCTGCTGGTGGTGCCGAAAACATTAAAATCAAAAGAACTGTGTTTGTAATAGTTCCAATTAAAAGCCAAGGACGGAACTTTCCCCAACGAGTCTTTGTCTTTGCAACAATTACTCCCATGATTGGATCATTGAATGCATCAAATACACGGGCAACTAAAAGGATTATACCCATCGCAATTGCATTGACTCCCATGATGTCCTGGAAATAGTAAAGTACGTATGAAGCTGAAAGCATGTAAACCATGTCCTTTCCAACAGCTCCTATACCATAGGCAAATTTTTCAACTCCCGATAAACTTCTTTTTTCTGCCATTATACTCTCCTCCTAATTAGTTCTTATTCTTAAGCCCCATGGCAAGCTCAACGACCTTATAAGCACCATCATAAACCCCAATAGTCTTGTTAACTTTGATGCTCTCACACATATCTGTAAGAAGTCTGTCGTCCTGCATAAATAAATCTATCATCTGAAGTGTATGAGGAATGTCTCTACACTCAAGTGTTCCATCACCCATTTCTGCTGAGTGAATAGCGCCCCACATCTCGTGCTTTCCAACTCGCTTAATGAAAAGCTTAGGTACTGGATAGAATGCAAGCTCTGATGGCTTTGTAACAAGCACATCGCAGCTACGCATAAGTAAGTTTGTGCAGTAAACTGCTTCAAAAATGTTTTCGTGATAGAATCCGTGGATGCCCTCAACATCGCCTGTCAAAGCTTCCTCAGCGAACTTTGTTGTAGCATCAAACTCATTGAAGTGCTCTGTAACTACATCCTTCATCTGTGGGATTTCTGCCATCAAATCATCCCAAACATTCTTGTAATCGCCAACATTTACATATAAAGCTGCACGATGTGATTTAATCTCTGGCAATAAATACTTGATGATTGCAGCAAAGATTTCTTTCTGTGCTCCTGCGCCACCGATTGTAAGAAGAAAACGCATAGGTTTGCCATTCTTCTTTCTATCAAGACGTGCCTGACAATCTGTTTCAATGTTTGAAACAAGCTCGTGGTCAATGTAGTGACCTGTGTATACTAAAGAATCATTTGGCATTGGCTTGCAAACTGCATCTCCTGCCATACCGTTACAGATTCTATATCCCATATATGCATTCTTGCACTGAATAGCATGAACTGCACCCTCAGCAAAATGAAGAGCCATTGGCCAGTTGTCTGGAATAGCATTTACAACATACTTCATGCCTGCATGAACTGCAGCCTGAGCTGGCCATGCATGTGTTCCGATAACAGGAATCTCCTTTGGAACATTCTTGTAAACTGTAGCCATAAGCTCAGCATTCTTCTGGTCTGAAGAGTTGTAAGAAAGCTTTCTAAACCACTCATAGTTTGCTGGCTCCCAAATAAACTTGTTGAAAAGCTTGTTCTTTGAAAGTCTTGAACCAAGTGAATACAAATCATTCTGAGCGCTGATAACCTTTGTGCAGGTAGTCTGTGGATAGCCATTTAAATCCATCCAATATGGTGTGTAGCCCATAGACTTTGCAGCTGATGCCATAGCCATGGAAATACGATAATGACCAAATCCCATACGGATATTACCAACGATAACACCCTTATCAGTATCAAATGCTTCCTGTGATTCGCCGTCCTTTAAGAGAACGTCATATACACCAAGAGAATCTCCAATGTGATCATTCTTCGCAATTACGATATTGTAATCCACGTTTGAATCATCACCATATTTCTTGATGTTCTTTTCTTTTGTTTTGCATGCTTTTTTGTAATCCTTGTCTGAGATTACGTTTCCAAAAATTACTTTACTTTTGTCTTGCATCTTTTTACCCCTTAATTAATTAAACATTCTGCAGATATACCGATTTCAACTGGCTCCAATCCATCACATGAAATTGTAAGCTTTCCGTCTCCATCTTCACCTATAGATTTGATATATACTCCTGTGGAACCACCCATTGGTGATACCACCTTTGGTCCGATAATCTCAAAAGGCCCCTCAACCTCAAAAGAAACCGGCTGACCAAAGAAATATAGCTGATTGTCATTTTGATCAGCTATTGTGATGCGAACCTGGGCCACATCATATGTGTGAAGCTCTGTTAAAAGTGTATGGCTGATTTTGGCATTGATATGTGCCTTTGTTACAGCTGCCTTTTTAACAGTCTTAACTACCTGACCATCCTTGATAGCTTCGAATTTGTATTCTCTAGATTCTCCACCCCAGTCACCAATAAACTTGTTGTAAATTGGAACCGCTTTGCTTGGGCTTACATGATGAAAAACAACTAGTCTAAATGCTGTCCAAGCAAGTGATGGTGTAATCTTGAATCCCCCAAGTGTAACATCATTTAAAGCCTTTTTAATAAGCTTTGCCTGACCCTTTGTGAATTCTCCATCCTGCTCTACTGCATCACCAACAAAGTCATCAATGAGAATTGGACCATGCTTAAGGTTTTCGTATTTGCTATCTGATGGGAAGTATTCTTTAATAAGCACATCATTCTTGTACATCTTTACAGAATCTGCATTTGTAATGATGTATGACTTTCCTCTGTTGCAGGCTGGATGCTCGCCGATATCAAAGCTTGTAGTGATATCAAGAACAGTGTCCATCTCTGAAAAAGCAGAATACACTGAAGCTGCAAGCTTTGGATTTCTAAACATATCCATTACACCGTGATAACAGATTCTATCACCAGAACCGAAGTCCTTATGTGTGTTGTAGTCAAACATGCACCATCCAAATGAACCTGCAATATCAGGCTCTCCAGCAATAGCATCAAGAACATTTGCATGTCTCATTGCATGCTCCTGTCTGTGTTCCTCAGCATCGAAAGTCTTTGTTGGGTACATATGACCATTGTACTCACTAACCAAATAAGGCTTTTCATCGTTGGATGTGATATCTGATTTCTTCGAGCAGCCCTTGTTAGAGCCTGAATGAACGAAATCATTGTATGTGTAGACATCTTCTAGCAACGAGCTCTTTGCATGGGCTCTAACGCCGCCTGTAGGGCGTGTAGGGTCATATTTGTGAGCTACCTCGTTTGTTCTAGTGTAAAACTCATCGTCATCCTGAGATTCGTTTATACGTACTCCCCAAAGGATGATTGAAGGATGATGGCGATACTGGATAACCATATCCTTTGTATTTTCTACAGCGATGTTTTTCCAATCAGCATCACCAATGTGCTGCCATCCAGGAATCTCTGTAAATACAAGCAATCCTAATTTGTCACATTCATCAATGAAATAATGCGACTGAGGATAATGTGAAGTACGAACAGCATTAAGTGCCAATTCTTCTTTTAGAATCTTGGCATCCAAACGCTGCATAGACTCTGGCATTGCATATCCAACATAAGGATATGACTGATGTCTGTTTAATCCTCTAAGCTTTAGCTTTCTGCCGTTTAAGTAATAGCCATTCTTTCTAAATTCTGAGCTTCTGAAACCGATAGTTTCAACATGCTCATCTACAACATTGTCATCAATAACAAGCTGTGTTTTGATCTGATATAGATGTGGGCTTTCAACATCCCAAAGCTTAACAGTGGTAGGTGCTGTTGTAAGATTCAGTAGATATCCATCCTCCACCTTTTCAAGACCACCAACTGGCTGAGATATCAACAAATCCTCGTCTAAATACTGCTTAATAAAAACATGCTCATCAACAGCAAGCTCATAAATGTTTTCAGAAAGGATACATTCAGTTTTAAGAATACCCTGGACCTTCATCATTTTGATTTGCTTTGGAGTTCTCTTGCTTGTAGAAACTCTCTCTAACAATGAAGGTTGAACAAACAGGCTCTTAAAATGGGTTTGTTCTTTGACTTCGAAATAAACATCTCTATAGATGCCGCCATAAGTCATATAATCAACTACATAACCAAATGGAGGCTGGTTAAGACTTTCTCTGGAATCAACCTTTACTGTGATAAGGTTCTCTTCGCCAAAATTAAGAACATCTGATACATCAATTGAAAATGCTGTATAGCCGCACTCATGATGCTTCATATGACGGCCATTGATATAGACATCACAGCAATGTCCAACTGCTTCAAATGTAAGAATAAGAAGTTTGTCAGCCCACTGAGCAGGAGCAAAAATGCTCTTTTGGTAAGCTGAAACCATTTGATAGATACCTTCATCAAAATATGAAAAAGGTGTCTCTTTAACAGTATGAGGAATATTGATAAGCGTGCTTTCCTTCATAGGCTGGCTTATCATTTCCTCATCAAATTTTTCATTAAATCTCCACTTTCTATCTAAATAAACTCTTTGTGCCATTTATTATTTTCCCTTTACAATTATACCGTCTACCATTACATCCACAACTTCCGCCAAAGCTGTAGGATAATCTTTTGAACTTTCCTGAAGGAAATCCCCCATTAAAAGCTGCTCTACACAGGCTTCATACATAAGCTTAAAAATATTAAGGTCAATCTCTCTGATTTCACCTTCAGCAATGCCACCCCTCAAAAGATCAAGTGTCTTGTCCCAGCCGCTGTCCAATCTCTCCTGCATAATCTCGTACGCCTTTGGATACTTTGTAGCCAACTGATGCATCGCTGTATACTCGAAGCCATAATACGACTCAGGCAAAACAGACAAGATGCTACGAATCTTCTCTATTCTAGTAAGACTATTGTCGTAATAAATCTTATCCTCTGATTCTTTAATAAGGTCAAAAGCAAAATTCATCATCTCACACATAAGCTCATTCTTATCTGTGAAAATCGTATAAATGGTTTTCTTGCTCATTTTCATTTCTGAAGCAATATCATCCATTGTAAATTTCGGACCTTTTTCTCTGAAAACCTTTAAGGCTCCCTCTAATATTCGTTCGTTCATAATAAACTCCCAAAAACTATAATTTATATATTCAGTTTCCTATAGCTAAATTATACTAAAGTCTGGAAACTATCTCAATACAATTCCGTTTATACAATTTTCACAATATCTTCAAATTGTTTTTGTTGACAAATGACAAATATGGGTTTAATATATCTGCTGTAACAAAGATAAAGAGAGATTTTAGGAGGAAATTAGAATGTTCGAAGAAGTATCATTCCAAATGTACAGCGTGTATGCTGATTACGAAAAATACTGCGCAAGAAAGAAGAAGGAAGGCGTTGAACCAGTTTCATTTTTCAAGTACGCCTTTGGACAGTTCGACTAAGAACTGTTTTCACTACAAAAATAACAGGGACTCCCAATCGGGAGTCCCTTTCTTATTGTCTCCCCAAAATTCCCATGCCCCTCTCTCATCTTCCGGGCATTTTGCACCCCGCCACCAAAAAACTACGCCAGCCCCAGCCCTGCCCATCTATTCGGCCCTGCCACCCGGCCCCCTGCACATTGCATTCAGATTATGATTTTCTAAGTGGGCAGTGTCGCTTTCCTTATATGCAGGTGTTCTTTCAATTCTTTGCACTGCTAACGCCGATGTATGCTGAGGGCAGACATGCTATCTTCTCAAGTTATATCTCCACATCAAATTTAGGAATAATTGCAGCGACATTTGAAGTGAGCCTAGAAAATTAGAAAGGGGTATTTTGAGATGATTATGCGCGAGGCGCCATGGACGGCGCCGAGAGCCCGACAACGAAATGGACTGAGTTAAAGGGCGGCGCATAAACATCCAAAATCCCCTTTCTAAATTTTCTTGGCAAACGGAGTATGAGCTCAATTATCCTAAATTTGTGTGGAGATAATAATGTGTTTATACATGTCTGCCCTCTACATACATTGGCTTCGCATTGCAAAACCAGTGAAAGGACACCTGCTAAAAGCTCCCTTTGCCCACTAAGAAAATCTATAATCTTCGCAAAATCGTGCAGGGGGCTGGGTGGCAGGGCCAATTGATGGGCAGGGCCGGGGCTGGCGGTAAATATACTATGGCGGGGTGCAAAAATGCCCCTGGGGTTACCAGGGGCATGGGAATTTGAGTTTATTTTGACTGGAAGTACTTGTCGATGGCAGCTGCGGCTGTTTTGCCGGCTCCCATGGCAAGGATTACGGTTGCGGCACCAGTTACGGCATCACCACCGGCGTAAACGCCAGTCTTTGTGGTTGCGCCATCTTCTGTTGCAATTAAGCAGCCTTTCTTATTTGTATCAAGTCCAGCTGTTGTGCTAGAGATAAGTGGGTTTGGTGATGTACCAAGTGACATGATAACTGTGTCACATTCGATTTCGTACTCACTGCCAGGGATTTCTACTGGTCTACGACGACCTGAAGCGTCTGGCTCACCAAGTTCCATCTTGATAATCTTGCATCCACGAACTGCGCCTTCCTCGTTAACAAGGATTTCTACTGGATTCTGAAGAAGATCGAAGATTACGCCTTCTTCCTTTGCGTGATGTACTTCTTCTGCTCTTGCTGGAAGCTCTGCTTCGCTACGACGGTATACAACGTGTACCTCAGCTCCAAGACGAAGTGCTGTACGAGCTGCGTCCATTGCTACGTTACCACCACCAACAACTACTACTTTCTTTCCGCGAGCGATTGGAGTGTCATAGCCTTCCTTGAATGCCTTCATAAGATTGTTTCTTGTAAGGAATTCGTTTGCAGAGAATACTCCGTTTGCTTGCTCGCCAGGAATATGCATAAACATTGGAAGACCTGCTCCAGAGCCGATAAATACAGCTTCAAAGCCTTCCTGTTCAATAAGCTCATCAATTGTAATAGAACGACCAATGATTACGTTCTTTTCGAATTTAACGCCGAGAGCCTTTACGTTCTCAACCTCAGCCTTAACAACCTTGTCCTTTGGAAGACGGAACTCAGGAATACCGTATACTAATACACCACCCATTTCGTGAAGTGCTTCAAATACAGTAACATCATATCCAGCCTTTGCAAGATCGCCAGCTGCTGTAAGACCTGAAGGGCCTGAACCAATAACTGCAACCTTGTGACCATTTGGAGTAGATGTGTTCTTTGGCTTGATGCCGTTTTCTCTAGCCCAGTCAGCAACGAAACGCTCAAGCTTACCGATTGCTACAGCTTCGCCCTTGATTCCGCGAACACACTGACCTTCGCACTGTGATTCCTGAGGACATACACGACCACATACTGCAGGAAGTGCTGAAGACTCAGAAATAATTTCGTATGCTCTCTCAAAGTTACGATTCTTAACCTGCTCGATAAATGCAGGAATATTGATAGAAACAGGACATCCGCCTACGCATTTAGGATTCTTGCAGTTTAAGCAACGGCTTGCTTCAGCAACTGCCTCTTCCTCTGTATATCCAAGACATACTTCATCAAAGTTTGTAGCACGAACCTTAGGATCCTGCTCAGAAATAGGTACTCTAACCATCATATCTGCCATTATTTGTCACCTCCGCAATTTCCACATCCACCGTGATGAGTGTCGCCTTCCTGAAGCTTAAGAAGAGCTCTTCCTTCTTCAGTCTTGTACTGCTTAGCACGAGCCATAGCCTGATCAAAATCAACTAAATGACCATCAAACTCAGGACCGTCTACACAAGCGAATTTAACTTCATCACCAACTACAAGTCGACAAGCACCACACATACCTGTACCATCAACCATGATTGGGTTCATAGATACAACTGTAGGGATGCCAAGCTCCTTTGTAAGGAGGCAAACAAATTTCATCATAATCATAGGACCGATTGCAACACAGTGGTCGAAGCTCTTTCCTGCATCAATAAGAGCCTGAAGCTGCTGGCAGCCATTACCATGGAATCCATAGCTTCCATCATCTGTAGCAAGATAAAGCTCTGTAGCTACTGCTCTCATCTCATCCTCATAGAAAAGGATATCCTTAGTACGAGCGCCGATAATAACTGTTGAATCAACACCGTGCTCTTTGAGCCACTTAACCTGTGGATATACTGGTGCAGTTCCAACACCACCTGCGATGAATACAATTTTCTTCTTCTTTGTCTCTTCAAGGTTTGCCTCGATGCAAAGCTCTGAAGGCTGACCTAAAGGACCAACGAAATCATCAAATGCATCTCCTTCGTTAAGTAAAGCCATGCGCTCAGTTGAAGCACCAACTGTCTGGAATACAATAGTAACTGTGCCTTCGTTTCTATCGTAATCACATATTGTAAGAGGAATTCTTTCTCCTTCTTCATCAATTTTAACAATGATAAACTGACCTGGTAGACATCCTGAAGCAACTCTAGGGGCTTTTACTACCATAAGGTAAATCTTATCTGAAAGCATTTCCTTCTTTAAGATTTGATACATAAAATAGACTCCTTCCCTTTTCACATTTCTATATAATGTATATCATTTCTTTAGCTTTGTAAAGTGCTAAAGCAAATTTACGTTTATAAAAGTTTAAATATTTAAAATTATTATTACGCAAAAGTTTACCCCACACATCATAGATAATTAACGTTATTATGAATGTTGTGTGGGGTTACATTGACTGTAACTTTATTTAACTAAAATAAACCAATTCGTCTTCTGGCTTTTCTGTAGGCTCTACCGATACTGGATAGAGAACAGGGCCTTTTCCTTTGTATTCTTTTGCGAATTCTACTTTGATTGTAGCTGTAATATCAATCCAGCTTCTGTGGCCTAATGTAGATGCCTTATCCCACTTACACTTCATGCCAAGGAACTGAATATCCTCAACACAACATGTCATTGCAAATCTACCTGGAATAAATACATCTCTTCTAAGCTTGCCATCATTTGGATTGTAAACTAAACCAGTGAAGTGGATTGTCTTGCCATCGTATTTCTTTGGCGCATCCATACAATCCATAAACCACAAAGCATAATCAGCATCTGAAATCTCGATTACATCTGCATTTAAATCAAATGGAAGCTCCTCTGGTGAATCATCAATTGATCCATCTGCACGCTCATAAACGATTTGTGCTGGTCTGTTCATTGATTTGATCTGACCACGGAACTTAGACTTTGGTGTAGCATCAGTACATCTGTTGAAGATAACTACTTCTGCCTTAAAAAGCTGCTCCATCATCATGGTACGCATGTTGTTAAGGTAGTTTTCAAATGTAGTAGCATCAACAGTAGCAAGTGACTGCGCTGGTACCCATCCTTCTGGAAGTGGCTCATCATAAATGTGATCCACACCCCATGTGCCGTTGTACTCAAGGAAAACTACATCTGGATCATATTCCTTTGAAATCTTTGTAAGATTTTTAAGATTGAACTCATCCTCTGATTCGATTGTAGCAACCTTTGCATTGATAGTCTTAAGCTTTTCGATGTCGTATTCAACATCTCCATCCTCACAAGACAAAATGAGGATTTTATCGTCTCCACCTTGAGTGAAGTCATTTTCAAACAATGTCTCCTGGATAAGGGTAGTTTTTCCACTATCCATAAATCCAGTAAAGACATAAACTGGTATATCTTTTGCCATATTAACCTCTATTAACTAAATCTAACGAACTACTGATTAAAGACCAAAAAGCTCCTCAACCTTGTGCTCATCAACATCTGCACCGATAACAACAAGACGTCCTGTGTAGTCTGGCTCGCCAGCTCTAAGCTCGTATTCACCGTCAACAAAGTCGAAGTAAATCCAACCGCCGTTAACATCCTCAACCATACCCTTTGAACGGATGATTGTACCGTAGTCTGTTGTTTCAGCAAATGCCTTCATAGCCTTTTCGATTGTAGACTTTTCGAACTTGTGAGGAGTCTCAATTCCCCATGTATCGAATACTTCATCAGCATGGTGATGATGGTGATCATGATCGTGGCAACCGCATGTGCAGTTCTCATCATGCTCATGATGATGGTGATGCTCATGCTCCTCATGATCATGGTCATGGTCGTGATGATGATGCTCGTGCTCCTCGTGATCATGGTCGTGATCGTGATGATGATGCTCGTGCTCCTCGTGATCGTGATCGTGATGATGATGTTCGTGCTCATGCTCTTCCTCATCATGCTCGTGAGCTTCCTCTGCAAGATGCTTCATCTCTGAAGCAAGGTTGTCCTGTCCTTCCATAACTGAAAGAAGCTTTTCTCCTGAGATTTCATCCCATGGAGTTGTAATGATAGCAGCCTTTGAATTAAGCTTCTGAATCTGCTTTACACAGAACTCAAGCTGATCTTCGGTAGCTGTCTGTGAACGTGAAAGTACAACTGTTGTAGCAAACTCGATCTGGTTGTTGAAGAACTCACCAAAGGCCTTCATCTGCTTTGAAGCCTTAAGTGCATTAACAACTGTAACAAGACCTGTAAGCTTAACGTCTGCTGTCTCCTCAAGCTTGATAACAGATGTCATAACATCTGAAAGCTTACCTACGCCTGATGGCTCGATAAGGATTCTGTCTGGAGAGAACTTCTCAAGAACCTCGTGTAAGTTCTTATCAAAGTCACCAACCAGTGAACAGCAAATACATCCTGAGTTCATCTCTGAAATAGTGATACCAGCATCCTTAAGGAAGCCACCATCGATACCTACCTCACCAAACTCATTTTCAATAAGAACTACTTTCTCACCCTTGTATGCCTCTTCAAGCATTTTCTTGATGTAAGTAGTCTTTCCTGCACCTAAAAATCCTGAAATTATATCAATCTTTGTCATATTAAAAACCTCTCTTTTCCAAAGAATATATTATAAACCCACTAACGAAATATGATAGCACAGAATTGTGAAAAGTTCTATAGTTATCATTGTATTAATTGTGTGCAATTATTTATATATTCTTTGGAAAATGGATACAAAAAAGGTTGCCTATTTCTAGGCAACCTAAAGTATCTAGTTCATTTCATCAAGAGCGACTCTTTCGATATGCATTGCTAAGTACCCGATTTCAGCCTGGTGAATTTCTTTTCCCAAGCTCACTCCTAGCTCTTTACATATCTTCTGAGACATCTTAAATGAATTAGCAGCAGAGGCGTTGATATAATCGTTCATATCAAGTTTAATCACCTCGCCATTCATAGTTCGGGCAATCATGTATCTTATATGATTCAACAACCTATTATAGGACAATGAAGTTGTGTCTATCTTTTTTCCCGTTTCTTTCTCTACCATGGTGACACATTCACGGACAGCCTCAGCCATTTGCATAGCAGACGAAACTGCCTGATCCATAATAGATGAATGTATATGCAAAGCTATATAGCCGATTTCGTCGTCGGTAAGCTCTACGTCAAGACGCTCCTTCAAAAGACCTTTAGCGTTTTCTGCCACTTTAAATTCAGCGTGGAACAAAACTCTAATGTCGTCCGTTAAGGGGTTTCTAAGTTGCTCATTGTTTTTGCTACGTTTAACGGCAAATTCAATGTGATCAGCCAAAGGCAACATAACGTCTCTGTCGATTGTCTTAAATGCTGCCTCTGCTCTGTCCAGAATCTCATTTGCGATTTCAAGATATACAGGGTCAATACTAGTTGCTAATTCCTTTTTTCCACCACGTTCGGTAGATTCTTTCAAGGAATAAACTTTATGTTCTTCTGATACTTCTATCGTTTCACTAACATGCTTGCCGAAGCCAATTCCCTTGCCCATAATAAGGTACTCTTGGGTTGTATTATCCAAGATGCCAATCAGCGCATTGTGATTTAGAACTTTTTCAACTCTATACATCTGATCTCCTAAATACATTTACTCATAAAAGTCTACTGCGAGTAAATCCTCTCCTGCTTTAATTGAACCATCGCCGATACGACGAAGCTTCTGATTACTCTTAAGCTCTGTGCAAAGAACTGGAGTAGCGATTGAAGGTGCATTCTTTGAGATGAAATCTAAATCAGCTTCCATCAATACATCACCCTTCTTAACCTGCTGTCCAGCCTTAACAAGTACGTTAAAGCCTTCGCCCTTAAGCTTAACTGTATCAATACCAAAGTGAAGTAGCATAGCTACATCATCATCTGTCTTGAATCCGATTGCGTGATTTGTATCGAATACGAATACAACTGTACCATCAGCTGGAGCGTAAACCTTTCCATCTGCTGGTGTGATAACAGCGCCATCACCCATCATCTTCTGTGCAAAAACCTCATCTGGAGTCTCTGATAAATCAGCTGCTGTACCAGTAAGTGGGCTGCCAAGAACTACTGTCTTAACAAGCTTTCCTGTTGGCTCAGCTGTCTCTTCTGCCTTAGCCTCTTCAGCTACTGCCTCGTTAGCCCCATTATATTCTTCATTTGGAGCAGTCTCAAGATAATCTTCAAGATTTGACTTGATAACTGTAACGTGTGGTCCGTAAATAATCTGAACGCCGTTACCCTTGTGAACTACACCTGAAGCACCTGTGCTCTTAAGTAAAGCATCGTTTACAAGCTCTGGCTTGAAAACTGTACAACGAAGTCTTGTAGCGCAGCAGTCAACATCAGAGATGTTCTTCTTGCCGCCGAGACCGTTTGTGATCTTTGCAGAAGTCTCGTCAGAAACTGACTCTTTCTTTGCATTGTAATCACTACGTCTGTAAAGCTTAACTTCCTCTTCTGCGTCTCTACCTGGTGTCTTAAGATCAAACTTCTTAATAAGGAAGCTAAATAAGAAATAATATACTACAAAATAACCTACTCCGACAATAGGTACCCAAATCCAGCTTGTTCTAGCATTGCCTGGAAGAATACCGAAAAGTGTTAAGTCGATAAGACCACCTGAGAATGTCATACCAACACCAACACCGCACATATGCATAAGCATGTATGCTGCACCTGCAAATACACAGTGGATACCATAAAGAGCTGGAGCTACGAATAAGAATGTAAACTCGATTGGCTCAGTGATACCTGTAAGCATAGATGTAAGTGCTGCTGAAAGAAGAAGTCCACCAACTTCCTTTCTCTTCTCTGGAAGAGCTGTACGATACATAGCAAGAGCTGCTCCAGGAAGACCAAAAATCATAAGTGGGAACTTTCCTGACATAAATCTTGTTGCAGATACTGCGAAGTGCTCAACTGTAGGATCAGCAAGCTGCGCAAAGAAGATGTTCTGTGCACCTTCGATTACCTGTCCACCAACTTCTAATGTTCCACCAACAGCTGTCTGCCAGAATGGAAGGTAGAATACGTGGTGAAGACCAAATGGGATGAGAAGTCTCTCCATGAGACCGTATACCCATGTTCCAGCATAACCAGAATCAAGAACAACAGCGCCTACTGCGTAGATACCCTGCTGTACGAATGGCCATACGAAGAACATTACGATACCAACTAATGTGTATACCAAACCTGAAACGATAGGTACGAATCTTGTACCACCGAAGAATGATAATACCTGTGGAAGCTGAATCTTATAGTACTTGTTGTGAAGTGAAGCAACACCAAGTCCTACGATCATACCACCGAATACACCCATCTGTAATGAAGTGATACCACAAACTGAAGTTGTTGCACCATCAAGAAGTGCCTCTGGGCCACCGTGAATTGTAATCATAGCGCCGATTGAAGCATGCATGATAAGGAATGCAATTGCTGCTGCTAAAGCTGCTACTTCCTTCTCCTTCTTTGCCATACCGATTGCAACACCGATAGCAAAGATGATTGGTAAGTTAGCAAATACGATATTACCTGCATCAGACATAACTGTAAGAATAGCGTTTCCAACTGTTCCAGGGCCTAATGCCTTTGTAAGGTGGTAAGTCTCAAGCATTGTCTCGTTTGTGAATGAACCACCGATTCCAAGTAACAAACCTGCTACTGGAAGGATTGCGATTGGCAACATGAATGATCTACCAACACGCTGCAATACTGCAAAAATTTTGTCTTTCATTTAAAGTACTCCTTTTCACTATACATTTTCCCGTATCTATGTGAATGAGCCTTTTAATGAATCTCAAATCACCAATTTGGCAACATTTGAGGATTTATGGGCATAGAAAAAGGCACGAACCCACATAAATACAATAAGTTTATGCATAGTTCGTGCCTTGATTGGTTACAAGTTACACACTACAAGACAGTAAGATAGCATGCAATTGATTCGCTGTCAATAGTTTCGTAAAAGTTTCGTAAACGTTTAAGTTCCTATTTTTTCGCTTACCTGTCTATTTTTATTGAAAGAATCCACTTAACTTTATAAAATCAGAGTATGGAATATATAAGTTTATCTGATTATTTAAAGGAAAAATACAATACAAAGGTCTACAAGCTGTCACTTTCATCTGGCTGCTCCTGCCCTAACAGAGACGGAAAAATAAGCACCGGTGGATGCATCTTCTGTTCTGAAGGAGGCTCGGGTGATTTTGCCAGCTCTTATAATACAGACATAGAGCAACAGATTATCCAAGCCAAATCCAGGGTTGATCAAAAAATATCAAATAAAATCCCAGAGTCTGAGCGAAAATATATAGCCTATTTTCAATCCTTCACTAATACTTATGGAGATGAAAAACGCTTAATGAAGCTTTTTGAAGAAACAATCAGCTTTCCATATATCGTTGGCATATCTATTGGAACTCGTCCCGACTGTCTTTCTGATGAAATGATAGCCTTTTTAGGTAAGCTAAATCAGAAAAAGGAAGTTTGGGTAGAGCTGGGATTACAAACTATCCACGAAGATACGGCTAGATTCATTAACAGAGGCTACCAGTTAAATGTATTCGAAGATGCATACAAACGACTTACTGATGCAGGGCTTAAAGTTGTAGTCCATGTGATTTTGGGCCTTCCAGGAGAATCCACAAAAGACATGATTGAATCTGTAAAATACTTGAGCCAGCTCTCTCCTGCTTTATTTGGAATAAAGCTACAGCTTCTTCATATTTTGACTGGAACAAAGCTTGCTGATATCTATAATGAGAATCCTTTTCATGTTTTCACACTTGAGGAATACTGCCAGGTTGTAGGTGAATGTCTCAAGGTTCTTCCAAAGGAGACAGTTATTCACAGACTCACTGGAGATGGACCAAAAAAGCTCCTTATCGCACCCCTTTGGAGTGGCAATAAGAAGCTTGTAATGAACACTATGAGAAAATACATTAAGGAACTTGATAGTTAACCCTTAACTATACTTTCTATTGCTGAAAGCAGCCCTTCGTTTTCGTTGTGCTGCTTTATAGCAACTCTGTAAAAGCCCTTAGTAAGTCCCTTAAAATCAGAGCAATCTCTAATCAAAATATTGTATTCTAAAAGCTTTTCTTTTAAATCTGATATATCACACTTGAATAGAATGTAATTGGAATCTGATGGATAAACTTTAAATCCTAAATCCCTTAGTCCTGCAGATAAATACGTTCTTCCATCATTAATAATTCTAACTGATTCTGAAATGTAATCCTGATGCTTCAAACACTCGGCCCCAGCCATTTGGGCGAATATAGATAAATTCCACTCAGGCAAATGCATCTTAATAGCATCAGCTAATGATTGTCTGCAAATTGCATATCCTATTCTTACACCTGGGATAGCGAAGGTTTTTGTGAAGGCTCTAAGCACAATAACATTTTTATAATTTCGTATATTGTAAGCCAATGACAATTCCTTTTCTTTTCCTGTAAGTGTTAAGAAACATTCATCCACTACAACTACTGTCCCCTGCTTTTCACATAGGGAAATGATTTCATCCAGCAATGTCTTTTCTATAAGCAAGCCATTAGGATTATTCGGTGTGGTCAGAAATAGGATGTTTGGCTTTTCATCCTTGATTTTATCTATTAAATCGTCCTTTACTGCAAAATCATCCTCTTCTCTGAGGTAATGATAAATAATATTACAATCCGGTGCTGCTCCTGTAATACAATGTTCGTATCCTGAAAAGCTAGGCGCTAAAAGCACAGCCTTTTTAGGTGTAAATGTATGGCATATAGCCATTATCAATTCGGATGCACCATTTCCAAAAACAACTTCGGTTTCTAATAAATCAAATATAGCAGCTGTACCCCTTGCTAACTGCTCGTGATAAATATCAGGGTATTTATTAGCATGTAATGCCGCTTCAGTTAATACCCATTGCACCTCTGAAGGAACTCCAAGAGGGTTTATATTAACTGAGAAGTCGAAGTGTATGTTGTTTCTGTAGATGTCTCCTCCATGCATGTCAAAATCTCCTTACAACTATAAAACTAAAATAACAACACATAATAATTCGCAAACCACCGATGTAGCAAGCATCAGCTTGTTCGCTCTTTTAATATCTTCAAGCTCTACAGCTCTAAGTTCATCTCCAATAAATGGCTTCTCTACAATTTTTCCAAAATAGCTTGCTGGGCCAGCCAGCTTAATTCCAAGAGCTCCTGCGCAAGCACTTTCAGTTTGTGCGGAATTTGGACTGGCATGATTGTATCTGTCCCTTTTGAAAATCCTAAATGCATTTGACATGCTATAGCCTGGCCCCAAAAACAGGCAGGATAAAATCATTAAAAGTGCACTGATTCTAGCAGGAATATAATTTACAATGTCATCCAGCTTTGCAGCATATTTTCCAAAGTCGTAGAATCTGTCATTTTTGTAACCTATCATGGAATCCATGGTGTTGATAGCTTTGTAAGCCATACCCAAAACAGGTCCACCAATAGCTAAATAAACCATCGGAGCAATCACACCATCTGATGTGTTCTCTGCCACAGTTTCCACTGCAGCCTTTGTCACACCAGTTTCATCCAAAGAAGCTGTGTCTCGTCCGACTATCATAGACACTGCCTCTCTTCCAGCTTCAAGCCCTCTCTCCTTTAAAGCATGATATACTTTCATACTTTCAGTATAGAGGCTCTTGGAAGCAAGACACTGATAGCTCATTACAGATTCTATTATAATTCCAAAATATGAATTAATCGTGTAAGAAACCACTAAAATAGCGGCTGATATCAATATCGTAGCAAGAATTACAAGAATAACCAGAATCAAACCATTTCTATTTTTCTTTTTAGATGTGTACTCCTGCTTAAGGAGTTTGTTTGTAAGGTAATCAATCAGCTTTCCAATCCATCTTACAGGATGTGGCAAGCAATAAGGATCACCTATTAAAAGGTCTAGTACAAAGCCCGCTATAAAGGCCGTCATGTGATAAATCAAATGTGTATCCCTCGCCGTTTTCTACGTGATATGAATAATAATCTCCCCCAAATATATTGCTTAAAATGGCCATGATTGTGCCACCATGAGCAACAACCGAAATGTTTGCATAATCCTGGCTTTGTTCTAAAAGCTTTTCAAAGCCCTTCATAGCTCTTGATGAAGCCTGGTTTCTGCTTTCTCCTCCAGGAAAAGGAGCTTCTCCATTAGATTCAATCCAGAATTGATATTCCTTATCTCCTGAAAGCTCCTGATAGTTCTTTCCTTCAAATCTGCCAAAATCCGTCTCTCTAAGATCCGTAATTACAATTGGTTCCATATCTGGATAAATAATTTTTGCTGTTTGAAGGCATCGCATCATAGGACTTGAAAAAACAATATCTGCTTTGGGATAAGCTCTTGTTTTTATTTCAAGTTCCCCTTCTGAACTAAGAGCCTCATCAGTAATACCCACATATCTCTTCTCACGATTTCCTGATGTTTTGCCATGCCTAATAAGAGTAATTGTTCTATCCATCATTTAATCCTTTGACCAATACCAAGCACAACCCTGTGGACTTCCTCGGCTTCCTTTGCAAGCTCGATCAGAATGCGTCCGGAAACCTCTCGCCATTCATTATCCTTTTCATCCATTGGAACAACGCCGTTTCCCAGTTCATCTGCTATAAGAACCCAGTCGCCTTCGGAAATAGCTTCATGGATTTCTTTTAAAATAGCTTCCTGTCCCATGCCTTCATCCATTCTTTTTTTAATAAAAAGATGAAGCTGATTAAAGAATCTGCAATTTGGAAAATTGCTTGTAGCATATTCTGTTTTCCCTTGATAGCTTCCGCCTACTATTAAAACCATATAATCACCAATTAACACTTGTTATGCCAAGAATAACTGCTATTAAAACCTCAGCATTTACAACAAACCATCCCATAACATCTCCGGTTATACCGCCTAGCAATCTTTTAGCTTTTCTCATATCTATGATTGCTGTTTCAATTCCCATTATTGCCATAAAAATGCCATATAAAGGATTTAAATATATGCTAAACAAAATAACTAAGATAAGCTGGATAAGTAATGCTACAAAAACCACCTTATCACTTGCCGTTTTAGCTTCTGTATGTAGCAATCCATCTTCCTTTGCCTTCTTGCAGCGAACAACACAGATGCCACTTAACGCTCTTGAAACAAAAAAACTAAAACACCAAATTGTAAATGCTTCTTTTGACATCAATAAAACCATTGCCAAAAAAAGTATTCCTACCGTAATTACGTTAATTACAGAAAAGGCTCCAATATGAGGGTCCTTTAAAATCTCTAATCTCTTCTCCTTGGTTTGCCATGAACTCATGGCATCTTCCATGTCCATAAAGCCATCTAAATGAAAGCCACCTGTTACACCCAAAGGAATGGCGATTGCAAGCAACGCCATCACAAGGCTTGGAATCTGATATGTCTCATAGAAAATATATAGTAAATATTCAAGTCCACCAATTACGGCTCCTACCCAAGGGAAGAATATCAAATGATATTTCATATCCTCTGATTCCCAATTGAACCTTGGCATTGGTATTCTCGAATACATGGAAAAAGCCACAATAAATGCTTTTATAATTTTCATAATTTTATTCCTATTCCTACAACTACTTCGTATACTTCTTCTGCAACTGCAGCAAGCTTTCGATTGATAGCACCTAACGCTCTTAAGTACTCTTTTGTACCAACGTCATAGGATATGCCATCTTCAAATACATTGTTTGTAACAATCACAAGAGAAGAAACGCTTTCTTCAAGCTCCTTCACATCCGAAAGTATCTTTGCAACACAATCATCTGCCGAATTAATCTCGCCATCTCTAAACATTTCGTTGGCCACTAGATTAGACATACATTCCAGTAGAACTATTTCTCCATCTAAGTCAGCCTTGTTTGTAGAGAAATCTCCCGAGTCAATGCTGTCGATTTCAGATATGGCATTTACGATATCCACATCATGCTCTAAAGTTACAAAGCCTTTGCCTTGCCTGAGATTTCTGTGACGCATGATTCTATCCTTAGCATCATCGCTGTGCTTCATAGTCGCAAGGTAATATTTATTTTTATATCCTGTGGTGCAAACAAGGTTCTCTGCATATTCAGATTTACCACTACTGCTTCCACCATAAACTAATGTAATCATTTTGCCTCTGAAAAGTTTTCGTATTGATCAACTCCGGAATCGCCGAATTTAAGTGCATCATGAAAAGCTACATCTGCAAGACGAAGACTTGGCACTACCATCACTGCACCTGCCCCTTCGCCAACTGCCATCTTTGCATCGATGACTGGCTCCAAAGAAAGCTTAGATGCAAGCTTCATTGCAACTGGCTCCTTGCTGATATGAGAAGGGATCATGTAATCCTTTGTATTATCAAGAAGTCTGTCTGCCACTAAAGCAGAAACCATGCTCAGCATACCATCCAAAATAACCGGGATTTTGTAGAGAGCGCCGCCTAAAATCATACCTGTCATTGCAGCCAGCTCCAATCCTCCGAAGTTACTGCAGATTTCTACTGGTGATAATCCACTGTACATTGAGAGCGCCATAGAAACTACTGCACGCTTCTTGCTAAAGGCTTCATCATCAAGACCTGCCCCGCGACCGGTGACAGCCTCTGCATTTAAATCAAGCAAATACCCTGCCATTACAGCAGCCGATGTGGTATTACCAATTCCCATTTCTCCCACAAGAAGACATGTAAATCCTTGTTCCTTGCTTTCCTTGGCAAGGTCCATACCAACCTGAACAGCTCTGCAAAATTCTTCCACTGACATTGCTGGTTGCTTTAGGAAATTGCATGTTCCATATTTAACTCGTCTGTTTAATGTGTAGGGAACTTCCTTTGGACTGTTTATTCCCACATCAACAGATACAACATCTATACCAAGAGATTTTGCCATTGTGCCAGCAGTTGTAAGCCCTTTGCCTATATTAGTGGCACAGATACGTGTAACATCCTGGCTTGTCTGGCTAACGCCTTCCTCAACAACACCATGATCTCCGCAGAACACAACAAGACGCATATGGTATAAATCTGGACTTTCAAAGCCTTGAATTGCAGCAATTTTTGAATGGATATTTTCAAAGGCTCCAAAGCTATCAATTGGCTTTGAAACTCTGTCCCATTCCTTTTTCATTTTTGCAAAAGCATCTTTGTTGACTGGTTCTAGCTTAATTTTGTTTTCAAGAATGTCGTCAATTAAAAATCTAGTTTCTCCCATAATTTTTCATAGCCTCCACAAAATTTGATACGAACTTAGGATTTGATGGATAGTACAAATGAGCAAAGCCCATGTAACTTCCATTTTTATGATGAATGCATGCCCAAGACCTGCTTCCGGTAGGCTTTGTAGCAACGCAATCCTCACCATTATTATCTGTATCATAATAGTGAAATTCATGCCCCTTTATTTCCATACCACTATTATCATCGATTGTAACATAGCCAAATCGAACCAGTTTGCCAGTCCAATAAGCCTTCCCCTTTAATGCGCCAACCATTTGAAAGCTTGCGCCTTCCTTATCCTGTATTTCATCTAACAAATACATGAATCCGCCGCACTCTGCCAGTGTAGGTATTCCAGACTCCAGTGCTTCTTTAATAGCAGCCTTTATTTGAGTATTTGCAGAAAGCTGTTCAAGATAGTTTTCCGGATATCCGCCTCCTAGCAATAAGCCTGATATATTCTTCGGAAGAGACTTATCATTTAGAGGTGAAAACTCTACCAATTCAACGCCATTTTTTTGAAGCATTCTGAGGTTTTCTCTGTAGTAAAAACAAAAAGCTTCATCTCTTGCCACAGCCAGTCTAATAGGATTCGTATTTACGTTATATTCTATTTCACCATGGCTATCCTTTTCAACCAATTCATTAGCATCACCAGCTATTTTCAAAAGCTCAGCCATAGAAATGTTTTCCGCCAAAAGCTCAGCCACTTTGTTTTGCTGTTCTTTTAAGTCTGATATTTCTTCTGGAAGAACTAATCCTAAATGCCTGCTTGAAACAAGAATCTGACTGTCATTAGGCATTACTCCAAGACATGTTATTCCAAGCTCCTCCTCTATGAGAGGCTTTAAAATATTTCCAAAACCTGGCGATGTTTTATTCAGGATTACTGCCTTTATCAGATTGTATTTATCGTAATCTAAAAAGCCCTTTATCTGAGCCAGCACTGATTTGCCTGCTCCTCTGGCATCAACCACAAGAACAATTGGACATTCCAGGGCATTAGCAACATCGTAGCTGGAACCCATTTCCTGTATGCCACCAACTCCGTCGAATAACCCCATTACTCCTTCAATAACAGCGATGTCGCCTTCGGCCTCCTCAGCAAAAATAGAGACCGTCTTTTGCTTATCCGTAAAGAAGGTGTCTAAATTGCCAGCCGAAATGCCAAGTACCTGCCTGTGATACATAGGATCAATGTAGTCAGGACCGCACTTAAATGAGCAGGGATTCTTCCCTGCATTTTTCAGAGCTTGTAGCAATCCACATGTAATTGTAGTTTTGCCGGAGCCGCTATTTGGCGCAGCAATCATTATTCTTGGAATTGTCATTTTGTCTCCAATATCTATAGTGTAAATGTAGCAATGTAAACAGGATTCTGTCCCTGTAATATGTTGTAGTCTCCTGCTTTTTTAGCTTTACTTACTGCAATCTGTACTACATCAACATCATTAAAATTATACTTCTTAATCACAGAATTAATCTCTGCGATAGTTTCGATTGTAACGGAATTGATGACTACCTTAATTGGCTTTTCATACTTCATCAATACCTGCAAAATATCCTCAAGTCTGCCTCCACTTCCGCCAATAAAAACATGGGTTGGTGCTGGCAAATCATGAAGTGAATCTGGTGCGATACCAGAAATCAAATGAACATTTTTCAAACCGAACTTATCAATATTCTTTTGAATAAGCTGGCATGCTTCTGGTTTGAATTCTACTGCGTATACCTGAACCGATGAATCTAATAATCCCATTTCAACAGCAACAGAACCGCTTCCACTTCCAATGTCGTAGCAAACAGCATTTTTTGTAATCTGTAATTTGCAAATTGAAAGAGCTCTAATCTCCTCCTTAGACATAGGAACTTTATCTCTATCAAAAGCTACATCCAAAAGTCCTGGAGTAAGAACCTTTGCTTCCGGTTTGTTATTTTTAATAAATACAGTGGAAAGTCCATCTTCATTGAAGTTGCCACACTTGTCTATTGAAAGTCTTTGAACCTTCTCATCAGCATAAAGATTTGTTCCAACAAGTATTGAAAATCTTGGTGTTCCTGCTGTATCAAGATTCTTTAGGATTTCACCTATTGCCCTAACATCCTTACTGCCTGATGTTATGACAAACACTTTTTCATTGTGTTTTATTTGCTCAGTAAGTAAAGGCATCCACAATTGTTCTTCAACACCATGGGTGCTTAGAAGCTTTGCATCCTGCCATGACTCACCAATTCTGGCAGCCAAGGCACTAATTGATGATATTCCAGGTAGAATGTTTGCTTTGAGAAGTGACTCTTTATCAAGTGCCTCCTTTAGCTTTTTAGCTCCGCTGTAGAAGCCTGTGTCTCCTGAAAACAATACAACTGCTTTTTTCGTACCAAACTTTATATCAGCAGCTAGCTCACTTAGCTTAGGTACAATATCTTTGGCTAGATAATATGGGAATTTCTTGCTATCGGTTTCTATACCTACAAGCATTCTTGGAGCGCCAAAAATATAATCTGCTTCAAGGATAGCCTGTTCTACTTCTGCTGTAATTGAACCAAATCCCATGCCAAAGCCTGCTAAGGTAACATAGATTTTGGTATCAACTCCCTCAGAGATACCGTATTCAGTTGGTTTAATTCCAAAAAGCTGAAGTACTTTATCTCTCGTCTCAAAAAGTGAATACCCTTTCACCTTTTCTTCTGGCCTTCTGATGATGTAGGTAGGAATCTGAGCTTTATTTGCAGCAACAATACGTGCAGCCTCTCCGCTTGCCTTTCCTCCCTCTTTCATAACAAGTACTTTCGCTTCACTTTCCCGTAGAAACGAAAGATTCATTCCAGCCGAAAATGGCCCCTGCATTGCAATGATCTGACTTCCCTTCAGCCCATTTTCACTGCAGATGCGAATACTCTCTTCACTAGGAATCACTCTTGCTATGATTCGTTCTCTTATTGATTCATTTTTACAAAATACAGCCAGCTCCTTGCTACCTGTTGTAAGGAAAATTTTTCCATTTATTTTTTCTAACGCAACGGCACATTCTTCTGTGGTATCAAAAAATGTGCAGTTGCTGTAATCTACATTTTCTTCATCCCTAACAACTCTGAAAAAAGGTACATCCTTGTATGCGAAAATCGCTGATTCGATTTCCTGCTTAACAACCTCTGCAAAGGGATGTGTGGCATCTATAATGGCATCTGGATTTACTTCAGAGAAAAGCTTTGCCATTTCCTTGAAATCCATTCTTCCGCATCTAACCTGGATGTATTCAGAAGACTCAAGCTGTTGCTTGCCATATTCAGTGGCAACGCAATAAACCGAACCAATTTGCTCATGAGCTAATGATTCAGCAAGAATTCTTCCCTCTGTTGTTCCACCAAAAATGATTACCTTTTTCATTAGATTTCATACCCTCTTTTTGTAACTAACTTCCCCTGAATAATTTCACTTTTACTGTTTCCAACAAACACAGTAGTGAACATATTCACCTGAGCATTCTTAAGCTCCTCAAGAGTGCAGACAACAGTTTTTGTGCCTTCTCTACCAATATTTTCAACATAGCCACAGGCTCTGTTTTTATCTGCTCCCGCATCCAGCATGATTTGACAAGCCTTTTCTAAATAGTCATGTCGCTTTTTGCTTGAAGGATTATAAATTGCAATTGCAAAATCCCCCTGAATTGCAGCTATAAGTCTGCGTTCGATGGTCTCCCATGGTGTAAGTAAATCGCTGAGACTTATTACGCAAAAATCATGATTAATTGGTGCCCCAAGCTGGGCTGCACCTGAGATTGCAGCTGTCACTCCAGGAATAACAGTAATGTCATCTGCAGTGATATTCTGAGACTCATATTCAGGTAATAGCTCATACATTGGTGCCGCCATACCGTAGACTCCTGCATCTCCACTGCAAATAAAAGCAACTATCTTCCCGTCCTTTGCAAAATCATAGCAGGCTTTACATCTTTCAACTTCCTGTCTCATCGGTGTAGTGAAAAACTCCTTATCAGGGAAATGTTCCTTTACCAAATCAATATATACTGTATATCCAACAATCACATCAGCATTTTTCATAGCCTGATATGCTTCGTCTGTCATCATTTCTTTGTATCCTGGCCCCATGCCAATGATATAAATATGTCCTGTCATTTATCCTCCTGATTAAAACTTTAAGTCTATTGTCTTTCTAGTTGCTGCTGCAAGAGTAATACCATTGTCAGCAGTCTTTTCCAGTAGCAAATCTCTGGTTGATAGCCCTGCCCCAAGCACTGCTGCACGCTCACAAACATTTGAAACCCCAACAGTATCTTTTACAAATTCTGAATCAGGGAAATCTCCCTTCACCTGCTGAAGCTCCTTTGATGTGTATGTTAAAAACTTGGCGCCAAAAAACTGAGCCAGCTTTATCAATCCAACTTCGTTTTCTTTTACGTCGATGGTGGCAATGGCGTAAAGATTTTCCCTGAGATATTCGATGGAATACTCACAGGTTACATATGTCAGAAGCTCTTTAAAGCTCTTCCCCTTTTTGCATCCCATGCCAAGAACCAATCGCTTTGGTATTAATGTAAAGCCGGCAGATGCCTCATCTGAGATAACCACATCAGCCTTTCCCTTTTCTATTATTTCTACCTCTTTAGGAACCTGGCCTACAATATTGTTGTCTATCTTTGTTTTGATGGATATCTTTCCACCGTTTAAAACCTTTTTTGAAATATCCTTTATTCCATCTTTATTTATTATTTTGAATCCGTTGTCTCTGGCAAATACATCTATCGCAAATACGTTATTAATATCTGTTGCAGTTGTAATAATCAGACTTGCATTAAGTGCCTTTGCCAATGTGTTTGCAATATCGTTTGCTCCACCATAGTGACCTGACAAAATCGGAATTACATTTTTGCCTAGCTCATCTATAACAATTACGGGACTGTCGGAAAGCTTGCTAGTTACAAATGGCGCTATTGTTCTCACTGCTATTCCGGCTGCGCAGATAAAAACCAGTGGTGTGTGACACTCAAAGGCTTCCTTCGTCCACACTGATAGGTCTATATCCTCAGGCTTTCCCTCGATGATTAAATCCTTGCATCCCGACTTAAGCTTTTCCCAAATGCTTTTTCCATTATTTGTAAAATATGTAACCCCAATTATTCTTGCTTTCATCCTAACTCCTTGCTTTTCTAAACCCTGTCTCGAAGTCTGCTGAATACAATTTTGATAACGCATATCCGGATTTAGAAATAACATCCCCTACTAAAACTACTGCTAAATTTTTGATACCATTTGCATCTGCTGTTTCAGCTAAAGTACCTACTGTACAAATGAATTTCTTTTCATCTGGCCAAGATGCCTTGTACACTATGGCAGCTGGTGTATCTTTTGAGTACCCTCCCTCAATAAGACGCTTTGATAGTTCGTCCATCATTCCACTGCTAAGATAGATGGCCATTGATGCGCCATGTGCCGCAAAGCTTTCGATTGATTCCTTTTTAGGAACTGGAGTCCTACCTTCCATTCTTGTAATAATAAGAGACTGACTAATCTCTGGAAGTGTATATTCAAGATTCAAACTAGCTGCTGCACCAAAGCATGCACTAACACCTGGGCAACTCTCATAGGCAAGTCCTCTCTCATCCAGAACATGCATCTGCTCCTGAACGGCACCATAGATGCTTGGCTCTCCAGTGTGAAGTCGAACTACGTTTTTACCTTCCTCTGTGGCCTTTACCATCACATCCATAACTTCATCTAATGTCATGGTGGCACTATTAAATATTTGGCAGTCCTCACTAGCGTAATCCAGTAACTGTGGATTAACAAGTGATCCCGCATATACGATAACATCAGCACTCTTTAAAAGGTTCATACCTCTTACAGTAATTAAGTCTGCTGCACCGCATCCTGCTCCAACAAAATAAATCATCTAATCTCCTCTAATATAGCTTTGGCCCTTTCTGATTCTGCCAATAAGCCAAACTCATTTGAATATAAAATACATTCGATTGTTATACGACCTTGTGCTCTAAAGTTCAGATAGAACAAAATCTTCTCAAGTACAATATCCATGGTCTCCTTCAAAAGACCTGCATTCTCTATTACGTGTAATGCCTCTTCTGTATTAAGGCAATCTAATATCTTGATAGCTACTGCTGCATCAGCGCCTGCTCGTATAGCACAGCTGGCAAGAATCTCCATTCGTGAATCTGCCTCATGGGAATGGGTATTCATTATTCCGCCGGCAACCTTTACAAGCTTACCTATGTGTCCTGTAATAAGCATTGTTTCAAATCCCAGGTCACAAACCATATCAACAGTCTCACCAATAAAATTGGAACACTTTACACTTTTATCAAGATCATACCCATAATTATCGGCCATAAACTTTAGACCATAGTTGCCTGGGGTTACAATTGCATATTTCATACCAAGAGCCTTCTTTTGATTGAGCTCTACCTTAATAGTATCTATCAATGCCTTTGAACTCATAGGCTCTACTATGCCTGTTGTACCAAGTATGGATATTCCTCCAACAATACCAAGCCTTGGGTTGAAGGTCTTGTTTGCCAGCTCTTCTCCTTCTGGCACCGATATGATTATCTTTAAACATCCATTAAAGTCTAGAAGCTTACATACCTCTGATACTTCTTTTATTATCATTTCCCTTGGGACATGGTTGATTGCCGCATTACCTACCGGTTGATCCAGCCCTGGCAAGGTAACTCTTCCTACCCCCACGCCTCCATCAATAATGATAGAGAGGCTGGAATCAGTACTGCATTCCGTTCCCTTATCCTCAATAGATACTGCTGCAACCACATGACTACCTGTTGTAACATCGGGATCATCTCCACCATCCTTTACAACACTACAACTCACCTGATTCTCATTTAAAGTAATGTCCACTATATCTGCATCAAACATTATCTTTGCAGGAGTCTCTATACTGATTTTTTCTTTTTTAGTTCCTGTTAAAAGCATATATGTAGCTGCCTTTGCTGCTGCAGCTGCACAGCTTCCTGTGGTAAAGCCTTTTTTCATTCTTCACCTCAATTTATTATTTATCTATATTATACAATATGGCATTTACGATAGCCGCTGCTATGTTACTGCCACCCTTTCTGCCTTCGTTAATAATGTATGGCACATCTGAATTTAAAAATAATTCTTTGGCTGCAACCACATTAACGAACCCTACTGGCACTCCTATTACAAACTCTGGAGTGAATTTGCCTTCTGTCATTTGCTCATACAAGGATATTAATGCTGTTGGTGCATTTCCTATTGCAAATATTACCGGTACATTTAAACTGGCAGCTCGTTCCATAGATACAGTGGCACGTGTAACCTGACGTTCCTTTGCTTCCTTTGCCACATCCTCATCTGCCATAAAGCAATGAACCTGCCCACCATATTCTGCTAGACGTTTTTTATTAATACCTGACAAAGCCATATTGGTGTCTGTAACTATATGAGCACCATTTCGTATTAGCTCTTTTGCTTTTTCTATTGCACCATCTGAGTAGCGCATAGTGTTGGCATAATCAAAGTCTGCACTAGTATGTATCACTCTTTTTGTGATAGGTTCCTGCTCCTTATCTAAAGTGATACCCATATCCTGTAACTCTTTACCTATTATTTCAAAACTGCGTTTTTCTATTTCCGTTGGTAAAACGTATTCTATCTCCATATATTTACCTGCTTTACTTAATAAGACTATATATAAAATCCATGTCCAAATTATTTCTTACAACATCTGCAAGCTTATCGTACTCAGCTTCCTTTATAGCATTAAAATCATAATCCTGAGCCTGGAACGCAACTCCCTTTTTTGACGCAAGCGCCTCTACCAGCCTGTATGCCAAATCTCCATTATCGAAAATACCATGTACGTAGGTTCCAAGGATGTTGCCATTTTGTACAAGGATGATATTCCCCTCATCATCTCGCTCTACCAAATCAGGAGACTCTTCCTTGGAAAAAGTATCTTCTATAGCATCATAATCTATGTTTGTTATACCATTGTGAATCTCATAGCCTATGAACTCTTCGCCTGATAATGATTCATAGATACCTGTAAGATCATCAAAGCAATCTTCTGTCTGAGAGCGATGCTTAGCTGACTGTAATGTGGTTATTAGAGGAAGCAATCCTAAGCCTCTGATTGAAGATAATGCAAGCCCATCCTCTGATTCATTCTCCACACCCTCTGGATCCAATATGGTATTTCCCATCATTTGGAAGCCACCGCATATTCCAACAACTGGACCATTTAAAGAGAAACGATTAATTGCAGCTTCCATTCCCGATTCTCTCATCCACTTCATGTCAGAAATGGTATTCTTGCTACCAGGGATAATAACTAAATCCGCCCCTTCTATCTCTCTAGGATTATTTACAAACCTAACCTTTACTCCATTAATGCTTTCAAATGGAGCAACATCTGTGAAATTTGAAATTCTAGGAAGTCGAATAACCGCTATATCTATTAAAGACTCCGAGCTGCTATCCCATTTATTATCAAGCCTCTCGCTAAGGCTATCCTCATCATCTATCATAAGATGAACATATGGAACTGTACCTACTACCGGCACCTTTCCCATATCCTCTATCATAGTGATTCCTGAATCCAGTAGGCTCTTGTCCCCTCTAAACTTATTTATTACAAGGCCCTTTACTCTGGCCCTTTCATCCTCTTCCAAAAGCTCTAGTGTGCCAAGGAGCTGCGCAAATACACCACCTCTATCTATATCGCCAACAAGGATAACTGGTGCATCCACAAGCTTTGCCATGCCCATATTCACAATATCATCTGCTTTCAGATTGATTTCTGCTGGGCTACCTGCCCCTTCTATTACAATAACATCTGCCCACTCTTGAAGCTTATTGTAGGCAGTCATAATATCTGGCACTAACTGCTTTTTATATGCAAAGTAGTCTCTGGCACTCATGTTGCCAACTACCTCACCATTTACAATGACCTGTGAGCCTACATCATTTGTTGGTTTGAGCAGTATAGGGTTCATATATACGCTAGGAGCAACCCCTGCACATTCTGCCTGCATAGCCTGGGCTCTGCCAAGCTCCAGCCCATCAGCTGTAACAAAAGAGTTGAGAGCCATGTTCTGGGATTTAAAAGGAGCAACCTTCAATCCGTCCTGTGCAAAGACTCTACATAGTCCCCCTACAAGCAAGCTTTTACCTACATTTGACATAGTCCCCTGGACCATTATTACTTTTGACATATCAACCTCTCAAGAGCCTGGGCATACTGCCACAAGCCGTCTGCCATAATCTTTCCCTCGCCTGCTGCCATGCCATACATAACTTCAAGATTTTCTCCTGTGAGAATCTCCTTCGGCGAACCTATTTTATAAACACTATTATCGTATATACCAATTACCGCATCTGCTATTGCCGGTACAAATTCCAGTTCATGGATAGACATTACAACAGCTTTATTCTGCTCATGGGCAAGCTTTCTAATGATAGTTAGAATGTCCAGCTTAAACTGAATATCCAAGAAGGAAGTAGGCTCGTCCAAAATCATAATGTCAGTATCCTGGCATATAGCTCTTGCAAGCATTACTCGCTGTCGTTGACCATCACTGACTTTAGAAAAATCTTCACTTACTATGGCTTCTGCGCCAACTAGCTTTATGGCATATGCGATAGCTTCTCTGTCATCATCACTGAGAATTCCCAGTCTACCTGTATATGGATAGCGGCCTGTAGCCACCACATCATAGCAGGTCATAAGCTCTGGATGAATTCTTTCTGTCGTAACCATAGAAACCTTTTTTGCCATAGCTTCCTCGTTAATCTCAGAATCATCCATATCGCAAATGCGAATATTTCCATCAAGCTTATTAAGCTGTCTTGTGATTGTTTTTAGTATTGTTGATTTGCCTGCTCCGTTTGCTCCAACTACCGCTATTATCTCCCCAGCCTTTACATCAAAAGAAACCTGCTTTACAACAGGCTGTCCTTTTTTATATCCCACTTCAAGGGCTATCGTACTAAGTTTTTTATCCACGGCTTAGAGCCCTCCTAGCAACCAACATATAAATAACAACTGGCGCAAGAAATACAGCAGTCACTGCACTGATACTTACCTCAGTAGGTGCAAATGCAGTACGTGCTATACAATCGCAAAGTAAAGTAATTATGGCTCCTCCCATAAAGCATGCAGGAATCATAATTAAAGGCTTTGCTGTCTTCATTGCACCTCTCATAATGTGAGGTACTGCAATACCAACAAATGAAATTGGTCCAGCAAATGCTGTTACGGTTGCAGATAAAATACTAGAAAGTAAAATCAATACAACTCTAAGGTATTTAATATTAACGCCCATATTTCTGGCGTAAGCCTCACCAAGCTGATATGCCCCAATTGGCTTTGACATAACAAATGAAAGCACTAAAGTCACCGAAACAATGATTGCAGATATAATTACATGCTCCCAGCTTATACCTGAGAAGCTTCCCAGTGACCAGTTGTGAAGATTTACAATATTGGAATCATTTGCAAATGTAATGATAAACTCTGTTACCGCAGAGCAAATATATCCAATCATTACTCCACATACCACTAGCAGTGACATGTTTCTAACCTTGCCTGCCAACAGCATTACTATTCCCATTGCAATGATAGAGCCTACGAATGCAGCAACCACCATAATAAGGGAGCTGATATAAACTCCCTGTCCAACCAAAACAACCATGCAAATGGCAACAAATAGCTTTGCTCCTGATGAAATTCCAAGTACATATGGACCGGCAATAGGATTGCCAAAGAAAATCTGAAGTAAATATCCAGATACTGAAAGTGCACCCCCTAGAATTAATGCAGCAATAATTCTAGGAAGTCTTATTGATATGATAATTTTTCCAAACTGAACATCTCCTGGAGATATCAGGGATTTGATAATCTCACTAACGGTAATATCCGCACTGCCAACTCCAAGACTAAAAATAAAGCAAATTAATAATAGTAATGCCATTGAAATAAAAAGGCATGTGAATCTCTTTTTTTCTGAGTTCATAGCTACTCCTTCAGTTTGTAAAAACATTCTCCCGATTTGTAGGAATCTGTAAGTATTAAATGCAGTTCCTCTATAAATTCTGCCACACTTGTGGTCTTTTGGAAATAGCCTTCTCTTAAACAATAAACATTTTTATTCTTCACAGCTTTGAAATCTGCTATGGATGGTGCCGATTCTACTAAATCATCTACACTTTCAAGCTCACCTTCTATTGTGCTGTTATAAATAAGTATATCCGCGTCTACTGCTCCAATATAAAAATCTTCCATTGAAATCTTAATAGTAGATAAAGCATCTTCTGAATCAGCAAGATTCTCCGGTACATACGTAGCCCCTGCCATATCTATCATGGAAGAAATATAATCACCATTTTTTCTAACTGTAATCTGACCATTAGAATTTACAGAAAAGAATGCCACTGTAAGTCCTGTCTCTTCCATATCCATAACAGCCTTTGTACGTGCAACCTGAGCATCGAATACCTCTGTTGCAACATCAAGCTTGCCATACAACACGCCATACAGCTTAATCCACTCAAGTCTTCCTAGAGGAGATGTCTCATAGCTGGAGGTTTCAACCATAACCGGAATTCCCAGGCTTTCAAGCTTCTCCTTTACTTCCGGATTGTGGTAAATCATAGTGTTTTCTATGGCAAAATTGCAACCATCTGATACAAGTAATTCATAATCAGGAGCAGAATACTTTCCTGCATATAAAATATCACCTGCTTTAATAGCAGACGCAGCCTCATCTATGTACCAATCCTTTGAATCAGTGCCCGAAAACTTTATGCTATCAAGGCTGTCTGTATTAACTATCAAATCCATTACTGATGTGGAAACAAGATATGTTTTATCAATATCAGAAAGAACCTGAATGTTATCTGATAACCCATCTAGATTCATATCAGCGCCTTCCAGTGGTCTCAAGAAATACTGATTAACACTTGCTCCTGTAATAGTTATAAATGCATACTCTGCATTGTTATCATCTGTATAATAATCGACTGTAAAATCCTTAGCGTATTCTAGTGCTAATGATTCTTTGAATTTAAGATTACCTAAGCTATAGGAATCATCCGAATCCCCTTTAGTATCTGTGGATTCTTTTGTTCCACCTTCCACCTCTTCACCAGGAGCATAAACAGTCATTTTATACTCTATCTCATGAGGAGTGCTCATAGCTGTAGTGTCACCGATTACAATAAAAGGCTCATCAAATTCCGAGAATGGTATGGTAAATACGGAATTCTCATCTACCGCTGCCTCATTATCATATTTAACATCATCAACCAGCATATAGTCATAGTTTGAGCTTGACCATACCAATTGGACAGTCTTTTCCTCACCCTCCACTAAAACTGTGGCTGGCGATTCTACCGTAGCCTTTCCACTACCACCTGTAAGTGTAACATTACAACTATACTCACCATCTGTAATCTCATTTGTTTTATTTTCTATTTCGTTACTATTAAAAAAGCTGCAGGCTGTTAAATTAATAGCCAGCGCTGCAGCAAAAATGAATCTCTTTTTCATAAATTATTATTCTGCTAATTCAGGATTTGAAACTGAAACCTTATGGTCATACCAGCTTCCACTTTCTCCTAATAATGCTAAATCAAATTCCTTATCTAATGCTTCTACAGGAACATCAAAACCATAAACTGTTTCTGTTGTTCCATCTGAGTATGTTACCTCATCCTCTGTTGGCTGAAGCCAATTTGCTTCGTCCTTTTCTGCATCTGCAGCTGTTCCAAGATAAAGGTTAACAATTTTCTTTGAAACTAATGATACATGGATAGACATCTTACCATTCTTAACTGTAAGCTCGCCCTTGCCATTTTCAGCTTCATTTACATGAAACATGCTGCTGTCTGTTGTAAAGTCAGCAAGATATGTCTCGCCTTCCTTAAGCTCGTCTGTGCTTGCTGCTTCTGTTGGCTCAACACCTGTTGCATCAGATGTGTGCTGAACGTAGATAGCCTGAACATCTGCGATTTCACCAAGTCCTGCAATCTGGCAATCGATTGATTCAAATGAACCATCTGCCTCAAACATTGACTTCCATGAATCCTCATCATCACCAGCCATATCGTTGTTTGCATGGTCACCAGCAACAACCATAAGTGGACGAAGAACAACCTTTGTATAACCAGCTTCCTTAACTGCAGCGATGATGTTCTCGCAAGAAGTCTCTTCTGGCTCACCCTCTACAGTACCGATAAATACGTTTTCATAGCCAAGCTTATCCATCTGTGTCTGCATCTGGCTGTATGTAACCTTTGCAGTGTGGCTTGTACCGTGTCCCATGAATACAAATGCAACACCATCTTCAGCTGCTGCTTCTCTGCTTTCGAAACCACCATCAGCAACTGCCTCAGCTGTAATAGCCTTTGCAACTGTTTCCTTATCTGCATTTACTTCTGTAGCATCTGCTCCTACTTCACCAAGCAGTGGCTCAGCAATCTTTACAGATTCAAACTTATCAGCATATTCTTCAACTGCTGCTGTTAATTCATCATACTCAGCGCCGTGCATCAAATGTGTTGGTTGAACAACAAGGTTCTTAACACCATTTGCAACTGCTCTTTCAAGAGCCTGTTCTACATTATCAATCTTTTCATTATCGCGAGCCTGAATGTGGTTGATAATAATCTGTGCTGTAAACGCACGTCTTACTGACCAATCAGGATATGCTGCCGCAATTGCCTTTTCAACTCCACCGATATCAGCAACACGACTATCATTAAATGAAGTACCAAAGCTTACAACAAGGATTTCATTCTCACCAATATCATCCTGGTTTAAAGGATCATCCTTTGAAGCATCACCTGTATCTCTACCAAAGTAATCTGGGTCTGCATACTCACCTTCTACAAGCTCCTTCTGAGCATCGGTAAGAGCGTCCCATGCTTCCTTTGCAGCTGTACACCCCGCATCTGTCTCATCTGTTCTTTCCTGAACATAAATTGCATCAATAAGTGCTGCTACATTATCTGCTGCCACCTGATCATCAATCTCCTCTGTCTCTACACTTTCCTCTGTAGTTTCAGCTACATCAGCAGTCTTGCCACATGCAGCAAATACAAATGCTGCTGACATGAAAAGTGCTAAAATCTGTAAACTTCTCTTTTTCATGATTTCCTCCTATAAAACCGTTCCAATTAATAACTTGCAAGGAAACTCACGAAAATAAAAAGACTGCCAACGGCAGTCTCTAATCAATCAAAGCACAAAAACATGAGGCAATTAGCCTCTCGGATTCATGCGAATAATGATTCGAGTCCCGCAAATCATAATTACAAGAAATAGGCAGGTCTCCTGACTTCGATCATCGCACGCTTTCTCTTCCCAAGAATACTCAGTGATATGAAAGCGAACTCCCTAACACAGTGACGGCTTCGCTCTGGATTCTCACCAGATTCCCTTTTCACCCATACGTACCTAAATACTATGGGCACCTAAATCCTATGAACGATATAAATTTCTTAAAGAAAATACCACATTTATATTGGAGTGTCAAACCTCCATCAGTCCTTTGCGATTGATAAAATGGCCACTTCATAAGCCGTATATCCATGAATTGGGTTGACTGCTATTTTTCTGATAAAGAAGCTGGTGTAATAATCCTCATCCTGCATATTTTCTATATGAACCCACTTGTCGATATTATTGCATCTTTCCACTGCATCCATAAAATCCTTTGTAGGTTCCTTTTTCTGCTGAATCATAGCATTTCCTAAATCTACTTCATCAAGATATCCTGTCTTCATAAGGAACTTTGCAAAGTTGCGGTTGTATCTAAGAATGTAAGTGCTATCCTCTCTTATTTCTACTACACCGGTAGGAATCTGACCGAAAAACTCATTACTATCCCAGTTGTAATCTTCATTGACAACTGGTTCTACAATATTGACTTTACCAACTGTTGCATAGTAATCGCTTTCCTCAAATACTTCTATGACATTGCCCACTCTGGCGCCATAAATCGTATACCATTCATCAAGTGGAATTGGCTTTGCAAAGTAAAATCCCTGCATCTTGCTGCATCCCACTTCACGTAAAAACTTCACCTGCTCTATAGTTTCTACACCTTCTACAATTGTATCAAGACCAAGCTTTGTAATCATTTGGATAAGCTCTTTTACTATGACATGATTTTTCTTGGACATACCAAACTCACGCATAAAACGCATATCTAGCTTGATTAAATCAAAATCAAATTTTTGCAACATATTTAAGGATGAATATCCGCTACCGAAATCATCCATCCAAACCTTAAAACCTGCATCGTGGAATCTTCTAATCTGCTCAGAAACGAATTCCTCGTCCAATGTAGAGACGCTCTCTGTAATTTCTATGGTAATCATCTCTGATGAAATAGTTGAAGCTTCTACTCTCTTTTTTATTTCATCTACAATATCGCATAATTCAAAATCATACTTAGAGAGATTGATAGAAACAGGAACTATCTGGAATCCCTTCTTAACAACATCTTCCAAATCTCTTAATACGCATTCCAATATGTATAAATCAAGTTTATGAATAAGCTTTGCATCTTCCAGAACATAAATAAAATGATTAGGTGGAATAATTCCTCTAGCAGGGTCAATCCAGCGCGCCAACGCTTCCTCGTCGCATACTCTGCCATTTACAGATCTCATAATCTGCTGATAATAAGGCTGAATCCATCCTTCTCTTATAGCCTTTTCAAAGGTATTAATTACATATTCATAGTGAGAAGCAACAACATGTGTGTTCTCATCGTAAAAAGCATACTTTGAAAGGTAAGCCCCTTTTTCCTTGTCGCTTACAATCTTTGCTCTGTCACAAGCGCTGCTAGCTGGAACATCCTCAAATGCCATGGAGTAAATACCTACATGTACTGGCAAAGTTTTGCCATCATTTGCCCGCTTCATATCTTTGAAAATGTTCTGAAGTGTAGCTTCAATTTCTTCCATCTGTGTAAACACAGCAAAATGGTCAGAACCCATTCTTCCACAATTTTCATTTGAGAAATACTTTCTTAAAATATCACCAAATGCACTTAGTAGGTTGTCCCCCTCCTTGAGTCCAAACTTCTCGTTGAAATATTTCATACCGGTAAAGTCAAAGAAAACTATACCAGGAGTTTTGCCCTCATCTAATATTGCCTGCTTGCCTGCATCTGCCAAAGCAAGGAAATATGACATGTTTGGTAAGCCTGTAAGAGTATCATAAAAATTATCTCTTATCAGACTTTCCTTTGACATCATGTCTTTGAAATTTGAAGCTAATTTTTCTGTAAGGGGATTTTCAAAATCTTCGCCCATACCTTCCACCATATATATGGTACTGGAAAGCATAGTCCCATCCTCTGTTACGAAATGCTCACCGTGAGAATGTATAATTACATAATCATTAATGAGATGTGAAAGTGTCCTGTAAACACAATCGAATTTATCTCCGCCCATGGCGAATTTCAATGCGGCATCTGCAACCCTTGCCTTATCATCTGGATGTGTATCCCGATACATATCTTCGTCGAATAACTTGGTAATATTTTCTCGGGAATCTCCCATAAGCTTACACATTCCATCTGTAACAAGGATTGTCACAACTCTTTTATCTATAAGCTGGTAGATTACAAGAGGAATATTAAGTTTCTCAAGTGCCTTTCTCTCTGTATCCTGAAACTGATATCTAGTCATTTTTCACCCTCCAACTGATAGTTTAGATACTTATGCCTCATCAATACATCGATTATAAATAAAGAATATGAATTAATTGTTAAAAATGATACTTATTCCTCTTGTAAACTATTATTTTATGTCGTAGTTTTCTCGAAGCTCTTTGGCCTTTCTTTCCACCTCTTCTATAAACTCTCGAGAAGATATCAACCTTGCCCCTGCGCCTCTGATAATTACCTGCTCTAAACCGTCAGAGGTTACAACTGTGATATCGTATTTTTTACCATGTTCATGGGTGAATCTCTCTATGTATGCATCGGCGGTCTGAGCCTCTGCTGTAAACACCTGATGAATGTTCAAATAATCAGATGCTGTCACCTCATGGCCTTTCACTCTGTAGGCATCAAAAACTGCAATTACATTGTAGTCTGTCATCGCTTTGTAATTGCTAAGGATATCAAGTAGCTTTCCTCGTGCTCCGTCCAAATTGACATCAAGCACTTCCTTTAATTCCGGCCAAGCGTAGATAAGATTGTATCCATCTACAAGCAGATACTTATCCCTGGCCTTTATCTCCTTTGGCGCTTTGTATACGTAATCTGAATCAACTCTTCTTGGTCTTGTGCTTTCTCCATAATGCCAACCCTTTTTAGGATTTTTACCCTGATTACTGTGGGTGGCGAGCTGAAGTATTTTGTCTATTTCATCTGGATCAAGCCATTCGTCTTCGCTGTGATTCATTCGCTTAGAATTAATAGGAATTTCATCATCCTGGGCTGAGTTGTTTTTTTCCTGTCTGCAAGGTACATGGCATCTATCCTTCACTTCATACCATGGAACAACTTCAGCTGCCCCGTGGGAGCAAAATACAGAAGAAGCAGGATTATCTATATCTGCTTCTGGATCATATCCGTAGGCTTCCATTACCTCATCTGGATTTTTGCATGCTGAATATCCGGCAAATGTAAGGTTGATGTGACCTTGTCCTTTTGTAAATGTCACAAGAACAGACTGATAGTTTCTAATCTGAGATGCTGGTGCATTTCCTCTGATAATGCTAAGACCTCCATTATCCTCTGGCACCTCAAAGGAACCCTTCATATTTTCCACATCAGTCATTACTCTTCCGATTTGTTCTGACGGAACGCTGATTTCAAAATTAAAATATGGCTCCAGGATAGTTGTTCCAACCTCCATAAGGCCCTGTCTGATTGCTCGATAGGTAGCCTCTCTAAAGTCTCCACCTTCGGTATGTTTGATATGGGCTCTACCACCAACAACTGTAAACTTTACATCTGTAAGCGGCGCCCCAATTGATACGCCCAAATGTTCCTTTTCAAGAATATGGGTAGTTATAAGTCTTTGCCAATTGAGCGCCAGATCATCAGTAGAAACATCTGCATCCACCTGGATACCACTGCCTGGCTCTAACGGTTCCATCAAAATATGGGCCTCTGCATAATGACGAAGTGGCTCAAAATGTCCTACACCTTCCACCTTATCTGCAACAGTCTCCTTGTATAACACGCCTGATTCAACAAACTCGCCCTTGATGCCAAGCTCATTTTCTATTCTAGTGAGAATGATTTCTGTTTGAACTTCCCCCATCAAATTGAAGGTTATCTCCTCCAGCTTATCATTCCAGCTAACATTAAGAGATGGGTCCTCATCGTTAAATGCACTAAGCTTTGGATATGCAAGACGAGGCACAGTATCATCTGTAAAATTAAGTGTATATTTCAATACTGGATTTAAGGTCAGCTCTGGCCTATTATCCTCCACTCCCATTCCTTCGCCGGCAAATGTAGCCTTAGGGCCGATTAATGCAACCACATCACCAGCCTTTGCCTCATCTATCTGAGTATACTTAGCCCCGGAATAAAGCCTTATCTGGTCAACCTTCTCACCATTTGGAAGTGTGTTCTTAACCTTTAAGCTTCCAGAAGTAATCTTAGCAAAAGTAAGTCTTGTATCTCGTGCGAGACTTTCGATTTTATATATTCTTGCACCAAATTCAGTTCCCTTTTTCTTTTTCTCTCCTGAATACTTACTTAGCTTTTTCATAAAATCCAGAAGCTCTTTTACGCCTGAATCCTTAAGGGCTGAGCCAGTTAAAACAGGGAAGATTTTCCTTGATATAATCATATCGTAAATACGATAATCAGAAAGCTCACCTGTCTCAAAAAACTCTTCCATTGCCCCTTCATCTTCTGCAGCAATATCCTCGTGATTTGAAAGAAGAACGCAGTTGCCACTAAGCTTTTCTTTGAGATTTGGAAGTAGAGAATCTGCCTCCACAGAAGGCATATCCATCTTGTTAATAAAAATGATTGTTGGAACTTTGTTCTTAGAAAGTAAATCGAAGAGAGTCTTTGTATGTGCCTGAACACCATCGGTGCCGCTTACAAGAAGAATTGCAAAATCCAGCGCCCAAATAGCACGCTCAGTTTCAGTTGCAAAATCCACGTGACCTGGAGTATCAAGAAGTGTAATACTTCCCCCTTCCACGTCAAAAACAGCAGGCTTCGAAAAGATAGTTATCCCTCTATTTTTCTCCTGCTGATCAGTATCTAAAAAGGCGTCCCCCTTGTCTACTCGACCGGTGGACGCCAAAACTCCTGCGTTGTAAAGAACCGCCTCCGATAATGTTGTCTTACCTGCATCAACATGTGCAAGTATTCCCCATGTTGTATTCATTAGTTATACCCTCTAAAGCCTTTACCTATAATCTCGCTACTATTTGTAATTGCAATAAATGCACCAGGATGATTTCTTCTAATGTAGTTCTTAAGATCAACAGCCTGCTGTCTTTTAAGAATAGTTAGAATGATAGTCTTTTCCTGATGACCATAAGCGCCCTCCGCCTTGTAAATGGTAGCGCCCTTTCCTAGCTCCTCTGTAATATATTTTACAATTGGATCTGGATTTGAACAAATGATTGTAAAGTATTTTACCAGGTTAATATTTTCGATTGTCTCATCAACAACTAAAGACTTAGCTAATAAGCCTACACATGAAAATAAACCTGTTTGAATATTAAATACGAAACAAGCGCAAATAACAATAAATACATCTGATAAGAACAATGCCGTTCCAATATTTATGCTTGTATATTTTTTAAGAATCATTGCAACTATATCTGTTCCACCAGAAGATGCACCTAAATTAAAGAAAATAGCAGATGCAAATGCAGGCAAGGCAATTGCAAACATAAGCTCCAATACTGGCTCGTCAGTAAGTGGGCCATCCATTGGATGAATCTTTTCAAGAAGGCTTGGTCCTATAGAAACAAGCAAAGTGATGTATGTTGTTTTGATTCCAAATTCTTTTCCGAAAACAAAGAAACCAAGCACTAACAAAAAGATATTGATAACCAGGTTGATATTTCCTGGAGTATGTGGCAATAGTGCAGCCAGCACAATAGAAATACCGCTGACACCACCAAATGAAAAATGATTTGGGAATTTAAAAAAGTAAATTCCAATAACCATAACAGCAGCTGCTATTGTAAACATTACATACTCATAAATATCCTGTTTGTGCATGTATATTTTATGTATCATACCTACGAAGTCCTTTCGGATAATGATTTTTGATTTGGCCTTTTACAGCCTTTCCCCACCCAATTGAATATCCATCAACTGTAATAAGAGTCCATCCATCCTTTACATCACATCTGATAGATTGACCTGTAAGATATGCATCGATTTCGGCACTATCTGATGATAAGTTATGACTGCTAGTCACCTCTGATGGCTTAAGCGCCAAAGCCAAAGCATGGCTAGGCTCGAAGCGGTTCTTTTTTAATGTACCTAAGAACAAGCCTCCTCTTAATACATGAAGACCATCAAAATCCGGACAGTCCTCTGGCAACATATAAAGCAAATCGTTAAGTAATAGCAGGTTGCCTCTCCACTCCTTTGGATTTGTCATAGTCTCTTTAATGAATATTAAATAGTCATTTAATATTTTATCATTAATTTTCTTTAAGGAATAGGTTTCTCTGTTATCTTTACATTCTTCATATCGATTATCAGCATCTGACTTTTCAAGTAAGGCTGCATAATGCCCCTCACCCTTTACCTGATGAGGCCATAAACGCTGTTCCTTGATTAGCTTCATGTCTGGATGTCTTGAAATGAAAGCCGCAACAGCTTCTTCATCCTCTAATCTAGCAAAAGTACATGTGCTATAGCACATTCTTCCACCAGGGATAAGCATCTCGTACGCTCTATCTAGAATCTCTGCCTGTCTTGCAGCACACATTTCAACAGACTCAAGTGACCATTCGCTACAAGCATCATGATTCTTTCTAAACATGCCCTCTCCGGAACAAGGTGCATCCACCATAATCTTGTCAAAATATTCAACAAAACGCTCTGCAAGCTTGTCCGGATATTCAGATGTGACAATGCAGTTTTTGATGCCGAGACGCTCAACATTTTCAGAAAGAATCTTTGCACGATTTTTCATAGGCTCGTTGGAAACAAGAATCCCCTGTCCATCGAGATATCCTGCAATCTGGGTAGATTTACCACCAGGCGCAGCACACAAATCCAGGCAGAAATCCCCTGGATTTGGCGAAAGCATCTCTACTGGAAGCTGTGCAGAAGCATCCTGAATATAGTAAACTCCAGCACTATGATAAGGATGAAGACCTGGTCTTTGGTCCTCATCATAATAGTATCCATTCGGGCTCCAATCTACTGAGCCTGTCAGCATATGACTAATGGCATCCTTTGCTGCATCGTCTGCCTTTATTGGATTAAATCTAAGGGCTGATATTTTGTTCTCATCATAAGAACGTAAAAACGCATGGAAGTCAGGACCTAAGTCCTGCTCCATGCGATTAACGAAATCAATTGGTAAAAATGTTTGATCAGACATTACATACGCTCCGGTGCTTTGAAGCCAAGAAGATCGATTGACTTCTCAAGAACTCCTCTTGTAAGCATGAGAAGCTTGAGATAGCTAGCCTTAACAGCTGCATCCTCCTCAGCTAAAATCTTTGTATCGTGATAGAATCTATTGAATGCATTAGCTAAATCATAGATGTATGCACAAATCTTGTGTGGTGCCATGTCCTCGTAAGCAGATGTAAGGGCTGCCATGAACTTTGTAAGCTCAAGCTGTAAACCTCTCTCTGACTCTGAGTGAGCTGGCAAGATATCGCCATCAACACTGTCAATTCCAGCCTTAGCAAGAATAGACTTGCAACGAACGATTGTGTAAAGGATATATGGGCCTGTGTTACCCTCAGCAGATGTGAATCTGTCTATATCAAAGATGTAATCCTTTGAAGCCTGGTTTGAAAGGTCACCATATTTAACAGCAGAAAGAGCAACAACTGATGCTGTCTTTGCTGCCTGTTCATCATCCATTGTACCATTCTCTTTGATCTTCTCAAGCATCTTCTCTTCTACTTCCTGAAGAAGATACTCAAGTCTCATAACGCCACCCTGACGTGTCTTGAATGGCTTACCGTCCTTGCCGTTCATTGTACCAAAACCTACGAAATAAAGGTTTTTATCTGCTGGAACAATGCCTGTCTTCTTTGCACAACGGAATACCTGTGTGAAGTAAAGCTCCTGACGCTTATCTACTACGTAGATGATTGAATCTGGATTGTAATCCTTCATACGCCATACCATTGTTGCAAGGTCTGTTGTATTGTAAAGAGATGCACCATCTGATTTAAGAATCATACATGGTGGAACTTCTTTTGTATCTGTTTCTTCTTTAACGTCTACTACTAAAGCGCCCTCTGAAATGTAAGCAAAGCCATCATCCTTCATCTTCTGAACCATATCAGGGATGTAAGGCTGAGCATCGCTTTCGCCCTTCCAAAGATCAAATGTAACATCAAGCTTTTCATAGTTTCTCTTAAGGTCTGTAACTGAAACATTAAGAATGTGAGAAAGAAGTGCCTGATAGCCTCTTCTGCCATGCTGAAGCTCATATGTAGCTGTCATAGCAGCCTCTTTGTATGCTGGATCTTCCTTTGACTTTCCAGAAGCACATGGATAAATCTCCTCAAGCTCTGAAATAGTGAAAGGTGCTTCTGTAGGGTATTCTCCCTCAAAGCTTTCATCAAAATAAACAAGCTCTGGCTTGCGAAGCTTTAATTCTGTGATGATAAGTCCCATCTGAAGCCCCCAGTCTCCAAGATGAACGTCACCGTAAACTTCATCGCCCATGAAGCGAGCTGTACGCTTAATAGACTCACCGATGATTGCTGAACGAAGGTGACCAACGTGAAGTGGCTTAGCAACGTTTGGTCCGCCGTAATCAATCATAACCTTCTTTGGTGTAGCTACCTTATCAACACCAAAACGCTCTGAATCTGATGCCATACCGCTAACAAATGAAGCAATAAACTCATCAGAAAGGTTCATATTTATAAATCCTGGAGGACATGCCTCGCACTTAGAAAACATTGCATTATCAGCTAACTTTTCAACTACTTCGTTAGCGATTGCAATAGGAGCCTTTTTGTACTCCTTTGCTGCTGCCATTGCTCCATTACACTGAAACTGGCAAAGGTCAGGTCTGTTTGAAAGTGTTACCATTGCATATTTTTCATCGTAACCAGCTGCTTTAAAACCGGCGATGACGACTTCTTTTATTTGTCCAAGAATCTCTTTCATCTCGTCCTCCGTATATAATCTTAATCTTGCGGTGTTCAATTATACCACAAACTATTTATGCATACAATTGGATGAATAATTAGGCCGAACTGATAAATATTATCATTATCAAATTTTAGTTTGACATAACTAATTCGCGCGTGATATAGTAGCACGCAGTTAGCTTTTGCTAACTCTTCTCAATTTACAACAGGCGGATTTTTTATTATGAGAAAAAAATTATTATCACTTATAGCAGCTGTTTCTGTATTTAGCACTGCTCTTGTAGGATGTGGCAGCACTGATACAGCTACAACTTCAGATACAAGTTCTGCTAACTCAGCAAACACTGAAGTAACTGGGGATGATTCAGCTTTCCCAATCACCATTGAGCATGCATTCGGTGAGACAACTATTGAATCAAAGCCAGAAAGAGTCGTTACACTTTCTTGGGCCAATCAGGATGCAATCTTAGCTCTCGGTGTTGTTCCAGTTGGTGTTTCTGCAGCAAACTATGGTCTTATGACAGACAACAAACTTCACCTTTGGACAGATGAGGCCTTTTCTGAATTAGGTGAAACAAATCCTAATGTATTTGACGATGAAACAGGCTGGGATTATGAAGCTATTGCAGCAGCTGAACCAGACGTTATCATTGCTTCTTACTCAGGCTTTACTGAGGAAGAATACAATCTCCTTTCAGAGATTGCCCCTGTAGTTCCTTACATCGAAACTGCATGGAAAACAAACTGGAGAGATCAAACTATTGTAAATGCAACAGCTATCGGCATGAAGGCTGAGGGTGAAAAGCTTGTTGAAGAAACAGATGCTTTAATTTCAGAAAAGCTTGAGCAGTATCCAGAGCTTGAAGGAAAAACAGCAGGCTTCTTCTGGATTTCACAGGATGATATGAGCACATTCTATGCTTATCTTCCAAATGATCCTAGAGCATCATATCTTAACGACTTAGGCTTAGAAACACCTGAAAGTATCCTTTCTCTTGCTGAGACAAGTGAAGACTTTTCTGTAACTATCTCACGCGAGAACAGCGATTTATTGAACGATGTAGATATTATGATTGTTTATGGAGATGAAGGTCTTCTTGAGGCAATGCAGGCTGACGCTCTTATGAGTCAGATTCCAGCAGTAAAAAATGGTGCTGTTGTATTACTTGATTCAAATAGCGCTCTTGCAGCAGCAACTACTCCATCAATTCTTTCTATACCATATGCAATCGATGATTATCTTTCATTATTAAGTGAGGCAGCAAATAATATTAATGAATAAAAATAAAGCTATATCAATAACTGTTTTAGGTATTGTAATCCTATTTATTGCGATAGCACTTTCTATAACCTACGGCACAAAGTCCGTAGGTTTATCCCATGTTTGGGATGCAGTTTTAGGACGCAATACCGATGTATACGAAGTAAATATTGTTCAAACGCGAATTCCCAGAACTCTATTTGGAATCATTGCTGGAGCTTCTTTAAGCATTTCCGGTGTATTAATGCAGTCTATTACAAGAAATCCTATAGCAGACCCTAGTATTTTAGGCGTAAATGCAGGTGCGTCTTTATTTATAGTTGCAGGCATCGCATTTTTTAACATCCAGTCAAAGATTTCCTACATTGGACTTTCCTTTGCTGGCGCAATGCTTACAGCCCTAGTAGTGTACAAGCTTGCATCTGTAGGCTATGGTGGACCAACCCCTATGAAGCTTGCAATTTCAGGCTCTGCAACAAGCATCGCCCTATCTTCCATCATCAGCCTTATAGTTATGCCAGATTCCAGCGTAATGACTACATACAGATTTTGGCAAATAGGAAGCATAGGTGGAACTAATTATGATGACATCAAACTTATTCTTCCTATCACCATTCTTGCAATAATAGTAAGCTTATGCTTTTCCGGCAATTTAAATACTCTACTATTATCCGAGGAAACGGCCATCGCCCTTGGCCTCAATGTTAATAGAACCCGAGCAATTGCCGCTATTTGTGGTGTTCTTTTATGTGCAACAACCACAGCATTGGCAGGTCCAATAAGCTTTATAGGTTTAATGGTTCCCCATTTTATTCGCATGATTGTAGGAAGTAATCATATTCCACTTATTATATGCAGTGGCATCTACGGAAGCTCAGTACTTATCATTTCAGACGTGCTTGGAAGAATTCTTGGTCGTCCAGGAGAACTGGAATCTGGAATTATGACTGCATTAATTGGTGCCCCTGTTTTCATATTTATTATCAGAAAGGCCAAGGTACAAAGTCTATGATAAAGCGACGAAGAAAATACATATTTATCCTTTGTATTCTATTTGCCATTACATTGGTACTAGCCTTTTGTAATCTATCCATTGGTGAAAAGAATTATTCGCTAGATCAGGTAATAAAAACTATCCTTGGACTCAGTGATGAAGGTTCATATATTATTGCAAAACTGAGATTACCTAGAACAATTACCGCTATACTTTGCGGAATTGCTTTTGGCGTTGCAGGCAATATATTCCAAACTCTATTAAACAATCCATTGGCAAGCCCAGATATCATCGGAGTTTCATCAGGTTCCACAGCCGCCGCAGTATACTGCATTCTTTTCCTTAATCTAAATAGAAATATCGTTTCTATCATTTCAGTATTTGCGGGAATATTAGTAGCCATATTGATTTACAGAATCTCTTATGTAGGAAGCTTTTCAACTAGCAGACTTGTTCTTGTTGGAATTGGATTTCAGGCCTTTTTTACAGCCATCGTTAATTGGATGGTAATGAAAGCTGCCGAATACGATGTACCAACAGCAATGAGATGGATGACCGGAAATCTCAACGGAATAGTAACGGACTCTCTTCCACTATTATTTATAGTAGTTGTAGTTTGTCTTCTATCAATAATAGCTCTTCGCCACGGCATGCAGTCACTGGCGTTAGGTGACCAGGTAGCAATTATCCTTGGAGTACGTATCAATTTAGTGCGCACAACATTAATAATCTGCTCCGTGCTTTTAATCGCCTTTGCTACATCTATTTCTGGACCAATCGCATCAATTGCATTTTTATCAGGTCCCATAGCTGCAAAAGTATGTGGCAGAAATCAATCCAACATCATCTCCTCTGGACTTATTGGAGCAATACTTGTACTTGGGGGAGATTTCATAGGACAAAACCTGCTAAACACAAGATATCCCGTTGGTGTAATCACCGGCATTTTAGGTGCACCATACCTAATATATTTGCTTATTTCTCAGAATAAGAAAGGAAACATTTAATGGAACACAACACTTTAAAAGCCAACAATATAAAGGTTGGATATGGAAATGGCAACATTCTAAACGATGTCAGCATCCATATCCCAGAAAACAAAATAAGCGTTATACTTGGTTCAAACGGAAGCGGAAAATCAACTCTTTTAAAGACTTTCTGCAGACTCTTAATACCAAACAGTGGAAGTGTCACATTAAACGATACCTCTCTTCTCTGCATAAAAACCAAAGATATAGCCAAAACCATCGGTCTTCTACCACAGTCACTAATCGCTCCAGAAGGCATTAAGGTTGCAGAGCTTGTATCAAGAGGCCGCTATCCCCATCGTAAATTCATGTCTCCACTTACCTGCGAAGACTACGAAGCCATCGACGAAGCAATGGCTGCCATGAAAATCACCGAGCTTGCAGACAGAACTGTAGATGAACTATCCGGCGGCCAACGCCAACGCGTTTTTATCGCCCTTGCCCTAGCCCAGCAAACCGACATTCTATTTCTAGACGAACCTACCACATACCTAGACATCGCCTACCAAATAGAAATCCTGGACCTACTAAAGGAACTTAACCGTACAAAGAAAACCACCATCGTAATGGTTCTCCACGACATAAACCTATCCTCAAAATATGCCGACTACATTTTCGCAATGAAAAACGGAAAGCTTTTAGCTGAAGGCACCCCAAACGAAATCATCACCACCGATTCCGTCAAGCAAATATACGGCATCGACAGCGTGGTAATCGAAGACCCAATGTCCCTAAGCCCCTTCGTAATCCCAATAAGCGCCCACGACAACCTACAGAGGTCCTAAACCTACTATTTACACATTTACCATACATAGTAGTAGGGTCTGCCCCTCTAAGCCACCCGTGGCCCGCCCCGCCCGCAGCGCTGCCGCCCTCACTACAGGGGTACGTCACAGATTTTGGATTATCTAAATGTGTAGTCGCCCATATTTATTAGTAGGTGTTCTTACAAAGTTTTACAATTCTATCGGTAAGGTATGGGTGGAGACGGACAAACACTACACTTAGTAATCATCAGTCTTAAACTAGCTTTGTATTTATTACTATTTGCTTTGGAATGAACTTAGTAAAACAAAAAGAGATATTTGATATGGATAGGCAGCTGCCGCTAGGACGGCGGCAGCAGTGGTCACTTGAAACACGATGTTGAATGTGCCACGGTGCCAATACATACAAATATCTCTTTTTAAGTTTTACTTAGTGAATGTAGTAGCAAAAGTAATAATACAAAGACTAGTTAAGACTAGATGATTATATAAACTACATTGTCCGTCCCACCCATACATTACCTTCGAATAGTAAAAGCTTCGTAAGTACACCTACATATGGGCGACTTTACACATTAAGGTAATCCAAAAATCTGCTCAAATGATACCCCTGTAGTGAGGGCGGCAGCGCTGCGGGCGGGGCGGGCCGGGACAAATCTAGAGGGGCAGACCCTACACAAAAACTATAAAAATGTGTAAATAGTAGGTTTGCGGGGCGTGATATGTGGTATTATAGTGGAGGTTGCGAAATTATATTCGTAGGGAAAGGACTTATACTATGTTGGAAATTGGGATGAAGAATACCGCTGAGACGGTTGTGACGATTGATAATACTGCGAAGGCTTTTACTAGTGGAGCTCTTGATGTGTTTGCAACGCCTGCAATGATTGCTCTTATGGAGGAGACTTGCTGGAAAATGGTTCAGCCAGAGCTTGAGGAAGGCCTGGGTACTGTAGGAACAAAGGTAGATGTTAGTCATATGGCACCATCTGCTATTGGCAAAACTATTATTTGTGAGGCTACTCTTATTGAGATTGATGGCCGTAAGCTTTCTTTTGAGGTTGTATGTTCAGATGAAAGTGGTGTTGTGGGTATGGGTACTCATGAGAGATTTATCATCAATAACGAAAAGTTCCTTGCAAAGGCAAATAAGTAATAAAAACGGCTAGCCAGATGGCTAGCCGTTAGTTTTATTCTTCGTCTGCATTTAAAGCAGCATCAATGATTGACATTAATTCCATGGCACTGCGGAAGCTAAGCTTTTCGTCCCGGTCAGCCCATGTGACCTGACCCTGCCATGTGTCGTTTTCGCATTTATTAACATGTACTACAAATGTACCTTCTTTTTTATCTGCCATAATAAGCACCTCCCACTGATATACTCTATGATAGCATATTGCCTGCCTAATGCCTATTCAAAATCTAATTCTATTGGACAATGATCTGAGCCCATAACTTCTGTATGTATCTTGGCATCCTTCATTCTGTCTTTTATATCCTCTGATACTATGAAATAGTCTATGCGCCAACCTGCATTCTTCTCTCTTGCATGGAATCGATAAGACCACCATGAATAGATTTCGGCCTGATCTGGATAAAAGTGTCTGAAGCTATCTACAAAACCTGCATCCAAAAGCTCTGTCATCTTGCCACGCTCCTCGTCAGTAAAGCCTGCATTACGACGATTTGTCTTAGGATTCTTGATATCGATTTCCTCATGGGCAACATTTAAATCACCGCAAAGGATTACGCCCTTTTTCTTGTTAAGCTCGCACATGTAAGCTCTGAAATCATCTTCCCATGTCATTCTGTAATCAAGACGCTTAAGCTCGTTCTGCGAATTTGGTGTGTAGCATGTAATAAAGTAATAGTCCTCAAACTCAAGAGTTATTACTCTTCCTTCATGATCATGCTCTTCTATTCCGATACCGTAGCTTACAGAAATAGGCTCTTTCTTAGTAAAAATAGCTGTGCCAGAATAGCCTTTCTTTTCTGCATAATTCCAGTAGACATGGTATCCTTCCTTTTCAGAATCAAACTGCCCCTCGGAAAGTTTGATTTCCTGAAGACAAAAGATATCTGCATCTACTTCATCAAAGTATTCCCAAAAGCCTTTTCCTACTACCGCTCTAAGACCGTTTACATTCCATGAAATAAATTTACTCATATAACCTCCATATATGAAAAAGCTAGGGAATTTTCCCTAGCTTTTAAAATTCCTATGTTGATTTTAATTGTTCTAAGAATCACATTCAAGCCTCTTATTGCAACAAATTCATAACACTGTTAGCGTTAGTATTAGCTTGAGAGAGCATAGCTTCTCCTGCCTGGCCAAGAATTTTATCCTTCGAATACTTAACCATTTCACCAGACATATCTGCATCTCTAATTCTAGATTCCGCAGCAGTTGTATTTTCTGCTACATTACCAAGATTCTTTACTGTATGCTCAAGTCTATTCTGATATGCTCCAAATACAGAACGCTGTTCAACAACCATCTTAGCCGCTGCATCTATAAGTCCCATAGCTCTTTCAGAAGATTCAATTGTAAGCACATCTACATCTTCAAGTCCTATAGTGAAATTTGACAAGCATTTATAGAATATGCCAAGCTTTTCATCCATATCTGAATCAGGACCTGAATGGATATTTTTCGCTAAATCTTCATAACCAACAAGCTGTTCAAAGGTCATTTCTAATGTAGATTTAGGTATATAATCATTAACGCTATTCAATAGAAATTGCACACTAGTACGAGTACCTGTTCCTTCACTTGTACTATCCGAGTTTGAATTTCCTGCAAATAAATCACTATTTGTAATGGCCTTAATGCGATTAATAAAAGAATCCGCGCCCTCTCTTTCATTACCAGAAACAGTCACATTAAAACTTCCATAATTATTTCCATCAGCATCCTTCATAGAATAATAAAAAGTAATTGCAATGTTTTCATTATTGTTATTCTTATCATCCATTAATCCGCCAACATTTTTTGCATTTCCAACATTTTTTGTATAATTTCCTGAAAGAATTTCTTTTATGCTGTCTTCGTCAAATAGCGAGTTTTTCAAATTTTGCGAGCCAATGCTGTAGTGCAAAGTATAATTCTGATAGCCATCAAAGTTGCCATTTATATCAAAAGTAGCATATTTTCCCCACCATCCATCACGAGAAAAGTTTTCATCTATAGAGTTTTTGTGCATTTTTGTATAGTGTAAAGTTTGATCATCTACAGATACTCTATCTACCTGATCAAAACTAGATATATATTTATATATTGTTACAGTAGAAGGTTTTGTAGTTACAGCAATCTTCTTTGTTGGGTCTTCTCTACTTGTAAAATCAAATGTAAAAGTTAATCCATTTGAAGAGTCTACAGATGTCATTCCCTTTGGCTCTGCAAATGAAGTATCTGAATATCCATTAAGATTTATATTTGTATTTTGTATGGCATATACCGATAAAGAAGCACTTCCCGATACTCCTCCATTAGAAGTAATTGTAGTACTAATAGAATTACTTGGGGAAGCAGATACTGATACCTGTTTACAGTAATTCTTAATTTCATCAATAGTTGTATTAGAATCAGTTGAATAATAGATTTTACAATTGACGCCCTTTAATGCAGAGTTACTCTTCTGTTCATCAGAAAAAGCATTGGCCAATTCAAGAGTCTGACTTGCAGTCTCAGGATTAGGCCATGGTATTGTAGCAGATGTATACTCAACAGGAGTAGAATCTGATGATTTCCAAGTAAAGGCTAGTCCACCAGGTTCACCTGTAGCCTCATTTGCCTCAATAACTTTTAGTTTAAAACCTCCATTTGGCCATGATGCAATATTTTCATTGGTTACTTTATAATCACAACTTTGGGCGCTAAAAGTAATTGGTCTATATTCAATTTCCTTTGTTACAGTCTCACTTACAGGACTACGTTCCCAGATTTGTCTTTGATTAAAAGTAGTTGTGGTAAATATTCTTTCAGATTCTCTCTTTAGTTGCTGAATTTCTTCATTGATAGCTTGTCTATCAGAAGGTGAATTTGTGCCATTAGCTGACTGAATGGAAAGCTCTTTCATTCTGTTAAGCATATCGTTAACCTCAGAAAGTGCTCCATCTGCTATCTGACAAAAAGAAATACCGTCTTCAACGTTATCCAAGCCTCTTGTTAACCCTCTTACCTGCTTTCTCATCTTTTCAGAAATAGAAAGTCCGGCTGCATCATCAGCAGCATGGTTAATCTTAAATCCACTGGACAACTTCTCAGAGGTTTTAGAAATTGATGTATCTGTTATATTTAACATTCGGCTAGCGTTGCTAGCTGTAGAATTATGCTGAACTACCATAACCCGTCCTCACCCATTTGTTGTAAACAATAAAAATGAACCATCCATAGTTCTAGTAGTTAGCATCCTTGCTATTTTTTGTATCGACAATTATACAGATATCTTTATATTGTCCAACAAAAAAACTCACCATAAATGGTGAGTTTTTCATATTATTCAACTAATTAGTTCTTAATGCATCAATAGGATTAAGATTTGCAGCCTGATGGCTTGGTAAAATTCCAAATACAATGCCGATTACCATTGAAAATACTACTGCTATAAAAGCAGCTGGCCATGATATTGCAACAGGTGTTCCACTCATAATTGAAATAATTTGAGCAAGGCCAATGCCACTAGCAACTCCCAGCACTCCGCCCATAGAAGTAAGCACGGCAGCCTCTGTAAGGAACTGTCCCATGATTTTTCCTTTTCTTGCTCCAATAGCTTTCTTTAGACCTATCTCTGCAGTACGCTCTGTAACTGATACTAGCATAATGTTCATTACACCGATACCACCAACTAAAAGAGAGATTGCGGCAATCCAAATGAGCATTGAATTGGTTGATGATGAAAGCTGCTGAAGTTGTTGTGCCTGCTCTAGCAAATCCTTTGATTGATACTTGATAGTGTCATCAGTTGGATTGATATATGAATTCATAATATCTGCAGTCTTCTTTCCTGCAGCTGTCATATCATCAGTAGAATTAGCTCTAACTAAAACATTTTCTGGCTCGTCATATTTGTAGCTTATAGGCCAGGTTGAAAGTGGAATATAAACTGTTCCAGATTCATCCTGCATATATGTTTCATAGTCCGAGATTGAGTTGATTGTAGGCTCAAAGGTTGAACGAGATGCAACAACTCCAATTACTACATATGAATCACCCTGAATCTCAAGGATTTTTCCAATTGGCTCGTCGTTGTGAAGCAACTCTTCCACAACACCATCGTCTATTACACAAACCTTTTTATAGTCTTCAAGCTCATCTACTGTGAAAAGTCTACCTTCTTTAACTGTAAGGTTGGCTGTTGAAAAATAGTCTGTTTCGACGCCCTTTACATAGCCACCATTCATGGAATTGTTCAAGTAATAAACTCCATCATAAATCTGTCTGTTAGCGTATTTACTTGCAGATTTGACTTCATCCAAATCCCTGATTTCAGATAGAGCTTCATCGCTTACCTGTGGAACTCCATAAGGTGCATCGCTATAGCTTAAATCAAGTGGCCAATCATTTTGATAAAGCTGAATATCAACAGTGTTGGAGCCAGAGCCAATAAGATTTTCTTTAATCTGTTGGTTGGTTCCTTCGATAGTAGATACTATGGCGATAATAGCCGCAATACCAATAATGATACCCAGCATTGTCAAAAAGGATCTAAGCTTATGTGTCCATATGCCTCTAAAGGCCAATCGTAAATTTTCTAACATAAGTCCTCCCTTAATACGCAAAAGAATCTACTATTTTACAAGTCATACCTTCCACTGCTCCATTTCCATAAGGGAATGCAAGGTAATCATCCATAGTAACACCGCTTTTAATCTCTATCATTGAGCCCCAAAGGCTTTTGCCGACTTTCACATAAACCTTTTCAAGCTTATTGTCAGAGCCCATTTTCATAACATAATTACCGCTGGCATCCTTGCGAACAAAATATGTAGAAATATAAAGTCCGGTATCTTCCTGCCCAGCTGGGGTAATCGTAATATCTACTGCAGAGCCAATTTCAATACCGCTGCTTCTATCGAAACTAGCCTTAAATTCATAGTTACTACTGTTTGTGTTGCCATCTCCAGAATAGAAATTGTTATTATCTGTATTTGGAGTATCACTGATATAAGTAATAACTGCATCTGCAGTAAGTCCAGTATCGAAAGAAGAAATAGTAACTGTATCTCCAACATTAACACTATCCAGATAGAACTCTCCGATACTGCCGGAAATATAGTACTCATCAGTAGCTGTAACAATCATGAATGGCTGGGTGTTATTGTAATTGTCCTTATTCTGAACCTTAGATACTGTTCCTGAAACCTTTGCAAGAATCTCACCATTGTCATTGGTGTTCTTCATAACCTCCAGCTCATTTTCTTTCTTTCTAAGATCAAGGTCATGTTTCTTAAGTGTGTTGGACACCTCTTCAATTTTGTCCTTAAGCTGAGTAGGTGTATAACCAACAGGAGCATTGTATCGTTCGACAACGTTTCCTTCGCCATCAACACCTTCGTGACCAATCATCTCTCCTGTTTCTGCATTGTAATAGAAAGTACCTACAGTAACCTCTGTTGTTTCATAATTTTCGTAGCATTCGAAAAGAGAATGGTCCGCATTAATGATGGCCTGGATTTTATCAGTATCATCAACTTCGTCCAAAGAATTTCCCTTTTCGTCATAATAAAGAGTAGATGTAAGATTTCCTGACTGATCAAAAAACTCTTCATAGACAATATGATCTTCCTTGTACTCACCAAAAGTAGATCCAACCTTTAATCTATATTCCTTGCCAATAAGAAGCTCTCTTGTTCTAGTGTCTGGTGAGCTTGAAATGTATTCAGGAATAGGTGTTGTATTCTGAAGCCTTTCAAGAGTAACTGTATCAGCAACGTAAGCTTGTCTAGCTTTTTCTACTTCAAGCTCTTTGCCTTTAATGTCCTGTGTTTCTTTCTTGACTGTCATCAGCACATCGCCCTCGTTAACATGGTCCCCAGGCTGAACATTAACAGATAATATCTCTGTTCCTGATGAAAGGTATGTAGTCTGAGACTTATCTGATGTTACGTCTCCATAACTATTTATTGAATCACCCCAGTATCCATCCATTGCATACATGCTTACGGCAACAACCTCAGCTGTCTTTTTGCTTTGACTGTATCTGTATCCTCCATACAAACCGCCACCAGCCAAGGCCAGAATAATAACTATTATGAGGATAGGTTTAATTATCTTTTTCATTCCTTATCCTCCTCTAATCCATGGTAAAGCTTGCCGTCGACAATTCTGTACGTCTTTTTCGCATGGCTGGCAATATTGGCGTCGTGAGTAATCATTATAATGGTTGTGCCTTCTTCATTCAGCTTTTCGAAAAGGTCCATGATAGCGGCGCCAGACTTTTGATCAAGAGCACCTGTAGGCTCATCTGCCAAAAGTACCTTTGGATTATTAACAATGGCTCTAGCTATGGCAACTCTTTGCTTTTGACCTCCAGAAAGCTGATCAGGACGGAATTTTACTCTATCCGCAAGGCCAACCCTTGTAAGAGCTTCAATCGCTCTTCTTTCTCTTTCTTTTTTAGGAACTCCTGCATATGAAAGAGGGAGGGCTACATTTTCAATTGCATTCTCCTCATTCATAAGATAAAAGCTTTGGAAAACGAACCCAATAGAGTGAAGTCTTAAATCAGACATCTGCCTATCTTTAAGCTTTAGAACATCTTTATCTTCAAAATAATAGACACCAGATGTAGGTTTATCCAGGCAACCAATAACATTCATCAGGGTACTCTTTCCAGAACCTGATGGCCCCATGATTGCCACATATTCCCCTTCGTTTACAGTAAGTGACACATCGTTCAAAGCTGGAACCGAGGTTTCTGTGCCAGATTCACCGTAAACCTTGTAAATGTTTTCAAGTTTTACAATCATTCTTATTCTCCCTCGTATTCGCTAACAGTCTTCATTCCCTCAGAATAATCCTCCATTGGGAAAGCGATTAATGTGTCATTATCAATGCCAGAAACAGAATATACCATCTGCTCCTCATAATAATCTCCAAGTTCGATAGAAACCTTTGTTAAATGGCCCTTGTTGTCTGCCCATACAAATGGATTGCCATCTTCATCATAGGCGATATAGTAATCATATAAATATGTGCCATCTGTAAAGTCCATCTCTGGAGCATCTGTCTGTCCAAGTTCGATGTATAGATGCTGCCCCATCATTAGGCCTTCACTATTCTCAAGTGTGATGTAAAAAGGATATTTTGTGGAATTAGAATCAGAAGAACCACCACCATAATATGACGAATCATTGTTTTCCTGCTTTGATTCAGTATCAATCTTGGTAATTGTTCCTTTCCATGTCTGACTACTGTCCACACGAGAACGAAGTGTTACAGGCTCATCCACATTGATTGCCCATACGTTTTGCTCGTTGATTTGTCCCTTAACTCTCATCTCCTTAGATGCAAGAATTGTGATAAAAGAACCGTCTGTTGTGTATGGGTTTGTATCATCTGCAATCTTTGTGATTGTGCCATCAACTGTAGAAGTTACAGTAGAATTTGCTATTTTATTGTTGTTAGCTTCAATCTTTGCATTAACCATTTCAATATTGTTTTGGGCAATGGCAATGTCTGTATTTAATGAATTAATCTGATTGGTAAGCTCTTCCTTTTTAGTTTTATCCTCATCTGTATTGCCCTTGATTTTATCAAGCTCTGCCTGAGTCTTTGTAATATCGTTGTTGTAATCAGCAATACTAAGGTTATAGCCTTCAATTTCAAAACCATACTGAGTATTCTCTGATACCAGAGAATCAGTTTTATACGAAAAAAGAGGTGTTCCAACTGTAACAGTGTCGCCCTCAGATACAAAAAGCTGATCTAACTCTCTGTCAGAACTTTTTGTGATACCTGTAGACTCCTGGCCTTCCACAACGCCCATAAAGACATTAGTAGAATATCCACTGTTAGTTCCCATGATATCAGACAAAGACATAACATATACCTCCGCTGAATCATCAGAACCAGTTGCACCTCCTGATATAATTCCTGATTTCCACACGAAAATTCCTGCAGCCGCAATTATTGCTGCAAACACAATAGCTATAACCTTTTTTTTCATATCATTCGTCCTTTCGATGAACATTAACTGTTCTATTTCCCTTAATACAGTTATAGCATTAATATAGGGCCATTGCAAGCAAATACAATGGCCCTAGTGTAATATATTCTTGATTTAATTTTTATCTGCAAAGCAGTGTTTCTCGGGTTGATACGCATTTATCGGCAATACATACAATCCATGCTGCTCTACTTTTGGGAACCTTGGTGATATTAAGTGGCCACATATGGCTTTCAATAACATCTTGAGTCCTTTTTCCTATCCCAAAGTCGTTAATGGCATTTTCTTTTGCAGTGTTTGAATGAGAAAAACCGTGAAGTCCATGTCCATCATCAGTAACATGCCAGTCATATAAATAATAGTCGTGTAAAAAAGCTCCTATTGTAAGAACTCTATCATCTGCTCCTATATGAAGTCTTTTATTAATCCAAAAACTAAGTCTAGTGACACTTTCCACATGATCAAAAGTTGTTATTCTCCCATGTTGAATGTAGTTCTTCATTTTTTGAACTCTCAAGTCACTTCTGATTGGCGCCAAGATACTATTTAATCTTGCCTCTTCATCTGGTCTAAGTCTCATATAACCCTCCGAGATAACCATATTCATTACAAATCGCAGTTGAAATAGTACCAAAGAATTATGTCCAGGCTGTGAATGTAATATGTAGAATATGATAATTCTATCTGAATTTGTAGAAGGAATCCGTACGTCGTCCATCGTTAAACGAACCTTCAATCAAGATAGAACCTGCATGGTTTACCTCGGCAATCCCCACCTTTCCTGTATTCTCCTCTAAATATGAAATATAGAAAACATAAACATCTTCCTTAAAGAAATAATCGTATCTTTCTTCATCAGTAAGATTATCTTCTATTTCCAAACAACAGTCTCCAGGATTAAGCAAAAACCTTCCCACATAATCTGCATCCTCTCTGGAATATGTAACCGTGTATCCCTCCTCCTCAGGAAAATCCAATAGCAGCTGAGCATAAGCATCATCTGCAGACTCCACAGGGACCACTTGATTTGAAGAAACCCTAGCTTCTTCAGTCGGATTATAGTCTGGAATAGTGAACCATAATCCCAATATCCAAATCTGAATAAATAAAATCAAGGTTAAACAAACAATTAAAACTCCCTGCACATAACGTTTTACTTTGCCAACACTAATCTTGCTAGGAACCTTTTCTTTAACTGTTTCTTTGCTCTCTTCTTTTTTCTCTTTCTTTATAGTAATAGATTTTATTTTATCTATTAGCTTCTTAAAATCTGGAATTCTAGGCTTTTTATCTTTTTCTTTAGTCTTGATTTTATTTTTAGCATAATCACTTTCACCTATTGTTGAAAGACAATGCTGGCATATTACTTTATTATCAGCATGCTGTCCGCAAATAACACAGGTCTCATCCACAGCTTGGCCAGCTGCTATATCAAATATTCTTGTTTTGAATCTCTTACCAAAAACAGAGCCTAGAATTTGTCTTTCATTTTCTAGCCTCAGTATACCTTCAACAACCTCCATACGACTGAAGTCGTATTTAGAAGTAAGTCGAACCATATATAGTAGCTCTTGTCGTAACTTATCGTCTGCCATATAATTTGTCCCTATCGCTATCTATCCAGCTTTTCATCAATACCTTTGAAGCAAAGGTATGCTAAAAGCTTATTATCTTTTTCTAGAATTTTACCAGCATATAATATGCCATTCTTTTCAGCTTCAGCCCTATTAATACGAGCCTTTACAGCCAAACTAAAATCTGAATTATGTGCATTATCAGCAAAGTTTACCTCAACAATATCACCGATTGTGACTCTATTAGCATTACCAATAAAGGAAACTCCACTGTCGCTAATATCCAAAACTGAGATGGAGAATCGTCGACCATCTTCCATAAGAGCAGAGCCTGGCTTTTTCACATGCACTCTAACATCATCACGTCGTTCACTGGATGCAGCAATTTTTCCAAACGCCTTGGCATCTATAGCATAGTAATCCACACCTCTGAATTTGATAACGTTAACAGCTACATTTTTCCACACAACTCTACCGCCAGTGTGTGGATCTATGCAATGAAGTGAGAATGTCATGCTCTGTGGAGATCCATTTGTAAAATCCACAACCTGTCCGTTATACACGTATGGCTTAACCAATGCTCCTGTTTCAGCATTAGTTCCAACCACCTCTGTCTTCAATTCAAATGATGAGCCACCAATTAGTACCTCTAGTGTGACCTCCTGTCCTGCCCTTAGCTGCTCAATAATCATAATTCGTCTCCCTTAACCCCTTATAACAACTATTCTACATAATTAATCGGAGTTTTTGTATAAAAAATTCATACATTTTGAAAATTAAACAGTCTTTTTCGCTGCTGCTTCAACAACATGTTTTACAAGAATGCTTGTTGTAACACCTCCAACACCACCTGGCACTGGTGTGATAGCATCTACAATTGGCTCAGCTTCGTCAAACTTAACATCGCCACAAAGCTTGCCTTTTTCATCATTCCAGCTAATACCAACATCAATTACCGTCTGGCCTTCTCTCAAGTATTCCTTTCCAATGCTTTCCATCTGACCAGAAGCTACCACTACAATATCTGCATCCTTTGTAATAGAAGGAATATCAACTGTTCTTGTATGGCAAATTGTAACAGTTGCATTTTCGTGCATAAGCATCATTGCAACTGGCCTACCAATAACAAGTGAACGGCCAATAACTGCTACTTTCTTACCAGAAAGAGGGATTTCGTAATGCTTAAGTATTTCCATTGCCGCCTCTGCTGTACATGGTGCAAAACCAAGATTTGTGTTTGTAAATACACCGGCAAGAGATAAATCAGTGCATCCATCCACATCCTTTTCAGCCTTCAGCATATTTCTAGCTTTTTCACCATCGATATGCTTTGGAAGTGGTCTAAACATAAGAATTCCATGAACAGAGTCATCCTCGTTTAACTCATTAAGCTTCTCGAAAAAGGCTTCCTCAGAAACATCCTCTGGAAGTGCCTCTACTCTGACTGTTACTCCCACCTGTTCACAGCGCTTTATTGCTCCTCTTTCATAGGAAAGATCATCTGCTCTCTCCCCTACTCTAAGGATAGCAAGTGTAGGATTAACTCCCTTTGCTTTGAGAGCCTCCACCTGATTAGCCATTTTTATATTTAATGCATCAACTACTTCTTTACCTTTTAATAACTTTGCCATGATACCTCCAGTTTATAATCTTTCCATAACGCTTTTGTATATTTCATTAGCTTTGCTTACATACTCATCAACTAATGCTTCCACTTTAGAATCTAAATCTGAAGCATAGATTCTGTCCTTCATAGATTTGGTGTTTATCTTTACATTGACAGCTGCCCCTTTGATTGCCCCCTGAAGCATTGCAACTCCTGTTGCTGCATCACTAATCATAAGTACTGAGCCTTTATCTGCAAATTCTCTTTGCAAATCAACAGCTTCACATGCCAGCTGAAGAATCTGAAATGGAACCTGTGCAGCATCTTTCAAGCACTTTTCCATTGTTTCGTCTCTTGTAGGATCTTCCTTTGGAATAGAATAAGCCTTAGAAAGTGGTTCAAAGGCTATAGCATCATCATCAATGCATTTTAAAAGTTTAACTCTAATGTCTTGAGCCTTTTCCATTAAATCCTTTATTTCTGGCTCTACATCTGCGTATTTCTTTTTCCCAATAGTGAATTCGCCAACCATATCTCCAAGAGCGATTCCAATGCTTGCAACCATTGCGCTTGCACCGCCACCTCCTGGTACCGATGTCTTTGAAGCAAGCTTCTCAGTGAATTCCTGCAGTGTTGAATTAGTTAAACTCATAGTATTCTCCTTTGATATAATGCAAAAAAGACCTTGGCAATCCAAGGTCTAATCAGTAATAAAGTCAAAAATAGTCATTTGGTCAGAATCAGCTACTAAATTGTCGTAGTTCTCCTGCTCCTCTGGTGTTAATTCTCTGTGATATACGTATGTCTCTTGCTTGATAACACCATCCATATCAAAATACATCTGTCTGTATTTTAGATTATCATTTTCTAACATTACTCTAGCCCAATCAATTATCCTAAATTATTCATGACTATTCTATCATACTTCTAAGCCGAACTCACTAGGTAAAAATCGTGGACATACATTATCTGAAGTAACAATAACAGATGCTGCTAAAGTAGATCCAATTTCACAAGCCTCTTCTATTGATTTGCCATATGTAAGACCGATTGTTACACCGGCGAAGAATGAATCTCCAGCTCCTGTTGTATCCTTTACATCTACCTTTCTAGCAGGTACAAATCCTGTGTTCCCATCAATATCTGCATAAACAGCACCCTGTCCACCAAGTGTTACAATCATCTTTTTGATTTGTGCACCCTGGATTTTCTTTGCAAGGATTTCTTCCATCTCCTCAGGTGTTTTCTCTGAATAATCATCCATGAAAAGGATGCCTGCTTCCTGCTGATTGCATACGAAACACTCTACATTCTTCAAGAAATCTCTACGTTCAACAGCAATACTCATGTTTGAGACAGCTGCATAAACCTTTAGGTTATATTTCTCTGCATATTTGAATACTCTTTTGATTGAATCCTTTTCCATATCAATCTCAAGAGCAATACTATCTGCATCTTTGAAGATTTCATCTCCTTCTTCATCAAGAATATCATTGATTACAGAAAGATCTGGTCGCTTTGATATAGATGCAACAACGTCTCCGTGATTATCAAAAACTGCAAGCCACTTTCCCATTCCATCAGGAGTACGGCGAACAAATCTTGTATCAACCTTGTGATTATTAAGTTTCTCAAGTACGCCTGTACCAATACCACTTTCATCTACAAGGCTAACAAATGTAGGACGAAGCTCAACATTTGCAATGTCTTCTACTACATTACGGCTAACACCACCGTGAACTTCCTCTACAGTACCAACATTTCTACCTGCTGGAATATAGCTTGCTGTAGAGTGACCTTTAATATCAATAAAAACTGCTCCTAGTACTACAATTCCCATTATTAATTACTCCTTTTTAAACAATGTATAAATACTATCACATGCTTTTAGAATTTTAAACAATAATTTACTACCAATGTGTTGTCCTTTATAATATACCTAAATTGTTACATAACTATGATACGAGGTATACCATGATTAAAGTAGACTTAATTACAGGATTCTTGGGTAGCGGCAAAACTACCTTTCTTAAAAAATATGCAAATTACTTCATTTCCCAAGGCAAACGAATTGGAATACTAGAAAACGATTACGGCGCAGTTAATGTTGATATGCTTCTTCTAAATGATTTGCGTGGAGACAATTGTGAGCTTGAAATGGTAGCCGGTGGATGTGACGCTGATTGTCATAAACGCCGTTTTAAAACAAAGCTTATTGCCATGGCCATGAGCGGTTATGACAGAGTCATCATTGAGCCATCTGGTATTTTTGATGTGGATGAGTTTTTTGATGTTCTTAGAGATGAGCCCCTTGATAGATGGTATGAAATAGGTACAGTTCTGACTATCGTTGATGCAAGACTAGAGGACAATCTTTCTGAGGATTCCGATTTCTTCCTTGCTAGTCAGATTGCAAATGCTGGACGTATTGTCCTTAGTAGAACTCAGCTTACTGATTTAGATCATATCGCAAATACGAAGTCCCACTTAAAAGCTGCAGCAGAAAAAGCCAACTTAAACATAAATATAGATTCTCTTGTCCTAGATAAAAACTGGGATGATTTTGATGATGGGGATTTTGAAATGATTTCAAATAGTAGCTATGCTTCAAGATCTTACATAAAAAAATTAACCACTGATGACAGTGGTTATAAAACAGTTTATTTTCTTGAGCTTCCATTGAAAAAGGAATATCTAAAAGAAAGAATCGATACTCTTATGTCCGACTCTTCTTTTGGTGAAATCCTACGTGCAAAGGGCTTCTTTAATGAAGACGGCACTTGGTATCAGTTCAACGCCACTAAAAATGAATTTGAACTAACACCAATGTCCGTAGGTCAACAGGTCTTCATTGTCATTGGTGAAAACCTTAATGACAGTAAAATCCGTGAATTCATGGAAGCAAATAATTAAGCTTCTGTAATCTTGCCTGCAATTGCTGTAGCTGCAGCTGTTGCAGGGCTGGCAAGATATATCTGAACCTTGCTAGTTCCCATTCTTCCAAGGAAATTTCTATTGTTTGTGGCAACCACCACTTCGTTATCCGAAAGAATTCCGCCACCTCTTCCACAGCACAAACCACAACCTGGAGTAGTTATAATTGCGCCAGCGTCAGAAAGAATTTCAAGGGTGCCATCAGCTAAGGCCTCTCTATAAATCTTGCGGCTAGCAGGAGTGACAATCATTTTCACAAATGGTGCAACATGCTTTCCCTTTAAAATTGTAGCTGCCGTTCTAAGATCTTCTAATCTGCCATTTGTACATGAGCCAAGGAATACCTGATCTACCTTTGTCCCCTTAAGCTCAGAGACCGGATGAATGTTATCCACCAAAGATGGACAAGCCAAAACAGGAACCATATCCTCTGCTCTATATCTGAGTATTCTTGAATACTTAGCATCATTATCTGGCTTCAGCGCCTTGATGCTATCGTCATATTGTATTTTGCAGTAATCACATGTCTTGTCGTCTGGAACAAACAAACCGCATTTTGCCCCAGCTTCCACCGCCATATTAGACATAGTCATTCTGCTGGCTACACTCATAGCCTCTACTGTGCTTCCAGTAAATTCAATAGCCTGATATGTAGCTCCAGAGGCAGTCAAATCACCAATAATTCTAAGAATGATATCCTTTGATGTAACATTTCCAGGTAGCGTACCATCAATTTCTATTTTGATTGTCTCAGGAACTTTTATCCAAAGCTGACCTGTTCCAAGTATGCCTGCCATCTCCGTATATCCGATACCTGTTGAGAAGGCGCCAACGCAACCATATGTAACTGTATGGCTATCTGTTCCAAAAGCAATATCACCAGGCTTTACGTATCCAGCCTCTGTCATAAGCTGATGACATATTCCATCTGTTCTGTGGACATTTTTGATGCCATATTTCTTTGCAAATTCATCACCTTCTCTGAAATGACGAGTGTCATCTACCTGAGTAGCTGGAAGAAAATGATCATATATAAGAACAACGCTGTCAGGATTTTTAACTTTTGAAAAGCCCATCTCCTCAAACTTCTGAACAGCAAAAGGAACCATAATGTCATCAATCATGCACCAATCAACATCGACAGTGACAATGTCTCCCGGTTTTACATCGTGTCCTACTTTATTCCCAATTATTTTCTCTACTAATGTCTTTCCCATTTTTCCACCATTAATCCAATCCGTTACGCTTTCTCATAGCTTTTACCAAGCCACCTGCTTCAAGTATTTCCAGAAGATTATCTGGAAGTGAGGCTATTTCGTAGGATTTACCATTTACCACAATTTCCTTGCCTGGTGTAACCTCAGCAATATCTCCCTCTTTAACCTCATCATACAAATCCTGATTTTCAATTAATAGCAGGCCGTTGTTAATGGCATTTCTGAAAAAGATTCTTGCATAAGATTTTGCAACAACACAAGATACCCCAAGGGCCTTTACAACCTCTGGAGCCTGTTCTCTTGAAGAGCCGCAGCCAAAATTGTTGCCAGCTACAATCATATCTCCTGGCTGAATCTGTGATGCCAAATTCGGCCTAAGTGGACTAAAAGCATAAGGCTTCATTTCCTCCACCGTCTTAAACGCCAAATACTCTGTAGGTAAGATTATATCTGTATCTATGTCATCCCCAAGGACCCAAATCCTAGCCGTAAACTTGTCACTCATAATACTATCTCCAATCTTGTCTATGTACATAATCTTACATTAACAATCATTAACTCTCTTTCTTCGACTACATGTCTCATTCAGAGAGCTAATAGATTGTTAATTAGATTATGTTCTAAAGTTTATCTGCAGTAGTTATAAATCCTTCCACCGCGGATGCAGTTACGGTTGCCGCTGATGCAAGATAAACGTAGGAATCCTTGTGACCTGCACGTCCTTTGAAGTTACGAGTGCCTGTAGAAATAAGTGTTTCACCTTCACCGATGACACCCTGGCATGCGCCCCAGCACACGGAACAATTTGGATTCATAACCATAGCGCCAGCTGCCATAAATATATCAAGAAGTCCTTCCTTTAGGGCCTGCTTGTACACTTCTCGACTGGCGGGAACAACTAAAAATCTAACTCCCTCTGCAACATGCTTTCCTTTGATTACTTCTGCACCAACTCTTAAATCCTCGATACGTCCGTTGTTGCAGCTACCAAGAAATGCCTCGTTAATCTTTGTACCCTCACATTCAGATGCTGGTACAACGCTATCTACAAAATGAGGCTTTGCAACTATTGGCTGAATTTCAGATAAATCAATATCAAAAACTTTCGCAAACACTGCATCTTCATCTGATGCGAACAGTGCTTTTGGCTCACGTCCATGGGCCTTTAAATACTCCATTGCAACATCATCAACCTCCATAAGAGCAGTTTTTGCACCTGCCTCAACACACAGATTGCAGATTGAAATTCTGTCAGCAATTGAAAGATCATGTAAGCCCTCTCCTGCAAATTCCATTGCTTTATAGTTGGCACCATTAGCAGAGATTCTACCAATGATAGTTAGAATTAAATCCCTTGCGTATACCCCCTTATTAAGCTTTCCATGAAGATTAAAGCGAATTGTCTCTGGAACCAATAACCATGATGTTCCAGTAACCATAGCGTACAAATAATCTGTACAACCAACGCCCGTACCAAAAGCGCCCAACGCACCGTAAGCACATGTATGGGAATCTGCGCCAAAAATCAGCTCTCCTGGACGTACGTGTTTTTCCATCATAACCTGATGGCACACTCCTTCTCCCTCATAAAAAGTAATTCCATGCTCTCTGGCAAAGTCTCTCATCTTTTTATGACTTGCAGCTGTTTTAGGACTATCAGCAGGGATATTGTGGTCAATAACCCATACAAGCTTATCCACATCCGCAATACGTGGATGCTTTAAATTGTTGTACATGTCTATTGTAAGATGAGTGGTTCCGTCATTACTCATCAATCTATCAAGTGTAACTGTCTCGATATCGCCAGCCTTACAGCTTTCTTTGCCTGCAGCTGCAGCAATAATCTTTTCTGCCATTGTCATTCCCATATCTAATCCTCCTTATCCAAAGATGCTATAAGACCGCCTTGATCCAAAATTTCCTGCATCTTTTCAGGTAGTTTAGTACAAGAATATTCTTTTCCATTTGCTTTTATGATGCCAGCGTTCAAATCCAGTTCCATTTCATCTCCGTCTTTTACTGCATCATAAAGCTCCTTACTGACAATAACCGGCATGCCAATGTTTATAGAGTTTCTATAAAAAATACGAGCAAAGGACTTAGCTATAACTGCTTTTACGCCTAGCGCTTTTAGGACACTTGGTGCCTGCTCTCTTGATGAACCACAACCAAAGTTTTCATCAGCCACAACAAAATCCCCAGGCTTAACCTGAGATGCAAAATCGCCATTTAGGGACTCAAATGTATGTACTTTCATTTCGTCTATCGTGGGAAAAAGTAGATACTGTGAAGCGATAATCTGATCTGTATCTACATCTTTGTGAAATCTAAATACCTTGCCCATATTTCCTCCTTTTACATGTTGTCACATTTTCTAGTTAATCTATTCTACCTTAATTCTTTAGCGATTTAAAGAGGTAAAAACTTTAAAAAATCCTTAGATTGTTTTATTATATGTAAATATGATTTTTGATAGGAGTTAATAAATGAATTTAGTTTTAGTTGGACGAATCTTTTCAATTTTGGCTTGTATCCTTATGGTGTTAATCGGATACCTTAAGCACAAAAAAACAATTCTTTGGGCACAGAACCTACAGTTTGTTCTTTTTTCTATATCCTACGCCTGCCTTGGTGGTATTGCAGCAGTTGTAGGAAACATGGTTAGCTTGCTTAGAAACCTTATATGTCTTAAATGGAATCTTACTATTCCACTTCAGATTTTTTTCATTTGCTTCCAGGGAGTATTCACCTTCATCACTACTCAAAACAGATGGATTGATTGGCTTCCATTCGCCGCAGCCACTATGATTACACTTTCACTTAGATCTAAAAAAGATTTGGTGATAAAGCTTGGATGCATTGGCAGTATTCTTTGTTTTGGAACTTATGATTTCTTCCTTAAGAACTGGGTTGTATTTGCATTCGATGTTTTCTCACTTATCACAAGTTTGATTGGTGTATATAGAATTCTATTTGATAAAGAAAAAGAGGCCTTTTAAAAGGCCTCTTTCTTATTCTTCAACTTTTCTTGAAAAACCTATCATCAATACATCTTCCTTGTGTGGATGTTTCATAAGATGAATTATAGTTCTATACTTTTGTGGAACACCTGCTACATTGTGCTCTACAACAACCTCTACCCTTGTTTTTCCTTTATTATAGGCTTTTAAAAGAGCTGGTCGTGAAAGATTCTCTTCGTATATTTTGTACGACTCTCCCACGCATATTGCTAATGCATTGTGAGTCATATCATCAATAACACCAGCCGTTGGCGCATCAAAGAAAACCTCTGGGTTTTGGTACATCATATAATAGCTATTCTTATACAGATTTCCGAACATTATCATGTCGTATTCTGTCTTCATTGCATTAAGTAGTAAGCTGTGAGTACTGAATGTTCCCTGCTTCTTAAGGAAATCATCATCGTCAACCATTGGAGCATTGTCTATCATTGCAAGAACAAGGAAATCCTCTTTTTTGAGTGGTCTAGAGAATAAATACCCCTGAACTCTATCACAATCCATATTCTGCAAAAACTTAAGCTGTTCCATGGTCTCTACACCTTCAGCTATAGTCTTTAAGCTAAGACGTCTTGCAAAGAAAAATACAGTTTCAAGGGTACCACGTCCCCTATCATCCTGACAATTATCTTCCAAGAAAGCTTTATCAACTTTCAAAAAACTAACTGGCAGATTCTTTACAAACTGTAATGATGTAAAGCCTGCGCCAAAATCATCTATAGCGATTTTAACACCGGTGTCTGCGATGTTTCTGGCCCATTCTTCTATGGATTTTAAATTCTCCACAGCAAGGGCTGACTCTGTAATTTCTACCTCAAACATCTCTGGCTTTACTCTATATGTTGTAAGAATGGCTTGCAACTTGCGATAAAAATCCTTTTCCTTTACATGCCATCTAGAGAAATTGACAGCAATAGGAACAGCCTTATCTCCCATTTCATGAATGGTTCGGCAGGCTTCCTCTGCCATATACCAATCTAAGATATTAATATCATCTGTCTTTTCAAGTTTCGGTATGAATTTGTCTGGGCTTATAACTTCGCCGTTGGGCTTCACCCATCTAACAAGCGCTTCAGCACTAACAATTTTACCAGTACTAGCATCGTACTGTGGCTGATAATATGCTTTGATTTCTCGATTTTCAATAGCATTTACTACTTTATCTAAGAAAGAAGTACTCATATAATCCTCAATTACTACATCCTAAGCATTAACTCGCGATCAACAACTTCCCCATTTCGATAATAAACTCGAGGAACTCGCTTGCTAACTGCACAAGTTAATTCGTAAGGAATAGTACCTGCACAAGCAGCTAAGTCATCAATACTGTTCTTCTCCCCAAATATTTCAACTTCACTTCCTACATCTACAGTAGGCATATCTGTGATATCTATCATACACATATCCATGCAAATTTTACCCCTAAGCTTTGCTGGACCTTCCTTTGTGTAAAGTGAGCATTTATTAGAAAGACTTCTAAGAAATCCATCTGCATAACCATAAGGCAAAACACCAATACGTGTTGGCTTGTCTGTAACAAACATTCCGCCGTAGCTGACAGCTGTACCTTCAGGATAAATCTTGATTGTGCTGACAGTTGTTTTCATAGTCATGGCTGGACGAAGTCCCATCTGATGAGCGAACTCACCGTATCCATATAATAACAGGCCTGGACGCACCATGTCTAGATAAGTTTCTGGAAAACGAGCAACTGCACCTGTGTTTGCACAATGTCTAATTTTAAACTTGTGATTAAGCTGCTCTTCAACTGCAGAAATGACTCTGGTGAATAACTCAAACTGATGCTTAGTGTAATCATCATTGGCCTGACCAAACTCGTCTGCCTCAGCAAAATGAGTGAAGATTCCCTCTGCCTCAAGACCTGGCATCTTGCACGCTTCTACAATACCGCTAACGCCTGTGTCAAAATAACCATTGTCGCAAAGGTATCCTAAACGAGACATTCCTGTATCCACTTTGATGTGAACTTTTAAAACGCCTCCTGCCTTTACTGCTTCTGCACTATACTCATCTGCCTTTGCTTTACAGGTGATAGCCTGTGTGATTCCGTATTCAATAAGACGTGGAACCTGCTCCTTTGGAGTATGGCCTAAAATAAGAATAGGCATCTTGATGCCATTAACGCGTAGCTCTAATGCCTCATCTGCACTGCTGACAGCAAGATAATCAGCTCCCAATTCCTCAAGGAGCTGACTAACTTGAATACTTCCGTGTCCATATGCATCGGCTTTTACTACGCCAAGAAACTTGACATCACTGCCTATTTTTTCACGAATCTTTTTGTAATTATATGCGATGGCGTCGAGATTTACCTCGGCCCATGTACGTCTAAGTGTTGATTCCATAATCGTATTGCTCCATTATTATTTAATGTCCAATACTATTATAGTCATTTATCTTAAAAACTAAAGTACTTTTGACAAGAAGTCCTGTAATCTCTGAGACTTTGGAGAATCGAAGATTTCTGCTGGAGTTCCCTCTTCTTTGATTCCCATTTCGTCGAAGAAAAGCACTCTATCTGCCACTTCTCTTGCAAATCCCATTTCGTGTGTAACAACTACCATTGTCATACCATCATCAGCAAGCTCTTTCATAAGATTGAGAACCTCACCAACCATCTCTGGATCTAGTGCAGATGTAGGCTCATCAAACAAAATAACCTCTGGATTCATAGCAAGTGTACGGGCGATTGCAATACGCTGCTTCTGTCCACCTGAAAGACTATCTGGATAAGCATTTGCCTTATCTGCAAGACCAACTCTTTCAAGAAGCTCTGCTGCCTTCTTATTTGCCTCTTCCTCGCTCATAAGGCCAAGCTTTACTGGAGCAAGTGTAAGATTCTTTTGTATTGTAAGATGAGGGAAAAGGTTGAAGTGCTGGAACACCATACCTACACGACGTCTTACATCATTTATGTCTACTCCCTTTGCTGTGATATCCTCGCCATCAAGATAAATCTTTCCATCTGTAAGATTCTCAAGCTGATTTAATGTACGAATGAATGTAGATTTACCACAGCCTGATGGTCCGATGATAGCAATAACCTCACCCTTTTCAATCTGCATATTTACATTTTTAAGAACTTCATTCTTTCCAAATGATTTTGATAAGTTTTCTACTTTAATTAATACTTCACTCATGCTATCTCTCCTTAATCAGCCTTTCTTTCTGTTTTGCGTAAGCTCTTTTCCCATTTACCAACAAGTACTGTAAGCAACTCTACAATAATGAGGTATACGAATGCTACAGCAACAAGTGGAAGGAAAGCTTCGTATGTCTGGCTTCGAATAATATCTCCACCACGAGTTAAATCTGTAAGACCGATGTATCCACAAATTGATGTCTCTTTAATAAGCATAATGAACTCGTTTGCCAAAGCTGGAAGTACATTCTTGATAGCCTGTGGAAGGATGATAGCTGTCATTGTCTGCTTGTGTGAAAGACCAAGGCTTCGTCCTGCTTCCATCTGACCATTGTCGATGGACATGATACCACCACGCATAATCTCTGCTACATATGCTCCTGAGTTGATGGCAAAAGCAATGATTGCGACAAGAACCTTAGAAACATTAACTGACTTAAATACAACATAGTAAATAATCAAAAGCTGTACCATCATTGGTGTTCCACGAATGATAGTAAGATATACTTTACAAATTCCGTTAAGAATTACATGTGCTCCTGTTTTATCATATGAGACACGGATAATCGCTACAAAGAAACCTATAAGCACACCGATGATAACCGCACAAAGAGCAATTACAAGTGTATTTCTAAGGCCTGTTAATAGATACTGATATCTGCCATCCTTTACAAAATTAGCATAAAGCTTCTCTGTAAATGTCTGTCCGTCAGCTGCTGCATTAGCATCCTTAACAATCATAACCTGCTTTGATGTGATATATGATGTAGAGAAATTAATTGATTTCGCACGCTCTTCTGTCATTGTCATGCCTGCAATACCAACATCAGCCTTATGAGAGCTAACTGCATTGATAATTGAATCGAACTCCATATCTTCGATTTCGATGCTCATACCTAGCTTATCACCAATGGCATGCATAATATCCATATCGATACCTACAACTTCGCCATTCTCATAGTATTCGTATGGCTTAAAAGTAGCATTAGTTGCAACTACGATTGTGCCATTGTCATATGTAACTCCCTCAGGTGACTCATATGGGAACTTACCTTTTGTATCATCTCCAATGTAGTTAGAAATGATTTCATCCAATGTACCCTCTTCCTGAAGCTCCGCAATAGCGCCATTAACCTGCTCTAAAAGATCATCATTATCCTTTGCAATACAGATTGCATATTCTTCCAAAGCGAATGGCTCATCTAAAATAACTAGTGAACCTTCGTTTTCAACACTTGCAATTGCAGGCTGCTCATCAGCAATAACGCAATCAATCTTTCCCTGCTTTAAAGCCTGAACCGCATCAGTAATTTTATTGTAACGCTCAACTGTTGTTCCAGCCTCGTCTCCTTCGTAATCACTGGCATAAATATCACCAGTTGTTCCAAGTTGAACACCGATTTTTGATCCTTCTAAATCATCGATAGATGAAATAGTTTTTGTGTTGTCAGCACTTCCACAGCCAATGAAAAGTGCGGCAAGCATACATGCAAGAATTGTAGCTTTCTTTTTCATATAATCCGTCTCTCTTTCGTATAATTATTCTTCAATAATGTATTTTTATACTAAAACATAATACCACATAATTATAAAAAATAAAGAGGAAATTAAATAAATATATAAAAAAAATAGCCCCGATATTCATCGAAGCTATTAATAATATGCATAATATGCATAATATTCATTTTATTCGTATCTTAATGCATCAATCGGATTCATGTTTGCTGCATGCTTTGCTGGTGAATATCCAAAGAATACGCCTATGGCCATTGAGAATCCTACCGACATGTATATACTTGCAATCGAAACCTCAGGTGTATAACCCATAAAGTGAGCAGCTATATTTCCAAGTAATAATCCTACCACTATTCCAATCACCCCACCTATCAGACAAATGATAATAGCCTCACTTATAAACTGTAGCATTATCATTCCATCAGGGGCACCTAAAGCTTTTCTTGTACCGATTTCTTTGGTTCGCTCAGTGATTGAAACTGTCATAATATTCATAACACCAATACCACCTACGATAAGGGCAATTGCAGCAATCATTGAAATAGCCAGCGTCATCTGATTCATAGTTTTTGTATTCTCTTGAATCATAGTTTGATTGCTATATGCATCAATATAAAACTTATCTCCCAGTGTGTTTGCCATAACATCTGTCAAATATGTTTTAATCTCTGTAGATAAAGCTACCGGATCCTGTCCTTCTGCTGCAACCACAGTGGCATCAAAGATTGTTTCGTCATGAGAGTAATTCCATGCCGTCTTAAGAGGAATATATACACTGGTGCTGATATTTTTGTTGCTACCACGCATCATACTGCCTGACTGCTGATACTCATACACTCCTATTACAGTAATATTCATGTATTCATCATTAATGTTGACTTCGAACTCTTTTCCAAGCACATCATCCAATGAATAATTTACTCCAAAAAGCTGCTCTGCAAATTTGTCTGCCACAATAGCCGTATTCTTTCCCTGCTCATATGCAAACTCGTTAAATAGATTGCCGCCTTTAAGCTTTATGTTATTAGCTTTAAAATAACCAGCACTGACTCCTGTAATATCTACATTGGCTTTGTTTGCATCCTTGATGACTGTTCCCGATCCTGCACTAGCCTCAACAGAAATTGCACTTATCTTGCCCTTAAACTGATTGGCAAGTTTATGAAGTGTTTCCGGAGTGATTTTCATAGTTTGATAATCTGCCTCTGAAAGTTCCTGGTTATAATCAATTGGATTAACGTATATGGTAATGTTTTGAACACCATAGCTTTCCAGCTGCTTTTGTACGCCATTTGTCATCGAATTGCCCACTGTCATAATAGCAATAACTGCTGCAACACCAATGATAATACCAAGCATTGTAAGAAAAGCTCTCATTTTGTTAGCTTTTATACTAAGCAAAGCAAGCTTACAGTTTTCTTTAATCATATCTATTCCTTTCAAGCCACTTAGGCCATCTTTTTCTCAGCAATAATATTTCCGTCGCTAATAGTTACAATTCTCGGAGTCTCTGCTGCAAGTTCATTTGAATGAGTAATGAGCACAATAGTCTTTCCCTGTTTTTCATGGAGCTCGTGGAATATATCCATAACAAGCCTTCCCGTTCCAGAATCAAGAGCACCTGTTGGCTCATCTGCTAGAATAATATCAGGGTCATTCGCCATAGCTCTTGCTATAGCTACACGCTGCTTCTGTCCACCTGATAGCTCGTCAGGAGTGTGGTGCATACGTTCTTCCATGCCTACCATTTTCAAAAGCTCAATGGCTCTTTTTCTGCGTTGCTTTTCTGGAACACCTGCATATAGCATTGGCATTTCCACATTTGCAATAGCATCTGTTCTAGCTATTAGATTGTATGTCTGAAAAACAAATCCTATATGCTTGTTTCTAAGGGCAGATAAGGCCTTGTTTGGGGCCTTTGAAATATCAATCCCATCAAGAATATATTCTCCCGAAGTCTGTCTATCCAAAATACCTAGAATATTCATCAGAGTACTTTTACCAGAACCTGATTGGCCAACAATTGAAACAAACTCTCCTTTATGAATATCCAAATCTATTCCATGCAAAATCTCCAGCTCATTTGGAGTTCCAATATAATAGCTTTTTCTTATATTTTTTGCAGATAATAAAATATCATTACTCAAAATATATTCCTCCATCAGTTCCCATTGACTCTAATGTTGCATCGGCGCTGTTTTCATCCATATCAGACTCAACTACCATTTCGCCTTCCTTAAGGTCACCACCTGTAATCTCTGTATAGAAGTCATCTGAAATTCCTGTTGTCACTGTAACGTTCTTTGTGCTTCCGTCTTTTGTCTGAATCACCACATACTTACTTCCATCATCTGCAGTCTTGATATCTGATGATGGCACAGCAATTGCATTTTCGGAAGATGCAGTAATAAATGTCATCTTGGCTGTCATACCAAGTCTTAGGTTTTCATTGGAATCATCTATCTGTACGTCTACTCTGTATGTAGCTCTGCTCTTTGATACAGAAGCTGTCGTAGATGTAGCATCTGTAGTTTTAGTGCTGTTCTTTGTGGCTGTAGGTGAAACAAATACAACTGTACCGTTTAATACCTCATCTCCTGTGGCATCTGTTTTAATCTGTACCTTCTGCCCCACCTGAACACTTGGGATCTGAGCCTCATCTATATCAGCAGTTGCCTTTAAGCTTGTAACATTGTCAATTACCACTGCATCCGTTCCACTGTATGTCTGGCCCTTTACGATGTTTACATTGGTAACTGTTCCATCCTGTGATGCATATACTGTTGCCTTTGAAAGCTCTTCCTGAGATTTTTCAATTTCCTGCTTTGCAGATAAAGTATTTGACTTTGAACTTAACTCATTAGACCTTATAGCCTGAGACTGAGTATAAACATTCGAATTAGCTGAGTCTGTAGTATTATTTAAGCTAGATTGAGCAGACTCCACTGAACGGTTTGCAGATGAAACTGAATCTCCTGCAGACTGTACAGATTGTTTAGCTGATTCTGTTGCTGCTACAGCATTCTTATATGCTGTATGCTTGCTTTCAAAATCGCTTTGTGCATTTGAAAGCTCAGTTTTTGCCGTTTCTAAATCTGTCTTTGCCTGAGATAACTGGTTCTGTAGATCAGCAGTATCCTTTGTTTTAGTTTTGTACACCGGATTTCCCTCTGCATCAACCATAGGCTGCCCATTTTCATCAGTCTTCTGTACCTGTTCTGTTCCTGGATTGTTTATCTGATTCTGTAAATCAGTTATTTTTGAGTTTAAATTGTCCACCTTTTGCTGTGCTGAAGACAATGTTGAGCTTGCAGCATCCATTTCTTTTTTTGCATCATTTTCACTATTGCTTGCTGCTGTAAGACTGTTACTTGCATTCTGTTTATTTCTATTGGCAGTATTCTGATCTTGCTTTGCAGATTCAAGATTTCTGTTTGAATCATTAATTTGATTAGCACCGTTTCTCTGTGCGTCTGCAAGTGCTTGATTTGCATTCTGCTGAGCAATTTCATTCTGCTGATTCTGGATATTGAGAGCCTGCTGCTGATACGAAAGTGTCTGTTCCATAGTTGTCATATCAAGCTTGTAAAGAGGATCTCCCTTCTTTACTACATCTCCAACCTTTACATATACTTCCTCTACAGGATATGAGCTTGCTGTTGTAGCAAACTGTCCACTTTCCTCTGCAGAAATAATTGTTCCTGTTGCACTCAAGGTCTTTTCAATGTTTTGCTTTGTTACCTCAATTGTAATTGGTTCGCTTTCAGAATCCTGTCCCTTAGCCTTTACATATTTAAACCCGGCTACTCCCGCAACAGATGAAATAACAAGAGCTGCAATTATCATGCAAGCTACAACCTTTTTATTCATCTTCTTAAAGAAAGTTCTGTCCTTTGCAGACATTTCTTCATCTAAGCTTTCATCTATTTCTTCACCTAAAAATTCTTCTTCATATAATTTGTTGGTAAAATTCAATTTGTTAAGTATCTCTTTAAGTTTCATTTTTTTCCTCCATGTGATTTCTATCAACAGATGCTATTGTGCCATTTGATTCTTAAGAAATACCTTAAGTAAATCTAAAGAAATCTAAAGAAAAGACTTTTTACTATTTATTCACAGCTTTTGTGTTACTATACAAACAGATAAAGCTATCTTTTTATAGGAGTGAATATGGGAAATCAAAAGATACTGGTTGTTGATGACAACGAGGAAATAAGAAATATTCTACATATATTATTAGAAAGTGAAGGCTATCAGATTCTTGAAGCTTGCGATGGAGAGACTGCACTTACTATGGTGGACGACTCTATCGATTTAATCATCCTTGATATTATGATGCCAGGCATTTCTGGACTGGATGTGTGCAAGAAGATTCGAGAAACATATCAAATGCCAATACTCTTCCTTACAGCAAAGGGAACTGACTCTGATAAGTCACTGGGCCTTCTTATAGGGGCCGATGATTATCTGTCAAAGCCTTTTTCACATAGTGAGCTTACTGCCCGTGTAAAATCCATGCTCCGTCGCTACTATGTATATCAGGGCAAAAAGGAAGCTATCTCAGACAACTACTACACTTATAACATTTTTAAAGTGGCAAAGGACAGAAATGAAGTCTTTGTTATCAGCCCAGATGGTCAGGAAACATCTATTGATTTATCTGAGTTGGAATATCAGATTTTCAAGCTTTTAATAGAAAGCCCCGGTCGAGTATTCCCAGCCCAGCTTATATACGAAACTATATGGAATGAGCCATACTTCTACAGTTCCAACGCTACCATTATGGTTCACATCCGAAATCTTCGCACCAAAATCGAAGATGATCCATCAAACCCAGTTCATCTTCTTACAGTATGGGGAAAGGGATATAAACTGCAATGAGAAAATTCAAAAAAATCTTTTCTAAATCCTTATATCTAGAACTGTGGATTGCCATAGTTTTTTCCTTGATAATCAGTGGTATTACATTCTTTTTACTACAAAAAGCCAATGACCTTATATATTTTTCAAAGTGGGCAGATGATGTCTACATTCCTAGCAAATTAGAAACGTCAATCGTAGATTTTCAGGAATATATAGATGAAAACCAGCTATCAAGTGAAGACAAATCAATGATTTATAAATGGTCGCAATCCCACCCTCTTATGTACTTTTATTTAGAGCGTGATGGTGTGATCATTTACAATTTCTACGTGGACTATTCCTATGATTCAGCATCAGATATATCAGAAGCTGATGCTGAGCTAATAGAGGAATCATATGAATATAATCCTTATGTATACGACTATACAATTACGCTGATTGACGGCGAATGTCAGATGCATGTATTCGAGGATTTCAAATATGATTTGTACTCAAAAATTCAGTTTGCAAACATCGTAGTAAGTGCATTACTCATAATTATTCTAATCACTATACTTGTTCGTAAAAAAATCAAATACATCAATGAAGTTACTTCTGGAATCGAAATACTAGCTGGAGGGGATTTAAGCTACCGTATACCCGTTAGAGGAAATGATGAGATTTCAAATGTAGCAGATAACATTAATTCAATGAGTATAGCTGTTGCAAACCAAATAGAAAATGAAAAGAAAGCAATACAGGCTAACAACAGCCTTGTCACAGCACTATCTCACGACTTGCGGACTCCTCTCACCACACAGATGGGCTATTTGGAAATTTTAAAAGAACACCATTATCATTCAGAAGAAGAAATGGATAAGTATGTAAATACCGCATTGGATACTTGCTTTCAGATTAAAGAAATGTCAGATAGGCTTTTCGAGTACTTCCTTGCATTTGATCCTCATCCTGAGCGTTCAAAGGAAACACTTACCTGCTATGATGGAATTGATTTCCTGATGCAAATAATAAGCGAATTATCACTTCCACTAATAGAGCAAGGTTTCACCTTTGAGTACGGTGAACCAACTGAAGCCTTTAAGATTAACGTAAATACGGATGATATCTTAAGAGTATTCAACAACGTATTTACGAACATAGATAAATATGCTGATGAAACTGAACCTGTTCATGTTGGTCTCAAATGCGACAAGGAATTTGCCACACTTTCAATTTCCAACAAAATTCGTTCAGTTCCAAGAAAAAATGAAAGTGCCAAAATCGGTCTTATCAGTATCAATAGCCTAATGAAAAGACAAGGTGGCTCTAGCGTAACTAAAACCACCTTGGATACCTTCACTATTGAATTAAAATTTCCTATTTACCAGCACGCCTAGTTCTTTTGATAGAGGTCCTTTTCTTAGGGCCTCTTCTTTTTGGAGAATGTTCTTTTCTATAAGCTGCTATCTCAGCCAACAGCTTTTCATAATCTCTTTCAAATAAGAGCTCACTAATCTCATGACTAACATCTGCAGGGTCGACCTTTTTCGACTCTATAATCTTTTTTCGAACAGCCGGTTTACTCAACGCCTTGTATGCTGGCATTTCCAGTCTTTGCAATAGGATTGATAATTCAGGTCTCCATAGCAACTCTAACTTCCTATCAAGCTTTACCTTTTTATTATATTCAGGCTTTCTCAAAAAATAGAAATCAGGCTTTTCATCTACTTCATCAACTGTAATAATCCCCCAATAATCTGGAACATGCTCTTCCACATGCATTGCATGACTTGAGCCAACTACCACTATGTTGTAATCAAAGTATTTGTCATAGTCTTTTATCTGACCTTCAAGCCTTGTATAAGTGTCCGCATCAGATTTTATTTCTATTCCTACAAGAGCATCGGTAATTATCATAATCACATCTGCCCTTGATCTTCCCATCATCTTTTCCTCAATGATTCGTGTTTTACCATAGGATTCCTCTAAAAACTCGAATAGTGGCTCCCTTATATCTTTATCTTTTAACATTAAATTGCCTCAATCTGTTCTAGTATTTGGGAGGCATCTGCATTAAACTCAGTGATTTCTTTGCCAAATGAGGAATCATAGTATTTACCAAACAGCTCATCATATTCATCCTGACTGGCCAATTCCTCTCCATTTATCTCCCAATAAGAAATTATCGCATTTCCGTTTTCATCAAAGCTATCCTCTGCCCATGGATCAAGTGGCCCCTGAGTACCATAAGCAATATTAATCCAATAACCATCCTTGATTGCCACCACACTGTTGTATGTATTGGCATCCACATGCTCTGTAGCTAATAACACATTGTCGCCTTCCACATATGAAACAGAATCAATCTGTCCACTCAGTAGGTTTACTGTAGAGCCAGTAAATGTGGCTATTACTATATCTGAATCATCAACCTTGTAGATGAGTTCAGGAATGTCATCAGAATCAACATAAATCAATGAAAAACTAACACTATCCTCGCTACTCAAATCCTCTACTAAAGCCTTATAGCCTTCTTTCCAGGATGCAAACTCACTTACCTCTGAGGCACCTGATGCTCTATAATTAGCTCCTACTCTATCATCAAGCTCAAAAGCTGCATTGTATTCATCGGAGTAATTGTATCCCTCCACTACCTCTATAGTTGGAAGATTATCAGATTCTCCACTTGCAGAATCATCTTTATTTTCAGTTGCTTCACTTTCAGATTTACTGTCCTCAATGGCATCAGTCAACTCTTCTGGCTCAACCTCTCCTGAAACATTAGCTTTTCCACAGGCAATCATGCTGGCCATCATGGAACTGCACAATAAAGCAACGATTAATCTTTTTCTCATTTCTCAACCTCTATAATTTTTGTCTGTTTATAAATACCATTGTCACTATCTACAAGAGATAATGTAACCTCCATTTGAATGTCGCTAACATATCCCTTATCAATAACAGCCTTTTGTTCTTCATCTGAAATAATGAACTGAAGCTCAGGTTCATAGCTACCTGAAACATGCTTAGCATTTTGAACATAGCAAAAAAGATTATCATCTCTAGAGTATGTTTTTCCATCTATGTTGATTTGACCGCTAAATAAGAATCCATCTGATTTGTAATTCTGCGCAATCTTATAAAGCTCATTACCATCATCATCTACAACAGTGATGAATCTTGCAAAATATACATAGTTATCATACATATGTGATTTTAACCTACCTGCCTTAATTTGAATAGGCTTAGTAGGATCTATGTTATCTAAATTGTTAAACAACGATGCAATATAACACTCATTTCCTTGTTGATCATAGTCACATAATAGAATATCACAGTCCAAATAATAAATTTCATCATCTTTTGATTCTACTATGTTAGTAAAATTTGTCTTAGGTGCAACCGCCTTTAAATGATAATTTTGGGCATATTCTAAAGGTGTAATATAACCTACATAATGAACGTTAGATTTTTCAAAATCTATCTCCACTGAATTATCATCATATAACGTTACTGTGCCAGGTTCTGACGTATCTTGTAGTTCGAAGATATTTTTTGTTGCGGCAATTGAAGATACATCGGATGATGAATCCTGTGGTGTATTTGTCTTGCAGGATATTAATGAGATTGCAAGAATGATAGCGAATAATGGTAATGGATGTCTTTTCATATGTGTCCCCCGATATTTGAATACTATTATACTCTTTGTAAAAGAATATTATAAGGGGATTCGACTCTCGCCTACAGTTTGATTGAATACAGAATCCCCCTCTCGCTACGAAAAAGAAAAAGCACAGACATTAGTCTGTGCTTCCTTTTTCGTAGCGAGAGGGGGATTCGAACCCTCGACACCGCGGGTATGAACCGCGTGCTCTAGCCAACTGAGCTATCTCGCCATATTTATTAAATTAAATGGGACCTACAGGGCTCGAACCTGTGACCCTCTGCTTGTAAGGCAGATGCTCTCCCAGCTGAGCTAAGATCCCAGAGCTATTAGCGTTTACCGCTTCAAGCGACTTCATAAAGATAACAAAACAAGCCCCCAATGTCAACATAATTATTAATTTTCGCAATATTTTTACTATTTAGAGGAATTACCTGAAATATGTACATCCATAAAATAAAAAAAGCAGACCTAATAGTCTGCTTTTGTTTTAGAAATATGACATTGTACCTTCCAAATCGATGTGCTTTGCCTGAAGGTCCTTTAATTCAAAAACAATACCCTCACAGTATTTTTCATCATTGATTCTTGTGCGGCGGCCAATCATTCTGAAATGTGCTACTGGGAAAGATGTTTCGTAGCTCCAAGAGTAATCTGGATTTCCACCCTTTTCTCCCTTGCAAAGACCCTTCCAATATGCCTTGATTGTATTTGGGCTTTCATAGTCCACATACATCATCTCCTTTTCTTCAGAGATATCATCCCCCTCTTCGTATGTAGCACCCTCAAACTGGATAACAGTATTTAAACTGCCATAGCCAATAACAAGGCCATTCACTCTTGCCTCTTCAATAAGAGATTCCTCTACATCTGAAAGACCATAGTGACATCCCTGAAGCTTCTCAGCTAATTCTTCTTTTGTCATAGTCAAACTCCCTCACTTTGATTTCACATATCACTAATAATACATTACTAGATTTTAGTTAAAAAATCTATGCCCATTTCTCCATAATATTTTGAACCAATTTTACACATTCTGCTGCATCAGCCGAATATCCATCTGCGCTAATCTCATCCTTGAAGGATTCGTTTATACATGCTCCGCCAATAATAATCTTAGCTCTACAGCCCTTTTCCTTAGCCAGCTTAACCACATCATCCATTCGCATCATTGTGGTGGTCATAAGGGCAGACAACCCAATAATATCTGCATCAACCTCTACTGCCTTATCAATGATTGTGGCTGCTGGTACATCCTTGCCTAGATCAATTACGTTGAAGCCATAGTTTTTAAGCATGAGTGCAACCAAATTCTTTCCAATATCGTGAATATCACCCTCTACTGTGGCAATAACAACCGTCGCTTTTGCTTCAGTAGAATCGCTGGCAAGAAGTGGTTCTATGTGCTTCATTCCCACTTCCATCGCATTTGCTCCCGCTATTAGCTGTGGCAAGAAATACTTCTTTTTATCATATAAATCACCTACTACGTTTATTCCCTTAATAAGGTGATTTTCGATGATTTCCTGTGGCTCCATTCCAGCATCTAAAAGTTTTTGTATTTCAGAAACTATCTGGTCCTTTTTTCCTTTTATAACACACTCAGCCACTGGACTTTCTGAAGATGTAGTGCTGGTTTCAGGCTTTGCCCCAGCTGCACTACCACTAGTGGCTCCTCCCGCTGTCATTGATAACACTGGCAGTGATGCATATTTTTCCAACGCCCCAGGCTTGTTCATAAGTGTATCTGCTGCTGCAGCCTGATACATAAGCATATCCTGGCTTGGATTTGCAATAGCCATAGTAAGGCCTTTGCTGACAGCTATGGTAAGATATGTGGCGTTTACAAACTGTCTATTTGGCATTCCAAATGATATGTTTGACAAACCGCATACTGTAGGAAGTCCCAACTCATTCTTGCAGTATTCTATGGTTTCAAAGCACTGTAATCCTGCTGTACCTTCAGCACCAACTGTCTGTACCAGCACATCTACCACTGCTGCATCCCTATCTAGTCCAATAGCTTCTGCTGCATTAAGAACAGTGGCAATATGCTCTTTCTTTTCTTCCATATCCTTTGGAAGTCCCGCTCCCGACAATGGAAGTGTGATAAACATAGCTCCATATTTCTTTGCAAGCTTAAGCATTGGCTCCATCTTTTCTTTTTCAGCAGATATAGAGTTAATGAGAGCACGTCCTGGATATATGCGAAGGGCAGCCTCCATAACATCCACATGGCTAGTATCCAAACATAAAGGTAAATCAACTGCTGATGTTACCTCATAAATACTATCAAGCATCATTTGTTTCTCATCGATGCCATTCATACCCATATTTACGTCGAGAATGTTGGCTCCCTTTTCTTCCTGCTCTCTGGCGAAATCCACAACCATTGATAAAGAGCCTTCTAAAAGGCTAGCCTGGAATTTCTTTTTTCCTGTAGGATTGATTCTTTCACCGATTACCATAAATGGTCCGTCTAAATCAATCCAGGTATTCATGCGCTCAGAAGTAACAACCCTCATAGGCTTCTTTTCTATCTGATGTTGTTTTTTATCCTTCAAACGAGAAACCAGAGCTGATATATGCTCCGGTGTAGAACCGCAACATCCACCAAAGAGCCATGCTCCTGCTTCATAAAGCTTTTCGCAAGCATCTGCAAAAGCATCAGGGCTCATCTTATAAACAGTCTTGCCATCCTCAAGCTCTGGTAATCCTGCATTTGGCTTTACAATAATAGGGATATTTGCAACAGCTGCCATCTGCTGAACAAGCTCTAGCATAGCATCAGGCCCAGTGCTGCAATTCATACCAACACAGTCTACACCCATGGACTGAAGAACAATCATGGCTGTATCCGGTGATGTTCCGTACAGTGTCTTTCCATCTGGATTAAATGTAAGAGAAACAATGATTGGTAAATCGCATGATTCCTTGATAGCAAGAACTGCTGCACGACACTCCTGAAGGCTCATCATAGTTTCAACTACGAAAAGATCTACACCTTCCTGAAGAATAGCTTCCACCTGCTCCTTATAGCAGTCTACTAAATCCTCAAACATAAGGTCTCCAAGAGGATAAAGCTGCTTACCTGTCATAGAAATATCTGCTGCAACAAGGCCTTTATCCCCTGCAACCTCCCTTGAGAGGCGGACAAGCTGTCTATTCATCTCCACAAGCTTATCCTCTAACCCATATTCTGCTAGCTTGATTCTAGAGGCTGTGAAAGTAGGTGCCAACACAATATCAGAACCTGCATCAAAATATGCCTTTTGCAATTCCTGAATAGCCCAAGGATTATCAATAATCCATTTTTCTGGACATACTCCTGCAGGCATTCCCCTTTTTTGAAGCTCAGTACCTGTAGCCCCATCAATAAATACAATTCTTTTTTCAAGTAGCTCTCTAAAATCCGCTCTAGTCATTATTTCTCCTTTTAAAAACCCGCTTAACTCTAGTCTCTTAAAATTGTTCCACCACCAAGTACTACATCGCCATCATAGAAAACAGCTGCCTGTCCTGGAGTGATTGCTCGCTGTGGCTCATCAAAAACAACCTTTGCTGAAGTTGCATCAATACGCTCAACTGTGCATGGCTGCTCAGTCATACGATAGCGAACCTTGGCCTTGCATTTAAATGTAGGTCTGTCGTCTGTTGGATCAATCCAGTTGATGTTCTTAACAATAGTGGTTGTTGTAAATAAATCTTCGTTTTTACCAAGGATTACTCGATTGTTCTTTACATCAAGAGCTGTTACATAAAGAGGATGCTCTGCCGAAATACCAAGCCCCTTACGCTGTCCTATTGTGTATCCAACAATACCCTTGTGTGTCCCCATAACATTGCCATCCTGGTCCACAAAATCACCTGCTGCATATTCCTTACCTGTAAATCTCTTCAAGGCTGAAACATAATCGCCATCTGGTACAAAGCAAATATCCTGACTGTCTGGTTTATTTGCATTTATAAAATCATGACTCTCTGCAATCTTTCTAACCTCATCCTTAGAAATCTCACCTAATGGGAATTCAGTGTGTGCTAATTCATTTTGAGTCATTGCATATAAAACATAGCTCTGATCCTTGTTTGAATCCAGTCCCTTAAGAAGCTGATAACCATTATCAATCTTTCTTATTCTTGCATAGTGTCCTGTAACTATTTTCTCACAGCCAAGAATCTCGGCTCTGCGATAAAGCTCATTAAACTTCATGTTTTTGTTGCATTCAATACAAGGATTAGGTGTCATACCATTTTCGTAGCAATAGATAAAATCATCTATTACTGTTTCTCTGAATTTATCCTGAAAATTGAATGTGTGATGAGGCATTCCCAAACGACGCGCTACAGATTTAGCATCCTCCACATCATCAAGGGAACAGCAAGTATGTGAACCACACACCCCTATATCCTCATTGGCGTACAGCTTCATTGTACATCCAATGCATTCATATCCTTTTTCCTTCATCATTAAAGCAGCGACACTACTATCTACGCCACCGCTCATCGCAATAAGTGCTTTCATTTTTCCTCCAAAACTATTCGTCTTTAATATTTCCTCGACTTACATTGTCGCTAATAATTGCATCAACCACTTCGAAAAGCTTTTTCGAACCTAAAGCAGTCTTGTCCTGTCTGCCATGTACCTGTGTAGCAGTGACTCCATGCTTGCGCCAATCTTCTCCACCATTGCTATTATTAAGCATTAGTGGCTGTACATTATCCATTGCACGAGCAAACTTGGCCTCTGCTGTTTCATAGGCTTCGAATTCTTCAAAAAGAGCCATCAATTCCTTTGCCTGATCCTCTGGAAGCATTCCGAATATACGATTCTTAGCAGCTTCCTCTCTGGCAGCTTGTGTCTTTTTATTTTCCTCATCATAGGCATAGGTATCACCTGCATCAATCTCCACAATATCGTGAATCAAGCACATCAGCATTACTTTACCTATATCAACTGGTTCATTTGAGTATTCTCTAAGAAGATATGCCATAATGGCCATATGCCAAGCATGTTCTGCATCATTTTCATTTCTGCCATGGCCTGACAAATGTGTTTGTCTAAATATGTTCTTCTCTTTATCTATTTCTAATGCAAAATCTAATTGTTTTTTAAGTCTATCGTCCATTTTAATATATCTCCTATCAATTTAGTAGATAAATCTATTATGGGATAGAATAAAATAAAACTCTAGTCTTTTCAACATAAAATCATTTCAAAAAATACCACAATTTTCACAAAGTATGCACAAATATTAAATAGAATAAATAATAATCCTTATACAATGTTATTTCTATAGGTAAGATATGGGTAACAATTTATATTCACTACTAAAACAAACAGCAAATCTCTCTTCTCTTCCATGCACAATCATGTCTGTAGAGAAAAAATCTGATGGCACCTGTGGTGATATTCGTTTTTACGCCATAAACGATATCTTCAAAAGAAGCTACTACGACATGTTTATGGAGCAGGAAGGTAATACTAAAGCTACCTTTGAAAATTTTGACGAGGTAATTGAAGGACAATTGTATACTGCTCATCTTCCAAAGGAACCAAAATTCGAAGACATATGCTTTAGAGCTGCCTGGGGAAATGAGCATATTCACACATATGTAGATACTACTAAAATTTATGGCTACTGGACTGAGGACATTTTGTTTCCTGTGAACTGTGCGCACGGAGAAAATGTTGCCTATTGCCAGTTCATGTACACTCTTAATAAGGAAATGGATACTGGAAAATTCAGTGCTGTATCACCTGATATTTCCAGCTTTGTAATTAAAGCTTGCCTGGAAATGAGAAATGAAAATGCATTCTCAACAAGCATGGACATAATTACAAAGGACTTGAGAGAATATGTGGATTCAGAGTCTGCTTGTATTCTGACTGTAGATTACGACCAAAAGAATTTTGAAATCATAAGCGAATCTGTAAGAGACAACGCTTACTGTATCAAGGAAATCTTTTCCCATTTTCCATTTGATATAGTTGGTTGTTGGCAAACTCTTCTTTCAGAAACCAACAATATAATTATTCAAAACGAGCAAGATATGAACCTCTACGAAGCGAAAGCTCCTGCCTGGATAAAAACATATAAAGATGCAGGCGGTCAGGCTCTTTGCCTTATGCCATTTATTCATCATGGAAATATAATAGGCTATCTTTATATATCAAATTTTGACACTTCAGAAATGACTAGAATCAAAGAAACTTTGGAGCTCATTTCATTTTTCTTGACAGCCGAAGTTGCCAATCACATGATTCTAGAAAAGCTGGAATATCTCAGCAACGTAGATGTGCTTACAGGCGTTTTAAACAGAAACTGCATGAACGTTAATGTGGATGAGCTTTCCCTTAAGCTGAAGCTAGATCCCAAACCATTTGCAGTGGCCTTCTGTGATCTAAATGGTTTAAAAACAATAAACGACCATGGCGGACACAATTCTGGCGATAGATTACTAAAGGATGCAGCTGAAGTCCTAAAAGAAGTTTTTATTGGTGATCAGATATATCGAGCTGGAGGAGACGAATTCGCCATCATATCCCTTAACAGCACAGAAGGGGAATTTTTAGAAAAGCTTGCCCTATTACGACAAAAGGCCTGTGATCCTGATTGGTTAAATTTTGCTATAGGACATTATTACGATGCAAATAGCGGAAATCTTCGACTGGCAATGAGATATGCAGATGAAAACATGTACGAGGATAAAAATGCCTTTTACGAAGCCTATCCTGATAAACGTAGATAATATACGAAAGGTGACATACTATGAATACAAACAGAATTGTGAATGAAAACTTTTATGATGAATACCAGTACTTTGATTCCGTGTTGGCAAAGCGTTTTAAAATCGAGGAAAACGGTGTTGTCAAATATATAAAAGAAATGAAAAATGCCGTCATCGATGTGCGAGATGTTTTACCAGAGTGGGATCCTACAATCGCCCGCTTACAGAAAATGAAAGTTCGCTACGACAGTCTCGACAATGCCGAAAGCAGTTTTGATGACTTCCAAGGCAAAGATGAGGATGTGGTTTGGATTAAGGTATTCCTTACCAAGCTAGAATCCCATGCAGATCCTCTTTCAAAATACAGCAAACTGGAATTTACCTATAAAAAACGTAAAAAAAGCTTTTTCCAAAAACTAAAAGCACTATTTAGCTAAAATAAAAACCAATCCCCATTGCAGGGATTGGTTTTATTATTATCTTCATTAAATTGTAAATGAATCTTTAATATCTCTAAGCTCGTTAGAGTTTTCTTCTGTCTCACCTACAACCTTTACAACACCGTCAGAAAGCATTGCAACATCAGTTGCTTTTTCTGCCACTGTTGTTACCGCTTCTGCCGCCTCACCTACAGTCTTAGAAATCTCATCAACTGAAATAGAAATTGCTGTGGTAGACTCCTGAAGTTCTCCAATCTTTTCTGATATTTCGCTTAATACATCTGAGAAATTCTCTGCATCAAGCTTGTAGTTATCTGCCATCTTAAGGAAGCTATCATAATCGTTTGCAACATCTTTTTCTATATATCCAAGTGTTCTTGTAAGACACTCATTCATTAAGTCTACAGAATTCTGAACCTCAGATACGATTTCCATAATACCAGCAACTGTATCGCTAGACTGAGTTGCAAGTCCACCGATTTCTGTAGCTACAACTGCAAAACCTTTTCCTGCCTCGCCTGCACGAGCTGCTTCAATTGATGCATTTAAAGCAAGCAGATTTGTCTGGCTGGCAATATCCTGAATTGCCGCTGCAAGAGAATTAACCTTCTCAACAGCTTTTGACTTTTCAAGTGCTTCCTGTCCCTGTGCATTAATCTCTTCGTACATTCTTTCAGTCTTTTCCTTGGCTGCAACAGTTTCATCATAGACTGCACTTGCTTTCTTTCTGGTCTCTTTTGCATTGTCTGCACCGACCCTAACTTCATCAGCAATAGCATCAGCATTCTCTTTAATTGCAACTGTTCTTTCGCTGATTACGTCTGTGGTAGCACTTGTTTCCTGCATACTAGCCGCAAGCTCCTCAGATGTAGCTGAATTGTCTGCATTAGCAGAATCGATTTCAGCGGTAATATCCTTAAGTCTAAGAGCATGTCCTTCCAAATCAACAGAAGTATTGGCAATACGCTCAACTATATTTCTAAGACTTTCTTCCATCTCTCCTACAGCTCTAGCCATAGTTCCAGTTTCATCCTTCTTATGCTCAATAACTTCCAACCCATCATTTGAAGAGAAATCAAGCTTTGAAACACTACCAATAATATTTGTAATAATCTTGATTGGTCCAGTTATGCCTTTGGCAGCAATAATACCTATAATAAGCACAACCACACCAACTATGCATGATAAGAGAATTCCAAGATTTCTAATCTGGTTTATCTCTGCCATAATCTCTGACTCATTTGCCACGCAAACTGTAACCCAGCCAGCTGACTCTATTACCTGATATGAACTATATTTAGCAACGCCATTTTCATCTACGTAATGAATAATACCGCTTGGAACATATGAGCCTGTAGGTATTTGTGCCAGAATATTTTTCACATCCTCATTAAATACCTCTGTTCCGATTTTATCTTCCTTCTTGTGATACAAGAAAATGCCATCCTGATCTACAACATAAATAGAGCTAGAATCTATACCATTTAAGCCTCTACCTTCAAAAATAGGCTTAAGCACTTCATAATCTACTCCTTCAAGTCCCTTCGCTGCAATTTCCTGCTCTACAATTTCCGAGCATAGAGTGGACAAATCCTGCATATTGTTTTCGTTGACTTTCTGGATAGTAGCCTTTGCTCTTGGAATGATATAAGCAATATTGAGAACAAAAAATGCAATAACACTGATTATTATCAATGCGAGAATCTTCACGTAAATCGAATGAAGATTAAATCCTTTCTTGGTAGACTTTTCCATATAATACTCCTTTCAGTATATATATTTATTTCCCAAATTATTTTTATATTGCGAACAATACTATTATATATGGATACTGTATATATTTTGTGTTTTTTTTATAAAAAATGAGACATTCTACCAAGAATGTCTCATTTTAATATCTTTATTTATGATTTTACTGTATTTCTACCTCAACTTTATCAACTCCACCACAATCTGTTGGCCATAGTAGTAAGGATTTTATTTCTGAAATATCAATAACTCTATCAAAGCAACTTGCACATACTGCATATTCCTCAGTATCATCTGTAAATCCACTAGAGCCTCCGTTTCCAACATAAGGAAGTCTAGTACCATCTTTCATAACAAAACCTGTAAATTCAGGTATTCCGGTGCCGTCCTCACTAGCCTCTACCTTTCCATTAACCTTATAGTTCACTGTTATTGATACAGGTGATATATCTATAGTTGTGATTGTAAAATTGCTTTCAGGTACATCTTTATTCACTGTTATTGTCTGGGCGTTGCTAGTGGTTGGAAGCTGTAATTCAAAACACCAATTACCTTTTACTTGCGCCTCATACTCGGCTTTACCAGGATATATTCCAAGTGAAGAAAATTCCACATGTAAGGTGTTTCCAGGTATTGTATTTAATCCATCTACAGCCTGAATTTGGATTACGTATTCCAAATCTCCATTCTCATCCAAGTAATGACCAATAAATCCATCCTGCTCAAGTGGCGATCCATCCTCATAAACACCCATGCCATTATCATCAACTATAATTCCATCATAGAAGTAGCTACTTCCATTTACCCATGAAGACTCTGAATCTTTCTCATCACCTAAATAATAATCTACATCTACCCCTGGCTCTTCTTTATCAGAAATGCTAAATCCCGAAACTTTAAATGAAACATATGCAAATTTATCATCGGCAACTACTGTGTCAGGAGCTATAGTGATTCCTTGATCTGTCACTTGATAAGAAGAATAATCAGTAAGCTCCGGATATACAATAGCCTGTCCCTGTTCAGTTAAAGTCTGCTGCTGCACATCAGAAGATTTTAAAGCACCACTCATTCCTCTTCCCCAGAAATGATGTATAGCTGCTGCAGCTGTGGCTGTTGCTAGAAGAGCAAAACAAATACATGCAACAAATGATAATCTCTTATGAAATTTTACAACCTTTTTTTCCTCTGAATATCTATATGCTTTTGCTAATACTGTATCGTCGATTCCAACCATACTTAAATACAAATCTCTACTTCTCATGATGCTAAATATCCCTCCCTTACTAATGTTCTCTGTAGCTTTCCTCTTAATCTACTAAGAGTCACTGATACATTGTTCTGAGTCATTCCAAACTTTTTAGCAATTGTACTGATATCCTCTGTGTAAAAATATCTACATGAGAAAATATAAGCTTCCCTGTCTGGTAGATTATTTACAAAATCTCTGATAATACGCGAAAGCTCTGCCCCAAGAATTGAGCCTTCAACATCACTTGAATCTGGTATACATTCCTCAAGCTCATCAAGTACTTCCGCTATTTCTCCACCGCCTCTTTTTTTCGCTGTCATATTCTCGTATTTATTAAATGCAATGTTACGAGTAATCTTCCCTAAAAAGATTCTCAAAATCTGAGGTCTTGTTGGCGGAATTCTTTTCCATGCCTTCATATATGTATCATCTAAAGCTTCTTCCACATCCTCTGGACACTTTAAAATATTTCCTGCTATAGATGCCAGATAATTGCCATACTTAACATCTGTCTCTTCAATTGCACGTTCATTACGATTGAAATATAACTCTATTATCTCCTCGTCTCTCATATTTGCTCCCTTCGAATTGTTATTTGTAGGCCTTACATCTATATAGACAGGAATTAGATTTGTATCTTACAAAAAATAATAAAAAAAAATTACTCAACCTATTTTACTATAGGTTGAGTAATTATGACTCATTTTTTATTCAAAGGTAATTACTTCTTCTAAAGCTTTTACAAACTTTTCTAAGCCAAGCTTATCGTCCTCTGAAAATCTATTAAGTTTTGGACTATCAATATCAAGCACGCCTACCACTTTGCCATCATTATGAATAGGAACAACAATCTCTGAATTAGAAGCGCAGTCGCATGCAATATGTCCTGTAAACTCGTGTACATTTGGTACCACCAAAGTCTCATCATTACCTGCTGCAGTGCCGCATACACCTTTGCCAAGTGCTATTCTGATACATGCAACCTTTCCCTGGAAAGGTCCAAGTAAAAGTGAGCCTTTGTTCATCAAATAAAATCCTGCCCAGTTTAAATCCTCCATAGCATCATATATAAGTGCTGATGCATTTGAAAGAACAGGAATGAAGTTTGGCTCATCCTCTGCAAGTGATTTAATCTGGTCTGCTAGTAAATTATAATCTGTCATTTGTCCTCCTACATTACGCAGCTTCTGCCATCTCTGCCTTCCATGTTGTCATCCTTTACATATCTGGCATTGAATTCCATATTAATCTCTCGAAGCTCCTTTTTTCCTTCTATGTAATCCTCGTACATCTCAGCAAGGCCTGCCATACATCCATCACAGTTTGCTTCGATATTTCCAAGAGATTCCTTTACAATTTGCTCTCTTTCTTCTTTTGTAGTGTCTTTAATTAAATATGACATAGCGTATCTCCATTACTTATTTAAAATAGTTTTAAAAGATTCTGTTATTCGTTGATGACGAATCTTTGCAGCATCAAAATGAACTGAATTGAATGCCAGTTGCATTATCGGTCCTGTACAAAAAGCACATATCAATGTACCAATACCGACTGGCCCACCAAGAATCCATCCCACAAATGTGGCTAAGCTCAGCAGGATAATGCTTACAGCTCCTAGGGGAACCTTTTTAAGTCTTTTAACTATGCCCACCAGCAAAGTATCTCTTGGGCCACAGCCCAATGCTGCTGCCATATAAGTATACTGCGTATATGCGATAATAACCAGCCCAATCAACATAACAGGAATTCCCGTCTTAATGGAGCTACATGGTTTTACTAAATCTATGTAGTTGAAGAAATCCACAGCCTTTCCAACCACGAAAGCGTCTATAAACATTGCAATTCCAATAGGCTCTCTCATCAATATATCAATACCCAGTATGCTATATGAAACAAGGATTGATGCTGTGCCATAAAGAATTCCAAGGCTTTTTGAAAGTCCAAGATTCAACACATCCCATGGGCCTGCTCCTATATTAGCCTGAATGGTAAGATATACTCCAAATCCATTAATAAAAAGGCTTACTGCTGCAAGTATCACATTTAAAAGAATTGTTTTTGTGTTACTATTGCTTCTGCGGTCTTCTCTTATAAATCTGTACACGTAAAAATCCTCTGTAAATCTAAGTTTAATTTTGCTCAATTAGCCCGCGCACAATTATACATCATAAATATAAAAAGAGCCAGAAGTTTTACTTCTGGCTCAAAGAGTTTTACAAGAACTTTACTGCAGTTCCATAGGCAAGCACCTCTGCTGCTCCCTGCATAACAGACGATGATGCGTATCTTATACCTACAATGGCATCTGCCCCAAGCTGCTCAGCCTCATCTACCATTCTCTTTGTAGCAATCTGTCTGGCTTCAACAAGCATATCTGTATAGCCTTTAATCTCACCACCAACAAGTGTCTTCATACCAGCCATGAAATCCTTACCAAAGTTTTTAGACTGTACGATAGTTCCCTTTACTACACCGATTACCTCAAACTCCTGTCCTGGAATTGTTTCAATACTTACGAGCTTCATTTATTTCTCCTCCTTCTATTTCCTTTAATCTTTCTTTTAAAGCAATTAGTGTTCCCACAATCATTGCTCCAAATAACACTATAATAGCAATTACAAATCCAATTGGTGTCTCAGGATCTGTAAATTCGGCCCATCCAATAAAAGCAATCATAGCAACGAAAAATATAATACTTACTGTGGCTGCTATAATTGGGCCTCTCTTTGACTTCTTAATATCAGTTTTATTAACATCCATAAACTTAACGCCCCCTTTCTCAAGTCTCCTCATATCCTCGAGATAAGAATCAGCCTGTAGATTATCAAACTGAACATTGGCTTCTATGATTTCTTTACACATCTCTTTCATGATATCCAGCTCTTTCTGACGATGTGTAAAAAGAGATATATGGCCATCCAAACAATCTGTCATAGATACCTGTCCTGTTTCCAATTTACGAATATCCTCAATTGGAACATCCAAGCTTCTAAGCAGCTTTATCTTATTTAAAAGTTCCACATCCTTTAGGGAATATTCTCTATATCCATTATCCCTGTTCCGCTCTGGACTAATCAGTCCCTGGTCTTCATAAAAGCGAATATTCTTTTTTGTAATTCCAACTAGTTCTTCTACTTGATTAATCTTCATGCTGTCTCCAAAAACTCTTCTATTAGCCTGTTAATTTCGTCGGGCTTATCCGTATTTGCGTTATGCCCTGCACCTTCGATCCAATGCAAAGGCAATCCTGTGCGAGCATGCCAAGCTCTATTGTACCTTTTAGTAGAGCCTGCCATATCCTTTGTGCCACATATAAGCATGGCAGGGCAAGCAATCTCATAAGGAAGCTCTTCCTCCACAGCCTCTACCAAAATCCTATAGCCACCGCCTGCAAGACGTGAGTATCTTTCCTGGTCACCGTCATAGGTCATCATAAACTCCTTCATTAAGGCACGTCCATATTCAGAGGTTGCCACCCCATTTGTTCCCTGCCGTAAAAGAGTTTTCCATGGATAATAGCGATACACCGGAGTCATTCTATGAAGTAACCACAATTCAATTCCTGTATAATACTGCTTTTGCAATGGAGCCGAATCAATAGATACAAACCCTACCACTTTATTAGGAAAAAGCTGCATAAACATCTGTCCCAAATATCCACCCATGGATTGTCCAATAATAACAGGCTTATCGAAACCATTTTCCACAAGGATTTCATTTAACCAAGTAGCTTTATCCGCCAAGGAAAAATCCATATCAAATGGATATGAAGTAGCATGAGCTGGCGCATCCCATACAAACACAGGATACTTCCCTTCAAAACACTCAATCTGCATATCAAATAATTTGTGATCTGCAGTTAACCCAGGTAAAAACACTAGCTGTTTATCCTGACACTCACCATTAGTATTTATCCAATAATGAATATTCCCACATCTGGTACTATAAACCTTTTCGACCATAAACTATTCTCCTACGGCAATTGTCTGCTCAGCAGAAAATCTCTTATAAACAAATACTGCAATAATAGAAACTATTACAATCAATATAATTTCCACTACTATAATCGGTGCATATCCTGCCACCAAAACAGTTACAAAATCTGCAAAGGCATGCAATGCAATTGATAAGAAAAGTAGCTGAATCTTTCCATCTTTGACTGCCCTATAAACAATATAGGAAAGTGACAGATGTAATGTAATGGCAACAACTCTCTCTACTCCAGCCATGTAAAAATCCACTGGGCTAGTAGTCCACAATAATGAAAGCTGATCAATAGTCTGCTGTTTGATATCGCTGTCAAATAACTCCAATGACTTCTCCATCAAACCAGTATTAATCATATATGCGCTAATCAGATTTGATACTGTAGTCAGTCCTACTATAATCATAGCCTCAATTCCACCGTGACCAACACCGTACATAAATGCATTTTCTTTATTAAGGAGTCGCTTCATAAACAATTTCATTGATATGAAACGACCAACCTCTTCAAAGATTCCAGCTGCAAGTCCACCATAGATGGCTTTTATAAGAATATTTCCAGTTAAAGCTTCACCAAACTGATTAATCATTCCTATATGCAACAGCTGTTCAAGCACAAGAGCAAATACTACAAATGTAGCAGCTCCTATCCAAAAGCTAATCATTTTTGCTTTTAGCTTGTTCATTGCATATAGCAATAATCCTATTGGCAAACCAAATGAAATTAATAGTGTAAAACACATCCCTATAATAGATGCTAAAGATACTGTTTCCATGTCATCCCTCCCGAGTTAATATTGAGACTTGGCCTTGTCTATGCTTGAAATATAAACCTTCCACAAGGTAGAAGGTCAACACTTTTTTTAAATTTTCCAAATAATCTACAGATATTTAAAATTATAGCATAGTAATATATGTAAATATATAAAAAAAGCTCCAATGCAATAAATGCAATTGGAGCTTTCTCTACAATACTAATCTTATATAAACTTCTTAGCAAATGCTTCTGCCTCTGCAAGCTGCTTATCGTTTGGCTTATTTCTAACATAACATGTCTCATCAGCAACTTCGATGCCCTTTTCCTTAAGTGCCTTCTTAATTAAATCAATAGAATGCTTTGAAATCCAAGAAGTTGAAAATACTACTGCCTTCTTTACTTTCTTACCATCAATTCCTGATAAATAATCATTCATTACCTTATCAAGTCCATAAGCGTATAATGCGCCACCGATGAATAAAACATCGATGTCTTCAGTAATCTTTGCGTTATCCTCATCTACTGAGATAGGGATTACACCTGCGCCCTTTGCAATTGCTTCTGCAAGGCTCTTTGTATTTCCTGATTTAGAATAATATCTAACTGCTACCATAATTGACCTCCTGATTATTGTGTTTATCATGCTATTTAATTGTGCTCAATTCTTTTCTTTAATATACATCCCAATCCTAACTATGTCAAGCAATAAAAAAAGCTATCCTGCATATCAATGCAAGATAGCTTTAAATCAATCATATATTTATATCTTAGCCACATCCACAAGAGTGTATTCCGTAGTAGCTGATTCAAGTGATGTAGCAAGTGCTACTGCAGTATCGATTGCTGTGATACAGTTAACACCAGTCTCGATAGAATTTCGGCGAATGAGGAATCCGTCTCTTGTCTTATCTCCGTGTCCCTGTGTAGGTGTATCGATAACAAGGTCAATCTTGTGACCAAGGATAAGGTCCATTACGTTTGGAGATTCCTGTGAAATCTTGTTTACCTGAAGTGCATCTACTCCTCCATCCTGCAGATACTTTGCAGTTGAGCGTGTAGCGTAGATCTTGTATCCAAGCTTCTCAAATCTCTTTGCAACCTCAAGAGCCTCTGGCTTATCAGCATCCTTTACAGTAATAATCATCTGCTTATGCTTTGGAAGAACCACACCGGCTCCAAGGAATGCTTTGTATAAAGCTTCCTCAAATGTCTTTGCAATACCAAGGCACTCACCAGTTGACTTCATTTCTGGTCCAAGGCTTATCTCAGCTCCACGTAGCTTCTCGAATGAGAACACTGGCATCTTGATTGCGATGTAATCTGCCTCAGGCTGAAGGCCTGGCTTGTATCCCATGTCTGTAATCTTGTGACCAAGAATTGCCTTTGCAGCAAGGTCTACGATTGGAATGCCTGTTACCTTGCTGATGTAAGGAACTGTACGTGAGCTTCGTGGGTTTACCTCAATTACATAAACCTCTCCATCCATGGCGATGAACTGGATGTTAATCATTCCAAGTACGTGAAGTGCCTTTGCAAGTCGCTCTGTGTAATCTACAATCTTGTCCTTAATATCCTGGCTGATTGTGTGAGCAGGATATACTGAGATACTATCACCTGAGTGGATACCAGTACGCTCAATATGCTCCATGATACCAGGGATTAAGATATTTTCGCCGTCGCAGATGGCGTCAACCTCAATTTCCTTTCCCTGTAAGTACTTATCTACAAGGATTGGGTGATCCTGAGCAATCTGATTGATGATATCCATAAATTTCTCAATCTCATCATCATTAAAGGCAATCTGCATTCCCTGTCCACCAAGTACATAAGATGGGCGAACAAGTACTGGATAACCAAGTCTGTTTGCAACTTCCTTTGCTTCTTCAGCAGTAAATACTGTGCCGCCGGCAGCACGTGGAATCTGTGTCTGCTCAAGAATTTCATCAAAGAGCTCTCTATCCTCTGCTGCATCTACGTCCTCTGCCTTTGTTCCAAGGATTGGCACGCCGATTTTCATAAGGTGCTCTGTAAGCTTGATAGCTGTCTGACCACCGAACTGTACGATAGCGCCATCTGGCTTCTCAAGATTTACGATTGACTCTACGTCCTCATTTGTAAGAGGCTCGAAGTAAAGCTTATCTGCTATATCAAAGTCAGTTGAAACTGTCTCTGGGTTGTTATTTACAATGACTGTCTCCCAGCCTTCCTTTGCAAACGCCCATGTAGCATGAACTGAACAGTAGTCAAACTCAACACCCTGACCGATTCTGATAGGACCAGAACCAAGTACAAGTACCTTCTTTCTGTCCTTTGTCTCTACAGCTTCGTTTTCACTTCCGTAAACACTGTAGTAGTAAGGTGTCATGGCATCGAACTCTGCTGCACATGTATCAACCATCTTGTAAGCAGCTACAATGCCGTTGTCATATCGCATCTGACGAACCTCGTCCTCAGACATCTTTCCATTCAAATGTGCAATTACGCTATCTGGGAACTCAATTCTCTTTGCTTCCTTAAGAAGTTCAACTGTAAGTTCTTCCTGCTGAAGTCTAAGCTCCATTTCAACAAGAATCTTAATCTTATCAATAAACCACATATCAATCTTTGTGATATTGTGAATGGTCTCGTAAGATGCTCCACGTCTGAGAGCTTCCGCGATGCAGTAAATTCTTCTATCATCGACAACCTTAAGTGCTTCATTAAGTTCCTCATCAGTCATGTCGCAGAAATCGTAGCTAAGAAGTGAATCCACATGCTGCTCAAGTGAGCGGATGGCCTTCATAAGAGCACCCTCGAAGTTGTTGCAGATGGACATTACCTCACCAGTAGCCTTCATCTGAGTTGTAAGCTTTCTAGTAGCTGTAATGAATTTATCAAATGGAAGTCTTGGAATCTTTACAACGCAGTAATCAAGCATTGGCTCAAATGATGCGTAAGTCTTCTTTGTGATTGCATTTGGAATTTCATCAAGTGTATAACCAAGAGCAATCTTTGCTGCTACCTTTGCAATAGGGTATCCTGTCGCCTTTGATGCAAGTGCTGATGAACGAGAAACTCGTGGGTTTACCTCGATTACGCAGTACTCAAAACTTTCTGGATGAAGTGCATATTGTACGTTACATCCACCTGTAATTCCAAGCTCATCTATAATACGAAGTGCAGATGTACGAAGCATCTGATATTCCTTGTCGCCAAGTGTCTGTGAAGGAGCAACTACGATTGAGTCACCTGTATGTACACCAACTGGGTCGATATTTTCCATGTTACATACTGTGATGCAGTTGCCGTTGGCATCACGCATTACCTCGTACTCGATTTCCTTCCATCCAGCGATACATCTTTCTACAAGAACTTCATGTACACGTGAAAGACGAAGACCGTTTGTAAGAATTTCTACAAGCTCCTGCTGATTGTTTGCAATACCACCGCCTGAGCCGCCAAGTGTATAAGCAGGTCTAAGTACTACTGGATAGCCGATTGTGTTAGTAAACTTGATACCATCCTCAACTGTGTTTACAACAAGTGATGCTGCAACAGGCTCACCAAGCTTTTCCATTGTATCCTTGAATGCCTGTCTATCCTCAGCTCTAAAGATTGTCTCAGCTGTGGTACCGATAAGCTTAACTCCTTGCTCTTCTAAGAACCCTGACTCTGCAAGCTCCATACCAAGGTTAAGTCCAGCCTGTCCACCAAGTGTTGGAAGAAGTGAATCCGGTTTTTCCTTAATAATAATCTGCTTTAAAACGTCTACTGTAAGAGGCTCAATATAAACCTGATCTGCTATCTCTTTGTCTGTCATGATTGTGGCAGGATTAGAGTTTACGAGGCAAACCTCAATTCCCTCTTCCTTAAGTGAACGACATGCCTGTGTTCCAGCATAATCGAACTCTGCCGCCTGTCCAATAACGATAGGACCTGAGCCAATCACCATTACTTTCTTAATGTCACTTCTCTTTGGCATTACTGCTCTCCTCCCATCATCTTAATAAATCTATCAAATAAATATCCGCTGTCCTGTGGTCCTGGGCATGCCTCAGGATGGAACTGAACAGTGAAAATGTTCTTTCCTGTATACTTAAGCCCCTCATTTGTTCCATCGTTTACATTCACAAATGCTGGTACTGCAATTTTCTCGTCAAGTCCATCTGTATCAACTACATAACCGTGGTTTTGTGATGAAATGTATACTTTGCCAGTCTCCAAATCTTTTACAGGATGGTTGCCACCTCTGTGTCCGTACTTAAGCTTGTGAGTATCTAGACCAGTTGCAAGTGCCATAAGCTGATGTCCAAGGCAAATTGCAAAAATTGGTACATTGCTGTCATAAAGCTTTTTAACCTCATCAATGATAGGCCCGCAGTCCTTTGGATCGCCAGGTCCGTTTGAAAGCATAATACCGTCTGGCTCTGCTGCAAGGATTTCCTTTGCAGGAGTGTGCGCAGGATAAATAGTAACCTCACATCCTCTATCATTAAGAGACTTTGCAATATTTCTCTTTGCACCAAAATCTAATAGTGCCACCTTTTTTCCGTTTCCTGGTAGAACTGTCTTCTCCTGGCAAGTAACCTTTGAAACTACATCCCCAGTTCTATATGCCTGAAGCTTTGGCTTGATTTCTTCGAAATTAAAGTGCTCATTTGTAGTAATCATTCCGTTCATTGTTCCGCGGTCACGTAAGATTTTTGTAAGAGCACGTGTATCGATACCTGAAATGCCAGTGATATTGTGCTTAACCAAGAAATCCTGAATAGTTCCCTTGCAGCGGAAGTTTGATGGAATTCTACTAAGCTCTCTAACAATAAATCCATCAGGCCATGGTCTGCCACTTTCCATATCATCTGTAATACCGTAATTACCAATAAGTGGATATGTCATGCATACGGCCTGACCTGCATAAGAAGGATCTGTCAGAACTTCCAAATATCCAGTCATAGAAGTATTGAAAACAATCTCACTAACGACCTCTCTGGTAGATCCTATGCTTGTGCCTTCAAATACTGTGCCATCTTCCAAAATTAAAAATGCTTTCATCTTTCCTCTTTTCTACCCTTTTTTTCTCTCGCTCCCTCCCAAGTTCTTCTTATTTACCATCTGATATTTCTAACTATTCTAGTATCGCTTTCGCTATACTCACTAGAATAGCAAGAAATATCAAATGGCATTTAAAAAAATATGAAGGGAGCTATTTAAACTAATCTCTAGAAAATCAAATTGATTTTCACTTTATTAAAACTCCAAGGTATAAAGTTTACCTTGGAGTTTACGGTTTATTTAGCGGAAGTAATCTACACCAGATTCGAAAATCTTCATGTCCTGATTACCATAAATGTTAAGTGCTACGCCACTACCTCTACGCTCTGCATGAGCCATCTTACCAAATACTCTACCATCTGGACTTGTAATACCTTCGATTGCATAGTAGCTTCCGTTGATATTCCATTCCTCATCCATTGTAGGGTTACCATTTTCATCTACGTACTGAGTAGCAACCTGTCCGTTTTCAAAGAGCTTCTTAATCCACTCTTCTGAAGCAACGAAACGTCCCTCACCGTGAGATGCTGGTGAACAATAAGTCTCTCCAAGCTGTGCGCCTGCAAGCCAAGGTGACTTGTTGCTGACTACCTTTGTATAGGCAATCTTAGAAATATGACGTCCTATTGTGTTGTATGTAAGAGTTGGTGAATCTGCTGACTGTGTATGGATTTCACCATAAGGTACAAGACCAAGCTTGATAAGAGCCTGGAATCCATTACAGATACCTAACATCAAACCATCTCTATTTTCTAAAAGATTTGTTATAGCTTCCTTCATCTTTGCATTTCTAAATGCAGTTGCGAAGAATTTAGCTGAACCCTCTGGCTCATCACCAGCTGAGAATCCACCAGGGAACATAACAATCTGAGACTGAGCAATTGCTCTTGTAAACTCATCTACTGATTCTCTGATGTCCTCGGCATTCTGATTCTTGAATACCTTTACATTTGTGATTGCGCCTGCCTTTTCAAAGGCACGAGCTGAATCGTATTCGCAGTTTGTTCCTGGGAATACTGGAATAAATACTCTTGGCTTTGCAATCTTATTCTTGCTAATATAGAAGTTCTTAGCCTTGTAAAGCTCTGTATTTACAAGAGATGTATCTTCATGACTGCGTGTCTTGAATACCTTTTCAAGAGTTCCTGTCCATGCTCCAAGAGCCTCATCCATAGAAATCTTTACATCCTTGTATGTGAATGTTGCATCCGCTGTAACTTCACCAACTTCGTAGCCACAATCAGAGAATCCTCTCTTTTCAAGCTCCTGAATGATAGCAAGTGCGCCATCCTCTGAAACTTCAACTACGATATCGCCAATTACACATCCGAATAACAATCCGTTCTGACATTCATCAACCAGCTTTACACCAAGCTTGTTACCAAAGGCCATCTTAGAAACAGCTGGTACTAATCCGTATGCATCAAGAGCATATGCAGCCTTGATGTTTCCAAGCTCTACCATCTGTCTGATTACTTCAAATACAACCTTTGCCTGACTGTAATTTGGCTGGTCATAATTGTCACGAAGAATTCTAAGTAAGAAGAGCTTATCTCCTGCTTCCTTTAACTCTGGAGTAACAATCTCCTGCTGTTTTGCAACATCTACAGCAAATGATACAAGTGTTGGAGGAACATCGATTTCATTGAATGTTCCTGACATAGAGTCCTTACCGCCTATAGAAGGAAGACCGAACTCCATCTGAGCCTTGTATGCACCAAGGAGTGCTGCAAATGGCTGGCTCCATCTCTTTGGATCTTCGCTCATTCTGCGGAAGTATTCCTGGAATGTGAATCTGATTTTCTTGTAGTCACCACCAGTAGCTACGATACGTGAAATTGACTCGAGTACTGCTAACTGTGAACCATGGTAAGGTGACCAAGAGCTTACATATGGATTAAAGCCATAAGCCATCATTGTAACAGCATCTGTGTTTCCATCTGCAACAGGAACCTTAGCAACCATTGCCTGTGTTTCTGTAAGCTGATATCTACCACCGAAAGGCATAAGTGTTGAGCCAGCTCCAATTGAGCCATCAAACATCTCAACAAGACCTTTTTGTGAGCAAACATTGAGATCAGCAAGAGTGTCAAGCCAAGCAGCCTTTAAATCATTATTCTCAATGTCCTTTGCTACCTTTTCGATACCAATTCTATCAATGTATTTATCCTTGCTGTCAGGAAGTTCTACATATACATCTGTCTCCTGATGAGCACCATTTGTATCAAGGAATGCTCTTGAAAGGTTAACGATTTCCTTACCTCTCCAGTTAAGAACAAGACGTGGCTCCTCCGTAACAACTGCAACCTCAATTGCTTCAAGGTTTTCCTCTGCAGCATACTGTAAGAACTTATTAACATCAGCTGGTGATACAACTACAGCCATTCTCTCCTGTGATTCTGAAATAGCAAGTTCTGTTCCATCAAGACCTGCATACTTCTTTGGAACCTTATCAAGATCAACTGTAAGTCCTGGAGCAAGCTCTCCGATTGCAACAGAAACACCGCCGGCACCAAAGTCATTACATTTTTTGATAATATATGAAACTTCTTCTCTTCTGAAAAGTCTCTGAATCTTTCTTTCTGTAGGTGGGTTACCCTTTTGAACCTCAGCACCACATACTGCAGTAGATTCTGTATTGTGAGCCTTTGAAGAACCAGTAGCACCACCGATTCCATCACGTCCTGTACGTCCACCAAGAAGAATGATTTTATCTCCTGGATCTGAATTCAATCTCTGAACTGCGCGTCTTGGAGCAGCACCCATAACAGCACCAATCTCCATACGCTTTGCAACATAATCTGGATGATATATTTCCTTTACATATCCTGTAGCAAGGCCAATCTGGTTACCATATGAGCTGTATCCATGAGCAGCTTCACGAACAAGCTTCTTCTGTGGAAGCTTTCCTTCGATTGTATCCTTTACTGAAACTGTTGGATCAGCAGCACCTGTAACACGCATTGCCTGATATACATAAGTACGTCCTGAAAGTGGATCTCTGATTGCACCGCCAAGACATGTTGCAGCACCACCAAATGGTTCGATTTCTGTAGGATGGTTATGTGTCTCATTCTTAAAGTTAATAAGCCACTCTTCATCTGTTCCATCTACATTAATAGGTACAACGATTGAGCACGCATTAATCTCATCAGATTCTTCCTGATCATCAAGCTTGCCATCTGCTTTAAGACGCTTCATAGCAAGAAGTGCCAAATCCATTAAGCATACAAACTTATCATCTCTATCCTTATAAAGAATCTTGAAGTTATCAAGATAATCATCAAAAGTTGCCTGAATAGGAGCTTTGTAATAACCATCTTCGATAGTAACGTTCTTTAACTCTGTAGAGAATGTTGTATGTCTACAATGATCAGACCAATATGTATCTAATACCCTGATTTCTGTAACAGTAGGGTCTCTGTGTTCTTCATTGGAAAAATAGTTCTGAATGTGAAGGAAATCCTTAAATGTCATAGCAAGATTTAAGGAATCATATAAATTACGTAAATCATTTTCAGCCATAGAAATGAATCCGTCAAAAGTCTTGACGTCGGCTGGCTCATCGAAATTATTAGACAGAGACTCTGGCTTTTCAAGTGAAGTCTCTCTAGAATCAACTGGATTAATACAATGTGATTTTATAGCATTAAATTCATCGTCAGAAATGCTACCCTCAATAACATAGGTAGTTGCTGTATGAATAGTAGGATTCTCATCCTCATTTAGAAGTTTAAGACACTGCTCCGCAGAATCAGCTCTCTGGTCAAACTGACCTGGTAAAAACTCAACAGAAAAAACTCTGCCATTGTAATCAAATGTTTCTTCATAAACATCATCAACAGGTGGCTCCGAAAATACCGTCTTTACCGCTTTTTTAAAGACCTCATCAGAAACATCCTGAATGTCGTACCGAATCAGAACCCTGACTCCTGTAACACCCTTGATGCCTAAGTAACTTCCTATTTCGGAATACAGTGACTTAGCAGATACTGCAAACTGTGGTTTTTTCTCAACGTAAACTCTTCTTACCTTGCCCACTTTACACCTCCGTGATATTTATTTTGTATCGCAGGGTGTACAAAACCTCGCACACCCCACAGTTGTAGATAGTATATCACAATTTGTTCACATGTCCTAATACTTTTTCAGTCTATTTTTTAAATTAAATTTGTTACTTTTTAACGAAAGTTTTATTCCTTATCTTTCCAGAATACTTTAACCTGCTCTTCCACACTTTCTACAGATGTGAATGTAGCATCATTCCATTCTCTTGGAAATGTTTTTCTATAGCTTCCAAACCTAAAGCGTTCATCAAGCAATGCAATAACTCCCACATCGTCTTTGGTTCTGATAAGACGTCCTGCCGCCTGGATTACTTTATTCATACCAGGATACAAATAGGCATACTCAAATCCATTTTTGCCATTCTCATCAAAAAAATCAGACATAAGCTTTCGCTCGTTACCCACCTGTGGAAGCCCCGCACCAAGTACTATAGAGCCAATAAGCTTTCCGCCAACTAAATCTATACCTTCTGAAAAAATACCTCCAAGAGTACAAAACGCTACCATTGATTTGTCTCTTTTCTTTTCAAATTCCAGCAGAAAGTCTTCTCGTTCTTGTTCTGTCATATTTTGCTGTTGAACTATTACATCAACATCACCCATTATGTCACTATATTTGCTTTGTATATCCTCCAAAAATTTATAGGAAGGACCAAAAACCATATAGTTTCCCTGCTTCGCATTTACGATAGTATTGATGTAAGTAGCAAATTTCAGATACTCATCATCACCTCGTCTTGTGTACTTGCTGGTAACATCTGTACCTAGCATCAAAAGACGGTTCTTTTGATCAAATACCGAATCCACATATATGGCATACACATCTTTATCATTACAAAGCAAATCCTTGTAATAATCGATAGGAAGTAATGTCGCGCTAAAGTATACTGTTGCCCTGGCCATTCTGAGCCTGTCCTGCAACTGTGCAGATGGATCAATACAATATAAATGAAGATTGAAGTTTTTATCCTCATCGAAATCACAGTATATACGATAGTGATCACTATCCTGTTGATACGCCAATGCTGTAAAGTTTCTCAATCTGAAATAGAAGTCTAATACTTCATCCTGATATATTCCAAATTTGATTTCTTTTTTAAATAGTTGTTCCAATATCATTTGAAGATTGTCACAAGCATTCAAAAGCATATCAACATCATCCAGCACTGTTATATCGTGATCACACTCACGCTTGTATTCAAGCATAATCCTATTGCATTTTTCCAATGCATTAACTAATTTCTTGCTGACAGGTTTAGCATACCTTTTTATAGAAAGAATTTCTTCCTTAATGAGGGTTTCAGAGTACATCTCTCTTGCTCTATCAACCATGTTGTGAGCTTCATCAATAAGAAAAATGTGCTCACCACCTTTGCCTTCAGCAAAAAATCTCTTCAAATATACATTTGGATCAAACACATAGTTGTAATCACAGATAATACCTTCACACCACGTACTAACATCTAACGCCAGTTCAAATGGACAAACTACGTATTCTTCGGCATAGCCAAGAATAACATCTCTTGTTATTACCGTCTCCTTAGTAATTACTTCATATATAACGTCGTTAATTCTATCAAAATGCCCCCTGGCATAAGGACAATAATCCGGATTACAATCAGCCTCATCGCAAAGACACATTTTCTCCTTTGCTGTCAACATGATTGTTTTGCCTTCATATCCCTTTTCCACTAAAAGACTATATGCATCCCTAGCTGCGATTGCAGTAGCCGTTTTAGCTGTAAGATAAAAAACACGCTCTGCAAGATTTTGTCCAAGGGCCATTACCGCAGGATAAACGTTGGCGATAGTTTTTCCTGTGCCTGTAGGAGCCTGCATAAACAAAATCTTTCTTCTATAAATACTTCTATATACATCACTTACCAGTTTCTTTTGGCCATCTCTGTATTCATAAGGGAATTCCAAACCTTGAACAGATTCTAGAAGCTCCATCTTATGATAATATTGGAAATCAGACCATTTCTTAAATATTCCAACAATGGTCAAAAACCACTCTTCTATTTCTTCATAAGTATAGATATGATTAAAATACTTAACCTCTTCTGTCTCCAAGCTAACATAAGTCATCTGCACTTCGATTGTCTCAAGATTATATTCAGAAGCAACCATATATGCATAACATTTAGCTTGAGCTTCATGAACAAGTACAGGCTTTTCAAATGTCATTACATCCATATACATTCCTTTTATTTCATCAACTGTGGCTGTAACAACATTTCCAGATTCGTCTCTATCTAAAACAAGACCGTCAGCTCTCCCTTCCAGTCCCAGAATATAGTCTTCATATTCAATCTGGAATTTAAGTGGAACTTCAGCACTATAAAATGGACCCATAGAACTTTGAATTTTTCTATGGATCCTACTTCCTGCTTGCATCGCCTCAAAAGGATCTACAGACCCTTTTCTGTCATCGATATCTCCCTCTCTAAGAAGAAACTCGACTAAGTTGCGAACCGAAATATTTATTTGTGCTTTTTCTCCCTCTGGAGCTATTAATCTCGATACTTTCATAAATAAAAAACCCTGTGATAATCACAGGGTTATTATACCTTATTCTATTCTATGCAACAACGAACTTCTTAACAGCGTTTTTAAAAGATGGTTCGATGTGATCTGCAACATAGACATCCATGTCTCTCTTGATACCCATTGCAAGTACTCCAAGGAGGGACTTACCATCGATATAAACTACTCCGCTATGAAGGTCGACATCGCCGCCACACTTAGCAGCTGCTGTAACAAACTCTTCTGCGTCCTGTGTGTTCTCAAGTCTAATTTTAAACTTCATAAACTAAATCAACTCCTATAAAAACCAAAATCCATTTACTACAATACGTCTTCCGTAACGTACTTGATATTTTATAACATCATTTATAAATACTGTCAATGCAATTTTTGTCACACACTTATCAATTCGTGCAGTAACTTTTTGATTTTTATAAAAAATTGCTATGTGAAGATTGTCTGAACACTTTTTTGAATTTTAGTTTCCATAAAAAGCTTTATTATTGGCGTTTGTGCAATATTTTTACAATTAAGTTTCCATGTTGACAAATTGTATTGATTTAGTGTCCAAATTATTAAATTTTTGTAAATTTGTATTTAAATGAGTACAAAGTCACTAAATAAACATATTGCCATACCATTTCAAGGCTTCTACGTATGCATCGTACACATCATGCATCTCAATATCATGAAGAACCATTAATCTGGAAACTTCCTGCCAATCACCAGCTTCATAGCTGAGTAAGAATTCAAGCTGAGGTGAAAAGATGCCATCATCTTCTACTAAGGCCTTCTTTATCTCATTACTAACACCTACTTGCTCTAATGCCTTTTCCATAGGCATATCCAGTATTAAATTAAGTAGAGAAAACAGTCCCATTAGGAAAAGCTCATCTTTTCTCATAGCGTAATCGAAAACAGGTGCCAAATTCTCAGCAAATCTTGCTCTAACTAATGAGAGTCGTGTAATCTCATTTGGCTTACCAGCTGCTAAACCATTAAATAATGTAGTATTTAGCCAACGTCTAATCTCACGTTGACCTAAAAGTGCTGTAGCTTGAGCAATGGATCTAATATTAGAATTTACTGTAAGCTTATTAGCAATTTTCAATAACTCAATAGAAAGAGCTGGATCTTGTCCAATAACATTCGATACATCGCTAAGATTAAAATCTGGCTGATTAATAACTGTCATCAACTTCATGTAATTAATCTTAATAGGTGAAACCTCTGTATCTTGTTCATTAATTGGAACTCTAAAGAAAGTACCTTCGAAAATTTTGAATAGACCAGATTCTTTAGCTGCATCAAATTCTTCCTTACTATGAAGATTCTCTGCGCAAAAGTCCATATCAGGAATAACTTTTCTAAACTCCTTAGCCTGAGCAACAACATCTCCCGCTTCGCTATTAATAAGGAATAAATCAAAATCGTTAAGCATAAACTTAAAGTCATCAATGTTAGCAAGAGGCAAATCCTTCATAGCCAACTTGAAACCTTTACTTTTCAAATCAAGTAAACGTTTATTATATGATTCTTCTGGCTTAATAGTCTGATCAACCAGTAAAACTATTCTTCCATCAAAGCCAGTCAGCTGTTGTTCAATATTAGAAAATAATGAAATATTATTAATAGGAATAATTATGCTGCAGTTAGCAACAAGATCATCCTCCGAAACACTATCAAAAACTTCAATTCCTACGATAGCACCAGCACCATCATATTTTCCTGCGCCTAGTAAATGGGGATGTTGATATAAGTTCTCCTTCTGCGCATATAAGCAATATGATGCAACTGACATATCTTCGTAAAACAGTGGTACCAATGTAGCAAGCATAATCCCTTCTCCTTTGCACGTAATATAGTAAAACCCCTTAAGAAAATTATAAATTGAATTTTCTGACTATTTTAGTTTATTATATCATTTTGTTTTTACACATTCAATTAATTAAGTAGTGTATTTATCACTGTTTTATATACGAAAAAAGCCTTGGAAGATATACTTCCAAGGCTTTTAGTAACAGGGGATGAGAGAATCGAACTCCCACCAAAGGTTTTGGAGACCCCTATCATACCATTTGACCAATCCCCTAAATCGTAAGCGAAAAACCCAAAATTGATTTGAGTCCCTCACCCACGCGACTAGTAAATATTAACACAATATCTAGTCGCTTTCAATAGAAAAATCACAAAATTTTCACATTTTTTTCTATCTTGGGCAAACAAAAAGTTCTTGCATTTAGCAAGAACTTTAGTGGAGACGGAGAGATTCGAACTCTTGACCCCCTGCTTGCAAGGCAGGTGCTCTCCCAACTGAGCTACGCCCCCAAATAGTGGTTTCTCTACGAAAAAAGCAAGCCCTTGCTTGCTACTTCTCTTATAGCAACCTCAAAACTTCACACAGTATTCCGATACTACATATCTTCTTTTTAGAATAAACCTTCGATCTATTAGTATTCATCAGCTGAATGCGTTACCACACTTACACCTTGAACCTATCTACCTTATCGTCTATAAGGGATCTTATTTCCTTAAAGGAATGGGATATCTCATCTTGAGGGGGGCTTCACGCTTAGATGCCTTCAGCGTTTATCCCGTCCAGACTTGGCTACTCAGCTATGCCGTTGGTCGACAGCTGATACACCAGTGGTCCGTCCACCCCGGTCCTCTCGTACTAGGGGCAGCTCCTCTCAAATATCCTACGCCCGCGCCGGATAGGGACCGAACTGTCTCACGACGTTCTGAACCCAGCTCGCGTACCG